>NZ_MTKN01000014.1:0-144911 GCF_001975825.1 [Flexibacter] sp. ATCC 35208
CTTCTTTATTACAATTCAAGTCCAGTGATAAGTTTAAAAAAATTCGGTTGGTTCGATATCTATATTATACCTGGCCATTTTGATATTTCTCATAGAAAATGCAGATTTCTGGTGATCTGGCAGTTTCATCCAGAGAAGAACCTTAGCCAGGCTTACTTTCGAAAATGCCATATTAAAATGAAAGTCTAACTTTTTTTCGCTTCTTGCCTGGCACTCTTCGGTAGCAGTACACCTGTGTATCCCCTGGATTTGGGTTATCCAGATAAAATCAATGAAGGTCAACTATTAAAAATTAATAAATAACATGGACACTATTTTGGAAATAATCTTCGAAGTTGTATTACTTGTTATTTTTCAAGTTCCAGGAGCATTTATACGTTGGGTTGTTTTTGGATGCCGGCGTCCGTTTAAGGAAGTATTGAAAGATGATGGGTATATTAATGGAACGGTAGGGTTGGTTGTTGTTGTTGGTCTGGTTATTTTAATTACAAGGTATTTATTGTAATAGAAAGTAGAAGGTTTTGTGTCAAAAGATGAAAAAGGTTGTGATAATTGCATACACCCAAAAAGGGAGTGTAAATTTTTTTGTGTAAACTCCTTCCCCGGTTTTTGTGCCTACCATGATAAGTAACCATAATAGGCCATTAACACAGGAAATTTTGCAGTCTCGTCGATGAGAAATCTGTTGTTTTTTATGAGGTATTCAAATTAATATCGATGTAGCTATATAACTAGTCCTTTTTTCAAAGGAAGTGCAAAGGGGCTATTCCCTTTCTTTTTATGCAGCAGGAAGTAAAGAAGAAAACATTCCATGAACAACAGTCCTCAGTTCCCAACTGGACCAGCTGTATATAAATAACCCTCCAAACTCAGAAATAGCAGTTCTCCCCTTTGTAATCCCATTGCATATTTTTAAATTTATGACCATGTAATGGAGGGAACTATATGTCGCCTTATGATTATTATAATGATGAAATGTTGCTTCCACTGATAGCAAAAGGTGATGAATCCGCTTTTACAGTGCTTTATCACAGGTATTGTGAGAAAATATATTCCTTTTTGCACAGGATGACAAAAATCCCTGAGATTGCAGAAGAATTAACCTCTGACATTTTCACCGGTCTTTGGACAGGACGGGAATTGCTGGTTGAAGTCAGGAATGTAAAGGCATTCCTTTCAAAAGTCGCTTATAACAAAGCCATGGATTTTTTCCGCCTCACGGCTCACCGCCAGCAATTACAGGCTGTGGTGGCGGCACAAATGGCTGCAGGTACTGTCGCAGATGCTGATTTCAAACTGCTGGAATCAGAAACCAAACGCATATTACAGGAGGCCATCAACAATCTAAGCCCACAAAGAAAACGAATATTTATTATGCACCGGGAACAGGGCATGACACATGAACAAATTGCACAGGCTCTTCAGTTATCTCCCGAAACAGTCAAAACTACCATGTCAATGGCCCTCAAAAGCTTACGTGCGTTTTTATCCCAACATGGCCTGAACAGTATTGCAATAATTTACTATATAAACTTTTGGAAATAAATTTTTCTTTCCAATACCACTCCTCTCATTTTTAAACGTCTTACTATATAAAGGGCAACTATTATGGAAATATTTCCTGAAAGATTTTCATATCTCTTTGAAAAATATTCGACAGGGAAAGCTACGCCGGAAGAGCAAACGGAATTCTGGGCAGCGATTGCTTCCTTCAGGGATGAAGATAAGGTGCTAATAGAGTCCCTGATGCAGCAATGGTGGGATAAAAGGGACATGGACGACGACCATACTATTAATAATATAGACAGTGAAAAAATGCTAAGACGTGTATTTGCATCCGGTAATAACCGGGTTACAAGACCACGTTTAAGATATTGGACTGCCGCAGCAGCTGTCATATTCCTGTTCATAGCCGCAGGCGCCTATTTGAACTGGCAACGGCAAACGGCTCCCCACAAAGGCGTACTCGCTGCCACTACGCACGATCTGCCGGGAGGCAGTACCGCTGCTACCCTTACTCTGGATGACGGCAGCAAAATTAAGCTGGACAGTACCCACCAGGGGCTGCTCACCAGACAGGGGAATGCATTGGTCAGAAATAAACAGGAAGGATTAATTTATGAAGGGCAGCCAGGTGGAGCAGTAAGATATAATATTCTCACTACTTATAAAGGTGAACAATACCCGGTTACATTGGAAGATGGTACCAGGATCTTACTGGATGCCTCTTCTTCCCTGAGATTCCCCGTTACCTTTGATGCGCATGAACGTCGTGTAGAAATAACAGGCAGGGCATGGTTTGAAATTGCACCGGTAGCAGGAAAACCGTTTTATGTCATAAACGGTGATAAAAAGATTGTCGTACTGGGTACTAAATTCAACGTTACCGCCTACAACAATGAAAATACAACATGGATCACGCTGGTCACAGGTAGCATCAAAGTACAAACTGGTAAGGCATCACAATTATTGACACCCGGACAGGAAGCCGTTATACATAATGGTACTGAGCAAATACAAGTGAACAATCAGGCAGATGTAGAAGAAACCATTGCCTGGGTAACCGGCAACATCACCTTTCATAACGCTGACATCGCTACTATACTGCACGAAATAGAAAGATGGTATGATGTACAGGTAATAATAAAAGGGACTTTGCCCGATAAAAAATATTATTTCAGCGTTTCCAGGTCCGCATCGCTGGTGGATGCATTACGTTTTTTAGAGATTTATCATATAAAATATATAATTAATGGGGAGAACAAAACATTGACTATTCAGCCAGCATAATCAGCCAACTATCAGTTTCCGGTAAAAAAACCGGTAGTGAGTCCAAGCACTACCGGTGAAAGCCGGACATCAAATGAGACATAGTCTAGGGGACTAATTATTATTTAATATCCAAACAACCAAAATTATGCAGATAACTGCTAATGGCAAAATATTGCCATTTATGTCACCAAAATCGCTTTTAATTATGAAGCTTACAGCCTGGCTTTTATTGGCCGCTTGCTTACAGGTTCATTCAAAAGGCATCGCACAAATTACCCTTACTGCTCAAAAAGTTCCGCTGGAAAATGCACTACAGCAAATCAGGAAACAAAGCGGATATAACCTGGTCTACGATGTAAACATGGTAAAGGATCAGAGCCACCCGGTAAATGTGCACCTTGTAAATGCATCTGTGGAATCTGCACTGGAAGAGGTACTACGCGATCAACCACTTACTTTTCAAATCTCCGGAGGCAAAAGTATTTACATTATTGAACGTAGCAGGGGGAATGCACCTGCTGCCACCCAGGACACCATCATTAAAGGTATTGTCACAGGAAATGATAACACACCACTACCGGGTGCCACTATCAAGGTGAAAAATACGAGAATAGGAACCAGTACAGATATTCAAGGTGGGTTTGAATTGAAATCCGTACCGGGAAACGCTGTAATCCAGGTATCCTATGTAGGTTATGATAACTATGAACAGCCACTGAATGGCAGGAGTTTTGTTGCAGTCCGCCTCAAACCCGGCAGCAGTAAGCTGGATGAGGTACAGGTAATGGGATATGGTACTACTACCCGCCGCTTTTCCACAGGCGATATTGCCACTATCAGTTCCAAAGAAATCGAGTCACAACCGGTTACCAACCCTTTGCAGGCACTCTCAGGCCGTTTACCCGGTTTGCTGATCACTGAGCAAAGCGGTACGCCAGGTGCAGGTATCTCTGTTCAGATCAGGGGAATCGCCTCCCTCCTTTCCGGTACGAATCCCTTGTATATCATTGATGGCGTGCCCTTCACATCGGAAGCTGTTTACACTGCCGGCGGCAATAATGTGGGCTATCTTAAACCTTCTTTCGGCAGCAGTCCGCTAAACAATATTAATCCGGCAGACATCGAAAGTATTGATGTGCTGAAAGACGCTGATGCTACCGCTATTTATGGTAGCCGTGGTTCAAACGGGGTGATACTGATCACCACCAAAAAAGGGAAACCAGGCAAAACGCGTTTCGATGTCAGTGCTTCTACCGGTTCTACCCGTGTAGGCGATGTTCATAGCGTACAGGCACTTGATCTGAAAAAATACCTGGAAATTCGCAGAACAGCTTTTGCCAACTCAAATATCGCACCTACTGCCAGCACTGCCCCGGATCTGATGGTATGGGATACCACCCACTCTACAGACTTCCAGCAGCTGATGATCGGGAAAGCAGCGACTACAAATGATGCAGCCGTTTCCTTTACTGGCGGCAGTCAGCAAACAAACCTCCTGCTGAGTGGTAATTATCACAAGGAAACAGCAGTTATTCCCGGTGATTACAACTATCAGAGAGGTGCAATACATTTTACAGCCGCACATTCTTCCGTCGATAGAAAGTTCACCGCCTCCATGGGAGCCACCATGTCCTGGGATAAGAATAATAACGTAGTCCGGTTAGGATATTCTTACGACCTGGCAATGGTGGGACTCACAAAAGCACCTAACTTCCCGCTATATGATAGTACTGGCAATCTATATTGGATAAACAGCTCTTCTACTAATTATGAAAATCCACTGGCTTATATGTATAAGCAGTATAGTATGAAGAATAACAATATCATCGGCAATATTTCTCTCGGCTATACACCAATAAAAGGATTAAATCTTAAACTCAACTCTTCCTATAACAAGCTGTTGTCAAATTCACAGAACCTGAGCTACAGCAAATCGATCAATCCATACGACAATACGCTGCCCGGTGCACTCTTTATGGAGAATGTGCTGACCACCTGGAACGTGGAACCACAGGCAGAGTATTCCCTTCAAATCAGCCACGGAATTTTGAATGTGCTTGCAGGCTCCACATTTCAGTCCAGTTCTTTTGACCAGCCATATTACCTGGTCGCCTCCAACTACACCTCCGATGCATTGCTCACCAGCCCCAGCGCTGCGGGTAAACTGAGTGTCTATACATTCTCATCCGAATACAAATATCAATCTGTATTCGGACGTATCAACTACAAATGGGATAATAAATATATCCTGAATGCGAATTACCGTTGGGATGCCAGCTCCAAATTTGGCAAAAATAACCGGTATGGTAGTTTCGCTTCCATTGGCGCCGCATGGCTCTTTTCGCAGGAAAAGTTCATGCAGCCTTTAAGTCCGGTGCTAAGCTTTGGGAAGCTGAGAGCCAGCTATGGTACCTCTGGTAATGACCAGATCAGTAATTATCAATACCTGGATACCTACTCTACCAGCTACTATAGCTATAATAGCGTAGGGGGGATCATTCCCAGCAGGATCTCCAATCCTAATCTCAAATGGGAGGTCAATCATAAAAGAGAGATTGGACTAGAGCTTGGATTCCTCCATGACAAGATCCTGGTTACCGGCGCATGGTTCCTGAACAAAACCAATAATCCGCTGGTACAGGGCCCTCTTGCTACTGTGACAGGCTTTTCTTCCTCTTATATGAACCTTCCTGCTACTATCAAACAGGAAGGTATGGAATATAGCCTGACCGCTCAACCAGTGAAAACCAAAAATTTCTCCTGGTCAGCTGCTTTCAATATTACTTTTGCCGATACCAAACTGACCGCATTCCCTTCCCTCATCAGTACCTCCTATGTATACAACTATGTAGTAGGCGAATCGATGAGTGCAGTACATGGCTACAAATACCAGGGCGTTGACGCTACCACCAGTCTTCCCTCTTTCCTGGATGCTAACAACAACGGGACCACCGCATATAGCTCCGAAACAGGCCTTACTAAAAATGGCCTGGGTGATTATGTTTACTTAGGTAAGTCAAATCCTGACTACTATGGAGGATTGAATAACTCATTCCGTTATAAAGCGTTTCAATTGGATATCTTCATCCAGTTTACCGGGAAAAACATGAAGAAAGGTGCAAAATCATTGATCGCTGCGACAGGCTATAATCCTATTAATATGCCTGCATCGTCTTATGCACTGTTCAAGGAAACAAATGGAAAAATCGCCACTCGTACTTTCTCTTACACCGAAGGGTCTGCCTATTTATCCGGCGTAAAATACCAGCTATCAGACGGAGTGTATAGCAATGCAGCTTATGCGCGTCTTAAAAATTTATCCCTGGTCTACAACTTTAACAACGAATGGCTATCGCGTGTAAAAATGACAGCTGCACAGATTTATGTCAGAGCACAAAATCTGTTTACCGTTACAAACTTTGATGGATCTGATCCCGAAACAGGGGCTGCAGGTATTCCTCCATTAAGAACTATTACCGCTGGCTTAAAACTCTCATTCTAAAAATGACGCAAATGATCCGCAATATAAAATCTATCATATCAATATATCTTTGCCTTCTTTTAGTGGCAGGCTGTAAAAAATTTGCTGATGTAGACGTCCCGTCCAATCAGTTAAGTTCAGGAAATGTATTTTCGACGAATTCGACTGTGACAGCTGCCATAAGTGGGATGTTTGCCACGCTCTCAACATCCAATTCGTATGAACTACAGTTTGGTATCTCTACGTATACAGGTATGTCAGCTGATGAACTGGATTTCAATAGTACATCAGATACGTATGATGCCTTTCTCAACAATGCACTTGGCTCCGATAATACCAGTATCCAAAATCTGTGGACGGACCTCTATGAAGTCAACTACCAGGCCAATAGCATCATTGAAGGAATTACTAACAGCACGGCTACACTCACAGATTCAATCAAACAGGATGCACTGGCCGAAAGTAAATTTGTAAGAGCCTTCTGTCATTTCTACCTGGTGAATTTATGGGGGAGTGTCCCATTGGTGACCACTACCAATGTGACAGTGACAAAGAACATTGCCAGAAGCAGCACTGATACCGTATATCAACAAATCATTGCTGACCTGGAGAGTGCCGCTGCCAACCTGAATAAGAACTATACCTTCTCCGGCGGAAAACGTATCATGCCTAACAAATATGCGGCGATGGCCTTACTGGCCAGGGTACACCTCTATCTTGGTAACTGGCAAAAAGCTGCAAATTATGCTGATTCCGTAATAGCTCAGAGTAACGGACTTTATAACCTTCTTACCTCTGCCAATATTGGCAAAGTTATGACAGCCAATAATAATGAAGCTATCTGGCAACTACCATCCAGCGGAACTACCGGGTATACAATGGAAGGTCAATATTATCTCATTATCAGTCCTACGCCGTCTTACCTGATCTCTGACCATCTCTTAGCTGCATTTGAAACCGGTGACCTCCGGTTATCCAACTGGATAGGGAGTGTAACGGTTGATAATGTGACCTATTATTATCCTTATAAGTACAAATTGAAAGCAACCAATACTACCTCCCTGGCAGAAAATACCACTTACCTCCGGCTGGCAGAACAATACCTTATCCGGGCAGAGGCTAATATGGAATTAGGAAATACCGCAGATGCCATTGCGGACATCAATATCATCCGTAACAGGGCCGGGCTGGGTAATACCACCGCTACTTCAAAGGAAGAAGTCAGGCTCGCGATTGAAAAGGAAAGACAAACCGAATTATTTACAGAAT
Source organism: [Flexibacter] sp. ATCC 35208 (assembly GCF_001975825.1). GTDB lineage: Bacteria > Bacteroidota > Bacteroidia > Chitinophagales > Chitinophagaceae > Chitinophaga. The sequence continues at coordinate 7,523 of NZ_MTKN01000014.1, forward strand.
ATGGTCACCGGTGGATCGATCTGAGACGCACCGGGAGAATAGATGCCGTGCTGGGAGCAGAAAAAAGTAACTGGACTTCCAATGCTGCCCTGTATCCCATTCCTCTGAATGAATTGTATAATGATATTCATCTTACCCAAAATCCAGGCTACTAATGAGAAAATATAAATGGCTGGCCATACTCTGCCTGACAGGTCACATAGCCAATGCACAGGCGGGCCATTATGAGATTAAGGGTACACTAACCAGCATGGATAATGCGACTAAAATATATGTGACTCCATTATCTATGACTGGAAGAGGATTTGTGTATAAGGAGATCATTGATAGTGCTGCCGTAGTGGATGGACATTTCCAGCTTACCGGTACCATAGACTACCCTAAATATGTGCAGCTGACATTGGTGACGGCAGGAGCTGCGGCTGAAAGCAGCGCTCCTGACCGCAGGAAAATACTTAGGATGTTCCTCACACCAGGTGAAACCAAAATTTTGGGAGATAGTATATTCTCCCGTTCCCAGGTAGCCGGTAGTGCTTTGAATGAGGAATACAAGATGTTGATCACCATGTCCGGGCATTATGATTCTATTTTGAGGCCGCTGCATGAGCACTATTATAAAGCGTTGTATCAGGCAGATATACCGGTGATGAAGCTTTACAACGATTCGCTAAATATAATAAAACCTCAGCGGATGCAGGCATTTGCCGGGTTTGTAAGTGCGCATAACAACTCTCCTGCCGCCATACTTGCAGCATCGATGTTGACCGAACCAGGCAATATTGATACGCTGTTCTCTCCCGCACTTGCCAACTCTCCTGATGGCCTGGCCTATTCCAAAAACCAGGAAGCTCATCGCCCAAATATAAAAACAGGAGAAAAAGTACCTGATTTTACTTTAACAGGTGCAGACGGGAAGAAAGTAAGTCTGTCTGGCTATGCCGGGAAATACGTGCTCATTGATTTCTGGGCCAGTTGGTGTGGGCCCTGCCGTAATGAGATGACTTTTATGAAGAAGCTGTATGCTATGATAAAAGGATCTTCCTTTCAGTTATTAGCAGTATCCGTTGATACCAAAAAGGAGGATTGGATGAAAGCCATCAGTGAGGAACAAATCAGCAGTTGGACCAACATATCTGATCTGAAGGGGATGAAAGGAACTGTTCCTGCCTTATATGGTGTTCAATCCATTCCGCATAATTTCCTGGTAGGACCTGACGGCAGGTTGCTGGCAGAAAATGTGCATGGAACAGCACTCTTAGACCTGCTTGCTAAATATTTACCGGTTAATGATAAATAGCTGGAGGAGATTTGCCTCCTGCCTACGCAGGATCGTATAAGAAGCCTTTTGATTTCATTCAGTTTTTCACATTTTCAGTGGAGAAATGGCAGAGCGGTCGAATGCGGCGATCTTGAAAACCATTGACTGTAAAAGAATTCGGGGGGAATCCCTCTTTACCCGCATTGAAAATGGGAATAATTAAGTAGGTTGTACTTGATTATTCCCATTCTCTTTTACAGGCATTTTTTAAAAAGAAGTGGATCGAATTTAGCCCCGGTAGTTGTCAATACTTTTGTTGCCTATCCCATTTGGATATTATACAATGATCACTACTTCCATCCACCTGTTACTTGGCACCCTTACCCTCTATCCCATATCTGAGAATTTAATTATCTCATTTTTTATTCTAAATTTACGCCTGCTATTAGAGACGCTGGGTATGAAAATGGTATATTTGTTCCACCTATAGCGCTAAATCCGACTGAAAATTGCTATAAACAAGAGATGCAACACAACTTCTAAGATATTTTAACCACAACAATATTTGACTACCTCAGTAAGCATGCCAGCTACGCTGCCTGCCATCAGTTTTCATTATACCAATATTTATGAATAAAAAAGCTACCCTTACATTCCTTATTTTATTTTTATGGATATTGACTCCCAAAGGATATGCTATTACCCCTCCGGCAATTGCCAACCTGGATGGAGACGCAGTATCTTTTACAGTAGCAGGAGCCCCTGTTCTGCTGGATGCAGGCAGCAATGCGAATGTGACAGCCGGTACCGCGAATAACTTTACCGATGGACTATTAACTGTTTCTATTACCAACAGTACAAGATTCAGTGAAGATGAAATCAGTATCAAAACTACCGGACAAATTACTGTCAACGCAAACCTGATTTATTATGCAGGCACCCAAATCGCCGCATATTCGGGTGGCAAAACAGGCAGGAACCTGAAAATCCGGTTTAACAGTAATGCCACAGCCACGGCTATTGATGCATTATTACAGAGTATTACCTACTATAACAATTACAGCTACTGGCCCTCTACGGACCCACGTATCATTCAGTTTATATTAAGTGATGGGAATGGTGGTATAAGTTCTCCTGCCAACATTACGGTATCGTTTATCAATATTAACCACGCCCCGGTGGCTAATGATGAATATTATGTTCTCGCTACAGATCAGGCCATTTCTCAAACCGCCCCAGGCCTCAAAGCGAATGATTACGATATGGATGGCGATGCCACTACATTTAGTCCTGTCTCTCTACCGCTGCATGGCAGCTTATCTCTCAGCAACTCAGGCAGTTTTTCTTATACACCCGATGCTGGTTATGCAGGATTAGACAGTTTTACATATAAGTTGTGTGATCCTAGCGGAGCCTGTTCCGGTTACGCGAAAACACTCTTCTTTATAGGAAGCACTAACGTTACTCCGAACCCCGCCAATGATAATTACACAGTCAACCAGGATGTTGCCCTATATGTCAGTAAAGCTACTGGCGTGTTAAGTAATGACAATGATCCTAATAGCGGATCACTCCGTATTTTCAATCGGGCATCGCTGGTTACGGCGCCTGTTCACGGCATACTCAGACTGGCGGTTGATGGTAGTTTTGACTATTACCCCAATAAAGGGTTTAGTGGTACAGATCAATTTGTATATAGTAACTGCGATGCACAGGGTGCATGCGCAAACGCTACCTGTACCATCACAATAAACAGCGTTAATACACCTCCTTATGCAGTAGATGATGTTTATACAGGGGATGATAATACCCCGGTTACTGGCAATGTTTTATCCAATGATACTGATTATGAGGGAAATGCACTGACTGCTTCTCTTATATCCGGGGGGGGACCCGCAAGCGGTACTGTTATTTTTAATGCAGACGGTTCATTTACCTATACTCCCTATAGTCAGTTCGGCGGTATAGACAAATTTCAATACCAGGTTTGTGATAATGGCATACCTTCTGATTGTGATACAGCGGAAGTAATATTTGTAATTACAAGCGTGAATGCTACGCCTGTAATTACTACTACGACCCAGGCTGCTGCACAGGAAGATACACCTACTGCTATCAATAGTTTCTATTTTTCAGATACAGATGCCGGCAGCAATGCGGTTACAGTAATATTGTCAGTTAATTCCGGTGTTGGTACATTGTCTGCCAACCCTGCTACCGGAATTACTATCGTTCCATCAGCTAACGATTCCGTCATTATTAAAGGAAGTATTGCTGATATCAATACCTATATTTCAAGCGATAGCGTAAGATTTACAGGGGCACTTAATACGTATGGTAACGTATTACTGACTATTACAATCAACGATGGTGGATTTACCGGCGCAGATCCCGGTACTTCTGGAGATGCCGGCAGTGAAGAAAGTACGAAAACAATTTCTTTCAATATTACATCGGTTAATGATGCACCCGTAATTACCGTACCTGCTGCCAGGACGGTAGCCCTGAACACTAATCTTGTAATAAGCAATGAAGTGTCTGTGTCCGACGTGGATGCAGGATCAAATTCCGTACAGGTAACAATGACTGTCAACCACGGTGTGATCTCGTTACCGTCTACATCCGGACTGGTGTTTTTGATTGGCTCAGGCACCGCCGATGTTACGAACACCTTCTCTGGTACGCTTACAGATATCAACAACGCTTTAAGTACAATTATATACACTCCAACAGGTAATTATACAGGTACCGATATCTTACAGATCACAGTTAGTGACCTGGGTAGTTCAGGTGCCGGTGGGGCAAAAACGGATACAAAAACAATTGATATTGCAGTAGGCCCGTTAAAACCGTTCATCATCAACGTCACTTCGACTAACCCGAATCAGGTCTATAAAACAGGGGATCTCATCACCGTGAAAGTTGTATTTAACGAGGTCGTAAGTGTAACCGGCACGCCAGTGTTAATTATGGAAACCGGTACTGTCGACCAAAATGCCGTTTATGCTGTAGGTACAGGCACAGATACGCTGCAATTCACTTATTCTGTACAAAGCGGAGACCTGTCTGCCGACCTGGATTATACTTCAATGAATGCATTAAGCGGTGGTACAATTAAAGATAATGCCGGCAGTAAAGATGCGTTATTAGACCTGCCAGCACCGGGTGCCACAGGATCATTATCTGCTAATAAAGATCTTCAGATAGATGGTATAGCACCCGTAGTCACTACGGTTACCTTACCTGCAGACAGCACCTATAAAACAGGAGATGAACTGAAATTTGTTGTTAATTTCAGTGAAGCTATAACGCTCACTGGTGCCACTTCATATTTGCCCATACAGGTTGGAACAAATACTGTAAATGCTACCTTCCTGTCATCCACTTCCACTAGTGCCACTTACCACTATACTATACTGGCAGGACAACAGGATACTGATGGAATAGGAATAGGACAATTACAATTGAGTACCACTACAATCACAGACATCGCTGGCAACAATGCCGTACTTACATTTACTCCTGGCAATACCACGGGTATACTTGTAGATGCTATAGCTCCTTCTGTGACTAACTTAACCGTTACGCCAGGATACTATAAAGAAGGTACAAACATTGATCTTACCGTTACCTGGCCTGAAAGTGTGTTCTTAACAGGTACACCACGTATCAGCCTCCTGATAGGAAGTACAACCGGGTATGCTACTTATATAAGCGGTTCCGGTACTAACACGCTCACATTCCGTTACACCGTTCAGGCAGGAGATAATGATACTGACGGAATCGGGATTGGAACAGCGATTGCTATGGGCACTATCGAAGATGCTGCTGGTAACGCTGCCGATCTTACTATTAATTATACGACAACGCCGGGAATTGTGTATGTGGATACAAAAGCACCTGCCGTAGTAAACGTAACGGGTCCTGCTGATGGCACTTATAAGGCCGGACAAATACTTAGTTTCAACGTAAATGTAGATGAGACTATAACAGTAGACCCCGCGGGCGTAACTCTGCCCGTTACAATCGGCACCATGCAGGTGGATGCGACACTCGTAAGCACTAGCGCTACCCAGCTGGTATTCAATTACACGGTAGTCAATGGTGATACAGACAATGATGGTATTGCTGTAACTGGCCCCCTAAGCATTCCTGCAGGTAAGATCACAGACCTGGCAGGCAATGAATTACTTCCGGCCCTCAACAACATTGCCTCATTGAATGCTGTGCTGGTAGATGCTTCTGCTCCTATTGTGACTGCCGGTCAATCTTTCAGCCTGTTTGAAAATATCAGCAGTAATACGATCATTGGTACGGTAGTGGCAACAGACAATAGCGGCACATTGAAAAACTGGCAGATCACACAAAATGAAGATACAGACAATGATAACGTGCCCGCATTTGCTATAGATGCCACAACCGGACAATTAACTGTATACGATGCTGACGAATTCAATTTCGAAAAAACTGCTCAGTTCAATATCGCTGTAACTGTCAGCGATGGATATAATACAAGTGCGGCAGGCGTAGTCAGCATCTTCCTGAAAGATGTGAACGAAACACCGACAGTAGGCGTAGTGGCAGATCAGACAGTCTGCGCAGGTGGTGAACAGGTTATTACAGTCACCGGCATCTCTGCCGGACCGGAGATCGCTCAGACCAACACACTTACAGTCACGTCAGACAATGATGTATTCACCACACTCACAGTCACTGACAATGGTGATGGAACTGCAACATTGCGCTATGAACTGAAAGCAGATGTGACAGGAAACGCTATTGTTACATTAACCGTGAAAGATAACGGGGGTACTGCCAATGGAGGTGTTGATGAAATCAGTACACAATTTACAGTAAACGTATCACTCCCTCCTGTTCTCAGCATCAGCAGTGATCAGGGTAACACTGTGTCAAAGGGTGCTACCATCTATCTCACAGCCACAGGTGCTGCAACCTATACCTGGGAGGATGCTGATAACATTCTTGGTGGACAAAACACCGCTACTTTAAATGTTCGCCCACAGGCAACGGCCACCTATACTGTAAACGGAGTTACAGCTGGAGGTTGTACCGCTCAGGGATCTATCGTTATCACCGTAATAGATGATTATAAACTGGATGCTACAAACCTGCTGACACCAAATGGTGACGGTATTAACGATAAATGGGTGATCCGGAATATTGACAGTTATCCTGATAATGAGGTGAAAATATATGACCGCACAGGCCGGTTGATATATCACAAAAAAGGATATCAGAATGAATGGGACGCTACAATTAATGGATCTCCGCTGGCCGAAGGCACTTACTACTACATTGTAACGTTCCCTTCAGGACAACATACATTTAAAGGATTCATCACTATTGTTCGCGATCAGAAATAATTAACATGAAAAAAATCTATACCCTCATACTCTTATTTTGTAGCGCACAGGCATCACAGGCGCAATCAGCTGGTAACGCGGTTTCCAATTTTGAACCACCGGAATCACAGTACTTTTTTAATCAATACCTGGCTAACCCGGCAATGGCCGGACTGGATTCAGGCATTCATATCAATGCTTCCTACAGACGTCCGTGGGATGCTATCCCAGGCGCACCCATTACACAAACTTTTACTGCCGATGCGAACCTTAAGAACAGGGTAGGTGCCGGATTGAATATTTTCAACGATAAGTCTGGCTTATTGCAGCGTACCAAGGTAGGGCTTACTTATGCATATCACCTGCCATTGGGCATGCGTGCACAGGCGTTACATTTCGGATTATCACTGGCGCTGGACATTCAGCGTCTTGATACCAAAAGTGTAAATGGGGAGACAAATGACCCGTCGATAGGGCGTTTTAACAGGCGGGATAATTACTTTGAAAGTGATTTTGGGGTAGCTTATACTGATCTGCACCTAACAGTTCAGGCAGCCTTGCCGAACCTGATATCGACGTTTAAAAACGATAACAGGGGTGTTTCCGGACTTGCCACTTACTATACTGCTGCCTCTTACAAATTTTATACGGGTACAGAGATTTCTAAAGTGGAACCTAAAATCGCCTATCGGGGTATCAATGGTGCTGACAATATTATTGATGCAGGGGTAAATATTGGTTTGCTGGATGACTGGGCTAATGTATCAGGGATGTATCATAGCAGTGGAAGCGTAAGCGCAGGAGCAGGATTAAATTACCAATCACTTTTTTCCCTGCAGGTCATATACATCACCCAGACGACGGGCTATAGTACTATTATGGGAAATAGTTTTGAGATCAACCTGCGCGTGAATATTGCGAAGTAGATACAGATGATTAGTAATATAGTGGCAAATGTCTTTCAACATTTATTCGTTGCCGGAGGCATTTCGCAAATATAATTGAGTCATATACAAAAGCAGCCGGTCCTCCCTTGGGCCGGCTGCTTTATGATTATTGTAAGGTTACTTTGATCTTTCTCCTAAAGAATTTGATCTGATTACCCTGCTAGCGGCTAATCCTGGGAAAAGCTATAGTAGGAAACGTTTGTTAAACCTCGTATGGGGTTATGATTTTGAAGGATATGAACATACCGTCAACTCCCATATCAACCGGCTTAGGGGCAAGATTGAAGAGGATATTTCCAACCCCAGATTCATCCTCACTACCTGGGGCGTTGGGTACCGTTTTAATGAAGAATTATAAAACAATATTATGTCTGTAAGAACAATCCGGGGCAATCTTTTATTCTGGAAAATAGCCACTGTATTTTCTGTCCTGCTTATCATATTGGGAATCGTGTTTGTGTTGATCGCTTCTAAGTTATCCAGGTCTTATTATACAATGGCACATCAGGAGCTCTATGGCAATGTAGCATCACACCTTGCTAGCTTTACACATCCATTGAAAAACGGCCAACCAGACACCACCGTAACACACGATATTATTCATTCCATTATGGTGGCCAATCCAAGTGTGGAAGTCTATTTACTGGATACTACAGGAAAGATCACCGACTATGTTGTTCCGGATAAATCGGTCCAGAACCATCAGGTGGACATCAGCAAAGTAAAACAATGGCTGGCTGTTAAAAATGGAGAACGCCCCCTTGGTGATAATCCCAAGCAGCCGGACGAGCCAGGTATATTTTCCGCAGCACCGGTATATGAGAACGGGCAACTGACTGGTTATGTATATGCAGTATTAGCCAGCGAAAAGCAAAGGGAAATACTTACCACACTTAACAGCCATTTGTATTACTGCCTGGGTATGTATATTTTCTTCTGCGCCCTGGGAATCGCATTTATTGTGGGCGTCATTACTTTTTTCCTGATCACGAACAGTATCTGCGATATTGCAATGGTTGTCCGGAGGTTTAAGGAAGGCGATTATTCTGCCCTCATAGAAGGTCATGCCAAAGGTAACCTGGGTATGCTCACTTCTACATTTAATGAAATGGCGGACGTTATCGTGGACAATTTCGACAAGATAAGTGCCACAGATAAATTCCGGCAGGAGCTGATTGCCAATGTATCCCATGACCTGCGCACACCTTTATCCATTATGCAGGGATATGTAGAGACGCTGATGATCAAAAAAGATAGCCTGGCAGAACCAGAAAAAAATAAATACCTCTCGGTAGTGCTGGACAGCTCCAAAAAACTATCAGTGCTGGTAGAGCAATTGTTTCAATATGCCAAACTGGAAGCCAACCAGGTAAACCCTGAAAAAGAACAGTTCCTGCTTAGCGAACTGGCCTCCGATATACTGATGGCTTACCAGCTCAAAGCAAAAGAAAAAGGTATTAGCTTAAACCTCAATACTGAGGGTAACCTGCCACTTGTGTTTGCAGACATTGCGCTTACTGAAAGGGTATTGCAGAACCTGATAGATAATTCCTTTAAGTTTACCTCTGAAGGTGGCAGTATCACCATCCAATTACAACAAACCAGTGCCGGTGTAAAGGTAGAAGTTGCTGATACTGGTATCGGCATCGCACCAGAAGACCAAACTTATATTTTTGAACGGTATAAGTATTTACATAAAGATGGGCTTCCCAAAAAAGGGATGGGCATCGGTCTGGCTATCGCAAAAAAAATATTGGAGCTGCACCAGTCGTCAATACAGGTAAATAGCGCCCCGGGCAAGGGCGCGGCATTCTGGTTTGTGCTGCCGGCAGTAGCAGGAGTTGGTATGTAAATTCCGATTCGGGAAACAAATATCCAGGCCTGACACTATTTGTCAATTCGGATTTTCCAAAGGAATAGCTATAATATTTAATATCAGTATCACTTAATTCTCCTCCAAGCTAAAAAACGCTAATGTTTAGCAAAATATAAAGGCCTTCAGATGGTGAATCTGGAGGCCTTTTTTATATATAGAAAATAGAGACCTGATTTTGCCAGTCATATCAAAAATGATTTTGACTGTAAAAGGTCCATGGGTGAAATTGCCGGGGTGAAAACTTGTAAAACGAGTTATTTATTTCAACCGCATCAAATTGATTCAACTAGTAATCGAACTGTTGTTTGCGTCGATAACCGCTGGGTAAAATTTTCCAGCCAGTGCCTGTAATGCCGTCCTGAAGTGCTTATTATTGTTTTCGCTCTGGACATATTAATTTTTAACAATCTTACTATTTGGCATGCTTTTTTTATTCACTAACCACAATTAAAAATGCAAGTATGAAAACTAAAACTACTCCCCACAAAATATTGATCATTGATGACGAAGGTGACCTGTGCATGCTTCTAAACATACTACTGGAAGGGAATGGAACGAAAGTAGAACATGTGCAAAGCATTGCTAAAGCTGAGGAATATCTTCTACAGGAAAAGCCTTCTTTAATATTATTAGACAATCGACTGCCTGACGGTTTTGGTATCGACTTTCTTAGCGTTGTAAAAAAGGAACATCCCACTGTAAAAGTGATCATGATCTCTGGTGTTGATGCGGCCGCGCAGGATGTAGCGCTGGAAAATGGTGCTGATGCTTTTCTCAAAAAACCATTTGCCAAAACGCAGTTGCACCAGACGGTTACGGAGTTACTGAATGCGGAAGAAGCTGTTAATTCGCTGTCCTGAACATGCAATTACATTCTATCCATTTTGCTGAAGTATTTCAATCCGGAGAAGGCACCAGTAATTAAAACTGTCTTTTTCACCGTTTATAGTTTATTGTGGTCGTCTTATTGACCCTACAAAACTACTATGCACCTTTTCCGGATACTTATATCCTTTGCGTAAAAAAAACCGCCTTCAAGTCTTTCGATTGAAGGCGGTTTTTTGATTAGAGTTTAATGAGTGCTATACCCTTACTATTTAATGTTTTGAGAAGTTCGAAATTCAATATATCGATTGGGCTGATTTATTCTTCAGACTGGCTTCTCCTGATTTTGAGCTGCTCAATATCATCTATATCTTTTTCTCGTGCCAATGCTAATTTACTTTTAAGTAAATCTTCATAACTTATGTATGGCACTTCAATGTCATCAATCTCTGCAACACTTCTATTTTCAAAGGATAAACGAAATCTAGAGAGGCCAAGCAGTTCAGGCAAAAAGTCCATTTTGAAATATTCCTCTTCAAATCTAAAAAATGATCTTTTCGGATTAGGGGCAATTTCGTTTTTAAATTCAGTTACATCCCTCCCTAATTCTTCCAGTGCATTAAGGAGTTTAAAATAATTATCGTAAGTTGGATTATACCAAAAATCAAGATCATGCTTTTCCATGACAGCTCCGGAAGAGTCATGTGACAAGCGAAAATAGCCATGCAAGGCAACCGCGGTTCCACCAACTACTATATATTGAACAGAATGTTTATTAAGTATGCTACATACTTTCAAAACACTTGCTAGTAACTTATTTTCCATTACTTTGACTTATTGGAGGAATTATTTCGCTTAGATTGCTTTGGAGAAGAAGAATGTTGTTTCATTATAGCAATAAATTCTCTTAAATCCGATTCATATTTTAAATCAGACTGTTGAGGCTGCTGTTGGCTATTACTTGCCTTTAGGTCTCTAATGTTTGTATAGCGAGTAAGCTTTTTCATGACTTATATCGAAGATAAAACTTTTTGACCAAAACCGGTGGTAAATTTGCTTTCCTCTAAAGTATCGATCTTTTCATCTACCTCTCTATGACGGGCCTTTAAAATTTTCTGCTGTTCAAAATTATCTTTGTTCATTTCATAATACAATGCTATAAGTGCTTCTTTAAGGAAGTCTTCAATTACTTTTGGTCTGGAGGAGGTAAAGACGTAAGAGGTTATGTACCCGTTTCTGTACAATAATAAATAAATATGAAAAATATCTGTATATTATTAATTGTGGTTTTATCAGCAGGAATAGTACATGCACAACGGGCTACTCAAGATGATCCAGTTGTTTGAGGATTATCTACACGATTTAACCAGCCTGTCTACTGACTGGATGGCTTTTAATCATTTAAACGGGTATCGCCATGTTGATAGCACGCAGATACTTAAAAATCTCGCTATATACAAAGTTTTAAAGGATACGATCAGGGTGTATACTTCCTTAACAGAGGGTTTTGCTCATATGCCTTATCAATTCAATTTTGAAGATTATGCGGAAAATCCCATTGGAGTCGATGTGGAAATGGAGCCTTTTGTTCCTGCATATAAAGCTGATCTTGGACAGGCAAATAAAGGAGCATATGTGGAATTTGAAATTTCCGGTACCTTGCTCACTGAACCTCCGAGTTCCGGGGGAACAGGAAATGCAGTAAGGATTGTAACAGATGAAACTGTCCGAGGGCAACCATTAAATATTTCTAATGCAAATCCAAGATTTAGAATCTGGGATTATATTAAATGGATAATGGAATAAAACCTTATATAAAATTCATTATGAAAAAAACGGTAATTGAATATGATAAAATCCTTGAATTATTCATTACGCTTCGTCAGGTTGACCTATCGATTGTAGTGGGCCGTCCGGAAAATTATCAGGAACTGCTTTCATATTTCGACGAAAGGAAATATATCAGTCCTTGTTTACAATACTTTGTTGCAAAATGTAAGGAGCATAAACTTCCTTTAGTTTACCAAGAGCATAACTATGCCGGTCAACCAAAGTTGTTTTCGCAAGTGATCTTTAACTTTTGGAACAGGTGGCATCGTTCTTTAATTAATCATGAATTGATGACGGCAGGCTATCTGTGTGCAGAAATAGAAAAAGTAATATTTAACAAGGCCATATATAATTATCCATTAGTAGATCTGAGGCTGAAAATTGGAAATTTCTATAATAATGTGCTGATGCAAAAGTTGCACAAGAAAGATTATAGGGCGTTTCGTATTGAACATTTTCAACAGCATTCATGGCTGACAACATTGTCGTTTGAAAAAATTATGGAGTATAAATGAAACTAGGGGCTGTATTTTATACAGTCCCTGGTTTGTTATAATCGCCAGTCCACAGGTGAAATGCCTACCTTTGCCAGCAACTCATTTATCTTTAAAGATTAATTTATGGCAAAAGGATTCAAAATCTATCAGATCATGTTTAGAGAATTCCTGGAAGTCTTAGCAATAGTAATGAAAAGTACTTTATCATCTATTGAGATGTTAAAGCACTTTTCGCCGAATCAGATTTTGAAATATGATTGCAATGTATAACTAAATTAACATTTCAGATTATACCACAAAAGCAGATATACTTTGCAATTTTTCCTGAAGAATGTAGTCGTTTTACAAATTGATTCCAGGTCAGAGCAACTGTATTCCATGTCCTCATCTTGATACCCTTCATTAGCAAAATTTCAATACTCATTATGATGGCACCGGAAATTTGGGATGATCAGGATCTCAGAAATCAGTTTTAACGTCTTTTTTATGAAAATAGTTTAATAAATAGTTTTGATCACTAACTGATGCATGCTATGATCCAGAAATATGAAATTAAACCCTCAACAGAGCTGCTAATGCATATATGGGGCTAAAATTGACAGCTTAATCTTCGTTAATCAAACCAGGGCGTTGTTATTTCCCTCGTTTTGGAGCTTGGATATATTAGGATAGATAAGTACAGTGCAATTGCCTATAGTTGTTTTAATAAGGAATTCTACTAATAAAATCATGAATTTCGGATAAACCATCCATAAATTGGTTCGGAAATTTTCCCTCCCAGCCCGCTAAAAGAGCCTGATTATCGAAAAGATGATCGGTCCCTTTTTCGTTAACAGTACCTTGCCAGACAGGTGGGCAATCCGGGAATTATTCCTTCCTGATCAACGCTGATTGTAAGCTGTCCATTTTTTCAATTCGCCACCCCTTATTTAGTTGCAGCTGCCATCCATTACCTTGTACAATACTATCTTTTGCATGTAGACTATCCATTGCCGGTAATGTGATTACTTTCCAGTCCTTCATGAGCATACCACCATCCACTAACTTCAACTTTCCCCAAACATCATTTATTTCTGCGGTTGGATATACAGTACCCAATTCCCCCAGGTCAAATAAATTGTTAGGATTAAACACGATGTTCATTTTCACCAGGTTGATGACCAACACCGGTTGATGAGTAAAAAGACGGGTATAAATATCTTCCTGCTGTCGTCTGTTTTTCTCTTTCATTTTTTCAGCATGTATGATACTATCTCCCTTGTACTGCTTTTCCAGTTTAGCCAATACAGAAGTAGTCGTTTGTTCAGGCACAGCCACTTTGTAATATTTTTTGATCAAAGCTGGAAATGAAGAATTTGAGTCGACTGACTGTGTCCAGCCTGGCGATTTCTCATAAAGCAGATACCCATAAACAGGACCGGTTATATAAGCCATGGATCGAATCAATGACAACCTGGTGTCAGCCTTATCAATCTCATTATACAAATGTTGTCTTATATTACCAGGTAGTCTACCCAGTAGCATTCCTGTATATTCAGCTAGTCCCTCATTTATTTCCAGCAAGCGTTCGTTGTCAAATGTTGAAGGAAACAATTCCTGTCTTTTTTTGCGAAAAAGCAGTGCATTCACCAAATCCTTCTTACGCTGATCGACGGGCTTGGCTAAGGCTGTTTTTAAAGCCTGCAGTTCTAACAAAAAATAGATACGTCCATTAGTAGTTGCCAGATGGTCTATTGTCGGGCTAAGAGCAGGAAACCCAAGTTTATGTTGTATTCGGTGAAAGGATTCATGTAACATAAGGCTTAGTCGTTCCTCCATGTCAACTGGTAATGGCCATAATATAATTGCCCACAACCGTCCTTGCCAGTTTATAGATGTATTGGCAACCATCACTTCCTGAGGTAACGTCCCTTTGTACAAGCCTTCTGTTATGAAGGTAAAGGCCCCTGCGCTATCCGGCATATTTGCATAAGTGGTTCTGGAATGGGGATCAACTAGTAACATAGGGCCATAAAGGGGATGTTTCCACATAAAATTTCGGCTGCTTGCGGAGTCCGCTTGCCTGAAATAAGTGGCAGCAAGTAACATGGCAGTATCTACTCCCTGGGCAATCCCACGAAAAGTTATGGTGATTAGCATTAACAATCCAATAATAGCTTTCATGTTTTTTTGTGAAAATTAAATACTGGTCTGACATGGTAATCTCAAATTATACCAATGGCCTTATACTTTTCACAATAGGTAATGTCATTTGCATAACTACCGTTAATCCTGTAAATAAGACATTTGCTATAAAACGGATGTACTTTTTTGCCATTTTCATAAATTTGGTTCATGCGACGTTTTCTACTACATGTGAGCTTTTGGCTGGGGTTCTTTTTTATATGGAACCAGATCACGTATTTTTATATCAGTGATAAGGGAAACCGTCTTTACTTTTCAGCGCTCGATGTAAGTTTGATACTTTGTGCCTTTTACGGCATTTATGCATACCTGATGCCCCGTTATTTTAAGCATAAGAACGTAACAAAGCTGCTGGTACTATCGTTAATATATCTTATACTACTGGCAGGCGGATATGCGTTTGTTATGAAGCTATTTTTGAACCACATGCTGGTTCCCATTCACTTTAATTTTTCATGGAACTACACTGATTTACAGTATAATCGTTTCTTCATTGCATTGTTGGGTTTGTTAGGAGGAGGTGCTTTAAAGCTGGCACTTGATCGTGTGAATACCCAACGTAGGCTTAATGAGATGGAAAAAGCCAACTCACTGGCGGAACTGACCTACCTTAAAGCACAGCTTAACCCTCATTTTTTATTCAATTCTCTTAATAGTCTCTATACACAATTAGATTTTGATTTGCCACAGGCAAAGGTTACATTAGTGACTATAGCGGATTTATTACGCTACCAATTATATGAATGCAGTGCTGACTTTGTTCCCTTGTCCAAAGAACTAATCCATCTGGAAAATTACTTTAATCTTCAGCGAATACGTACAGAAGCAACTACTATTTTAAATGTAAAAGCAGATAGCAACGACTTGACGATTTCTCCATTGCTGCTTATGCCATTCGTTGAAAATGCTTTTAAGCACGTGTCTGATGATGATAACAGGGAGAATATCATACAAATCGATATTCAGCTTACAGATGGAAAGCTGCATTTTTATTGTATGAATACAGCCCCTGTTAAGGAACATTTATCTGCTACATATAATAGCACGGGAATTGGTTTGCAGAATGTAAGACAGCGACTGGAACTCTTATATTCCAATAAATATGAACTTACCACCAAAGAACTTGATAATAAGTATTACATCTATCTAAATCTAATCTTAAACCAATGATGAACTGTATAATTGTAGAAGATGAACCATTGGTGCGTAAACAAATAGAAGGATACATTGAGAGAATACCTTTTTTACACCTGGTAGGAACAGCACGTAATCCAATTATAGCCAAAGCTATCTTACAAACCGAAGTGGTTGATCTGATTTTTCTGGACATTAAAATGCCTCAGATGAGTGGTATTGAGTTTTTACAACGGCATGATGTGTTCCAGCAGGTTATTTTCATAACCGCTTATCCTGAATATGCTTTGCAGGGATTTGAGTTGAACGTCACCGATTACTTAATGAAACCTGTAACGTTTGAGCGTTTTACAAAAGCCTGTGAAAAGGCAAAAGTTAAAATTTGTGGTTCGTTAACTGTAAAAAATAACCTGGAACATCCTGACTACTTATATGTCAAATGCGATAATTGCTTAGAGAAAATAGCGTATGTAGATATATTATTTGTTGAATCTATGTTGAACTATGTACAAATAGTTACTACAGAACGAAAATATACAGTATACTCCAGCCTGAAAGCAATTAATGAGCGTTTGCCACAAGGTCTTTTTTTAAAGATACATAAGTCCTACATCGTGTCTTTAAATCACATAAGTACCTTTGGGCAATCTCAGGTTCTAATCGCAGGGTACAAATTACCAATAAGTCGCAGGAACCAGCAAACGATAAAACGGTATCTGACAAACATACAATAGAACTCGCTTTATATTGCGCCTTAATTACTTTATGGCGTGGAATCTTACTGGCATGATACCACCCAGCCAAAGGCAATGCAACTTTACCACCAATTGATGAGATGTTTACTATCTTACCATATTTATTTTCTCTCATTTTGGGTAATATTAACTGCGTTAAACGCATTGCTCCAAACACGTTTACTTCCAGTTGATAACGGGCGTCTTCTATTGACACATCCTCGATTGCGCCACCTGTACCAAACCCCGCATTGTTTACCAATATATCAATGTTTCCTGCTTCACTAAAGATCTAGTCAACACATGCCAAAATGCTTCCGTCGTTCGTGATGTCCAATTTAATCGGCTGAATGCCATATTCTTTTAGATCCCGCATTTTCTCTATCCTTCGTGCCGCGCCATAAACATTGTAACCATTTTGCGCTAATAAAATTGCGGTTGCCTTTCCAATTCCTGCAGAAGCTCCTGTAACTAAAACTGTTTTTGCCATAAGTGTTTTTTATGGTGTAAAATTAGTTGAAGCTTCTACACGAAGGTTTTCTCAAACGTCCAGATTAGTTTGGTGAGAGGTCCAGACCATTAAAAGTACAGGTCCGGCCATTTTATTTAATTCAAACTAAAATACCAACTTCGGGATTTTATTAACTTATTTTAGCCTAAATGCCTCCCAAACCATCCAATCCTCCTTTCTCCATCAAAAAATCTAAGTGATATTTGAATATAGCATGTCCGGGAGGCGAATCCCTCTGATGCACCCGCCATCAATCCAATTAAAAAGTTTATAGGTTTGAGAGCAACTCCGGATACTCTGCCTTTTTGTTTTTTAAAGGATTATGATAACTTCGTAACTGATGAAAGCGATACCTGTTAAGTCGAAGATCTATAGTCACCAGCTGTTGAAGATCAGTCCATTTAAAGAGGTGATCAAGCCAACAGTGCCGCATAAGCACGCCGATTATTTTGAATTGATCGTGCTGGAACATGGTGCCGGTTACCATATTATTGATGACCAAAGCTACGACGTACTGCCACCGTCGATCTATTTTCTGAAGCCTGGCCAGGTCCATTGCTGGGATTTTACCCGGATACCTAAAGGCTATGTGATCCTGTTTCGCGAAGAATTACTGAACCGTAAAAGCCTGGAGATCGTGTATAACTTACCAGTGCTTATGCAGCTAAAGGAGAACGCAATGTTGTTAGAACTTGTCAAATGCTTTTGCCAGGACTATCAATCTTCTGCTTCCCCTGCTATCTTAGAAGCCTATTTACAACTGATCCTTTTAAAGGCAGCCGAAGAATCGAATGCGCAATTACAGGATGGCAAGCCCTTCAATCCGATCTATTACCAATTCAAAAGCCTTGTCAATGTACATTTTCAACAGATCAAAAAAATACAGGCATATGCCGAAATGCTGCATTTGCCGGGCGCACAATTGAATACTATTTGCAAGACAGCCTCCGGCAAAACACCTTCTATGATATTGAATGAACGTATTGTACTGGAAGCCAAAATACTGTTATCCAATACAGAATTATCCATCAAAGAAATTGCAGCCAGCCTGGAATTTTCGGATCCCTCACATTTTGTAAAGTTCTTTAAGCTGTATACCAACCTTACACCGGGGATATACCGGGAACTGGCCTTTGCGAAGCGGCATTAATTTTATTATACCATAATTGCATAGCAGGCTACCATTAATACGATGCGGCAGATAATATTTTTGTGAGGTTTAATATCTGCCATTATGAAACTCCTCTGCCTCCTTATTTTATTATCTGGAATATTTACTGCTTCGGCACAAAATGCTATTATTAAAGGCAGGATCATCGATGCTCAAAGTCAGTCACCCGTGGAATACGCAAGTGCCGCATTGTATAGCACAATTGATTCTGGCCTGGTAGCAGGCAGTATCAGCAACCCCAGTGGTATATTTAAGATCGGGAAGATTACGCCGGGAAACTACATGCTAAAGATCACCTTCCCTGGCTACGAGCCCCAATACCTAAAAAATATTGTAGCTGGCAATTCGGATATTGACCTGGGCATAATCCGGCTTACACCTTCATCTAAAATGCTCAACGAAGTCGCTATATCCGGACAGAAAATAACCGCATTGAACAAGATCGATAAACAAAGTTATAATGCAGGGCAATTTGAATCTGCTAAAGGAGGCTCTGCTATCGATGTCTTGAAAAACCTGCCATCTGTAACAGTCAATTCACAGGGAGACATCAGTGTGCGGGCTTCTGCAGGTTTTATGGTACTGATTAATGGGAAACCAGTGCTGGCCGATGCACAAACTGTGCTGACACAATTGCCTGCCAACGCCATCGACAATATTGAACTAATCACTGCGCCCTCATCGAAATATGATCCTGATGGTCACGGTGGGATCATCAATATTATGACTAAAAAGGGAGCTAACGACGGGTTCACATTAATTGCCAATGCCCAGGGTGGACTGCCAAGTACCACTGATTATAATAATCTGAAAAAACCGCAACGCTTTAATGGGGATATAACGATCAATTTTAAAAAGAAAAAATGGGATGTTTCGATCGGGGGAAATTATACACGTAACGACAATGAAGGATACCGGGAAGGCAATGCTTACACCAAAAATATTACTGGTAACACAATCACCCGCTTTCCCTCCAATGGTGAGCGAAGCTTTGATCGTTACAACTATGCCGGGCGTACTTCCATAATTTATACTGCTAATACCAATAATGTGATCTCGGCCGGTTTTTACAGTGGAAAAAGATACCAGGCACGCTTAGCAGATCTGCTGTATCATAACAGCACCTCCAACCTTAGCACCGGTGCGCTTATCAACAGCACAACCTACCTTAACTCCAATCTGCAAACCAAAGAGGGTACCTTTAATTTAGGTAACCTTGACTATACCCATATGTTTGCCAATAAATCCAGCTTAACGGCCGGGCTGCAATATGAACATGACAACTTATACGGTGGAACTTTGAACCGCAATCTGAAATACCCCAATACCAATGATACCATCCAATATGTAAACAATCCCTATAAACGTCCGATCAGTGCATACCGGTTTAAACTGGACTATACAATTACTATTGGCCAGGGTAAACTGGAAAGCGGTTACCAGTTCCGGCATGATACCCAGCACGGCGATTTCGACTACTTCGTAACTCCGGCAACCTCGCAACCTGACATTGCTAAGTTTAAAGGCAGCACAGACGCCATCAATGAGATCAACTCGGTTTATAGCCAGTACTCCGGCAAAGCAGGTCAACTGGAATATAATGGAGGTCTGCGTTATGAGTACGCGGCAAGGACAGTTCATTTATCCTATGACGCTCATCCCCACATCCTAAACCTATCCAATTTGTTTCCTGCTGCCAACCTTTTGTATCATTTCAACAAAGCATGGGAACTCAAGACCGGCTATAGTAAGCGGATACAGCGCACCAGCAACCTGGAACTCAATCCGATTCCGGAACGTGAGCACTCCGAAACACTGGAGGCGGGCGATCCTGACCTGTTGCCAGAATTTGTTGACCTCGCTGAACTAGGCGTAAACCACACATTTGATAAAGGCTTATTTTTCAGTACCATTTATTATCAGCATGTTCAGAACCCTATCCAGCGATTAAACAGTGTTTATGCAGATACTATCCTTAACCGCGTTTATACTAATGCCGGTGCTGCCCGCCTTTGGGGGGTGGAGGCCGGATTGAATTTAAACCTTTGTAAATGGTGGACGCTGTATATAGGTGGCAATATGTACAATTATAAAATCCATGGAGTTGCTTCAATCCTCAATGTTCCAGTTACCATTTCTAATAACAAATGGGCTTACTCATTTAATGTGAACACCAATTTCCAGCTTAGCAAGACTTCGGGTATTCAAGCTAATATCAACTACCTGTCCAAAAGACCCACTGCTCAAGGAGAGGACGGAGCGTTCCTTGTACCCAATACTTCGTTTAAAAAGAGTTTGATGAAAGGTCGTCTAACAGTTTCTCTGTTATGGGAGAATATGAATATGGGCTTTCTGGGTGCCAATAAACAGCGTATTACTACTTCGGGGCCTGCATTTTATACCACTACGAATTATATTTCAGAAACCGATGTGTTCCTGATCAATCTGAGTTTTAATTTGAACCGCTTTACAAGCAAACTGAAACTACCGACTAGCGAAACGGGTAACCGGGAATTTTAAGGATAGAAAAACATCCTGACATTGATTGTGTGGGCAATTGAGGAATTAACCAATTACCTTAATATGGTAAGGGTTTACCAGGATTTTAAATGTCAAAGTTGATTAGCATTACTTATATTGTAAAAGGAGGATAAATTTATCCTTGCTTTTGAAGGCGTAAGCATTCATATAAATTTGTAAAATAATGTATGTATGTGGACGAAAAATAATATTCCTGATTTGACCGGTAAAACAGCGATTGTCACAGGAGCTAATACTGGTATCGGTTTTGAAACAGCACTTGCTTTATATGAAAAGGGGGCACATGTAATTCTGGCCTGTAGAGATCTGAATAAGGCGCATCAGGCAATCGCAAAAATAAAGGAATATAGGGGGAACGGAATATTAGAAGCTGTCCAACTTAATTTGGAAAACCTAACGCAGATAAATGAATTCGTTGAGTGGTTTATTCAGAAACATCCGCATTTACACTTGCTAATCAATAATGCAGGGGTTGCTATGCCTCCTGCCTCAAAAACAGAGCAGGGATACGAATTGCAATTTGGCGTAAACTTTCTGGGGCATTTTGCACTTACCGGACTTTTATATGCATCGCTCTTAGCAACACCGGATTCCCGGATAGTTACAGTCAGCAGTAACGGCTATCAAGGTGCAGAAATTGATTTTGATAATTTAAGGTTAGAAAAGGAGTATAATGCAATAAGGGAATATCGACAAAGTAAATTGGCTAATTTGATTTTTTCAGTTGAATTGAGTCGCAGAATAAAAGTAAAAGGCCAGAAGGTTTTATCAATTGCTGCACAACCCGGTGCAAATAATACCGCATTGACCAGGCATTTGAGTGAAGAAGAAATTGCTATTGGTAAAGAGCGACTTGGCGCATTTATGGAACCATGGCAAGGGGCTTTATCATTGCTTTATGCAGCAGTTTCTAATGATGTTGTAAATGGAAATATGTATGAGCCGGAAGAAGGTGGATTACGAGGCTACCCAATTCAAGCCACCATACAAGAGAATGCAATGAATAAACCTGCAGCTATAAAACTTTGGAATTTCGCAGAAAAAGCAACGGGTATTCATTTCCTGTAGTAATAAATGGTATTTGATCTGGCAAACAGCGGGTATTAATCAAAGTGAAAGACGGAATTCGTATTTATTGTTAGGTAGGAGAGTTTAGAATAGCAGTTCGATATTTAATTAATAATAGTGAAAATCTAATACGGATTTGGAGACGCGGTGATAGAAGAAGTGACTTTTACCCCATTTTTTATAAGCATCCGAAGATCTTATCGCCTGAATTTTGAAAATAGATTAGGTAGATGATATTTGTTTACATACATTTGCAACTCATTGTGAGGTAGAGCAGAGGTAGCTCGTCGGGCTCATAACCCGAAGGTCAGAGGTTCGAATCCTCTCCTCGCTACAAATAACGGTCCCGGCTATGCCGGGACTTTTTTTATGCAATTGGATGTAATGCTCAACAAACCCATTACTCCATAAGGATGCACCCTTAATCCGCTATCATTTACCCCCATCACCTTTACAACCGCTGTCTCAATACCCTATTTATTCTGTACTCCGGGAGCTTTTGCTTAACCCTTATCATTCTTCAGGATTTGCAATCTGCTTCGTAAGTTTGTATTAGACCTCCATAAAACACCAGCGAATGTTTAACACACTATTTTTCCATATTGCGGCTAAGATCGTCCTCTCCGACCCGGAAAAAGAAATTATAAAAACATTCTTTACTGCCAGAAAATTCAAGCGTAAGCAATTTTTGTTGCAGGAAGGAGAAACCTGCAAACAATTGAGTTTTATTGCCAAGGGGCTGATCAAGTCTTATAATGTGGATGATAAAGGAGAAGATCATATTAACCTGTTTGGCTGGGAAGGTTGGTGGGTATCTGATTTCCATAGTTTCCTGTCTGCTACGCCTGCACAATTAAATATTGAAGCCATTGAAGACACAGACGTGTTGCAAATTACATTGCCAAATTATGAAGCTATGCTGGTGAAGGTACCTGTGATGGAACGGTATTTTCGTATCTTATATCAGAATAGTATTGTTACTAAAGAGCGCCGGCTTATGAGCTCAATTACGCATACTGCGGAGGAAAAATATCAACATCTTTTACAGCATCATCCTGAAATTATAAAAAGAATTCCTCAGACATTGATTGCCTCCTATCTGGGGCTTGCGCCTGAAACTATTAGCAGGATCAAAAGGAATAAGACTCCATAACGCAAGCCGATGGCACTGCCTGATGCAATCTATTCATCGCTGGATATTTTTGCATAAAACACCTTCACAGAGCACCCACATTTTTCTTGACACAGATCAACCCTCGTCTTCTCAGGACAGGATAATTTTGCAATAAAACCAATTGATATGAGTCAGGATAAAATAGCACTTGTAGTAGGCGCCAGTGGTATTGCAGGAGGGAATCTATCTGCATTGCTGATTGAAAAAGGATGGACCACTTATGGGCTTTCCAGATCACCCAAAGCTGATGTAAAAGGATTGATACCTGTTGCGGCGGATCTGCTGGATATAACTTCATTGGAGGCTGCACTGAAGGATGTAACCCCCAGTCATGTGTTTTTCACTACCTGGATGCGTAATGATACAGAAGCTGAAAATATACGGGTGAATAGCGCACTGGTGCGTAACTTATTACAGGTGTTATCGCCACGTAAATCTGTGCGTCATGTAGGGTTGGTGACTGGTTTAAAACATTATCTGGGGCCTTTTGATGCTTATTTAAAAGCGGGCGTTTTGCCATTGACACCGGTCAATGAGGAACACCCAAGATTGCCGCTGGACAACTTTTATTACAGCCAGGAAGATGAAGTGTATGCTGCCGCAGCAAGAGATGGATTTAATTGGAGCATTCACCGCCCGCATACGATTATTGGTAAAGCTGTGGGCAATGCCATGAATATGGGAAGTACGCTGGCTGTGTATGCCAGTATCTGTAAGCAGGAAGGATTACCGTTTATATGGCCAGGTTCTGCTGCCCAATGGAATGGAATTTCTGATATGACAGATGCCCGTATTCTCGCAGAGCAGATTCTCTGGGCAGGTACGACACCGGAGGCAGAAAATGAGGCGTTTAATGTGACGAATGGAGATGTGTTTAGATGGAGCTGGATGTGGGGTGAAATAGCAAAGTATTTTGGTGTTGAGGCAGTAGGATTTGATGGCGAAATTCATCCGCTGGAAGAAAGATTGAAAGCATATGAAGGCATATGGGAAAATATTGCTAAGGAACATGGGTTAACGCAAACTGAAATGGGGAAGGTCGCTTCTGCATGGCATACGGATCTGGATTTGGGAAGGCCGATTGAGGTGATGACGGATATGTCTAAGAGTAGAAAGTTAGGATTTACAACATATAAGAGCACGAGGGATTCATTCTTTGAATTGTTTGATCAGTTGAGAAAAGACAGGATTATTCCCTGATAAAAGAAGGCTGATTTTTAAAGACAAAAGAGGGCCACTTTTTAAAGATAAAAGAGACATGGTGTAAAGGCTGGATACTAAAAAAATATGAATGATCTCATTTTTAATAAAATTACTTTTGTTCTGAATTTCGCATGATTGAATTCTGTCATTTGAATTCACATGATTGCAGATGGCTAAGTTCAAATGACTGAATCCAAATGAAAACTACTCAAATTAAACACCACTCATGTTACCTGATCTTATTGCCGAAAAACTAACTGTGATTTTTTGCGGGATCAATCCAGGTTTAAAATCTGCTGAGGAAGGAATCACTTCTCCGGACGAAGTAATCGTTTTTGGAAAGTGTTGCATCAGGCAGGTTTTACACCACATGAAATAGCACCAATAAACGACAAAACGATTGTTAGTTTTGGTTATGGCCTTACTACTGCTGTAGCAAGAGCCACCAACCGTGCAGATGAGTTGAAAAAAGAGGAATTTGAGAATGCTATTGAAGCATTCAAAACTAAGATGACCTTGTACAATCCGAAATATATTGCCTTCCTTCTTTTCAGCCAGATCCATCCTCCATCAATTATGCAATCAGACATGCTCCCATTATCAATGATAAAGGGGTGTATAAATATAATCCGGCTGGCAGGGAGATCAGGGTGTATACTTCGCTGGATATAGGATTGATGATGAACGATTTTTATAGTAAGTTAAAGAATGTGCATTAGCACTCTCTTTAACTTACTGTCTTTATTATCTTCACCGGACAAGCTGCTGCCACTCCCTTCGCCTCCTGCAATAGCAAATTATTTACCAACAACACATCCGTCTCCCGCTTCTCCTCCGCTCCCAATAACACTGCCTTGCCATCTTTACGGCTCATCCTCCACAATTCCGGTTGCATCTCAAAACAAATACCGCAACCAATACATTTATCTCTATAATGTATAATCTTAGGCATTTATCAGTTTATATAATTTATCTGTTGCTGTCACCTTATGAGGAAACGGAAACGTTATGCTATCACCTTTTACCGCCTTGTCCTTTTTCTCTCCATTCACCAGCACTGTATCAAAACTGATCTTCTCCATCCCAAAGGCATTACCTGTTAATAACAATTCATCGCCCTGCTGTATGGTGCCTTTCTCTATAAAGAACTCCCCTACTTTGATCTGCGGATAGAAACGTACGCCTTTACCTGCATAGATCTTTTTCTCTGTTGCAATGGAATCCGGCTTGTTTGTCCACTGCCCCATTTCTCTGCCCAGGTAGTATCCTTCCCAGAACCCACGGTTATAGACGGTGGATAAGCGTGTCATCCAGTCTTCGATCTTTGCTGCATTGTAAGTACCTTGTTGTATAGCAGTAATCGCTTCACGATAACAGGTGGTGACGGTATGTACATAATCCGCCCCTTTGCTACGACCTTCTATTTTTAGTACTGTTACGCCGGATTGTAATACTTCATCCAGGATATTGATGGTACAGAGATCCTGTGGAGACATGATGTATTCATTATCTATCTCCAATGATTCTCCTGTTTCTGCATCTGACACTTTATACTTGCGGCGGCAGTTTTGTAAACAGGCACCACGATTTGCAGAAGCATTTTTGCTGTGCAAACTCAGATAGCATTTCCCTGAAACCGCCATACACAGCGCACCATGTACAAAGATCTCAATCTTTACCAGTTCGCCGTTAGGCCCCTTGATCTGTTTGCGTTTGATCTCGTTGCAGATAAAAGCAATTTGCTTCAGCGTTAATTCACGCGCTAATACAATCGTATCCGCAAAGCGTGCGAAGAACTGCACGGATTCCAGGTTACTCACATTCGCCTGTGTGGAAATGTGTAAAGGAATACCCATCACTGCGCATGACTGTATCACAGCAAAGTCAGACGCTATCACCGCATCCACATTGTTTTCTTTCACCGCTTTCAATACCGCCTGTAACAATTGCATGTCATATTCATACATCACCGTGTTCAGCGTGAGATAACATTTTACCCCTGCCGCATGGCAACGTTCACTTACTTCTGCAATATCACTGATGGTAAATCCGCCGGAGGAACGGCTGCGCATGTTGAGTTGTTCTACTCCAAAATAAATGGCGTCTGCACCGGCATTAATAGCAGCCTGCATAGCCTCGAACGAGCCTGCAGGCGATAATAGTTCTGTGTCCATATGTGTGTATCCCGTTGGCATGACGGGCTTGCAAAGTTACTTTTTCCGATCAACGCAGTTCCTGACGAAGATCAGCGCCTACTGCCAACCACACTGACGAAGATCAGTCCCAAATATTAAGAAGAATTTGTGGTTTTCCTAAAATGCCTTATTATTGCTTCTGTGTGAAGCGTAACGCTGCACTATATGTTAACAATGCCCACTTTATTTGAAAATCAATCTATTCCGTTATGAAATATCCAAATTCAGTGATGATTTCCACTTTTACCCCTCAGGTGGAAGCCCAGGACAATGAAAAGAAAGATTCAATACCTGCCGCAAAAACTGCAATGAACAAAACTGAAGGAGATAGGAACGTCATGTTGAACGCTGCCAACAATACTGGTCCCCGTGATGTGAATACCGGGTTGCCAGCTACCGTAGTTGGAATTACCATCCAGGAAAATAACCTGCCCGTTGTCTATTTTTACTGGCCAGAATTGCCTAACCGCACCTGGCGACAATGCGTGCGCCTCGGTGCTACAATTCTTTGATGACGGGTTCTTATATCCGCCCATTCACGCTGGAAGCGTCACTCAATTTTAAATTCTGATGTTATGAAAAAACTATTGTTAACTGCATGTTGCATTTCTGCCCTCACTTCTTTTGCACAGGTGAAGGATCATTTGCTCTACGGCGTAGCGTATTATGATGAATATATGCCTTACGACCGCCTGGATAAGGATATTGCTATGATGAAAGCCGCGCATATCAACGTGGTGCGTATAGCAGAATCGACCTGGGCCACTGAAGAACCGTCTGATAGTGTGTACAACTTCACACATATCGACAGGGTACTGAATGCTATGCACAAAGCCGGTATCAGTGTGATTGTGGGTACACCTACCTATGCCGTACCTGCATGGCTGGCAAAGAAGTATCCCGATGTACTGGCCACGACTCCTTATGGTCAGAATCAATTCGGTCCAAGGCAGAATATGGATATTACCAATCCACATTACCGGTATTATGCTGAGCGCATTATCAGGAAGATCATGGAGCATGTGAAAGATCATCCTGCCATCATTGGCTACCAGGTCGATAATGAAACAAAAGCTTACAATACCGCAGGACCTCATGTGCAAAAGGCCTTTGTAGAATATCTGCAAAAGAAGTTCATCACTTTGGATAGTGTGAACAATGCATTTGGATTGAACTATTGGAGTAACCGTATCAGCACATGGGATGATTTTCCTTCTGTGAACGGTTCTGTAAATGCCAGTGTGAAAGCAGAGTTCGCGAAATTTCAGCGACAACTGGTCACGGAGTTTCTGGCATGGCAGGCAAAGATCGTGAGGGAATACAAACGTCCGGAGCAGTTTATCACACAGAACTTTGACCTGAGCTGGAAAGGTTATTCTTATGGTATTCAGGACGAGGTAGATCACTTTGCCGCAGCCAAAGCACTCGACGTTGCTGGCATTGATATATATCATCCCAGTCAGAACCAGTTGACCGGTGCAGAGATTTCTTTAGGTGGTGATCTGGCCCGGTCTATGAAAGGTGGGCAGAATTATCTCGTGATAGAAACAGAAGCACAGGGTTTTGCCAACTGGACACCTTATCCAGGTCAGTTAAGATTACAGGCTTTTAGTCATCTTGCCAGTGGCGCGGATATGGTGAGTTACTGGCACTGGGCTTCTATTCATAATAGTGCGGAGACCTACTGGAAAGGATTGTTGAGTCACGACTTTGCACCTAATCCTACTTATAATGAAGCCATCACGATCGGGGCTGATTTTGATAGACTGAGTAAAGACCTGCTGCATCTTAGCAAAAAGAATGAAGTGGCCATATTTTTCAGTAATGAAGCTAATACCGCTTTTAATGCCTTCAGCTTTGGTTGGGGGGCACCCGAAAAATACAATGATATCATGCGACCATTTTATGATGCACTCTATCGTATGAATATTGGTGTTGATTTCATCGACCCTTCCAGCAATAACCTTGATCAGTATAAAATGATTGTGGTGCCAGCTTTGTACGCAGCTTCTGATAGCCTTTTACAGCGACTCAATAAATATGTTGGGAATGGTGGTCACATCGTCTATACTTTCAAAAGCGGTTTCTCCAATGAGAATGTACAGGTGCGTTATACACCACAACCGGGTGGCATCAATGCGGTAACTGGTAATTACTACAGCCAGTTTGTAGTACCTGAACATGTAGGTTTGAAGGGTGACCCATTTGGTGCAAAAGACAATGAGATCAAATACTGGATGGAGTTAGTGACACCTACTACTGCCAAAGTACTCGCGTATTACGACCATGCACAATGGGGGCAATATGCCGCTGTGACACGTAACCAATATGGTAAAGGTACGGCAACTTATATCGCATTTATGCCAGGAAATGCACTCTGTGAAAAGATTATGGAGAATTGTGCACAGGATGCCGGAATCACACATCAATTACATTTCCCACTCATTACAAAAACAGGTAAGAACCCAGCCGGCCGCATCATCCATTATTTGTTTAATTATTCAGACACACCACAAACATTGACTTATCCTTTTGAAACAGGCAAAGAACTGTTGTCAGGAAAAGCAGTGAATCAAAAAAGCACCCTGACCTTAGCGCCATGGGATGTGAAAATTATTGAAAACAATTAAATCATTGATATATGAAAAAAATCTTACTGACTGGTGCCGTGGCATTGCTGGCTATTAGCTGGAAACCTGCCCCACCAGTCATTACAATTGACGGGTATACCTTCAGGGATTTAAATGGCAATGGAAAGCTGGACAGGTATGAAGATGAACGGTTGTCGATCAATGACAGGATAGATGATCTGATCAGCAAGATGACGGATGACGAAAAAGCAAGTATGTTAATAGGCACGGGTATGCCGGGATTCGATGGCCTCACTCCTGTAGCAGGTGCGATTGAAGGAAAGGTGCCTGGTGCTGCTGGTGGTACTTACGCCATTCCAAGACTGGGTATTCCTGGGGTGATTGTAGCCGATGGTCCTGCTGGTCTGCGTATCAAGCCTATCCGGGAGAATACAAAAGCTACTTTCTATTGTACTGCATTCCCGGTAGGTACTGCCCTGGCTTCTACCTGGAACACACCTTTGTTGGAGGAAGTCGGCAAAGCAATGGGACAGGAAGTGAAGGAATATGGGGTAGATGCATTACTGGCACCTGCTTTGAACATCATGCGTAACCCGCTGTGTGGACGCAACTTCGAATATTATTCTGAAGATCCTTTGATTGCAGGTAAGATGGCGGCTGCTATTGTGAATGGGGTACAATCCAATGGTGTGGGTACCTCTATTAAACACTATGCGGCAAACAACCAGGAGACGAATCGCCTTTCTATCAATGAACACATCGATGAAAGAACCATGCGCGAAATCTACCTGAGAGGTTTTGAAATCGCTGTGAAGGAATCTCAACCCTGGACAGTGATGTCTTCTTACAACCTGATCAATGGTACTTATACCTCTGCAAGAAAAGATCTGTTGACCGACATCCTACGCGATGAATGGGGCTTTAAAGGGCTTGTGATGACTGACTGGTTTGGTGGTTATGCAGGTTTTAGCGCACTCAAAGCTGGCACCAGCAATGTAGTACAACAGCTCTCTGCCGGCAATGACCTGCTGATGCCGGGTTTGCCAGCACAGAAACAAGCGATCCTCGATGCGATGAAGAGTGGTAGTCTCACGAAAGAAGTAGTAGATACCGACCTGAGAAGGATCCTCACTTTTGTACTCCGCTCCCCGGCTATGGCGAAATATGCCTACAGCAATAAACCTGCTCTGAAAGCACACGCAGCCATCACCCGTCAGGCTGCAGCAGAAGGGATGATCCTGTTAAAGAATGACAAGCAGTTGCTACCTTATACCAATAAGACAAAAGAGATTGCTGCATTTGGGGTTACTTCTTACAACTTCATAGCAGGGGGTACCGGTAGTGGTGATGTGAATGAAGCGTACACCGTATCACTAATAGAAGGACTTAGCAATGCCGGTTATAAAGTGGACCAGGAGCTGAAGCAACTGTATGTTCCTTTTGTAAAGAATGCGAACTACCAGGATTCTCTCCGCAAGGTAAAAGATGGTTTGCTGGCACTGCCACAACGTATGAAAGAGATGAATGTGGAGAAAGCCCTCATTGATAAGAAAGCAACTACCGATGCTCTGGCTATCATCACCATTGGCCGTAACTCCGGCGAAGGTGGCGACAGAAAAGTAGATGAGGACTTCAACCTGGCTGCAGATGAAGTAGCGCTGATCGAAAATGTGACCACTGCCTTCCATGCAAAAGGAAAGAAAGTAGTAGTGATCCTGAACATCGGCGGTGTAATTGAAACTGCGAGCTGGAAAGATAAACCAGATGCTATTTTACTGAGCTGGCAACCAGGTCAGGAAGGTGGTAACTCTGTAGCAGACATCTTCAGCGGAATGGTAAACCCAAGTGGCCGACTGACCATGACGTTCCCTGTGAAGTATGATGAGACGCCTTCTGCAAAGAACTGGCTCGGTACTCCTGCTGACAATCCTACTGACGTAACTTACGAAGAAGGTATTTATGTGGGTTACCGTTATTTTAATACTAAGCACATCAAGGTGTCTTATCCATTTGGCTATGGAGGCTCTTATACGACTTTTGCTTATAGCGATCTGAAAGTGGATAAAGATAAACTGACCGCCACCGTGACAGTGAAGAACACTGGCAAGGTAGCAGGTAAGGAGGTGGTGCAGCTCTACCTGTCCGCACCTCATAACAGTATTGACAAACCCAGCGAAGAACTGAAGGCTTTTGCCAAGACGAAAGTCCTGAAACCCGGTGAAAGTGAAGTCGTGACATTACAATTACAGGCAAGAGACCTGGCTTCCTTTATAGAAGCACAGCAAGCCTGGGTTGCGGAATCGGGAAAATATACAGTGAAGGTGGGTAGCTCTTCATTGGACATTCACCAGCAAACCGATTTCACGCTGGATGACGAGCTGATAGTAGAAAAGGTCCACAAAGCATTTGAAAAATAAGTGGATAGCCTTCAGGATTTTCCAAATTGTGCAGCAACCTGCTGCGCAATTTGGAAGTGTGTTAGTTTAATTCGTTTTCTAAGTCTGAGATGTCTGGTAATTGAGATTTGAGTTCTTCCGGGATGGCTTTGGCGAGTTGGTATTCGGCTACGCCGATGGGGTGGCCGATGCCTTTTAAGGCATATTCAGCCATGACTTCGTTTTTGCCTTTGCAGAGGAGCAAAAGTATCTTCCTCTAATTGCGCAACAACCTGTTGCGTAATTACAATTAATTGTTTTTTCAATTAATTGTAATTTTTCATTCCAATCGTAAGTGAAGGATTTTCCATTGCTCAGTTCTTCCTCCAATTGGTTATATGTTTGCAGCATTGTTATTGGATATGCCTCAGCAAATTGCTTCATATACAACAGGTTCCAGGAAGAAAAACCTTTGACCGATGGAAACGCTTTTTTCAAATCAGCTGCAAGGAGAGAAATTATTTTAGCCCCCCAACCTTGTTCATGTTGGTGCTTAAGAATGTAATTCCCCATTTCCCAATAAAGGAACAGCATATGTTTATTGGCTGCAATAACTGTCTTTAATTGGGCTTGTTAGACTTTTTTCTTGATCTCATTTAATACAGTAACGTATTCATTCATAAAACAAACAATTTTAGTTGGTCTTTAATCACTTACTTATTGCAGAGATCGGAGTTTAGTGACAACTGTTTTTTATGACATTTAGCCTTGAAACCTGCGATATTACTGTGATAGACTGTAATTCAAAAAGATATTGATTATCATGTTTTTGAAATGAAATCAGCAGAAGAATCGAAACAAAAAATGAATCAATTGTGTTTAAACTTGGTGAGTTCATCCTCTATGTAAGTTCAGCAGAAGAAGATATAGCACGCCTAAAAGTAGCGTATGAAAGCATACCCGATCATGAAAAAAGACATGTAGAAGGTATGGATGATAAAGATCATCATATACGTTCGATCCCTTATAAAAAAAGCTGATTACGCGATTCAAATCAAATCATATCTGGATGCGCAGCCAAATATCATTTATGGCAAAACCTGATCACCCCTATCCAAACCATAGCATTGACTGTACCTTGTCAGGATGCGCAGCCCGCATCATGGCAAAAGCCAACCCTGCACTACCTGTGAATAATGCAGGCATTAAATTGGAATAATGACTATCAGGTGTATGTGAAGTGATCAAACGATTCGCCTGCGATATATGTGATTGCAATTTTTCGGAAGGATAATATTCATTGATCTTCAATAAAGTATCTAACGCCCCGGCTGTGCCACAACATAGGCCAGGTGCCGATTCATGCAGGATGTCGGTATGTGAGGCACACAATGCATGTTGGGAATAGTCATCGATAAATGGCGTACCTATTGCCTGTGATACCGCCAGTCTGGAAAGTAACCCACCACTCCGGCCATTACACCATGTCCAGGTTGTTTTCTGCTCTTCCTGTAAGAAAGCTACACGTGCATCTATCCAACCACTTTCTGTCGTATCCCAGAATGAATTATCGTATTCCATAGCACCCAGCAGTACATTTTTTGCTTTTGCGTCACCAGATAATTCATACCAGCGAGCCAGTGCCATAGCCATTCCGGAGGTGCCGTGACTGATGTTGGGAAGAGAGTGTCCATCTAATACTTTCCAACAGGTACCTCTTTCATGAGAGACAGATCGGGTGATGAGTGTTTGCGCAGTTTCTTCTATGATTGTTTCCAGCAAAGAATCTGGCTGTCTTTTGTACAAGGCGATCATAGCTAATAAAAATCCGGCACGACCGTGTAGTATTTCATCCAGCTCTTCTTTTGCAAATATCTCTTTGTAGTGTTTGATGGCAATTGATTTTGCCAGTTGTATATTTTCAGGTGTATTGGTCGCTTCTGCAATCCTGATCATGCCATAGATAACCCCGCCAAGACCTCTTGCCAGGCCCCCTCCTCTGTTTACACTGATTGGATTTGAAAGCGGACGAATCGCTTGCAGCGCAAGCTCCATCCAGGATGTATTGTTAGCCAGTTTCCCTGCTTCTGCGATAGCCACGGCTGTGCCTAGTACGCCATCATACAGCGCTTCCGGGTCAGAATGCACCATGGTACAGCCATAACCTGGTGCATAAGCTGTATAAGCCCAGGATGGAATACCATCTTTCCAGATCGTCGCATTTACGATCGACTCAATAATGCCAAATGCGGGTTGTCCCTTTAGTGACTGTTCTGAGATCTTTTCTTTGATAGTAACGACCTGTAGTTCCAGTTCTTTTTCGTTGATGCGCTCAAAACGCTGCTTTGCCATTTCTATGGGAGAAAAGAGCAAATTGGTATCATAAGCACTTGTACCACCTGCAAGGACATCAAAGCGGGGGATGTCTCCATTTAAAATACCTGCAGTTTCATGTAATTCAATGTTATCAATCGCATCGAGTCTTAACTGTCCCAGGATCCTTAAATCGTCGATGATCTTTTGTCTGCGCAGCTCGTATGATCTCAATAATTGTATACTGATGCTGCGGATAAATACTACGCCATATTGTACTGTGGGGCGCAATAACAGCCGTAAATTCAGGTGACGCAACTGGTCCAGCATCTTATCTTTATATAAGATCTCCTGTCTGTGTTTTAAAAGAAACTGATGTGCGGTACGGAACCCCTTTTCTATTTCGGGTAAATATTCTTTGGGTAATTGTGGTGCTCCATTCAATGAAGGCAGGTTAGGAATGGTCGATGCCGTAAACCATTTCTCCAATAATTGTAGATTGTCCGATCCCCTTCCACAAAATACAAATTCCTTCATCGGCTCACTACCAAAGGCATGCAGGGCACCTGCTATAAACTCTACATGCTTATTCCCATCTTTATCCAGCTGACTCAAAATAGTATGTGGTAACATCCCAATATCCATCACCGATTCACTCGATTCTATATTTTCCAGCGATATATTGCGATCCAGTTGTAATCGTTTCTCTCCTGTTTCAGAGTTGGCTAACAGGCACCTGAATAATGGTTCTGCATCTATCACGACAGGACTATCGCCTTGTACAATGATATTTTCGTGGTGCAGATCATATGTACCAAAAGCATGTGCTACCGCCAGTATGGCGCCATATTTTTCATAACAGTCAGCTACCTGTTTCGGATCATGACAGGTCGTAGGTGCTACAAATTCCATAAACCCATAGCCCGCGAAATTTAATACGCCGGGTAAAAAGAAATCATAATGAAGCCCCTTCTCCATCAGGTAATCCAATATATAATTCCATCCATATTCACCATCCAGTGAACGGGGCTTATACACCATCTTTACCTCTCCGAATTCCAGTATCGCTGCCGTTCTTCCCTGATCATGCGGATCAGAAATTCCGAAACTGATGGCTGTTAATTTATGTAAAGCAGGGATGCCATCTTTACCATGCAACTGTATCCTGTCGAAGAGTTCTTCAATAACTGTCAGCCAGTTTTGTTGTGCGAGTGTAAGCAGGCGGGTTAACTCCGGATAGTTTTCATTGCCGGAAAATAAGTTTTGTTCACTTTCCCATATTATATATTCATCCAGTTTTTCTCTGGATGCATCGGGTTCACAATCGCCAGGAGCTGTGTTTTTCGGTCTCCAGAACGGATATACAGACAGGAAGAAACTGGAATAGCGTTGAATAAGCAGGTTGTTTGTCAACCGGGCAATTATCTTACCATACCAATCTGTCAGATCTTGCAAAACACGGGGCTGGATATTAATTCCTTTTGACTGTAGCCGTACTTGTAATAAGGCACCTGCCTGCTGGCAGAAGGGATCAGTTAATTCAGGTATAACGGGTTCACTATTGATACGGGATGCCAGGCTGATATCGTACACCGCCTTTTGTTCAAGAACAGCACTCATAGTTGTGGTTTTCGGATAAGTGGGAAAGTAGATATTGTCTTAAAAATAACTTTACCGGGTTTGAATGGGGAACCTGATGGAGAAAAATTTCAATGAAGAAATTTTCAGATCCATCAGGTTACTCCTAAAGATAACTTCTTGTAATAGTGTTATGCACAAGTCAGTGATGCCAGTGAGCCTGCACAGATAGGGGTAGTAGCAGTACAGGTCGTACACCAGGTAGTGCCGCTACTGCTTGCTGCTGCTGATTTCAGAGATGCTTCTGACAGATCATTACCCCGGAAAGGAGGAATGCTGATGTTGTAAGAGCTTGGAGTATCCTGTACTACATTGATCTTTACATCAGATGGTACGTCAATGCCATGTGATTTTAATACACCAGCAGGATCTGCAATGAATTTTTTTCTGAAGTCTTCATCGATGCCGCATTCGATGCGAATTGTATCAAGGGCGGATAGTGGAGCTGTC
This sequence comes from [Flexibacter] sp. ATCC 35208, assembly GCF_001975825.1. Classification (GTDB taxonomy): domain Bacteria; phylum Bacteroidota; class Bacteroidia; order Chitinophagales; family Chitinophagaceae; genus Chitinophaga. Next base: position 43,401 of record NZ_MTKN01000014.1, read on the forward strand.
TTGCTCCATTTGCTAGCTTTTAGGTTTGCTGTGCTCATGTTGAGATTGTTTTTATGTGAATACAACAAAAGAACAGGGGTGAAACCAGATTGTTTGAAAAGACATATTTATGTGGTATGTGACCCCATTTTTATGTGAGAAATTGAATTTGCATTTCCCCCGCTTTCCTACCCCTTTCACATACCCTACTTTTACATCATCAGCGTAGGCTTTTTGTCCATTAAGACCAAAAATGACACCTTTTCCCTCCCTAAACCATGAAGACAGGGCGGTGAATACTCCCGATTCATCGCCCTCTTAACTCTGTGAGCCTGGCCGTGTTCGCCATCAAGTCGGGGTTGTTGAGTGCTGATGAAGTGGGTGGACATTTTTGATAAATGAATCGGAGTGCTATCTTTGTCTCAAAGTATAGCAATCTCTAATATGAATCGATTACTCATTGCATTGTGTTTCATTTGTTTAAATGGATATGGACAGAAAAAATACGGGGACCCGGATTTTGCGCTGAATATCCCCGATACCCTACAGGCCACATCTTCGGATACCAGTGTGGCAAGGGTGTTCCTGGAAGATCACAAATGGATGGTGCAGATTATGAAAGCGGGGGTAGTGGATATTACTACCGACAGCACGGTTGAAAAAATCACGATTGACAAGGCACCATTGACCATTACAGCACAAAGTTTTACAAAATGTTATGGTATGCCAGATCCTACCTTTACTGTAACTTATAAAGGATGGGTGTATGATGAATCGGATAGCGTTTTGAGTAGTCATCCTACTGTGAGGGCAGATGCTACGAATGTATTGATACCCTCAGGAGCGAGTGCTGAGAACTATGATATTACTTACGTGAATGGAATGCTGACGGTGAATAAATTGCCTGTAGCGTCAATTACCGCTGATAAGGGAACGGTTATTTGTGGCCTGAAGACATTGCCTTTAAGCGCAGCTGGCAAGTATGCATATACATGGATGAGGAATGATTCTATTGTGGGTAAAGGCAACTCTTTGGAGGTGTCGGCTCCCGGCGATTATAAGGCAATTGCCGTGGATGTAAATGGATGTTCCAATACTTCGAATGTGATTGCTATGACACAGGTATTGGCGCCTGTTGTTGATTTTACTTTTGCCAGCGGTTGTACGGGTACTTCTGTTTATTTTACTAACAAAACAAAGGCCACAGGCGCGGTAGATTATAGTTGGCATAGTGGCGATGGACAGAGTAGTGAGAATAACAGTGCGAGCTTTACTTATGCAAAGGTCGGTACATACACCGTTGTATTGACGGCTACGCCACTCAGCTGTCCATCTTTGGGTGGCACCAGTATTCATGATGTAAAAATTACAGAACCAATGGCCGCGAAGGCATTGCCAACTGTGAAAGCGGAGCCGGGTAAGCCTGTGCAGCTGAATGCAAGAAAGATGGAAGGTGTGGCATATGAATGGTCGCCTAATAATGGATTGACTGATACAAAGGTGAGTGATCCAAAAGTAACTTTGAAAGCACCGGAAACTTATCTTATTAAGATGATGCAGAAGAATGGCTGTGTGACCACCGATACATTGAGAGTAAGTGTGGCCAATCCAAAAGCATTTATGGTGCAGGAAGAGTTTTCACCAAATGGAGATAAACAGAATGACCTGTTGCAGGTATATGCAAAGACCATCAAGACGATCACTTCTTTTGATATCTTAGATAGCATGGGCAACCAGGTGTATCAGAAACCTAAGAAAGGTGAAGTTGCCTGGGATGGTACGAATATGAAAGGAAAGAAAGTGCCGGAAGGAATTTATATCTGGATGGCAGTGGGGAATGATTATTATGGAAAGGTGGTGAGAGAACAGGGAACTGTAAAACTGACAAGATAAATACCCGGTAGTGCCCGCCAGTAAGCGGGCACTCTTCATACATGGAGATGGTTAACTTCCGGAATTTGATAACATTACCTTAATATACCCGCGCTACTTCTTTTTATATTTTTGCTTTTTCAACAACTCCTTTCCATAACTATGTGCCAACGTTATACCGTAGCAGACATTAAGGAGGGTAATCAAAAAGCCTTCTCGTCTGTTTATGAAGAGTATAAGGATAAGCTGTATTTCCTCCTGCTGGGCAGGACAAAATCAGCGTACCTGGCACAGGAAGTCGTACAGAAAACCTTTGTAAAGGTCTGGACCCACCGCGATACACTCAATCCTGATATTAATATAGATGTACAAATTTTCCGCATTGCCCGCTCTCTCATGATCGATGAGTTGCGTAAACTAGCTGTTGAGAAAAAACGCATGGGCGTAGTAGCAACTACTGAATCAGACGATAGCGTCAATAACCAGTATCAGGCACGCGAAACCCGCATTGCCATTGAAAAAATTCTCAGTGCCATGCCGGAACAGGGCCAACTGGTGTTCCGCCTTAGCAGAGAAGAAGGAAAGACCTATAATGAAATAGCACAACAACTGTCTATTTCCCCCAAAACGGTTGAATACCATATCTCCAGGATACTAAGTGTGCTGCGCAAAGCCCTCCTCCTCGTCCTCCTAATGTTAACAAATTATTAAGCGCCAGGGTATTCCCAATTTACAAACGAATAGTAGTTAGAAACAGTTCAAATGAAGATCACCAGCGAACAGGTTGCACGTTTTATTACCAACAATTGTAGTCCGGAAGAAGCGGAAATGCTCGCTGCGTGGTTTGCTGAACACCCAGATGACCTGATCAGTACACCAGAATGGGAGGAATTCGTTACACAGCAACGCATACCTGAAGAAACAGATGCGGCTATGTGGCAATACATTACCCAACACTCTAAGCGTACACCGAAGGTTTATTACTTCCGCAGAATAGCTGCTGCAGCTGCTGTCATTGGAATAATAGGCGCAAGTGTGCTCCTGTGGAAACCACAGCAACAACGGTACTTACAGGCTACGCTGGTAGACACTACCACCGTAAGGTATACCCTGATCAGTAACGACAAAAAGCATGACCAGACTTACCAGCTGGAAGATGGTACTACAGTCGTACTCTCTTCAGGTAGTAAACTGAAACATGTTTTGCACTTCGGGCGTCAACAACGTTATATTCAATTAGAAGGTAAAGCCTTCTTTGATGTAGCGAAAGACAAAGACAGACCATTTACTGTAGAAGCGGGCGGATTGACCACGACTGCATTGGGTACATCCTTCCGTATCACTGCTTTAAAAGGCGAAGTACACGTACAACTGATCTCTGGTAAAGTAGTGGTGAAAAAGGCCAGCACCACTTTTAAACCAGTATACCTGAATCCCGGCCAACAATTGGTATTTAACACGCAGCAGGAGAAAGCTATCGTATCTGATAACAAGCTGCCTTCGCTGAAAACCACACCTGCAAAGATTGCCGCTAATGAGACTAAAGGACAAGTGTTTCACCAGGAACCACTGAAAAATGTGTTCCTTACTTTACAAAGTTATTATCATACCAGTATCACCTTCGACGAACAACAGTTGAAGAATATGAAGTTCTCCGGTACTTATGCCGATACTGACAGTGTAGCAGATCTGCTCTCTGTCATTACACTGGTGAATGGATTAAAACTCGAAAAAACAGCTACAGGGTACAACATCACCCGATAACAGGATCATACATAAATACAGAATAACATGACATTTAGAGGAAAAAGACCGTTTCCGCGACACGCGGTGCTGCTCTTATTTGCCGTATTGCTGCATTTAAAAGTTTTTGCCCAAACGGGAGATATCAAAGGTTTGATCAGAACGGAAAAGGGAGAACCCCTGCCCGGTGCTACTGTCATCCTGACCCGTAATGCTTCTTCTTTTTCTAAGGTAACACGCACAGATTCTATCGGATTATTCCGCTTTTCAAAAGTACCTGCTGATACCGGGTATGTGATCAAAGCAAGTTACATTGGTTATACCACACACGTAAGCGAGCGCTATAACGTAAAGGCCAATGATCAGTTATCCCTCGCATTTAAAATGCAGGAAAACAATGGTCAGCTCAGCGACGTTGTCGTTATTGGCTACGGTAGCAGAAGCCGTAGTGAAATGGTAGGGGCGGTAACCACTGTGAAGAAAGAAGATTTCAATATAGGTGTATATAGCGATCCGGTGCAGATGCTGCAAGGTAAAGTAGCAGGTCTGAATATTTCAAGAAGTGGTAACCCCAATGAAAATGCGGCTGTAATCCTCCGTGGTCCTTCTTCTTTCAGATCTGGTACGGATGCCTACGAACCTTTTTATGTGATCGATGGTGTACCAGGTGCATCTATCTATAGTGTAGCACCTGGTGATATTGAAAGTATGGAAGTGCTGAAAGACGCGGTGTCTACTTCTATCTACGGTTCCCGTGCGGCAAATGGTGTGATCATCATCACTACCCGCAAGGTGCGTTCCGGACAATCACACCTCTCTTATAGTACGTATGGTGCGGTAGAAAGAATTTCCAATACCATTAAAATGGCCTCCGCTTCCCAGCTGCGTTCTTACCTGGCTGCGAATAATGTGACCATTGATGCGATCAATGATGATGGCGTAAGTAATACTGACTGGCAGAAAGAAGTAACCCGTACCGGTTTTTCTCACAACCATAATCTGGCTTTCAGTGGTAGCAACCAGCAATCTTCTTATGGTGTGAGTGTGAACTACCTGAACAATGAAGGTATCATCAAAGGATCTGCTATGGATCGACTGGTGATCCGTACCAATGTACAGCATCGTGCTTTTAAGGATCGGCTGAAGCTGGATATGAATGTGACCAACAGTGTCACTAATGGTAAACAGATCCCTTCTCAGGTGCTGAGCAATATGCTTACTTATATGCCTACTGTACCTGTGAAGAATGCAGATGGTAGCTATTATGAAGACAGAACACGTACTACTGGTACCAGTGGTTATTACAACCCCGTAGCGCTGATCAATGATAATACCATTCAAAGCAAGTCAAACATCCTGTTGATAAATGGTATTGCAACTGTGAATATCCTGAAAGGACTGGATTTTACTACCTCTGTTTCTTATCAGAAACAGCGCAATGATACAGATCTGTATTATAACAGTTCTTCTATGCTGGCACAGGATTATACAGGGTATGCACAGCGTACGAATGTATCCAATACCAAGAAAGTACTGGAATCATTCGCCACCTATGAAAGACGATTCGGTAAGCACGGCATTAAATTGCTGGGTGGTTATAGCTGGCAGGAAGATCGCAATGGCGATGGTTACCAGGTGAGCGGTTATAACTTTGTATCTGACGATCTGAAGTGGAATAACCTGGGTCAGGGTAATGGTACGACGGTCAACTATGGTGATATCTATGTGTCTACCCTGAGACTGATCTCTTTTTATGGCAGGGCCTTTTATGATTATGATGGTCGATTCCTGTTTCAGGGATCTCTGCGTCGTGATGGTTCTTCTGCATTTGGTAAGAATAATCGTTGGGGCTATTTCCCTTCTGCATCCGTGGGTTGGAATATCCACAATGAACGTTTCATGAAAGATGTGAATTTTGTGAATGTACTGAAGGTACGTGCTGGTTATGGTGTGGTGGGTAATTCTACCGGCTTCAATGCTTACACTTCCCGTTTGATCTATGGTAGCGGTTCTTCTTACTTCTATTATAATGGCGAATGGATCAATTCCCTGACACCTGTACAAAATGATAATCCTGATCTGAAATGGGAGCGTACCGCTACGATGAACGTAGGTGTGGATTTCGTATTGTTCGGCAATAAACTGAGTGGTAGTGTGGATGTGTATGACAAGCGTACGACTGATCTGATTGGCGATTACACGGTATCTACTACACAATATCCTTATAGCACGATGACCGCGAATGTGGGTGCCATGAGCAATAAGGGTATTGAACTGGCTCTGAGTACGACACCTGTAAAGACAGGTAAGTTTACCTGGACATCATCCGTCACCCTCGCGCACAATGTGAATAAAATCACTTCTATCTCCAACGACCTGTTTAGTGCATCGCAGTTTTACACGGCAGCATTCAGTGCACGCGGACAATCTGGTATCAGTGGCTACCAGATCATTAAAGAAGGAAAGCCGTTGGGCTCTTTCTATACCCTGCAATATGCGGGTAAAGATGCAGATGGCAGGTCTACTTTCGTAGCCGCTGATGGTACGGTGTCTACAGATAGTACTGCATTCACGAATTTCCGTGTCACCGGTTCTGCACAACCTAAGTTAATCTATGGCTGGAACAATACTTTCCGTTATGGCCAGTTCGACCTCAACATCTTTGTACGCGGGGTGTATGGCAACCAGATCCTGAATGCCACCCGTGCTGATATGAATGCACCTATTTATGCCAATACCACCAATGTACCCGTAAGTACATTATCTGAATCTATCAATGACGATAAGGATCATTTCATTTCCAGCCGTTATGTAGAGAGCGGTTCTTACCTGCGACTGGACAATGCTACTCTGGGGTATTCATTTGCTACAAAGAAGAACTATCAGTTGCGTGTGTATGCTTCGGGCAATAACCTGTTCATCATTACAAAGTACAAAGGGATAGATCCTGAAATCAACGTGTCTGGACAGACACCAGGCATTGACAACCGTAGTTACTATCCTAAAACCCGTACGTTCCTGCTGGGATTGAATGTTACATTTTAAAATTACACTGAAGAATGAAAGCATTATTATATATCGCTATTTCCGCTACGCTGATGATGGCTGCAGCAGGATGTACCAACCTGGATGTGCCTGTCGAATCACAACTGACCACTATTCCAAATACACAGCAAGGCTATGTGGCGGCGACTGGTTCTGTATACCAAAAAATGTCAAGTCAGTCCTTTGCGGTTGACTTCTGGAGAGTCATAGAATTGTCTACCGATGAGGCAATGATTCCAAACAGGAATGGTAGCTATTATGACAATGGCAGTTACATCAAGTTGCACAAACATAGCTGGACTACCTCAGATCTGGATGCACCATGGAACTGGGGATACAGTGGTATCTCGGAATGTAACCGGGTATTGAACCTGTTGTCAAAAGCAGATTCCAGTGCACTGCGTACACAGTTTACGGCAGAGATCCGTACGATGCGTGCGTTGTTTTACTTCTATATGATGGACTTGTATGGCAATGTACCTATCACCACTTATGGTAGTACTGAGAGCCCTACCCAGTCTACCCGTGCAGAAGTATTTGACTATATCGAAAGTGAATTGCTGGCCGCAGTACCGGGATTAGGTGCGCCTGCTACTGTAACACTGGAATATTACGGACGTCCTACTTTGTGGATGGCGTATGCATTGCTGCAGAAGCTTTACCTGAATGCAGAATATTATACAGGTACGGCAAGATATGATGACGCGGTTACTTATGGGAATAAGATCATGAGCGAATCAGGATTGTCATTGGAAAAGAGTTATATGGATCTGTTTAGTCCGGATAATACAGCTAACAACGAAACCATCTTTGTGGCAGTATTTGACGCCAATAAAGCACAGGGAAACTATTTTACCCGTTACACCCTGCATGGAACATTGAAGGCGAAATACGGGCTTAATTTCAGTCCTAGTAATGCCATGTGTACTTCTCCTGAGTTCTTTGATCTGTTCAGTTTAACTGGTGATGCAAGAGATACGACCTGGTTATCGGGTTTACAATATGATTTTGCGGGCACTGCGGTGAAGAATGGCAGTTATCAGCTGAACCTGACCCGGGAGATTACATTGACAGATGCGGCGACTATGAATGTGGGTGCGGAGGTGAATGGTGTTTCCTGTGGTGCAAGGTCTGTCAAGTTTTATCCTGACCCGAATGCGGTGAGCCGTTATCAGAACAATGATATTCCTGTACTGAGGCTGGCGGATGTATACCTGATGCAGGCGGAAGCACTGTTGCGTAGTGGGGGTAGCACCACTACAGCCGTGGAGTTGTTTAATAAAGTACGTGCAAGGGTGAGTGCACCTACGGTGACTACAATCACCCTGCAGGATATTTTGGATGAGAGAGGTCGTGAGCTGGCATGGGAAGGTTGGAGAAGGAATGACCTGATCCGTTTTGGTAAGTGGGAAGATGCGTGGGGCTTTAAGACCGGTGGTGAGGGGACTTTTAGAAGATTGTTCCCTATCCCGGCTACAGAGATCGTGTTGAATGCAAATTTAGTGCAGAACGCAGGGTATTGATATGTGAAGAGGGTGTATCATGAGTTAGATACACCCTCTTTTTCTGAAAATGGTTTTCATCCCCCGTTGGTGAATTCCCCCTTTCATGAATGTTTTAATTCGGATACCTGATGAAGCCAGATTCCATTTTATACGTTTCTCAGGAGTTTCATTAATTAATGAATACACCCTCCTTTTTTAATGTGATTGAATGAAAAGAAGAACCTTTTTTAAACAGACAGCTTTTAGTGTATTAAGTACTTCCGTGCTTTCGTCTTTAAGTACCTACGCAAACATAGACGTTCCAGCAGCACCTTACCCTTTACAATTCCTCGCCATTGGCGACTGGGGCCGCAATGGCGCCGATCATCAGTTACACGTAGCCCGTCAGATGGGCAAGTGGGCCACCGAACACCCCAATCAATTTATTATCTCCACCGGCGATAACTTTTATCCCTCTGGTGTAATTAGTGAGCACGATCCCTTGTTTCACTATTCCTTTGAAAACGTCTATACAGATTTCTCCCTTCAGTGGGATTGGTATCCGATCCTGGGCAATCATGATTATAAATCTGATCCTGACGCCCAGGTACGATATACCAACATCAGCCGTCGATGGAAGATGCCGGCACGTTATTATTCCAAAGAGTTCTCTGTAGGAAAGGAGGGTAAGGTGTTGATGCTCTTTATTGATACGAACCCTATGTTGCCGGAATTTTATGATAACCCTGAATATGGCCCGCATGTAAAAGGGCAACACCCCGAAATACAACTGGAATGGATCAACCAGACCCTGGCTGCTGCTGACAAAGATGTACGCTGGAAGATCGTGGTAGGGCATCATCCCATGTATACTGCCGGACCACGGACTACAAATTATGATACATTGGGAATTCGTAAGACGTTGGAAGAGGTTTTAGAAAAACATAAAGTGAACGTATACCTTTCCGGTCACGACCACTCTCTCCAACACCTGAAAGGTAGCGGTGTCACCCATCATTTCATTTCCGGTGCCGGTTCTGAAGTCACTCCTGTTAAGGATGGATTGCCTTACAGCCGTTTTCAGGCGGCAGATTATGGCTTCATGTACTTCTCCGTTGCAAAAGATAAACTGAATGTAAAGGTGATCAATCACGAAGGGAAACTCCTCTATGAGACCTTAATTTACCCGGTTGCGTAAACGATATTCCCATTCAGGAACCATTTGTTCCCTCATGGCATCATTTTACCCAATGATGGGGGGAAATATGGAACACGACTACCAGGAAAGCGTTCTGACCGGGCTAAAATGTCATGCAATCTTAATTGGTCCGAATTTCGTTATTATAAGTATAATACTATAAATAATGAGAAACGCATTATACCTGAGTATGCTGTTATGTACGCTTTTCAGTTGTACCGGCCGCGCTCAGCAAAGTAAAAATAAATCAGATATGCATAACCCGTACTACTCGCGCACAGACACTTCCCATTTGAATGTCAGCAATGCGGAATGGAAAAAGATCCTGCCTGCGGATTTATATGCTGTAGCCAGAGAACAAGCTACAGAAAGGGCTTTCACCGGTAAATACTGGGATGCAGATACCAAAGGTACTTACTACTGCGCCGTTTGCGGGAATAAACTCTTCCGCTCCGACGCTAAGTTCGCCAGCAGCTGCGGTTGGCCAAGTTTCTTTGAAGCAGACCGCCCTAATAGCGTGCTCTATAAAGAAGATAACTCCTACGGTATGCAACGTATTGAGGTGGAATGTGCAAGATGTAATTCACATTTAGGTCACATCTTTGACGATGGTCCTCCACCTACAGGAAAGCGTTTCTGCATGAACTCCGTTTCCCTGGATTTTGAACCGGATGGTCACTGACAAATGGTCAGATAAATAATTAACGCCTCTGCCAACAGCAGGGGCGTTTTTTTTGCCCCTGTATGAAAAAACTGAAAGATTATACTATTTTGGCTACGAGATACAATTAACCTAACCTTAATCCCCTTTACTGTCCGCATTCTATAATTTTGCAGTGTCATATGGGAAGGAACTATCAACAACTTGATGAGGAGTCATTATTACGCGAGATTAAATACTATGATAGGGAAAGTGCTTTCCAGGAGCTCTTTTACCGCTATCAGGACCGCGTATTCCGTTATGCCATTAAGATTGTCCCTACCAGGGAGATCGCCGAAGAAATCCTACAGGACGTATTCTTAAAAGTCTGGAATTACAGGGTACAAATAGATGAAAACAAGCCTTTCTCTGCCCTGCTCTTCAAAATCGCTAAAAACACCATTTTAAACACCTTAAAGCAGCAAAAGACTCACCAGCAGCTGACCCCAGACACCATCGATAACCTCGCTTTCCATATCAATCCTGAAAATGATATGGTCTGGAAACAATACGTTTCCATCCTGAACGACGCCCTTGCCACCCTGCCTGACCGCTGTAGAGAGATCTTCCAGAAAAGCCGGTTCGAAGGCCTCTCCTATGAAGAAATTGCCCAGGAATTGGGGATTTCTAAGGACACGGTACGCCTTCAGATCATTAAATCCCTCAAACAGCTGAAGAAATACCTGCTCATGCACCCCGGTTTTGACGCAGTGCTGATGGTCATGTACCTCGTGATTATCAGCTAAGAAAAATATTTTTCCTCCGCATAGACCTCTTTTTATTTTTTACTGTATTTAATAGTATAAACACATTTTGTGCAACCTGATCCAACGACGCAATTGAAAAAATACTTCTCAGGTGAATGTTCCAGAGAAGAGCAACAACTGATTGAACAGTTGTTGTTAACTGAAGACAATGCCGCCTTTTCTGCTTACTTACAGGCGGAATGGGAAGCTTTGCCAAACAATGTCATCCCCGATCAGACCCTTGCCGCCGAAAGATATGCGCGATTATCTAAAAAGATGCGCACTAAGCCAGATAGAAGAATATGGTACTGGGCGGCAGCAATTGCATTATTATTCATCATACCTGTTAAGTTTTTATTTACAGGTACACAATGGGAAACCATTACTACCGGTACAGGTGAGCATAAAGACATATTACTTGCCGATGGCTCGCATGTATGGCTGAACTGTGCCTCCTCTATTACATTTGATAAGAAGTTCAAAGAGCGGAAAATTACCCTTCAGGGAGAAGCATTTTTTACGGTCACAAAGGATGACGCTAAGCCATTTATCGTTTCGTTCGATCATTATTATACACAGGTACTCGGTACCTCGTTTGATATCAAAGCCTATGGCGCAGAACAACCGATCGTTACCGTCACCGAAGGAAAGGTGGCTGTAGGGGTAACCGGTGCATCCAACTATGATGTGCTCACTGCCCATGAGCGACTGACTATATTCCCTACTGCAATTACAAAAGAAATTATCCCAAATACTGCCCGGATTGTAGCATGGCAAAAAGGAGAAATACAGTTTCACCAGACGAAGTTAACAGACGTAATTTCCGAATTGGAAAGATGGTATCATGCCGACCTGGTGATCGCTAATCCCAATGCCAATATGCCGACGTTTACAGCGGTCATCAAGCCTAATACCACCCTGGAGGAAGTGCTGCAAATTCTGAGCATGACAAATAAGATCTCTTACCGGCAAGCAGATAATAAAATTATAATCACCGCAAACTAACACAACTATGACCTACATGGCAACATCACACATCGCGTCGTTCCAGGCATAAAAAAACGGAAGTGCTGGTACCACTTCCGCTAACATTCCTGAGAATTACTTTTTCAAAATCACAGAAAAAATAACACTAGAAAATTCGCACAAATTTATGGAAAATTACCTTAGGGGGCTAAGGCAGGGACTATTATTTGCCTGTATTTTTTGCCTTAGCGTTACTCATGTGCTCAAGGCCCAGGCCAACGAACTGGACAACGTCCGGATATCGGTCTCATTTAATAAGATCAGCCTTTCACAGGCCTTAGAAATTATTGGACAAAAAAGTAACTGGGGAATTACTTTTGATGATAGAGATGTATCCAACACACGTCCTATCTCTTACCAGGCGAATAATACAAGTGTTACTGACATTCTGCAGTCCATTCTCAAAGAAACTTCTCTCCAATTCAAAACTTACAAGACCACCATCGTCATTTATCATGCAAAGGATCAAATCGCAAATGGGAAGGTGCTTGACAATAAAGGGCATCCTTTAGTAGGTGTGAACATTGTTGAAAAAGGGACACATAATGGCATTACTACCGATGGTAATGGCAACTTCTCTCTCAAGGTCTATAACAATGCCATGCTGGTATTTAGTTATATCGGATTTGTTACTGTAGAACGTGTTGCGGCAACAAATATGTCTATCACTATGCAGGAAGATATGGGTAAACTGAATGAACTGGTGGTGGTCGGTTATGGTACGCAAAAAGCCAAAGACCTTACTGGCGCTATTTCTCATATTGATATGAAGGGAAAGGAAAACTCCGCTACTACTGATCTTGTACAGGCATTGCAGGGTATTACACCCGGATTGAATGCGAAGAGTGGTAGTATGGCAGGTGAAACAGGTGGCCTTTCTATTCGTGGTAAGACCTCTCTTTCTGCGAGCGATGTACCGCTCATTATTGTTGATGGCGTGATCTTTAATGGGACGACTGCCGATCTGAATATCAATGATATCGCTGCTGTCGATGTACTGAAAGATGCGAGTTCTGCGGCTGTATACGGTTCCCGCTCTGCAAATGGCGTACTCGTGATCACCACAAAAACAGGTAGTTCTGATAAGCCTTCTTTTAGTCTGAATGCTTACTATGGTAGTCAGGATCTTGCTAATACACAGATGACGAAGATTATGGATGCGGAAACATTTGCCCGCAGACTCGTGGATTATTATTATCAGCAGGATCTGTATAGCTGGTATGCCACAGGGCCTGGCAGTGCAGATAACCGACCTGTCAGACCTGATGTGAATGACAAGGATGTGGTCGCTTCCTACCAGCGAACGGATGAAGAAAAAAACAATTACCTGGCAGGTTATCATATCAACTGGCTGAATGAGGTGTTGAGAGATGCGCCGATTCAATCCTATTCTCTAAGTGTATCTGGCAAAACACCAAGAACCAACTATTATTTATCTACTTCTTATGCCGATCAGCAGGGGATTGTCGTCAATGACCAGTTCAAACGACTCACTTTCTTTGCCAAATTTGAAAATAAAATTACTGACTGGTTGAAGATCGAATTCGATCCTACTTATACACACCGTGATTATTCAGGATTGGAAACATCGCTGAATGATGCGCTTATAGCCAGTCCGCTGGGGAATAAATACAATGAAGCAGGACAGTTTCCCGTATATATTGCCAGTGAATCCTATGCTTATCATCCACTGGGACATCTGTATGTTACTGATAATGAACCTAAGGATAATTTAAACCTGGTGCTGAAAGGCAGATTAAGAATACCTGCTATTGAAGGCTTGGAATATGAGTTCAACTACAACAAGAACTATATCTTCAACAGGCATTTTCAGTACTTCCCGAAGTCAGTAGCAGAGGGCGCTCAGGTCAATGGTAGTGCCGGCAAGTCGATTACAAACCAGACCAAATGGCTGGTCAATAATATCATTACCTATAAGCATACTTTTAATAAGATACATAATATCGACGTCACTTTATTGCATAGTGATGAGGAGCTGACCAGCGAAAGTACAACCGCCTCCGGTACGGGTTTTAACTCTGAAAAACTGGGCTATAACGCACTTGAGCTGGCTGAAGTACAAACCAGTTCCAGCGCAGGTTCCAGGGAGTATACCCGGTCTTTTCTGGGTAGAGTGAACTATGGATTTAAAGACCGCTACCTCCTGACAGCGACTGTGAGAAGAGATGGTTACTCTGGTTTTGGTAGCAATAAGAAGTGGGGCAACTTCCCATCTGTATCCCTCGGTTGGGTGCTGACAGAAGAATCATTTTTGAAGAAAACAGAATGGCTGGACTTCCTGAAGTTAAGATTGTCATACGGTACGAACGGTAACCAGGGGATTGGCGCTTACAACAGCCAATCTGAAATGAGCAGTACCAATACTGTATTTGGCGCTAACACCGCTATTGGGATCTATGCAGCCTCTATGGGTAATGATGACCTGGGATGGGAAAAAACAAAATCAGTAAATGTGGGTGTGGACTTCCGTTTTCTGAATAACCGTATCAGTGGTAGTGTTGATGTATATCATGCGACTACTACCGATGTATTGGTACAAAGAGGGATTCCTACTATTTCAGGTAACTCAAGTGTATGGGATAATATCGGTGGTATCAAAAACCATGGTGTGGAAGTAAGCCTGGAAACACAGAACATCAAACAAAAAGACTTTAACTGGACTACCGCGTTTGTGTTCGCTCTCAACAGAAACAAGATTACCAAACTGTATAATAATGTGACTAAGGATATCGGCAATGGCTGGTTTGTAGGGCATTCTATCAATGCCGTGTACGGCTATGAAACGCAGGGCATCTGGCAGGAGCAGGATTTGTTTAACAAAACCATTATGTCAGGTTATTATCCTGGTCAGTTTAAAATCAAAGACCAGAATGGAGATGCAACGATCACCGCAGATGGGGATCGTAAAATTCTGGGTTCTACAGATGCTAATTACCGTTTTAGTATCAACAATATGTTTAGCTACAAACGTTTTTCATTGAGCATCTTTTTGAACTCCATACAGGGTGGCAATGGTTACTATATGGCGGGCAATACCAGCGTATTGGTGACAGGCGGTACGGACAAAGCCTATCGTTTGAACAGACCTAACGTACGTGCCTACTGGCGGCCGGACAATCCTGTGAATAATGCACCAGGTATGTATTACAATCCAAAGATTGCACCTACGGTATACCAGGATAAGAGTTTTGTACGCCTGCAGGATGTAACCCTGTCTTACAATTTCAATAACAAGTTGATCAATAAGTGGGGTTTTAATAACCTCCGTGTGTATCTGAGTGGCAGAAACCTGTATACCTGGACCAAATGGTCCGGCTGGGATCCTGATGTGCAGGCGCCGGTGATCAGAAGCTTTATTGGTGGTGTAAATACTTCCTTCTAAAAAAGATGACAATGAATTGTAAAAATATTTTCCTGGGAGCGGTTAGTTTATTCTTGATGGCTTCCTGTAGTAATAAGGTACTGGATGAAAAACCGATAGATTTTGTATCGGCAGCCAATGCTTTTGAATCGCCCAGTGATGTAGAAATGGGGGTAGTGGGCTTGTATAGCCTGGGGCGTAACTGGTATAGTAATGTGGACGAGAAGTATATGTTTTGTTATGTAGCGTTGGGTACAGACGAAGCCTATTATGGTGAAGACCCTGCTGGCGGTACTTTGTGTAACTGGGATACAGAGATTGTACCTACTGGTTCGCTGCCACAGCAATACTGGACCAAGGCTTTTGATTTGGTATACCAGGCCAATACGGTGCTGGAAGGGATTGATAATTTTGAATGGACGGATCAGACGCAGCGTGCAGGATATGTAGCAGAAGTACGGTTTTTCAGGGCATTCAGTTATCGCATCTTAGTAACTATGTATGGTGATGTGCCTTTGCTGACAAAGCCTGTTACTACGCCACGTACTGATTTTGTAAGAGCCGGTAAGGATTCTGTCTATGCCCTCATCGAATCCGATCTGGAGTATGCTGCTGCCAACCTGCCAAAGAGAGGTAGCGAAGCGGCTTCCGGAAGATTGACGCAGGGTGCTGCCTGGCATTTGTTAAGCGATGTATACCTGGCACAACAAAAATACCAGGAAGCGGCAGATGCAGCTTCACATGTCATAAACGATTACGGCTATGCATTGATGACAACACGGTTCGGTACACAGCTGAATATCTTTTCCACCGAAAATGCATTCTTCGATCTGTTTACCATGGATAACCAGAACCTGAGTAATAATACAGAAGCCATCTGGGTGATACAGAATGAACCTAATACTACCGGTGGTGGACAGTATTCTGGCGAACGTGCATTTGGTCCTGCTTATTATAGAATAGGTAATACGCCTGATGGGGTAAAAGCTATCCGGGGAGAATTGTATAGTGGTAGTTATACCGGCTATAGTGATACGCTGGGCAGACCAGTCGCCTGGTGCAGACCTACCAATTACATTGCTTACGACATCTGGAATGGCGACTGGAATGATGACAGGAATACAGAAGCCAATGTTAAGAGACATTTCTATTTTGACAACCCCGCTTCTTCTTATAATGGGAAAGTGATCGACTGGAAACTGTATACCAGCCGATCAAGTCCACTGAAAGATTCGACACAATACCTATTCCCTTATTATATGAAAGTGGCTGCGCCATTAGATCATTATACTGACCTTGGGAGGTCTGGTGGTGGGTACAATCACAAAGACCTGTATGCTATGCGACTGGCAGAGACCTACCTGTTAAGGGCGGAAGCTTATTTAGGACTGGGTGATGCAGGCAAGGCCGCGGATGATATCAATGTAGTTCGTAGCAGATCACATGCTTCCAGCATTACTGCAGGCGATGTGACTATCGATTTTATTCTGGATGAAAGAGCAAGAGAATTGTATGCGGAGGAGTGGCGGATGCTCACATTGATGCGATTAAAAAAACTGGTAGAACGTGTCAGGAAGTATAATAATGATCCCTCGAACCCTGGCGTAGGGATACTGGATCATCAGAATTTATTTCCTATACCGCAGTCTGATATTGATTTAAATACAGGCGCGGTGTTAACACAAAACGACGGATATTAAATGAAAAAGCAGATTTTAATTTTTGCAGGTGTACTGTGTTTTACATGCTTAAAAGCACAGACTAAATACAACATTGCAAAAGATAAGGTATTATATACGATTGGATATTCACACCTGGATACGGAATGGAACTGGGATTATCCCCAGGTGATCAATGAATACATTAAGAGCATCATGACTGAGAACTTCCCTTTGTTTGAGAAGTATCCGGATTATGCTTACAATTTTACCGGCTCACGTCGCTATCATATGATGAAGGAGTATTATCCTGATTTATATCAACAGGTGAAATACTATATCGCGAAAGGCAGGTGGCATGTGTCCGGATCTTCTGTAGATGAGGCAGAGACAGTGATGTCTACACCGGAGTCAATATTGAGGCAGGTGCTGTATGGGAATAATTTCTTTCAGCAGGAGTTTGGTGTAGTGAGCCAGGATTATATGTTGCCGGATTGTTTTGGGTTCCCTGCAAGTTTGCCGACAGTGCTACGTCATGCTGGTTTGATCGGGTTTTCCACACAGAAGTTAACATGGGGTTCTGCAGTGGGTATTCCTTTTAATATTGGAACCTGGTATGGCCCTGATGGCAGTGGGCTGGTGTCTGCATTGAATGGTGGGGCATATGTGAGTCATGTACCGGTGAGGTTGGACCTGGATGAAGGGTGGAGTAAGCGATTGGAGAATAACAGGAAGAAATCAGGATATGCATTTGACTTTCATTATTATGGTGTAGGTGATCAGGGTGGTGCACCAAGGGAGAATGATGTGAAACATGCAGAAGGGAGTTTGAATAATCCGGATAGCAAGTTGAAGGTAGTGTTGACATCTTCTGATCAGATCTTTAAGGACATTACGCCGGAGATACAGCGTGATTTGCCAACTTATAAAGGAGAGTTGTTACTCACAGAGCATAGTGCAGGTTCTATTACCTCACAGGCGTTCATGAAGAAGATGAACAGGAAGAATGAACTGTTGGCGAAGGCAGCGGAACAACTGGCCGTGGTAGCAGATTATAAAGGTGCGGCGGCGTATCCTTTCAATAAATTGAATAATGCGTGGGAGTTGGTATTGGGTAGTCAGGTGCATGATGTATTGCCGGGTACGTCTATTCCAAAAGCGTATGAATATGCGTGGAATGATGAGTATGTAGCGGCAAATGGGTTTGCAGCTGTGTTGGAAAATTCAATGAAAGCCTTGGCGAAGGAGATGGATACGCGTGTGAAAGGGCGGGCAGTAGTTGTGTATAACCCATTGGCGATTGAACGGGAGGATGTAGTGACGGCTAGTGTAGTATTTGATAAGGTGCCGGAGGGGATTACAGTATATGGTCCTGATGGTATACCTGTTAAAAGTCAGGTATTGCAGGTGTCTGATCACACATTGAAATTCATCTTTCAGGCAAAGGTGCCATCTGTTGGATTGGCCGTGTATGATGTAAGAAGCCAGGTTACAAAAGTGACCTCCGGTTTGAAAGTTACCGATCATTCATTAGAAAATGAGTTTTATAAGGTTCAGATCAGTGCAGATGGAAATATTGCCAGCATCTATGATAAGGTTACAAATCATGAGCTGTTAAGTAAGCCTGCTGTACTCGATTTTCAATCAGAAAAATCTTATACCTGGCCCGCATGGAATATGGACTGGGATGAGCGTCAGAAACCACCATTTGATCACCTGGACAAAGCAGCTACCCTGCGCGTGGTGGAAAATGGGCCATTGCGCATAGCGGTAGCCGTGAGCCGTAAAGGATTGGGCTCACAAATTACCCAGATTTTGAGTCTTGCCGCTGGAAGCAAACGTTTGGAGATTGATAACCTGCTGGATTGGCAATCGAAAGGTGTAAGTCTGAAGGCGGCATTTCCACTCACAGCTGTGAATGATAGCACTACCTACAACATGGGCGTTGGCACGATTGCAAGACCCCGAAACAATGAAAAGGCTTACGAAGCGCCTTCCAATCAGTGGTTTGATCAGACAGATAAGAGTGGGCAATTCGGGGTATCGATACTGGAAGATTGTAAGTATGGATCAGATAAGCCGAATGATACGACCCTGCGTTTGACACTGTTGTTCACACCTAAACCTGATAAGCGTTATGTCGTGCAGGGTACACAGGATTGGGGCAGGCATGCATTTAAATATGGCATTTATGCACATGCCGGCGATTGGCGTAAAGGGTTGACTCCCTGGCAGGGACAGGCTTTGAATCAACCTTTAATGGCATTTGAAACAGATGCGCATGCAGGTAAAGATGGCAAACAGGTTGCTATGCTGACAATTAGTACGCCACAGATTGGCCTGATGGCGTTCAAGAAAATGGAACATTCTGATGATTATTATATCGTGAGATTAAACGAGCTGCTGGGTATCGATACACATGGCGTCACTGTACAGTTTTCTGCAGGTATCGCAGATGCTTACGAAGTGAATGGCCAGGAAAAGCGGATTGGACCAGCAAAGTTTGATGGGCAGCATGTATTTTTTGATATGGGACATGATGCTATCAAATCCTTTGCTGTAAAATTTGCTCCAACTGTAGCAGTTAAGAGCGTAGTGGCACAGGCGCCTGTGTCACTACCTTTTAATGTAGATGCATTCAGCTATGACAATAACAGGGACGATGGTAACCTGAAAGGCAGATATAGCTTACCTGCAGAACTGGTGCCGGATACGATTGTGAGCGAAGATGTGGCTTTTAAAATGGGGAGTCGTGCAGATGAAGACAGCAATGCCGTAATTTGTAAAGGGCAGGAAATCGTGTTGCCGGATGGGGACTATAATGCCGTGTATCTTTTAGCAGTAGCTGATAAGGATACGGTGGGTGATTTCCGGATTGATGACCATGTGGTACCTGTAGGTATTCAGGAATGGACGGGATATATCGGTCAGTATTATAATAGGCGTTTTGAGCAGGATGAGATCACGGTGAAAAGTATCGCTGATCCTTTTGTGAAAAAAGACAACATTGCTTGGTTTGCATCGCACAGGCATCTGGCTTACCCCTCAAAGAATGAAGCCTACAATTATAGTTATATGTTTAAATATCGGATAGCTATACCTGCACATGCAAAGCGGATCAAGCTGCCGGAGAATAAGAACATTAAAATATTTGCGATCACAGTAGTGAAAGAGACAGCAAAGGATGTAGTAACTTTGCAACCTTTGTATGATGATTTTAGTTATAAATTATGAAGAAGATATTACTAATACTTTGTGCTATACTATTCCACTCTATTTCTTATGCTCAGATTGATTTTAACAAAAATGGAAAAAAAGATGTGTATGAAGATGCAAAGGCGAATATTGAAGACCGGGTCAGGGATTTAATTTCACAGATGACGGTTGAAGAGAAAACCTGTCAGCTGGCCACATTATATGGTTCGGGAAGGGTGTTGAAAGACGCCCTCCCTACGCCCGAATGGCAGCATCAGATCTGGAAAGATGGGATTGGTAATATTGATGAGGAACATAATGGTGTAGGGAAATTCAAGTCAGAATATGCTTTTCCTTATAGTAAGCATATTGAAACGATTCATACTATTCAAAAGTGGTTTATTGAAAATACACGGTTGGGTATTCCTGTTGATTTTACCAATGAAGGGATCAGAGGTTTGTGTCATGACAGGGCGACTTCTTTTCCGGCACAGTGTGGACAGGGGGCTACGTGGGATAAGCAGCTGATCTGTCAGATTGGTGCTATTGAAGGAAAGGAGGCGATGGCATTAGGATACACTAATATTTATTCCCCTATACTTGATATTGTACAGGATCCTCGCTGGGGCCGTGCTGAAGAAGTGTATGGCGAGGATCCTTACCTTGTCGGTCAGTTAGGCAAGCAGATGATATTAGGTTTACAAAAGCAGGGTGTAGCGGCAACAATCAAGCATTTTGCGGTGTATTCCGTGCCGGTGGGTGGTAGAGATGGTGGTACCCGAACGGATCCGCATGTAGCGCCAAGAGAGATGAAAACCTTGTACCTGGAGCCTTTCAGAGTAGCGGTAGCAGAAGCGCATCCTATGGGTGTAATGAGTTCCTACAATGACTTTGATGGTGTGCCTGTAACAGGGAGTGCTTATTTCCTGACGGATATATTAAGGCACCAGTGGGGATTTGATGGGTATGTGACTACTGATAGCAGGGCGTTGGAGTTCATTTATGAGAAGCATAAAGTCGCTGCTGATATGGAAGATGCAGTGGCGATGGCTGTGAATGCAGGTGTGAATATCAGAACTGATTTTTCTATACCGGAGGATTTTCTGCATCCGTTACGACAGGCAATCAAAGATGGTAAAATATCTATGGAAATGTTAGATCAGCGGGTGGCAGAAGTATTGCGTGTGAAGTTTCGGTTAGGCTTGTTTGACAACCCATATAGAGGAGATGCCAGTCAGGTACATACGGCTGCCGCTCAGGCGTTGTCGCTGCAGGCCGCCCTGGAATCTATTGTATTGTTGAAGAATGAAAATCAGATGCTGCCATTGAGCAAGTCGCTGAAATCAGTGGCGGTCATTGGTCCCAATGCCAAAGAAGTAGAAGGATTGTTATCCAGGTATGGTCCTGCAAATGCACCATTGATGACGGTGTATGATGGTATCAAAGCGATGTTGCCAGGTGCAATGGTGGGATATGAGAAGGGATGTAATATAATAGGGCCGCATTTTCCTGAAGATGAGATTTTACCTTTTCCTGCTGATAGTGCGGAGCAAAATATGCTACAGGCGGCGGTAGATCTGGCTAAAAAATCAGCGGTAACTATTCTGGTTTTAGGTGGTTCTGAAAAGACGGTACGTGAAGATCGTTCCCGTACAAGTTTAGACTTGCCGGTAGTACAGGAACGTTTGTTAGAAGCGGTCTATGCTACCGGAAAGCCAGTGGTATTAGTATTGTTAGATGGTCGTGCGGCCACGATCAATTTTGCACAGCGGAATATTCCTGCTATTATTCATGGATGGTTTCCAGGGGAGTTTGGTGGTAAGGCGATTGCGTCTGTATTGTTTGGAGAATATAATCCGGGTGGAAAGCTGGCAGTGACTTTCCCAAAATCAGTGGGGCAGATACCGTATGCTTTTCCTTTTAAACCGGGTTCAGAGGCCTCTTCTAAGACATCGGTATGGGGGGCTTTGTATCCCTTTGGTTTTGGGTTGAGTTATACCACATTTGGATATAGTGATCTGAAAGTTACTCCTGCGCAACAGGGGCCTGAGGGAAATGTGACAGTGAGTTGTAAGGTGAAAAATACAGGCGCTGTAAAAGGTGATGAGGTGGTGCAATTATATATTCATGATGCAATAAGCAGTGTGATCACTTATACACAAGTGTTGAGAGGGTTTGAGCGTATTACGCTGGCCCCGGGGGAAGAAAAGGAAGTGAGCTTTGAATTGGGTAAGCATGAGTTGGGGTTGTGGGATATCAATGACCATTTTACGGTAGAACCCGGGAAGTTTGAGATTATGGTCGGGAGTTCTTCGAAAGATATAAGGTTACGAGGCAGTGTTGAAATTGTCAGTAAATAAATAGAAAGCTGCTGTCTTTGTTAAGATTATTAGTAAATAAATGTAAGAGCGTGTATCAAAAGTAAGATACACGCTCTTTTCATTCGGATACCTGATGGAGCCAGGTTTCCATTAATGCTGGTCTAAGGAGGTTCATTTATTTTTGATATATCCTGTTTTTTTTGCTGCCTGAACAAAAGTGCGATAGAAATGTTAGACCATGTATGTGGTCAATGAAATAATGAGCGGACCTACAATTTGATATTATAAAGTGGCATGGGCGCCCGGATCATGAATTATGTGACCTGGGTCTGCTTTGTGACGAGGGGAAAATGAGTTGATACTATTATAGTATACTTATCTAAGGCATTGTTTGTTTTTAAAATATGACAGGGTATTACCCCTCCTGTTTTCTTAATAAAAAGAAAAACTGGTTGATAATCATTTTTATTTGAGATAGTGTAAATTGTTGCCGGGTTCGTAAAGCTATCCTAATGACGTCCAGAGAAGAATTACAATCAGCCATAGACCATCAGCTCCGGGTAATACTGGAGAAATATCATTGTGTTCGCGGAAGTATCAGATTTCAGACGCCGGCATTATTATCCATGAATGGGATCAGAAATGACGGAAAGCCGGTATTGATATGGCCGACAGATAAGAAATTGGATACCCTGGTTTCCAAATACGTATTCCAGGAGCCGGAACTGGGCGGATTGATCGTACAGGCAGATCTGCTCATGGATCAATTTGTGTATAAGCAGGTGAGCAAGGGCCGCCTCCAACAGGAAGCACTGCAGGTGCAAAGACAAAGAGATCAGGAGGCCAGGGTACAGCAGCAAAACTGGCGCCGCCTGCTGGAAAGCAAGACGGAAAGCTATGGGGTGGAATTGGCGGAAAAGGTGGCGGAACGGTTGCTGACAGCTAATTTTGGATTTGGCCACCGGGATTATTGTGGAATGGGGTTGGAATACCGGAATGGGGTTTATTATTATGGTGGTTTGTGGGATGGGATCATGGATGATAAGGTACTGTCATTTACGGCTAAAGCCGAATTTGTGAGTTGGTTGGCAGGGCAGTCTGATGCGGGTATGGCCAGGTTGAATGAGGCGGATGCTTTTTATTGGGGGAACCAGACGGTGACGAGACAACGATTACAGGAATTTATTCTATAGGGGCTGACCAAAAAGTAATGGTCAGCCCTTATTTATTTCGGGTACCTGATGGAGACCTGTCATCGTTTAAGCAATTGTCACGACCTTCACTTTGCTTTTTGGCCAGCCCCAGGAAATTCGGATACCCGATGACGTCAGGTAATATGTTGGTTCTTTTTATTATTCTTTAGTCAGGTTCGGATCGTCTACTACCGGGTCCTTTACATTATTTAATATGATCAGCGGTCTGGAAGCTGCTTTGTTTATCTTCACCTTTTCCAGTTTCAATCCATTTACATCATCAAAAATACAAGCTGTACGGAACTCCTCTCCAGTATAGCTCAGTTTTACATTTTTGAAAGTAATACCATCCGCATGTCTCACATAAAAACCCCATGCTGGCAATTCTCTGAACATGGAGAATTCAGGATAATCGCTGATCGCTTCAGGAATACGATGTAATGAATCTACATTGATATTCGCTACCGCCATGCTGGATTTCTCGGTGTAGGTGATATCTATATTTTCCAAAGTCACATCCTGTATGTGATGACCGGGTATGCCATAGATGCCGGCAGGGAAAGTGTTATGTTCAAAAAGCTCTCTTGGCCCTTCCATATTATACCCTGCATCAGGTTTGGTAGCTGGGATCTCCGCTTTTACATTAGAAATTCGCACTTTGCTGAGGGTACCGGGTTCACGACGTGCCTGGCGCTTGCCCAGGCGAAGGAAGATGGCATTACCGGTATTCTTTGCTGTGATATTGCTGATATCAATGTTTTCCACAATTCCGCCATCTACCGTTTCAATAGCGATAGCAGAGCGGAAGGTATTGTATACATAGATGTTTTTTACAGTGATATTTTTGAATCCTCCCCAGGAGGCGGTGCCCATTTTGAACCCACTGGCGCTGGAACGTACCTTACAATTGGCGATGTAGATGTTCTCACAAAGTCCTGCGGTATCGTGCGATTTCAGGCAAATGCCATCATCGGCTACGTCAAAGCTGCTGTTGGTAAGCTTTACATTTTTGCAGTCTACCAGGTCAATGCCGTCGTTATTCAGGAAGGTATTGCTGATCACTTTGATGCTGTCGAAGATCATGTCCGTACAGCTTACATAGTCCTGTATCCAGCAGAGACCATTCAGGATGGTGACATTTTTCACCGTTACGTGCTGACAATTTGTGAATGCAATCAGCTTTGGACGGTTGTTTTCTTCAGGTCGCATTTGTCCCCATTCGTTGTAATGCTGCCATTCTTTATCTTTTAGTGTGCCTTTTTTTAGCATGTCAAAAATGTCTTTCAGGAGCAGTTCTCCTTGTCCATCGATGGTCCCTTTCCCCGTGATGCCGATATTTTGCTGGTTGTTGGCAACGATCAGGGCAGAGGCTTTGGCTGGACCATAATCCTTACGGCTGGTGGTTGCGAGAAGGAAGGAGTTGGGCGCCAGGTGCAGGGTGACACCAGATTTCAGGGCGATGACACCGGTTACGAACTTACCGGCTGGTACGACTACTGTACCGCCGCCAGCGGCAGCTGCTTTGTCGATAGCTTCCTGGATGGCGGTGGTGTTGTTGGTTTTGCCATCACCTTTGGCGCCGTAGCTGGTGATGGGGAAGTTTTTTTGTTGCGCAGATAGTTGAAAATAGTTTAAACATAACAGTAGAATCAATACCCTCATATCGTGTTGGTTTTATATGAGCAACAAGATAATAATCTCATTGCGAAAAAAACAGCTTCCACTAATGTCGGGAGCCATTTTTTTCGGGAGGGTGCCTGCGGCAGGCATTTCCACCGGGTACGATGTGTAGCCGTGAGTGGATTTAATAATGTGTCTTATTTTAACCGGCATTTTAAATTGCAAGTGGGAGTATCTCCATTGCATTACCGGCGTCGGCGTTGATTTGTAGCTGGATGGTGAAATTGTCCGGTTTTTCCTGGATATCTAATTGGTATTGACCAGGGTATATCAGGTCCAGTCTTCTTCTTACATTCTGTAATCCTATACCGCTGTATTGACTGGATGCCTTGTCTGTCGTGCTATTGCTGACCCTGAAAAGTAGTTGATCTGCCTCTATTTCCAGGTGAATATTGATCCAGTTTGCATCCTGACCTGATACATGTTTAAATGCATTTTCAATAAATGTCATCAGTATAAATGGTGCAATTGAAATATGCGCAACAGGTTTGTCAGTAAAATGCACTTGTATGCGGGTGCTTTTATTCTGTCTTAATTTTTCCAGTTCTATAAAGTTTTCCAGGAAAGTTATTTCCTTATCGAGTGGAATGTGTGGATCATTACATTCATACAATTGGTGCCGCAATAATTCAGAGAATTTGGCCAGTGAAGCACTTGCTACATCCGGATTTTTATGGATCAGGAAGAAGATAGAGTTAATACTATTGAATAAAAAATGTGGATTAAATTGATTGCGCAGAAACTGCAATTCTGTTTCCAGTTTTTCTTTTTCTAATAATTGCTGGCGTTCTTTTGTTTGCATCCAGTGTTTGGCCAGCTTGATACTCATGGCCAGGGTCATACTTGCCATGGTACTGGGCAGGGCTTTGCCAACAAATCCAAAGAAACAAAGATCACTGGGAGTGGGAATGAGATAATACCCTCCTACTATACACAAGGTGGCGGTTGCCAGTGTGAGCAACAGGTAGCCCATGTAAGCCTGGTATTTCCCTTTCTGAAGAAATTGAGGAATGAGGTAGTACAAATTGAAATATACTGCCACCGCCTGAAAAACGACGTAAAATGCGAACTCTACGGCATGAGGGGTGAACAGGATGGTATTGGCCGCTTTGAGCGGATCGCCATAAGACACTACCCACCATGCATAATGATACATTACCCAGAATGGCAGATGGTAGAGCCTGTAACGAAATAACCAATGCTTTTCCATATCCCTAATTTACGAAAATATGCTGTGGCAGTGGGTATAATTATATGAAATAACACGGGAAAATGATCAAATGCACCTGGTTGTACATGAACGGGTGTGGGGTATTTCATCAATTATTTACAACGGGTGGTCATACGCTTTTTTCGGAGGAAAAGAATTTAGATTCTTTTGCTGAAAACAAGCATTATGAAACGCCTTTTTCTAATTTGCTATATCATCGCAATTTGCTCGCCTGCCCTGGCGCAGGTCAGTGGCAAACTACAGGATGTGCAGGGGGCGCCGGTTCCTTTTGCAAATGTCATCATACTGAAAGCTGCAGATAGCAGTATTTTTAAAGGAGCCGTCTCTGATGAACAGGGAGGTTTTCTGATCGCTCAAGTGCCAGCGGGACAATATGTGCTCAGGATAAATGCGATTGGGTACGAGGGGGTAAATTTATCCCTGGATGGACCCCGAAATGTAGGCGTACAGGTATTGCAGACTAACCGCCGGCAACTGGGGGAAGTGGTGATACGTGGTACGAAACCACTTTATCAGCAACAGGAACAGGGGATAGTAGTGAATGTAGAAAGCAGTATCCTCTCCAAAGGCAGTGCGGCATTGGAGGTGCTGGAACGTGCACCGGGTATTATCATCGATCATAGAAACAATAGTATTTCTATGAATGGAAAAAGTAGTGTGATGGTAATGCTGAATGGAAAGCTATTGCGTATGCCCATTACACAGGTAGTAGCCTTGCTGAGAGGAATGCGGGCGGACGATGTGGAAAAGATCGAGCTGCTCACTACACCGGGTGCAGGTTATGATGCAGAAGGTGATGGCGGCATTATCAATATTGTTTTAAAGAAGAACAGCAATGTCGGTTTGAATGGTAGTGTGAGCGCTACTGCGGGCTATGGCTGGGGAGAGAAAGCAGGTACGAGTGTACAACTGGGATATAATAAGTGGTATGGTTCCTACAGTTATAATCATAACAGGAGTAATGCGAACTGGCATGCGATCGGTACAGCTGTAGAACCTTTATATGGAGGGTTGACCTATTCTGATGTAACAGGTGTGATGCAGCCTGTGGAGAACAGTCATACCGCCAGAGTCGGTTTTGATTCCAAACATATGGGCGGTAGTTTGCTGTTTGGATATAGTCAAACGCATCTGCATAATATCAATACCGGCATGTTTAATGTACTGCCTGATTCTATCTTATACAATCATGTAGATGTCAATGAATACATGAAATGGAAGAATACGATTGCGGATTTCTATGTGGAAGGAAAGCACCTGAATGTAAGCCTGGATTACCTGCGCTATACAATGGATCGCCCCAGCAAAGCGGTGAATTCATTTGTAAATCTGAAAGGAGAAGAGATTGGGAATAACGATACCTTGTTTGCACCGATACAGGAAGGGTATGCACATACATTGATACAGGTAGGTGTGGTGAAACTGGATTATAAAGCGCAGCTCAGTGATAAATTGAAATTGGAAGCAGGTGTAAAAGGTAGTTATAACCGTACGGAAAGTGCATCGGGTATTAAAAGCCTGGTAGATGGTGAATATGTAACTGGTAAGGATGCAACGAATGATGGGGTGATGAGAGAAATAATCGGGGCGGGCTATGCGTCCCTGAAATGGCAGCTGGATTCTACGACTGCATTGACAGTGGGTAGCAGGTATGAATATGCCGATACGCGGTTGACAACTGTTCGTAAGATGGGAAAACTGTTTCCTGCCATTGCTTTTAATAAAGCATTCCCGGGCGGACATGAATTGTTTATCACTTACAATAAGCGAATCACCCGGCCAGTTTATACAGATCTGGCTTCTTATAAATCTTATACAGGACCTAATTCTTATGAATCAGGCAATCCTTCATTGATACCTACTATCACGAATATTTTTAAAATAGGATACAATTATAAAGGCTATTCATTTTCGATCTTAGCCAGTAGAGATGATCATCCTATCGTACGCTGGCAGATGACGGAAACACCGGATAGTGCAGTGTTGATAGTGTCTTCACAAAATATGTTGTGGCAGAATAACCTGGTGTTTCAGGCAGGTATACCTGTGAAGGTGACAGATTGGTGGAGTATGAATTACAGTCTGCTGGCCGCCTACAGGCAATTTAAATTGGATTATACGCGAAAGCCGGCGCAGAAAGGATACTTTACGTGGAGTGTGAATTTCAGTGAACAATTTAAGTTTCAAAAAGGGTGGTCTGGTGAATTGTCCGGTTTTTACTGGGGTCCTTCTTATGATGGGTCTAAGAAGGTAGGTAGTTTTGGAGAAGTGAACGTAGGTGTGAAAAAAGAGATGGGGAAAGGCACTTTGCAGTTTGCGGTAGAGGATGTATTTTCCAGTATGCATATTCCATTTTCTTTTGGTCAATTGACAGAGGAGGCGCATGATTTAAAATCGAAAGTGGTGTATAGTGCGGAGTCCAGTTATTTTCCGGTGATGAAACTGACCTATTTCAGGGCATTTGGTGGGACGAAACAAAGCCACAAGGAGGGCGGGGCAAAGGAAGAGCAGGAACGAATAAATTAGTAGCTTTGTCATACTATGACAGCGTATCAAACCTACCGTATATTCGAATCGCGTGAAGTGGCTGTAGCGGTTTTTTTAGTGCCTTACTACTATCACAGCATTTGCTGATTCGCATCATCAGTCAATGATAAACAATATTTTATCTTAGTGAACATTCTTCTACTACTATAGGGTAGGAAATAGGTATGCGTAAACAAGACCTCCTTATAAAGACGGTAAATTGGAAGAGTGATGAAAATGCGGCCCCGGACTGATTACCCGGGGCTTTTTTTCACATAGCCACTTCCAGTAGCAGGATGATGGCATCACTCGACAACGCCTCCATTTCTATTGCATCTACATCCCACAAAGCAAGCCCATCGCCATTATGCAGCAGTCTGTACTGCACTTCAAAAGCCCCTTCTATATTAAATACGAATACCCCTTTGGCCTTATCTTTTAGTGGGTAGGTGGTTTCAGCCCTGCCATTGAATTTTCCGATAGACAAGGAATAGGTGTCATTATTGATGAGTGTGTGCAGCTGATCTTTATGGCTGAGGTCAAAAGTGGTCAATGTAGCTGACGTTGCTATTGGGGTTTTGATCCATAATTGCAGGAACTTCACTAAGTCATTTTCGTATGGATTACGTACTTCGAATGTAGTACCCCGTGTGAGGTGTAGCACCTGTACCTGCCCCGCTTCCAGCAAACCATTATGTCCGTCATTAGTAGAGACGGTGATGGCGCCTACAACAGGTAGCAGGATAATGTCAGAAGCTGTTTCGATTTCCATACGAAAACCATTGCCACCAGCTAATACATCTTCATTCAGTACATAGAGTGCACCAAACGGCTGTTTGTGTTCATTGAAATACCTGCCGAAGTTGAATGTATTGTATGTACGGAACCAAGGCATTTCGTTGTAGCCGCGTTCATCAGACAGGTACATTTTTCCTTTTGATTGTGGTATCATGATTGAATAGAATAAATACTTAGGAATGGTTGCATAGAGAACATTTCTGTGAGTGTTTCACCATTCTCCGGTTCGTTGTTAATAGTGACCAGCAGCTGATTGCTGATGGTGTTATGCCAGGTGAGCGGTTCAGAAATGAAGTTCACCGCTACCTGGTGTTTCTTTTTATCTGTGATGTCAGAGTTGACGATTTCGAACTTGAAAATTTTGAATGGTAAAAATGTTTTACCAATGTTGTTAGTGATATCAGGTACTCTGCCATTCAGTTGTTTGAGGTAGCCGATGATGGCAGGTGTAACGAGAAAATGGATCCTGTCTGCATTAGGAACATTAGCGATGAGTTCAGCGAAGGTGTTGTACTTTTTTTCAGGATTGAATGTTTGTGCCTGCAGGAGGTATTCATACCAGGAGCCTTCGAAGAGCATTTGATCCCATGGTTTGGTATTCGATGCATCAATGAGTTTGCGATATATGAGGCGGATGGTCTTCATTGTTACTGTAGTTATAAGCGGAGGTATCCTTATTAAAAAGAGCGTGCATCTTTGGATACACGCTCATACGATGAATTTATGCAGCGACGTAGATGGTGTGTGTCAGTGTATAGCCGGCCGAGACACTACCAGTTACAGTAGCGAGTTCATTGGCAAGGGAGTCACTGAATATCGAGTCGGCAGTGTTGGATGTATCCTGCGTACCGTGTGCTTTGTAGTCAGTAGCAGTGGTGTACACCGTGTTACAAACATCAGCAGGGAACGCGATCTGAGTGATGAGCAGAGAAGTACCGCTGCTATTGTACACATGCACATGAATGTGTGGCGCTCTGCCTGAATACCAGCCTGGGAAGATACTGGTGAAAGTAACTAATCCGCTGGAGTCAGTAGTCTGACGTCCTCTCAGGAAGTGAGAAGAGGTATAGTCAACACTGGAATATCCACCACCGGGGTTTACTACATATTCAGAATAGTAGCCCACAGCGGTGCAATGCCATATATCTACCAGTGCACCGGAGAGTGCAGCACAACTGTTCTTTGTATTGGCGATGGTGATTTTCACAGTGAGTGGCACACCGGCCTGACTATCGACAATGTTACTTCTTACATAGGAAGATGGGCTTTTGGTAGGATATGGTCCTGCTGTTTCAGTAGCTGTGACAGTGCAGGATGTAGTTGTACTTCCAGTGTTGGTAGTGGTGCTGTCAGTGGTAGTACCGTCTGTGCTGGTAGTCGTATCTGTGTCTTTTCCGCAGGACGATACAGCCAGTGGGGCAACGGCTGCTAAACCTAAAGCAGCGAGGGTGTTTTTCAAGAAGATTTTTCTTTCCATGGCACGATGTTTAATTAAATATTTGTATTGGTCGATTTTGTAAATGTATCTACAATCGTGATTGGAAGAGAGTTTTGTCGGTAAAGGATGGAATTGTTGAGGTAAATTAAAAGGTCTTTTTTACGTTAAAAAAAAGTAACCGGTTAAGATTAAACTTTCGGATTCTTAACTGGTCTAAGGGCGATTTTATATAAAATAAGTCTTTATAAATCGCAGTGCATTGTCTGAAAAAATGCGGGTAATGATTTCATGTGGTGAAATCTGATTATAAGTTTTGTAATGAGAGGTGAAAAATAAAGGTGGATTTATTGGCGGGGTGGTCACTAAAGGTTAGAATTTAGGTTGTACCCACGAAAAGTACAACAGATAATATGTTTTGTCAATTGACAGTAGCAGTTTAGGGAGTTAGCTTTGTTTCAATGGAAAAATGTTCATTCCTTCCTTTATTCATACAGTGGAGCTTGATTGCAATTGGCCGTTTCTGTCAAGGAGCGGCCTTCCGTGTTTGGACAAAAATGCTTAATATAGCATACTGTTTGAAGTTTCCCCTGTTCCTGCGGAAGAATGTGAATATGCTCACTTTGTTAAATATTTAATTTATGGAACACCAATTGCACTACGATACTGTTATCAATGCTATTGCCGCTTTGAAGAAAAAAGGCTTTACTGTTGATTTTAACATGGAAGACAATTACATCGTATCGTCAGAGGATAAGATTCATGTGGATGATTTCAGTATCGTGGATGTGTACAGGTATGAGGGTAATTCGGATCCGTCGGACGAGGCAGCGGTATATGCTATTGAGTGTAAAAATGGCCTGAAAGGTATACTTGTATCGGGTTATGGCCCATCGGCAGATACTTTGACAACAGAAATGCTACAGAAATTAAGGATTAAGTAAAATATAAACAATTTTGATATGAAAGCTAATATTGGAATCAGCGAAAAGAACACGCAAGCTGTTGCCCTTATCTTAAATCAATTACTGGCAGATGAACAGGTGTTATTTGCGAAGACCCGCAATTATCATTGGAACATCGAGAGCCCTAGTTTTATGGAGTTGCATAAGTTGTATGAGAGACTGTACACTGAACTGGCGGAAACGATTGATGAGGTAGCGGAGCGTGTACGTAAGATTGGACATTATGCCGAAGGCCGTCTGGCAGATTATCTGAAACTGGCTAACCTGCAGGAAGGGGATTATACGAATGATCAGAATACCCAGATCAGGAATTTGCTGGATGACCATGAGACGCTTATTCGTGGCGTGCGTGCGCATATAGAGAAGGTGGAGGATGAGTATAAGGATACGGGTACTGCCGATTTCCTGACAGGTGTGTTGAAGGAGCATGAGGAGTGGGCATGGTTCCTGCGTTCTTATTTGAAATAAGTGAAATTAATTATGTTAAACGCTTTTGTCTTTTAGGGGCAAAAGCGTTTTTTTAATGCCCTCAAATTGTGGAAAATCTCCTCCATTGAGTTGTGTAATATTATCTTTATTTTATTGCATGTGTTTATATGGTGTTAATTTTGTATTTAAATTATGCTTGGTTTGAAAATTGAACTAATGCTATTTTTTATACATATGTACTATGATAGAGATTCAGCAGATAAATGAACGGATAGCGGCAGAACATTACAATGATGCGAACAGTTGTTTCGAACTGCGTATGATGTTGATGGATGCGGCATCATTACTTACCGCGAAGCAAATCTCTAATCTTCGACAGGGCAGGGACCCTCACGTCTCCATGATCTTATTACAGGCATTCAGGAATGTAAAGCAATATTACTTTCTACTGGAAAAAACCAAAGACATGGATCTGGCGTGTTATAACAAAACAAAAGATGCAGTAGTAGCTGAATTAGATAGTTTATGCCAACAGTTGAAAGGAAATGTATTCCAACTTCCTGAAGAAAATATCTCCGCTTTAAAAATTGCTCAGTAACTTAATGCCGCAAATTTTTGCGGCATTTTTATTAAACTGGAATTATGAAAATAGGATGGGCAGGACTTGGTAACATGGGTAAACCTATGGTGAAGAACCTGGTAAAGGCAGGATTTGATGTGAAGGTGTATAACCGCACGGTAGCTAAGGCAAATGAATTTGCAAAGGAAACAGGTGTGAAGGTAGCTGCTACACTGGCGGAACTTGTGAAGGATGTAGATTGTGTTATTACGATGGTGTCGGATGATGCAGCGTTGAAGGAGATCTGGGATCAGTTGCTGGCGGCACCGTTACCTGATGGGTTACTGGCGATTGATATGAGTACAGTATCTCCGGATACGACGAAGGCAATGGCGGCTCGTGTCAGAGAGAAGGGGATTGCTTACCTGGATGCGCCTGTATCGGGGAGTGTAAAACCTGCGGAAGATCGTCAGTTGATAATATTGGTAGGAGGGAATGAGGCGGATTTTGAAAGGGCGAAACCGGTGTTTGATAGTTTGGGTAAGTCGGCTACGTTGTTGGGGGATAATGGTGCGGGGAACTATGCGAAACTGGCTATCAATGCGTTTCTGGGTATTACAGTGCAGGGATTGGCAGAGGCGGTGATATTTGCTCAAAAGCATGGTATAGGACCAGATAAGTTGTTACCATTAATAAATGAAGGTGGTGTAGGGAGTGGGATTACGAAGATAAAGACACCGGGGATTATTAATGGGAATTTTGCACCAGCGTTTGCATTGAAGTTGTTGGCAAAGGATATCAGGTTGGCGAGAGAGCAGGGAATGGATACGCCGGCAGGGGTGACATTGAATGAGGCGCTGGAGGGTGCGGTGAAGGAAGGATTGGGAGATGAGGATATGATTGCGATATTGAAGTATTTAGGATGATCTCTCTCATTGCCGGCTTTGAGGCTAAACCGGAATGCACCTGTTGATGTTTTGGATACAACAAATTTTCCTATGATATAAGGTTTTTTAAAGTGGAGGGGTTATGTAACTAATTAACCTACATATACATGTGGCGGGGTGAACAATATCCCTTTTGAGGATGTTAACTTTGACTAAATTACACCCCGACATGAAAACCTTACGCAATTTGATGCTGATCGCCCTATTGGCGGTAGCCTGTAAAACCACCCGGGATGGGTATGGTAGCAACGAGCCGTTGGACAAAGTTTATAACAGGTCCATTAACCAGGCGATGATCGCAGACACCACCAAAACAATCGACACGCTGCAGACGATCACTGCAGGGAATCCTGTACTACAATGGAAGACGATTAACGGACAACAGTATGTGTTGATGGGTACTTTTATGAAGTATCCTAATAGCTTTCCTCCCGGAGATTCGATCAATAATAGTTGGGGAGAGATGTGGCTTTTCATTCCCAACCAGATGAAGTACAGGTTGGGAAGTACTTTTTCACCAACTTCTGATACATTGTTGCGTTTGAGCCAGATGCTGGGGTTACCGCCAGTGAATGGTAATAAGTATATCGCACAGGTATGGGTACCGGCGGGTAAGTTGTATAGACCAGCGGGTAATCCGGATGTGACGACGACGCATGCGGGTCCGGTATTGTCAGCGGGAGTGTCGGAGGAGTATAAGGCGTGGTTTAACGGGTATATTATTTCATCTTATTTTCAGCCGCTGGCGCCAGGTGGCGCGCATTATCCATGGACGAGGATGGGGTATACATATGATTGGAATCCGAGGGTGAATAGAGTGGGGGTGAGTGAGTTTGTGTTGCCGAAGGGGTGTGGGATATGGGTGGAGAAGATGACGACGGCGGGCGGGTTTTTTAAGTAAACGCGCGTTTAGCCTCTATAGATATTTCCCCTTTTTTTACCGAAAAAAGCTTTTGCCATCATGGTAAAAGCTTTTTTTCGCTGAAAGCAGGTTAATTTCGTGATTTAATCACGAGCTATGCAAACATCGGAATCCTCGTCGCGCGGGAAATCCCTTCTTATTTTTATTTTAGGATCACTGACAGCATTAGGACCATTCTCTATTGACATGTATCTTCCAGGCTTTGACTCCATTGCAAAAGACCTGGGGGTGACTACAGCAGAAGTCGGCCTTTCCTTATCCAGTTATTTTATCGGTATCTCTGCCGGACAGTTATTATACGGACCACTGTTAGACCGTTTTGGTCGGAAGAAACCGCTTTACTTTGGGCTTTGTCTTTACATCTTAGCATCTGCGGGTTGTACATTGGTGCATAGCTTGCAGGGGTTGGTGATATTACGTTTCTTCCAGGCTATTGGTAGTTGTGCGGCGGCGGTAGCTGCTATTGCGATGGTGAGGGATTTGTTTCCGGTGGAGCAGAATGCGAGGGTATTTGCATTGTTGATGCTGGTGGTAGGAGCTTCTCCTATGATTGCGCCTACAGTAGGTGGTTATGTTACGTTGGCTTTGGGGTGGCATGCGGTGTTTATAATATTAGGTGGATTGGGGCTGTTGATATTACTGGCGAGTATATTTTTATTGCCGGAGAGTTATGAGCCGGATGTGAATATGTCTTTAAAGCCGGGGCCGATAATTAGTAATTTCCTGGCGGTGATAAAGGAGCCGCAGTTTTATACTTATACCTTGTCGGGTTCATTTGCATTTGCGGGATTGTTCGCCTATGTATCGGGTTCGCCGGTGGTGTTCATGGAGATCTTTCATCTGGATAAGACGGTGTATGGCTGGATCTTTGCGGGGTTATCGGTAGGATTGATTGGGTCTAGTCAGGTGAACAGTTGGGTGTTGCGTCGTTATAGAAGTGATCAGGTGGTAAAGGTGGCGGTGATTGCGCAGGCATTGACGGGGATATTATTTTTGGTGGGAGAATATCAGGGGTGGTATCAGTTACCGCAGGTGATAGGGTTGTTATTTATATTTTTGAGTTGTGTGGGTTTTGCAAATCCTAATACGTCGGCATTGTCTATAGCGCCTTTTAAGAAGCATGCGGGAAGTGCAGCGGCGTTGATGGGAGCTACGCAGATGGGAATAGGTGCGTTGGCATCAGTGGGGGTGAGTTTGTTTGATAGTCATACAGCGTTGCCGATGGTGATGATAATGGCAGGTACGGCGGTGATGTCTGTGGTGGTGTTGGTGATAGGGCGCAGGCAAATTAAGCATCCGATTGTGATGCATGAGGGGGATGATGCGATAGTGATACATTAGGGGGTAGGCATTCAATTCTATGCGCTATGCATTAGATCAATTACTAATTGCCTTATTGCTTAGTTGATAAGATTTAGGTTATGTTATGGGATCAATTACTAATTGGCTTATTGCTTAGTTGATAAGATTTAGGTTATGGTATCAATTTCTAATTGCCTGATCGATTATCTGGTAAGCTTTAAGTAATGCATTCTCGGTTGCTTTCAATTTCAACTCTACTTTATTTTACTCTAATGGTGATATATCCTGTTTTCAGCTTATCACCGGTTACTTCTACTTTAATCTTTCCAGCATGGCCGGTATTCCGCAGGATAATCAATCCTTTCCCCCTAAAGGTGGTAAGTGTTGGCTGCTGGAAACTGGCCATTCTATTTGGACATCCACTCCCCGCTCCTGCAAGCACAGCCGGGCCTGAGATCCTGATATTTAATTTCAGGTCGGCATAAGGCACTACATTCCCTTCAGCATCCATTACTGCTACATTGACATAGGAAAGAGATTCAGCGTCTGCCTGAATGGTAGTTGTATCAGCATGTAAAGCAATGGCCGCAGGTTCGGAGGTCGATACGAGGTATCTCACTCCTATCGGTTTTTTATTTCTATCCAGTGCATTGGCTACGATGGTTCCTGGTTTCACCAGTACATCGAAAGTAGCTGTCAGGTCAGTAGCCGTTTCTTTAGTCGCCAGCACCTCTCCGTTTTGCTCAAATTTTACATATTTGGCACGGGTAAAGACTCTCACCTTCAAAGGTTTTCTCAGGTGTTTAGGATATGACCAGCGAGGGAGTTCATCCGGCCATCCCCAGAAACTGGTTTTTTCATTGGTTGTATCTGGTGAGTGTACAAGTATTTCGATGGGGCTCCTTCTCCATACTACATCTCTGTAATAAGATTGTGGTTTTTTCTCGCCTGTAATATCGAGGTCGCCGCACCATGCATTGAACCATGGCCAGGTGAGGCGTGCGCTGTCCTTATCACTGTGAATGGTGTGTCCGATACCGGCTTCTCCAAGGTAATCCATGCCAGCCCAGGCAAAGTCACCGATGATCCAGTTTAACCCTTCTACATGATTCCAGGCATTTTGTAAATCCTGAATGGTGCTTTCAGTGCCCACCATGATACGGTTGGGTACTCTCTTTTTATCGAGGTAATAATTGCCCCACAGGTAGTTGTATCCAGCCACATCCAGGAGAGCGAGGGGCGCATCTGCGTCTTCCCATTTGAGGGACCCACGGCCAAAATTGTTGAAAGCGGCGGTAATGAGACGGGTAGTATCGAGTGATTTGATGGTAGCGCTGAGCTCTTTGGTAAGAAGGATGCCTCTGAACTCTGCTCTTTCAGGGATTTCATTACCAATGCTCCACATAATGATGGAGGGGTGGTTTCGGTCGCGACGAATCATGGATTCGAGGTCCTTAGTATGATAATCGCGGAAGTAACGGGAGTAGTCGGAAGGTGTTTTTTCATCTTCCCAGGTATCGAAGGCTTCGTCGATGACGAGCATACCGAGGCTGTCACAAACTTCCAGGAATTTGGGAGAGGGCGGATTATGGCTGGTACGGATGGCGTTGAAACCATTTTCTTTCAACAGCACGATTTTCCTTTCTTCGGCACGATCAAAGGCGGCGGCACCGAGGAGGCCATTGTCGTGGTGGATGTTGGCACCTCTGAGGAGGGTGCGGGTACCATTGATTAAAAGGCCAATTTTAGGGTCAATTTTGACTTCTCTTATGCCGGTTGGAATAATTACTTTATCGAGGGTAATATTGTCTTTTTGGAGGGTTATTTCGGTTTTATAGCGATAAGGGCGGTTTGGTGACCAAAGTTGTGGATTGTTGATGGTGATGGTGTTTGTATTTGACTCCGCTACGACGGTGTTGGTGGTGTCGAGGAGGCGGAGGTGAAGGAGGGTACCTTCGGGGAGGGTGGTATTGACGTGGATGCTGGCTTGGAAGGTAGGATCGGTGGTGGGGAAAATAAGGTTGGCGTCTTGACCTGTAGTCTTTGTGGAGTAGGAAGAAGTAGTGGTATTTTGAACCGTGGTTTTTGCAGTCTGGATAGAGGAATTGGAATCTTGAATTGTGTTTTTTATGTCCTCGATCGCATCTTGTTTTGTGGTGATAGCGATGTTTTCCACGTCCAGGTGTTGCGCTGGCAAATTGACCAGGTATACATGGCGGTAGATGCCTGAGCCTGTGTACCAGCGGGAGTTGAGTCCTTCGTTTTTAACTTTTACCTCGATGGTATTGACTTTTCCTGCTGGGGAGAGGTAGGGAGTCAGGTCGTAGGTAAAGGGAGTATAGCCATAATGGTGATTGCCGAGGAGGTGGCCATTGATCCATACGTCGCTGTTCATGTAAACGCCGTCGAAGCGGATGTGGAGCAGGTGGTCATTTAGTTCTGGAAGGGTAAAAGATTTCCTGTACCAGGCGGTGCCGCCTACGGTGTAGGCGCCTTGTTCCTTATTGAGGCTGTATTTGTAGAAAGGCCCTATGATGGTGGAGTCGTTTTGATTAGGGAGGTCTTCGATGCTCCAGTCGTGAGGCAGCTGGACGGTCTTTTTTAGGGAGTCCTTTTGGAAGAGCCAGTTATTGTCGAAGCGGATTTCTCTTTGGGTAAGGCGGATGGCTTCCGGTTTTTGACCAAAGGTGAAGGTGGCTGTCAGGAGACAGGTGAATAGGAATAGGTGGCGGAGGAATAGTTTGGCATTCATTTTTTCACAGGATTGGGGTAAAAATATAAAAAATTGGGGAAAGGTTTTAATCGAAGAAGCAGCGAACTAGCAGCGAAGAACGAGTATAGAAAGAGTATAGAACGAGTATACAACGAGTATACAACGAGTATAGAATGAGTATAGAAGATTCGAACAAACAGTATAGAAAACCCGGGAAAAATGGGGGTGAAAAATAGGTGGCGGAAAGTTTTTCACAAGATTTTTTAAAAAATATTTGGAATGAATTGAACAAATCCTATCTTTGCATCCCCAACGACGAAGAATGGTAGTGAGGAAAGGGAAAAAAGGGATCACGGGGCGTAGCGTAGTCCGGTTATCGCGCCTGCTTTGGGAGCAGGAGGTCGCAAGTTCGAATCTTGCCGCCCCGACAAAATACCGGAAAAAGGAGATCAGGAAACTGATCTCCTTTTTGTTTTTGGTATATTTGGTTTGTTTGTACTTTGCAATTGCGTTTGTCTAAACGCCTAATTTAGGCGAGGTGTATAATCTCCATCTTCAATATCTTGTAAGAATCATTGTTTCTTATAAATAGAAAAATAAAATAAGGATATCATTCATGAAATGAGTTCTTGAGCCCTATTGTAGTTTAATATTAACTAAACAATTAAGTGTTAAAAGTTAAAAATATAAATAAATGATAGATTATATAAAGATTGAGGGATTCAAGTCTTTTAGAAATCTTGAAATAAAACTAGCACCAATAAATATCCTTATTGGCAGTAATGGAAGTGGGAAAAGTAATCTGTTATCATTTTTTCAATTATTCCGTGCAATTTTTAGTCAGAAGCTCCAAAAATTTGTTTTGGAAGAAAAGACCGATAATATTCTCCATTTTGGTCGCAAGCATACGACTAAGATGTATGCTAAAACTATTTTTAAGAATAAAGATGGTAATAATAATGCATATTTTTTTGAGTTAGGTCAGGATAGACAAGGTGGTTTATTTATTCGTACAGAGGGTTCTGGCTATAATGTTGGTTACGAAGATGATTCTAATAATTACTTTCATGAATCAAATTTAGAAGAAAGTAAAGTCGCAATTTCTTCAAGTTTCCGCGATAAATATTTACGTGATTATATTAGAACGTTGAAGACTTTTCATTTTCATGATACTTCATCTACATCTGCACTTCGTAGAGAATGTGACATAGATGACAATAAAGCACTTAGAAGTGATGGAGGAAACCTACCTGCATACCTATTTGCACTTCAGAAAAATCATCCTAAAATTTTCCTAAGAATAGAAAAGGCAATTCAATCTGTCGCTCCTTATATTGATCGTTTGATTTTAGAACCTCGGGAGTTATCGGAGGGGCGATCTGAAATTTCTTTGCGATGGGCAGATAATGGCGATTCTGAATCAAGTTTCTCTGCATATCAATTATCAGATGGAACTTTGCGCTTTATTGCATTGTCAACATTACTAATGCAACCTGATCCACCTGCCGTAATTATTATAGATGAACCTGAATTGGGATTACATCCATTCGCAATAGGAAAACTTGCGAGTATGATTCAGGCAGCATCAAGCCAAATACAGATTTTAGCAGCAACACAATCTGCAAGTCTTATCGATTTTTTCAAGCCAGAGGATATATTGGTAGTTGATAGAAGTAAAGACCGGAGCGATACAATTATTCGAAGATTGGATAATGATAAGTTAGCAACATGGCTTGAAGAGTATAGCTTAGGTGATCTTTGGGAAAAAAATATTATAAACTCTGCACAACCATTTCAGAAATGAAGAAACTTATCATTATCTGCGAGGGGCAAACAGAGCAGATGTTTTGTGAATATATTTTGAAACCTTATTTGTTTTATAAGAATATTGAAGTTGAAAATCCATTAATTATTCATACAGGAGGAGGTATTGTACCCTGGCGAATTCTCAAGTTGCAGATTGAGAATCATTATATCAGTGATAACAATGCTTTTATAACAACTTTTATCGATTACTATGGCTTACCTCAAGGTGACCATAATTATCCAGATTGGGTATTAGCTCATTATGAAGCGAATAAATCTGATACTATGGCTATTCTTGAAGCAGGTATGAAAAATAGTTTTACGCAGTCAATCGCCACACAATTTATACCATATATTCAATTACATGAATTTGAAGCTTTAGTTCTATCTGATATTAACGCGTTTAATAGTTACTATGAGCCAAGAGAATACAATTCTATAGATTTGGCTACTCTATGTGCACTTGATCCTGAATCTGTTAATGATGGCGTATTAACAGCTCCGTCTAAACGCTTAAAGAAGATTATCAGAGGCTATGACAAAGTAAATGATGGATATGAACTAGCCAAACTCGCAGGGTTGACGATAATAAGAAATAGATGCCCCAGATTTAATAACTGGCTTAATCAATTAGAAAATTTGTAGTGAACTATTTGTCAATTATTCGAGTGGATTCCGGAGCAAAAACAGAATTTACAGCCAGGCATAAAAAGAGGACGGATGATTGACTTTTTAGAACTGAGAGATATGTCGTCCGATGACCTCAAACATTTATTTTGTCTATTACGGTGATACTGGGCCAGCCCAAACGGAGGATGATCGAAACGAACCCGAATGGTACTAAAATCTATCGGTAATTCTCTGGTAGAGGAATAGAATATAACACTTATCTTCTTACCTGTCTTCGATCTCAGACATAAAACCATCGGAGAGACTGTAAAATTTCCTGTGTTAATGGCCTATGGTAGTGAATTATCTCAATAGACCCAAAAACCGGGGAAGGCGCTGCTGCCGCGCCATTCCCCCTTCCCCATCCCGGCAGGGTTTCAAACAATGGGGAAGGAGTTTACACAAAATATTTTACACTCCCCACATCGGACCCGCATTTCCTACCTATTAAGGATCCGTAGAACTTGTGGTCGTGGTACTCGTAGAAACATTTACTTTTGAGGGATTTATCAAACGATCAAGTCTCGTCTTGTTCCTGAATAAAGGTTATTTCTGTTTGAGAAGTAGTCGTTACAGAGGTTCGGTCTTACCAATGGCCGTCGGTACGTATGTTCTCTTCAGAGACATGTTCGGGGGGATACGTTAATTGTATTTTCAAAAAACCAGTTCAGGGGAGTCTAATTTATAGGGATAGCGGTAATTGCGCTGGAAAATAATAGAGTTGTAAAATCCCTGCATGCTTAATGTCTGATAGGTACTGTGATAAAGCCAATATGGATGTGATATTTGGGGAGGGCAGCTGTTTTGGGGCGCTAATCCCCGAAGCTGATCAAAATCAGGATAAATACAAGGAGAGGGTTATAGGAGGATAAAACCCGGGATATGTGTTGTCTTAAATGACCATTTTAGGTGGTCAGGTACATTTTTTTGAAAAAAAGTTTAGCAACTTGAAAAAAGGTTATTATTTTTGCACTCCCAACTACGAAAAATAGTGAGTGGAAACGGGGCGTAGCGTAGTCCGGTTATCGCGCCTGCTTTGGGAGCAGGAGGTCGCAAGTTCGAATCTTGCCGCCCCGACATATTTAATATCAAAGGATATCAGGAGGCACGTAGAACGGAGGTTTTACGTGCCTTTTGTGTTTTTGGGGTGTGGTTTAGGTGAATCTGTATGGATATTCGTGAGTTAAAAAAGTGAATCGTTTTGTGAATTATATTCGTGATTCACTGTATGCCACGCAAATGATTGCCCCTTAATTTATTACGTCGAATTAATCGGAGTTATTGATATCAATTCTTTTTTCGTGGCTTTTGAGTGAGCATTTGGTGTAATTGGTTTTTAACTCGTAAAAATGATTTTAATGGAAAGAAAAGATTCCTTTGAGTGATGATTTTATGCAGTGAATAGATGACGGGCACTAGTATAAAATCTGATGATGAAATATTCTATTTTAATGCTTCACTTTCACAGCAGGGGCCTCAGGTGGTGTTTCACCAACCCGCGCCATTCTCTTCTTCTCATCTTCCTCCAGGTACTTCCTGTTAAAAAATTTCACTTTCGCTATTTTCCTGTCAATCGATTTCTCAAACATCACATCTGCCTGGTAATAGGATTTATAATTTTCATTCACCATTATATAGGATGACCGATAGATAACCCCTTTCTCCGGATTTACCTGCATGATTAATAGCTTTGTTCCCATAGGAATGCTATCCATTTCTTTTACTGCTTTGTTAATGGCATCCATCTGCTTCTTATCAGGTTTAGTAAGCAAAAGAGCGGCTTCCTCAATTTTATGTCTTTCAAGCAGGGCAAGAAATTGATTCGCAATCTGCTTCTGTTCAGGGTTAGGAGTAGTTTGTGCAGCGGTTTTTATACTACATATAACACATAATATAAGCAGCAGCAATGTGTGTTGATATCTTTTCATGATGAACTAAAAATAGTTTAATTTAATGATGGTATCCGGAATTGTTACCCCGAATTTCATGTACTCCCGTTGTCTTATCAAAATTTGACTATTACTGGTATCTCCTACCTGGTAAACCACGGTGAGTGGTACATTTTTCAAACTTTCGACCATAGACTCATGCATCGTATCATAAAATTTATCATTTTCATAGTCCTTCCCATTGACTGAAAAACTAAAAACAATATACCCTCCCCGGCTCCTGCTTGCATGTTCAAATCCTTTGATAAACCCTGTAGCGGTATCATGATTTGCTCTTAACTTTTCATTTTTTACAGACATATGCTCAGAATTTAGTATAAATGCCAGCACACTGCCAAGGACTATTATTAAAATAATAATATCTCTTAGCCGGTTGTTAAACTCTCTTTTTTCCCGAACTGATTTCAATGTAAATGTTTGAAAACCGGTAAATAATTTATTTACCGGTCGTTTATAAATTAATGTGCCGGATCAGGAGTAGCTGTTGCGTTCTCCGTATTATTGACAATATTATTTAATTCCATATTGACTATAAAAGTGGCCGTTCCAACTCCTACATTTGTAAAAGTTGTAATCCCCCCTTTCTTCAGTCCCATATTTACCATATCTCTCAAAGAAGCTCTTCCTGTAAACTGAAGATTATTTAATCCTTTACCCATGCCATAGCCGGTTAGACCAAAGGCAGTCGTTTCCAATCCAAAGTTAAACAATGATTTACCAGTTTTGTAATCTCCGAAGTTGAGTCCTACATATCCATCCCCCAATCTATAGTCATAAGCACTTCCAATGGCAGCTCCGGCAATTGGAGAGGCACCACTTGCAAATGCACAGGTAGCAGGTATATTAAAGGATGTTGGTTCAGATACTGTGATGATAGAACATTGCATCGTAAGTCAGATTGCCGTTAATGCTGATAGTGGCGCTGTGTCCGGCCTGATGCTTAAACATGGGAATTATCAAAACATTTTTTGCCGGAATGATACTGTCAGCTATTTATATTCAAATGTAAATATACACGGTATCTATTCTTTAATGATGAACAGTGGAGGTGCATTTACTGCCAATAATACCATTGAGGATA
The DNA here is from genome assembly GCF_001975825.1 of [Flexibacter] sp. ATCC 35208. GTDB lineage: Bacteria > Bacteroidota > Bacteroidia > Chitinophagales > Chitinophagaceae > Chitinophaga. The sequence goes on from NZ_MTKN01000014.1 coordinate 87,955, forward strand.
ACCAGGTATATGGACTATATAATAATGGCACTATAAAGGGATCTGTAAGGGGCATCTTTTCTGAAAATGAGATTGGGGCTGGGTCATCGTTAAGTACCTATCTTAATAATACTATCAGACGAAATACTATTTATGATTTATATACTACAAGTACTAATGCAGCTACTATTGTAACTGGCATAGAGAATACCAATCTTTATTATCAATATTTGTATGTGGACTCTAATAGTATTCATTCTCTGCATAACCCTGCTGCTTATTCAGGTACACAGTATTCTCCTGCTGTGCAGGGAATCAGTGCAAGAGGTCCCAAAAACTCACCTGTCCGCATTCGGGGAAATACCATTTATGACCTAGAGAACACTGCGACTCCTGTGGCATACGTGTCGGGTATTACCTGTTTGCATAACGGTAATACGAATGTTTTACAGGTGCTTAAAAACAGAATATATGATCTGAGAACACCCCTGGCAACGTCAGGTATCGTTAGCGGGGTGTTGTTAAACGGCTCATCTGGTGCAGGTTCTTTTACCGTTCAGAATAATATGATTAGTTTGTCTCCGACTAAGACGGAGGTCTATGGCATTAATTTGTTGCAAATCTCTACCGCTGTTTCATCTTATTATAATAGCATTTCGATTGGGGGTACTGTGGCCGGTAGTAACATTTCTGCTGCGTTCAGGAAATCAAGATTTACGGGTACCATTGTTACTTCTGTCAATAATATCTATTACAATACCAGGACAGGCGGCACCGGAAAACATTATGCCCTGGTGAATGAAAGGCCTGTTCCTGCACAGGAATGGATATTATCTGACTATAATGATTTGTATAGTGTAAATCCGGCAACTGTGGGATTATGGTATAATAAACCACTCAGTTTTGCTGTATTTAAAGATAGCAGTAATATGGATATACATTCGATATCTGTGCCTGTATCTTTTGTAGATACGACAACTGCCGACCTGCATTTATTGACAGGAGACAGTGCATTAGTTGCGGGAACTTCTTCCACATCGGTTACAGATGATTATGATGGTGATGAGAGACATGCGATTCCTACTATCGGCGCAGATGAACTGGAGGTGATGATGGCATTGCTGAAGGATGAAGGTAAAGAAACAGTTGTTATATATCCGAATCCCACACATGATTATCTAACGGTGAATATAGCCGACAATGCTTTATTGAGTGTTTATGACACGCAGGGAAAGAAGATTTTGGATAAGAAGGCAGTTTCGAAAACGGTGGTAAATGTACAAAAATTGGTACCTGGTATATATTTACTGATGATAAGGTCTTCATCAGGAATATCGGCGAAGTGGTTTATAAAGCAATAAACTTATTGGAAACGAATGTGCACACTAACTACCCGTTTATATGTATCTAATGGAAAAACCTGATGGTAATTATCCCCCCAATATCATCAGTGCCGGAGATGACGCAGGATGTAGCTTTTAATAATAGTAAAATAAGACTGGTAGCTAAGTTTAGCCACTGGTCTTATTTGCAAATAATTTCCCTTACTATCTTTTCCCTGATTAATTAATGAGCCTTGTGTAACTCAGTTTACAATGATAACGAATAGTAACTCGTTGGATCAGGTTGAAAACAACACCATCATTTCACCACCGGAAAATTCCCTCCATCAATAATTAAATTCGCTCCGCTGATATAAGAAGCCGCAGGTGAAACAAGGAAGTAGATCAGCTCCGCCGTTTCCTCCGGCGCTGCCATTCTTCCCATTGGTACACCCCCTAACCTTTCAAAAAGTTTCCCCGTCATTTCCTCCACACTGATGTTGCTTTGTTTTGCATAATCTTCCAAAAAGGAAGTCATCGCCTCCGTTTTATTTAAACCGGGAGATACAGTTACTACCCTTACCCCTTTACCAGCTACCTCTGTTGCCAATGTTTTACTATAAGTATTCAATGCAGACTTTGCAACACTATAAGCCATCGTCGACTCCCATATTGGAAACTGGCTGCTGGTAGAGGATATGTGAATGATCACACCACTCTTTTGCGCCAGCATTGTAGGTAACAAAGCCCGGTCCAGCCGAACGGAAGCAAGCAAATTTACCTGCAGGGCCTGGTCCCAATGTTCATCCGTCAAGGTACTAAAGCCCCCACCCGGATACACGTTTGCCCCCATGTTATTGATGATGATATCTATCCGCCCAAATTGTTGATTAATAATATCTGCTACTTTGCTGACCTCTTCAGCCCGCGATAGGTCTGCCGCTATAAATGTATATGTTACATCGGGATCTTCCGGTTGGTTACGGGCTGTGACGATAACAGTTGCACCTGCCTGCTCTAGTCTTTTAACCACCGCTTTTCCAATTCCTTTTGTGCCGCCGGTTACCAGTGCTATTTTACCCGCTAATACCGCATCTATTGTTGGTTTACTTTTCATGCTATTTTTTTTTAATTCCCTTATCGTTAGCTTTGATTTAAATTAGTTCCATAAAGTAACTAAAACGGTTGCTTCTATTCATTCTCACAACATGAATAGGTGGTAACGCTCATGTAACTAAAAGGCCAAAAGTGGTAACATTCATGTAACCAATGAAGAAATTTAAAGAACATACATCAACCTGCCCGATCGTTCACACGATGACCTATATTGGCGGAAAGTGGAAGCCAATTATTCTGGGCCGGCTGGTAAATGGTGCTGTTCGTTTTGGAAAGCTGGCAGTACAAATACCAGATATATCGCGCAAGATATTGACTGAACAACTCAAGGAATTAGAGAATGACGGATTAATTTTGAGGCATAGCTATAACGAAAAACCACCGCGTGTCGAATATGAGCTAAGCGAGATCGGCAAAACAGTTATTCCAGTTTTAATGGCTATGACAGAATTAGGTGGGCAAATGCATGATGCTATTACCAAATATAAGAATAGTATTAAAATGCATCAAAAGTCGATCCAGGCTTAAACCAATGTACGGTGTGGGCTAGATCTTAATGCCATTCAAATTGATGTGCCGTTTTCCTGCATACAGGATATGTATTACGCCAACATTTTTGATACATATTCTTTATAGCTCGCCCCAATAGGTATTTCAGTTCCGCCAACCTCGATATCGTTCGCGGTAAAAGCAGTAATTTTATTTATGTTCACCAGAAAGGAACGGTGAATACGAAGGAAGGGTTTACCTGTCAATTCCTTTTCAAAATCCCCAAATTTATATTTGGCTGTAATTTTTTTATCTGCAAAATGAATGACTATATAATCCTTTATACTTTCCACATAAATAATCTCATCGATCTGGATTCTATGGATCTTACCTTTAGACCGGATATGCATAACCAGGTCCTTGTCTCCCATTACTGGTGCTGGTTGCTGCACGGGGGATTTTATTCTTAAAAAGCGGTCAATCGCCTTGATGAACCTTTCGAAGGTGATAGGCTTCAATAGATAATCTACCAGATCCAGCTCATACCCTTCAACTGCATATTCACGGTACGCAGTCGTAATTATTACGGCAGGAGGATGCTGCAAAGCTCTGAGGAATGAAAGTCCGGTAATCTTTGGCATCTTTATATCGAGAAACAGCAGGTCGATGGCGGTCGACCTTAATACCTCCATAGCCTGCACTGCATTAGAACAGGTGCCCACTACTTCAAAACCATCCAGCTGCGAAATATGGTTCTGGATTAATTGTATGGCCAATGGCTCGTCATCAACTACAAGACACTTTATTTTCATACGGTCATTTTTATTGTACTTCATTACCATTGAGATGAATACCCAATAAAACTACGTAAATATTATCATCCGTATTTACCTGTAGTTGATACCTGTCTCCATAAAGTAAATCAAGCTGTTTCCGGATATTAATCAGCCCGATCCTATCTGTTTTATTTTCGCCAGGCTCCGGTAAAAAGCCATTGGAAACCCTGAAATAAAAATTTCCTCCCTGTAAACTAAGATCTATGTCAATAACAGGTTCTCCTATATTTTCTCCTGCTCCATGCTTAAAGGAGTTTTCTACAAGTGATAACAACACCAGGGGTACGACCATTGCATCTTCATCTATTGAATACTTAAAATTTACCTGAAGACGGTCATTATACCTTAATTTTTCAAGGTCAATATAGTTATTGATAAGCCTGATCTCTTCACTTATGGGAACATACTTCTTATTACATTTATACAATACGTGGTCAAGTATTTCTGAAAGGCCGGCAATAGATTTCGAAGTGACCGGAGAATTTATCAGGGACAGGGAGTAAATATTATTCAATGTATTGAATAGGAAATGCGGATTGAGTTGAGCTTTTAACACATTTAATTCAGACTGTACCTTTTCCTTTTCCAAAGCCAGGCTGCGCTGCTGCACAATGTATTGATCCTTGATCAATTTCATCAGGGCAAATACCCACGCTGCGGAAAAGGTCTGTGCGAAATAATGTACAAACAACTTAGGAAAATCCGTCATGATATCCCAAAGCGACTCCTGCCCAAAAGGCGGTACCCTGATTAGCGGCTCTAGCAAATAAACCACCGTGGCCCTGGAAGCAACACATATAATATAACTGCCCGCCAGAAAAAAAATCAGTATCGATAAATAACTCCTACCACCAATGAATGCAGGTATAATCAGATACGCTACAAAATAGGAAGACAGGATCATAAAAGACATGTAATAAACATGCCTGTAAAAGATATGCTCAGGCTCTTTATATTCAACCAAATCATACCTGTTGAGAAATATGATGGTAACCGCCGTCCAGAATAGCAAATGGCTCAGGACGCGGTGTGCAGAATTAAACTTTACAATCCTTTCTATTAATGCCATGACAAACAAATGTTAATATACGACTGTTAGACTGTTTGATACCCTCCTGTCGATGAACCGGATGTTTTAGATGTTAATCACTTCAAAAATGCATATATAAACTGAATAACATCCGAAAATGTCTGTTTGTCATCTCATAACATTCCTACATCTACGCTATCATTTCTGTATTGGTTAGATATTTATCTTAAATAACCAATACCACTGCAATTGAGAAATGTATCATTTGAGCGGGATAAATATAATAGACAAAAAAACAAAAAATGAACACAGGGAAAACATTGATTGCATTAGTTCTTTTTTATATCCCAGCGCTGTTCACGCAGCAGGCTGCAGGACAGCAAAATGTAAAAGCAAGAGAACTGGATAGCATCATTATTAGCAACATGGATCAGTCTGGCATGGTGGGCGTTGGTGCTGCTGTAATCGTGAATAAGCAAGTGGTTTGGATGAAAGGCTACGGATATGCTGACCAGGAGAAGAAAATCCCCTTTACGCCAAATACAATCATGAACATCGCATCTATCTCGAAAACGTTTACCGGTGTATGTGTAATGAAAGCGCAGGAAGAAGGTAAATTATCCCTTGATGAGGATATCAACACCTATTTACCTTTCAAGGTCATCAACCCCAATTTTCCTGATGAAAAAATCACACTGAGACACCTGGGAACACATACCTCCGGCATTACTGATAGGGAGCCCATCTACAGCAATGCCTATCATTATGGAGGAGATAGTCCTGAGTCCCTGGGCGATTTCTTAAAAAACTATTTTGATCCGAAAGGTAAATATTATTCCAGCGGGAATTTTTTAAACCAAGGACCGGGAACCTATTGGGAATATTCAAATATTGCTACTGCATTGGCGGGGTATATTGTAGAACAGGTAACGGGAGAACCATTAAATGAATATAGTAAGAATCATATTTTTAAACCATTAGGGATGATGAATACCGGGTGGTTTCAAACAGAAATTGATCTGTCAAAATATTCCACGCATTATGACAAACAAGGCGACTCTTTAAAAGTGATTCCATTTTACGGACTTCCTACTTATCCAGATGGTGGGGTGCGCACCTCAGTATCCGAATTGTCACAATATTTTATTGCACTATTAAATGGTGGCGTATATAACGGCCATTACCTGCTTAAGCAGTCAACTATAGAGCGGATGCAAAAATTGCAGTTTACAGCCATCAATAAACCTGAAAATATTAATCCACTGACCAAGAATGAGGGCCTATTCTGGACTACGAAAGATGGGGGCACGAAGATAGGTTATGGTGGAACAGATCCGGGCGTGAAGACAGAAATGCTGTCAGATCTTTCCCGGGAAGTAGCGGTGATTCTTTTTACCAATACTTCTCTCAACACGAAGGATCTGCTGAAATATTATTTTAAAGGAATTTTTGACGAACTTTTTAAATATGGATATTTCGTCAGAGACAATAAAATATAGTTTGCATTATTCGACTTTTGAAACGTTTACTAAATTGCGTTGCAGAAGAAAGGCATGCTAACATAAAAGTTAGTCTATTGATGAATGTTCATCACCGGGGGCGGCTAAGTGTTGATCTATGGTTGTATAGGTTCCAATCCTGATATGGGCGTCTAAGAGTGGGCCTGTTTGCGATAAAATAAATTTTAACTGGTTTGATCGCTCCTGGAATGGGGGCTATCTGAGAAATGGTATTATACTTGCCATAGGAAATACTTTTCAGCGGGTTCTCCTGTTATCGCAAACTATTATGTTAAAAAATGGCTATTAAGCAAGAAGTGAAGAAGTCTATGACGCAAAGTGTGAAAGTGATTTTGGGGATTTTATGTATGTTCAGCAGCCTCCTGGCTGGGGCTCAACCTCCGGAGGATACAGCAAAAAGCGAACAAAAAACTGTTTATCTGTTTAGTGGTATAGGAGCAGACTCTAGTATATTTATGAACCTGAAACTTCCAGGATATCACATCGTCTACATAAACTGGATTCCTGCGTTGCCTACTGAATCAATCAGGCAATATGCAGGTAGGATAAAGAGCCAGATCACCGTTGAAAATCCGGATCTTATCGGACTTTCTTTTGGAGGTATCGTAGCTGTGGAAGTTTCAAAACAGATAAAGATTGATAAAATGGTGTTGATCTCTTCAGTCAAAACAAAGTATGAATTGAACAGGTTTCAGTACTTTTTCATGAAATTGGGATTATATCGAATCATTCCCGGTCCATTAATAAAACGTGCTAATTTTCTCTCCTATCGGTATTTTGGTGCCCAGTCCCCAAATGATAAAAAGACATTAACGAATTTATTGGCGCAAACAGATGTGTCTTTTTTCCGTTGGGCACTGAAAAGCATTGCTTATTGGGATAATAAAGTACCCCCGGAGAGAACTATTCAAATACACGGTACTGCCGATAGAGTAATAACCGGCAGGCTTGTGCATCCTGACTATCGCATTAAGGGTGGAGGGCATCTCATGGTTGTTAATAAAGCAGATACCATTAGTAAAATTATCACGAATTACCTGGATGAATAATACGCTCTCCATCCCGACTACAAGCTTTATGCACGTACATGCCCGTTCATGATCGTGCACATAAGAACCATGATATGGCTGCAGATACTGTGTTTTTAGATTGCTTTTTTATCCCTACAGGGGATTAAGATCAACATGTAATCAATTATTTGACAACTGTTTGTTATTCTATTCTCGTAAATAGCTTCTTTAACTAAACATTTTCGTTATCAGAGAATTCATTAAATCCCAATCTGTGTGTTTAGTAGGCTCGCTTTTTAACACTGCCAACTTCTTTTGAAATTCATCCTTTCTTTCCTGCTGTTCTTGTATTAACCGCTCTTTATTAATATGTGTAGTGCCCCAATCTTTTTCTACTGCTATCTGAACCTGCATATCCATTGCCTGAAAGAAGCGATTGCCAAAATCTTCTATCTCACTGACGAAAACTTCGTATTCCATTTCAACTTCTCCGTTTTGAGCCGTCCATACAGGAATATTATTCTCTGTTTGATGGTCTGCTTTCCAGACAATGGAAATATTATTCCTGTTTCTGAAAAAACTAATACCCGGTCCGCTTGTTAAGTGCATAGCGGTAAGTGTTCTGCTGTATATCCATTCGATCGTCTTATCGTAGCGATCGTAATAGGTATCTATATCAATTGAAGGGTCTTCCGACAATTTATCTAACCATTTTTGGACTGCGCCATAAAACCTGTATAAATGATCGTTATTCCTGGCAATCGCATAAAAGGCATCAGGAATAGGTTCAGCAATAGATTCAAATATGCTTGTCCAATCTTCGATCAATCGAACTATTTGGTACTCTACATAGTGAGAGGCATTCACATCGCCTGCCAATACTTCATTTGTATATTCGTAAAGAGTGGCTTTATTTAAATCAAGCCAATATTCACCATCCGTGAGTCCAAACCAATGCATGCTTGTATCTGGAGCATCGCCCCATGGAAAGATGTTGTCCGGATGTCTGAGTTTGAAATTAATGAGCGCCATAGATAATTAAAGAATAAAAGTATAGGCAAGGTAGTATAAAAAGTGATAAAGGGTATATTGTAGTATCAAAGAGTAGTATAATGGCCTTTGCGGAGAGATTGGATGAAGCTGGTATTGCATAAATAAAGAAGCCGCCTCCATTTATTTAGAGACAGCTTCCTCACAAATCCTATAAAAAACGCCAGCGTTTCAGTACAAGTTTTTCAGCCAGCTTATTTTCTCCAGCTACCAATCCAAATTGCTCTTTGTATGCAACCTTCCCGCTCATATCAGTAATAGTTAAGGGTTGTTGTTTATTCTCCTTACTGTTAATTTATGTCAGGACCAGCAGAATCTGGTTAATGAAATTATGTAGTAAAAGTGGTAGCGTTATGAGAGGATTTACTGTATTTAAAAAACAGGTAAAAATACCTGGTAACGGAGGCATTGTTTCTCTTTAGACAATAGCAACAACCGTATTTAAAGGATGTTTTTGATGGCGATCATTAAATGAATAAGTATTATTCTTGATTGAGCTTTTTTTGTTTTGGTATTATTGCTGAGGCAGCAGGGATGATTTTTTTTGCACGGTTATCTATAGTTTTTCTTCAGCGTATTCTCTAAAGGTCTGAAGAAGGATTTTTCTCAGCTCCTCATCAGACTTACCTTTATTTTGCTTCTGGATATGCCAGAGCCAGGAACGGCTTTTATTAACATTATTCTTTTCCTGAAACCATGGATCAATACCTGGAAATATGTTGGGATTAGAGGCCAGATTAATACCCGACAAATACCCCTCAATATACATTGCCATTGTTTGAAAATTTGGTGATACGCCCATTACCATGGATGGCCTGCTCTCTAAAAGGGCAATGAGTTGTAAAACATCTGATCTGATATCCTTCATTCAATATTTCATTTTACGGTTATTAGGGATGTTATTTTGGGTATATCATCTACAATGCATTGTCCCAATTATCACTACGTACACGTTTCTCACTATTCAATTACTTTTGTTTAAGTACCCGCTGAAAATCATTTCCTTATGGAATCACCTTGCCAAAAGTAGGCAGGTATATCCTGCTGTTGAAGCCGGAAGACAATACCATTGTATTGTTGTCTTTGTCTTACATCGCATTGATTGAAGAAATGAATCCACCACCTGACAGGGGATTTGTGACCGGTAAGTGAGAAACAATAAAGCCCGTTGGAAGATTTTGTGATTCTATTTTTTAGAATTCTACCTGTGTTTTTTACGGGTGTCCAGTGTACAGCTAGCATAGGGGGAAGATACAATTTTCTTATAAAAATTGTCAAATTGGTAGAGAGTTATTGGCCAGATTGACTGGTAAAACCTTGCTTCAATTTAATGAGAATGGATGGAGGGGTGGGCTCATGCACAACACTACCTTCTGCCTGGTTCAAAATAGTGATGGAATCAATATAAATTTGTGATAGCATTTTTGTTTTTATAAGGTTACATTTGAGATAATAATAATTAATTCAATTGAATGGCAAATTGGGCATTTGAAATAGATTATGCTAATAATTTCATAGTTGGATTAACAGAAGTCCTTGTAGATAAAGGCTTTAGGATATGGTGTCTCTTCAATGACGGTCAACCCCTGTATCTATTTAGTTCTGATTATTTAATGACTACGCCAGATGAAAAGGTGAATGTACAAGCCCGTCAGTTAGTGCGGTTTATAGATGGATTGTCCTATCTGCTTTTTGAAAATAAGGAGAATGTGGATAAGGTCACCCTGACAACGGTGATTGATATGAATACATTGGGCACTGTAAATCTTCAACGGGTTAATAATATTCCTACAACCCTTAGTATTGATTTTTCTGTTTATAAACCAATGATAGAAGATGAAGAAAACCCAATGGCGCATCTTCTTAAATTAGTACCTTCTGAGGTTTTTATAAGAGATTTATTATTGGTGCTTAGTCATGGAATGGATTTTAATCGGATGCATCAGGCATTTGATCTTGTCAAATCAAAATTAGATGGGTTAGATTTCCCATTAGCAACATTGGTTCGTTTTTTAAAAACTGCCAGACGGGAGGATATTGAAAATCCAATGCCATTGAAGGAAGCACAGGAATTAATTTCAGATATAATTTTTGCAGTATTAGAAAAATATTATCGAATACATTTGAAGCATTGTGTGGTAAAAGATAGAAATACTGAGTGGGATGATATGTACGATAGCTTATATGATTGACAAATTTTTTTTGGCGGTAAGATCTTTTTAAAAAGAAGGGTAGTAGCGATACTACCCTTTTCTATTCCGGTAATTCTTTCAGGAAATTATAAATATCCTCCCCTATTTGCTGCACATGCGTCTCCCATGCAAAATGTCCGGTATTATAAAACTTTACTCTTGCATTTGGATTATCGCGATTGTACGACTCTGCTCCCGGTGGCAGAAAATAAGGGTCTTCATTCCCCATACAGCGAACTTCACGCAAGGTGCAAATACAGGGAGTATAAGAGAGATTGAGGGAGCATCTCTATGTAAAGGGCAGGCTATCAGTAAAAAAAAATCTAATTATGAAATCTTAATTTTCATTAGTTTGTTTATAAAGCCAACCCCGGCCCATGGCATAATTTTTTAATTTCTTTGCTTTCTTCTCAATTTGATTAATTGAAAGTGGTTCAAAGTCGATAAAAGAATGGCCATCAAAAGGAATGTTATTCTCTTCACAGTTGAGAACTTCATTATTGCACTCCTGAACCGTAACAGCTACTACTCCATGAGATTTATAACCCTTGTCAATATTTGTGAAATGAGTGTGAGATTCCTGTGGAGAATACTTCTCGCCATTGTAAACGGAAAGTTTATTATTATCTTTCGGCGTAGGTTTAAATACCTGATAGGTTATGCTGAATACCTGAGATGATATTTTGTCTGCCTGTATAAAAGATGGATGAACCTGTCTTAATAACAATGTATCCTTTTGCATGTACTAAGCGTTAAAAATTCCTGTAAGATTTTGGTTAAGCAATTGCGAATCACTCTCATTCGTTAAATCTAATGTAGCCTCATTAACGTCATCACTGCTGTGATGGAGTGATTGATAAAACCCGGTTTTCTCGGTTAGGTCAATATTTAGACTTATATCATAAGCTTCAGAAGACCATTCTGCCTGAATCCCACCTAATGGAGTTGGATATAGATGAGGAAGAGGTAATGCCGGGTTGTAATTATTCTCAAACAATTCCACGAACCAGTTTAAATCTTCCCTGTTCATTGCTATGCCTTCACCATTTAACCAGCCAGCTTCAAGATTAGCAAGTTCTTCAAGCCTGGAAGGAACATCTAAAGGATCAAGAAGAGATATATGATCAATGGATTCAAAGCTTACCAGTTTATCATTTTTATCAAAATGACCAAGTCCTGAAATTAGAACCCGGGTTTTTGATTCATAGCTATTAAATGCTTCAAGTATTGTAGGGACATGCACTCCCTGAAGTTTGGCCAATATTCTTTGACCACCGTATGTCATAATGGTAAATGTTTTTTTGCTTTTATCGGCTTCGGGAATAGTGCCCCGAATCATCGTTTCAATAGTCACTTCATAAATGTTGGAAGAAGCCAGTACCAATCTTTTTCGGGTGGTTTTGTTAAGCTGTGCCTGTAAATTGGAACCGGGACTAAAATCAATAGTTTCATCATCCCGAAGTCTTTTGCCTATCCGATTAAAATAAACCAATAGATTATCCGGAATATATTTGGTCACTTCTTCTTCTTTGCTGGCAGCGTCAATTGATCTTAAAATATTATCTTTTGCCTTTTTGAAGTATTCCTCATTATAATCAGGAAATAATCCCTGGGATGAAGTGACAAGCATGATTTTAGGGACTGCGCTACCATTTTCTATAGAAGATAATTTTAACGCTACTCCATTGGTAAATCCTCTCGGCACACGTTTTCTATCTGAATTTTCATTCAGGTAGATCCATTTGGCGACCTCAATAATCAATTCTTCCAGAGCCGCAAAGTCTTCCAGTAAGTCTAACGGAATTGTATGGTCGTCAAAACGTTTACCAGTTAAACGTGGTGTTAGAAATTCATTGCTATAAACCATGTTTTTTTACACATCCTTGTTGGATTATATGAAGATACAAAGAGTTTTTGAGTGTAACAAGTTGTTGGTAATTAGTTGATTGTATGATTGTTCGTATGATTGGGAATGTGTTAAGATGAATGTTTGAATTCAACAATTCAACATTCTATTCCTCCACCCTCTCTTTTCCACAGCGCGTATATTACTCACCTCCTTCAATGTTAAAAGATAATCATGCAAATATCTCAACTCTTCATCCTCCCTATTCCCCTCAAATGGTTCTATATACACCGCATTCCCATAATTACTCCTTGCCTTCTCCGGCGAGTCATCCACAATAATTATCTGTTCTAATTTAAAGCCCTTATTCTTCACTTTCTCCAACTTCTTTTCGAAGTAATAATTATCCAAGGTATAATCCCGTTTTATCGTACACCTGCTTCTCCCCCATACAATGAACCATTCAATTGCATCAGGCGTGATCGTTTTCACAATCTCTTCCACATATTCATCAGATGCAGAACTCCATACGCCTAATGTAAAATGTTGGGATATATTTAAAAGAAACTGCTCAAGCCCGGGACGTCTATACACATGATATAAATCAAACTGGAAATCAGGGGGTACAGCCAATGGCGAAGAAGTAGCATGTATCAATGTTTCGTCAAGATCAAGTACTAGCAGCTTGTCTGATTTGTCTGGCATAGGTTGTGCATTTACCAAATATACTTTAAAATTCACACAACCGGTTGCGTAACCACACTCTCCTTAAATAACCCTATTTTAGAAAAGTAAAACGACCAAAATCATGCCCTGGGGAAAAGTATTATCAACTATTCTAATTGTTGCTATCTGCAAGTGCTCGTATGCACAAACTAAGACTATATAAATAAAAAATGGCGAACGCTGGTATGGTGGCGCTGTGACCGAAGGTCAGCAAATGCCGGTTAAAGACGGGTATACATTTAACCTGTTTGCTAATACGGGTGGTAACCAGGCAGCTCCTTTGTTATTATCTACCGGTGGAAGATACATTTGGAGTGATGGCCCATTTACCTTTACTGTGAAAGGTGATGTGTTGGAAATCACAAATGCTGCAGCACCTGTGGAGCTGGACTCTATAGGGCATAATTTAAAAGAAGCTTTTGCGAATGCTGCTAAGAAACATTTTCCTGCAAAAGGGAAATTGCCTGACACCCTGTTATTGTCCAGACCTCAGTATAACACATGGATTGAACTGGTGTACAATCAAAACCAGGCTGACATTCTTGCATATGCAAAGGCGATTATCGAGAATGGTTTTCCAGCTGGTGTGTTGATGATTGATGATAACTGGGGTGACTATTATGGTCGATTCGATTTCAGAAAGGATAGATTTGAAAATGCTACTGCGATGATCGATAGCCTGCACAAAATGGTTTTAAGGTGATGTTGTGGATAAGTCCTTTTATTTCTCCTGATACAGAAGTGTTCAGAGAGTTGCAAAGTAAAAAGCTGTTACTGAATAAGAAGGCTGATACCACGGCTATCCTGGCATGGTGGAATGGGTATAGTGCCGTGTTGGATTTTAAGAATCCGGCAGCGAAGGAATGGTTTAAGGGAAGACTGGATTATATGGTGCATACCTATCACCTGGATGGATTTAAGTTTGATGCAGGGGATGCTGATTTTTATCCTGCTGATGCTGTTTCTTATGAGAAGGCGATACCTAATGATCATAGTCAGTTGTGGGGCGAGATTGGATTGGGATATGCTTTGAATGAATACCGTGCTATGTGGAAGATGGCGGGAGAGCCATTGGTGCAGCGATTAAGAGATAAGCAACATACATGGGTGGATCTGCAGAAACTGATTCCGCATATTACGCTTGCGGGGTTGTTGGGATATAATTTTACTTGTCCGGATATGATTGGCGGAGGTGAATATGGATCTTTTATAGGAAGAGATAAATTGGATGAGGAGTTGGTAGTGCGTTCGGCGCAATGTTCTGCTTTGATGCCGATGATGCAGTTTTCGGTGGCGCCATGGAGGGTGTTGAGTCAGGAGCATTTAGCAATTGTGAAGAAGACGGTGGAGATCAGGGAGAAATATACGCCTTATATCATGCAATTGGCGAAGGCATCAGCATTCAATGGGGAGCCTATTGTGAGGAGTATGGAGTATGAGTTTCCCGGGCAGGGGCTTGCGGAAGTGAAGGGGGAGTTTATGTTGGGAGATAAGTATTTGGTGGCGCCTGTGATGGCGAAGGATGGAAAGCAGTCTGTTGTGTTGCCGAAGGGGAAATGGAGGAGTGATAAAGGGGAGGTGTTTAAGGGGCCTAAGACGATTGAGCAGGTGGTGGCGTTGGATAGGTTGCCGGTGTATGAGTTGATTAAATAAGGAGGTGATGAATGGATCTTTTAATGGCGGTTTGGAGAGGTAATTGAATTGGAGTTGTGTACAAATTGGTTAAATAAAATGAAGTTGTATCATAAATAAAATAAAACCTCTGAGAATCGAATAAATATAAACCTGGCTCCATCAGGTATCTGAATAAAAAGCGCGTGTATCTTTCTTTTGATACACGCGCTTTTCATTACTTCTTTATAATCGTATTCAGATCCAATCCTGCCGCAGTCTCTGCCAATTCTGCCACATCAGCAATCGTCATTTCAGTAATAAACGCTTCTTTAGGAGTGCGCACTTTTTTCATATTCACCAACCAGTCATTCTCTGTTTCCCTATATCCCAGCGGCAATATCACCGTACTCTTATACCCGCTTCCCTTTAAATTCAACAACTCATCCAGTTTCTCTGGAATGAACCCTTCCATAGGCGTAGCATCCACCTTCTGCTCCGCAGCTGCAGCAATCGCCATTGCAAAAGAGATATAACTTTGTTTTGCCGCATGATGAGCCTGCCACTCCTGTCCTTTCGTCTCATATAGGTTTAAAATCACGCTCTTATAATCATCCATCGTGTCATGTGGTAAACCACGCTCATCCATCATAGCGTTGAATACGCCGGTGATCCGTTCATCACTATACCCATCCCATGCGATCCAGACCAGTAAATGTGAACAATCTATTATCTGGGTTTGATTGTAAGCGATACCTTGTATCTTTTTTAGCAAAGCCTTGTCGGAAATGACGATCATTTTATACTGCTGTAAACCGGAAGAAGAAGGCGCCAAACGGGCAGCTTCTAAGATATAATCTAATTTTTCCTGAGGTACCTTTGTGCCATCCATCTTTTTAGTGGCATAGCGCCACTGTAAATCTTCAAGTAAACTCATGTGATTCCAATTTTTAACAAAAGTAAATTCACTTGACGTAAATAAGTAACTTTAGGGGGCCCGATGGTGGTGACATACGGGTAACCTTAGTGACAAAAAAGTAACCAACTTGTATATGGAAAATGAAAACTTAGATAATCCAACATTCACTGAATGTATGAGAAAGGTCCGGGCAATTGATGATACCCTTCATATCCTGAGTGGTAAATGGACGCTTGTGTTGATTTCACATCTTTGTTATAGACCTATGCGGTATTCAGAGTTGTTGAAGGATTTGAATGGGATAGCGGGGAAGGTGTTGAGCAGGGAGTTGAAAGATCTGGAGATAAATGGACTTATTATCAGAGAGGTGTCGGAGAGTCAGCCGCTGACGGTGACTTATAAGATCTCACAATATGGAAAGAGTTTGAAGGAGTTGACAGATGGATTGGCGGATTGGGGATTGCAGCATAGAGAGCGGATTTTTAATGCGGCGAAGTTTGAAAAGCCGATGAGTGTTACCAGATGATATCAGGTACTTCTGCTTTCGGTAAATCTTATTGCCAGGCACCTGTTCCTGTGAATGAATGATTATAACAATTAATTGTTGACCATATTATCGAAATTGTAGTCGAATTCATCGGTAGTGAGTTGTGTGGCGATTGTTGGTAGCGGAACTCGTTCATTAGAAATAATGGGTTATATTGTAGACCAGTTCCTAAAAATGTAAATGTTAGCATTATGAGTCTCACCGCCGTATTACCCAAAATATTTTATGCAGATATCCAGCAGGCACTGGATTTTTTTATTGATGGACTTGGATTTAAATTAGGCTACCATGATGAGGTGTTGTATATCGTGAGTCGGGACAATGCGACCTTTCAATTGATGGTAGAACCTGAGCTGGCTACTAAAGATAGCAGACCTGAAATCAGAATAGCTACTGATGATATTGAGGCGATTTATGCTGATATTAAGTCAAGACGACCTTCTATTTTACATCCGAATCTGAACTATATCAAACAACAACCCTGGGGATTGAAAGAGTTTGCCGTGTTGGATCCTACCACAGTATGTATTGTTTTTCAGCAGTCTTAATTTTCATAACTCTATACTTGTAGCATGTCAAATTCTCATTGGGAAGTATTTCTTCAGGAAG
The DNA here is from genome assembly GCF_001975825.1 of [Flexibacter] sp. ATCC 35208. Taxonomy (GTDB): domain Bacteria; phylum Bacteroidota; class Bacteroidia; order Chitinophagales; family Chitinophagaceae; genus Chitinophaga. The sequence goes on from NZ_MTKN01000014.1 coordinate 104,757, forward strand.
TATATTCTTGTGTTTAAAAGAACTAATTTTCCGGCATAATTGATCTAAATGAAAAACCAGTTTTTTACAATGGCAGTTGGTCTGTCCATTCTTTCTTTCACTGCATGCCAGCAGTCCCAAAATGCACAAAGTGCACAAAATGACACAACCCAACAGGCACAGGATACCACTGCTGCCGTAGCTGAACCTGTAGCTGCCGATACGAGCAGTGCTTCTGTACTCGAAACTGTAATGTCTGTACCTGAGAAGGTAAAGGCAGGCAAACCTATTCTGCTGAAATTTACTGTAAACAATCCTTCTGACAAGGAGCAGGAATTTTGTAAATGGCATACGCCGTTTGAAAAAAGGTTTATGAATTCTTTCTTTGAAGTGACTGATAGCAAAGGCGAGGCGGTACAGTACAAAGGGGTGATGGCGAAGAGAGTGACGCCACCGCCGGTAGATGCTTATATTAAAGTAGCTGCAAAAGGAAGTGTGTCTGCTGAGATTGATTTGCTGACAGGGTACAATATCACCCATCCGGGTACTTACAAGGTAGTGTATCAGGGAGAAGGTGTGAGTGGGTTGACGAAGGTGAATGAAGTGACGGTGGTTGTTGAGTAATTAAATGCATTTGAAAATCCCCATAGCAGTAATGCTATGGGGATTTTTTGTTGTATTGGTTTCCTGTTGTTATTATATTGATAATCAGATTATTATGAAATTATTTTGTTTGGTTTTTTAAGCGAAAATCCTAACTTTATATCATGAACACACAAGATATCCAACGTTTGAAAAGTTTGGCAGAAGAAAAACTGCAAAAGGGGATAACCAAAGAAGAAGCATTGCTTTCATTACAGCGTGCTGGCCATCTTGATAAGGATGGAAATTTTACGAAACACTATCAACATTTGGCAAGGGCAATAGCTGCCGTCGCCGCAAAAGTCTAATCATTTTTACCATGTATAGTAATAGGCCCAACTTAGTAATTGGATTTCACGGTTGTGATAAATCCACACGGGACGCATTAGTCCATCATCCACAAAATATTAAGATCAGTGAAGAATCTTATGACTGGCTTGGTCATGGTTTCTATTTATGGGAGAATAATTTTGAGAGGGCTCGTGAATGGGCAGAACAGAGAGCAAAACAAGGACGGTTCAAAGAACCTGGTGTTGTGGGCGCAGTAATTGATCTTGGGCACTGTTGTGATTTCATGGACTCCAGTCATATTGGTATGCTGAAAACCTATTATGAGCATATGGCACAGACATATAAGGAAATTAGTGTGCCATTGCCAATGAATAGAGATGTCGCTCGTCATGTATATAAGGACGAGTTATTAAGAGAATTGGATTGTGCTGTTATTGAATTTATGCATGCAGAGATTTGTAGTGATTACAAAAATGAAATCGAGACACGTGGTATAACCAATATCAAAATGTTTGACTCTGTACGTTGTGCATTCATTGAGGGCGGACCTGCTTTTAAAGGTGCTGGTATACGTGAGAAAAATCATATCCAAATCTGTATCCGCAACCTCAACAGCATCAAAGGCTTTTTTATTCCAAGAGAAAATTTGGATTTTTACTCCTGGAGTTTAAACAAGTATCTACAACTTGAGAATAATTAAATTTATTCCACCACCACCACCTCAAATCCCAACCACCCATTAATCACGCTGACCTTTAAACTATCCACATGCTCCACATCAGCATACCGTGGATAATACTTGCCTACTTTTTTATTCTTATACATCGCCTCCACAAACGGTACCGGATCATTATTCCTAGTCGGCCGTGTATGCCCAAAGGACGTCACTGCTATCTTCATGGTTGTATGGGAACGACCACCAAATGCCTGATTCCCCCACAGTATGAAAAATATAATGATCGTACCAAAGGAAAAACTATTAAACACACAAAACAAAATCAATTGCACACCACGTGGTAAGTCATGTTTGCTGGAAGATAAATCTATCCGCTTCCTAAACAGGATAGTAATTGAAAAACCTATAAACAATGCAAGCAGGAATAAGCAATATCCATCAATCAACGTAGTCCAATATATACTCAATGTCCAGAAGATCAGGGGAATACTGATGAGGAATGTTATTCCAAATAGAACCCCAAAGAATCTATTTATCCAATCACTGGTGCGTTCCTCTTGGTATTGGGATGGGTGGAGGATTATATTTTTCATAGACATATATGAAAGGTACAAAAACTTCATATTTCGCAAGAACCGGATTTTTGCTATACTCAAATTGTGTCAGCTTTGCTATCACAATCAAATATTTATGCACTACATAAGTCATCCGTCCATTCTTTACTTCGGTACACCAGTGGTGGTAGTCAGCACTGTAAATGAAGATGGAACGTATAATCTCGCTCCTATTTCGTCTATCTTCTGGTTAGGGTATCGCTGTATGATCGGCATTGCTGCCAGCTCTAAAACGACTGAAAACCTATTGCGTACAAAGGAGTGTGTATTGAACCTGCCTTCGGTTGAGCAAGCTACACAGGTGAATAGATTAGCATTGACTACGGGAACTTATCCTGTCCCGCCAGGGAAGTTAATAAAAGGGTATGTGTATGAACCGGATAAATTTGGCAGAGCAGGGTTTACCCCGTTAGCAGCTGATTGTGTGCAGGCCATGAGAATTGAAGAATGTCCGGTACATCTGGAAGCGACATTGGTGAGTGTGCATCCGCTGACGGGAGAGAAGATAAATGTGTTGACGATGGAGTTGGAGATTCAACGGGTGCATCTACAGGAAGATATCAGGTATGAAGATATGCCGGATCGGGTGGATCCGGATAAATGGCGGCCGTTGATCATGAGTTTTCAGGAGTTGTATGGATTGGGTGTAAAGGTACATTCATCTACATTGGCGCAGGTGCCGGAGCATCTTTATCAGCGTTAGGCACAGTGGCTGATTTGATCAGCGTTAACCATAGTACGAGATTTAATCAGCATTAACCATAGTAAGAGATTTAATCAGACTTAACCATAGTACGAGATTTAATCAGCATTAACCATAGTAAGAGATTTAATTAGACTTAACCATAGTACGAAATTTGATCAGCGTTAACCATAGTGCGAGATTTAATCAGACTTAACCATAGTACGAGATTTAATCAGCATTAAAAAAATAACGAGATTTTAGTGGTGTTCGTATAAGGCGTAGTAATCTCTCCCTGAGATATTACGCCGCCTTTGTCTTCCCTTTCTGCATCACTTTCTGTATCAATGTCTTCAGCCTTTCTTTATAATCCGCCACTAACCAATCTGTATAATTCCTCGTCACCCTTCCCAGGCATTTCCCATATTGCTTCACCCTCCATTGTATTTCCTGATCCAATACCTCCGCCAGCTCTAGCGCCTGTGATATCGTATCACTATTTTCAATACACATCATCGCATGTTGCCTGATCGCATCCCTGATCACTGTCAATGGCTTTTGCCCTGCATCTACTACACGCTGATGCGCCTCCTGTATATCAAAAGACAACTGTAATGTATTGGGAAATTTAGCCCGCAGATCAGATGAAATCACCCGTGCCTCATTGGTGGATAAGTAATGCATACTCTCCATATACGCTTCCGGTCTTTCAAATATCAGCTGCCAATCCATCGGCGCCTGCCATTCTCCAAAACGATCGATGTTATTACCAAGATCAATGATGTTGAAGTTTTTCTTTTTGGGTAATCTTCTTGAACCACGTCCAATCATCTGGTGATAGAGTGTCAGTGAAGTCGTTGCGCGATTGAGGATAACGGTTTGTATCGAAGGTTCGTCAAACCCTGTGGTCAATATCGAGACGGATGTTAGGATGGCTCCTTTCGTCTTTTTGAACCATTTCAATATCTCTTCACGCTCCGCAGGAGAATGACGGTTATCCAGGTGTTTGATAGGATACCCTGCATCTTTAAATAATTTACACACGTTCCTCGAAGTGAAGATACCATTGTTAAAGATCAGTGTCTTTTTATGCTTCGAATGCGTTTCGTATGCATGCAGCAATAATTCCAACATCGCATTGGATGAATATAATTCATCCGAAGTGCTAATGGTGAAATCCCCATATATACCTGTTTTTAGTGAATTCAGTTCCACGTCATATCTCCAGTTGACAGGTTTGGCCAGATATCCCTGTTTGATGAGACCGTTTATGCTTTCACCTACTATCAGTTCCTGGTAGGTTTTGTTCATTGGCAAGTCTGCATTAGAACTCAGCGGTGTGGCTGTAACTCCCACTACAATCGCACGTGGGAATTTATTCAACAGTTTTTGGAATGCATTGTGATGTGCTTCATCAATTATTACAAGACCAACAGACGCCGGATTGATAATACCCTGTTTCAGTCGGTTCCGCAATGTCTCGACCATCGCAACGTAACAGGCATGTTCTTCCCGCTTACGCAATTGTTTGACAGTGCTATTGATCACTTTATTTTTGATACCAATTTTTGTAAGTGTAGTCGCGGTCTGTTTACAGAGTTCTGTCCGGTGCGTTAATACCATCACCTGTCTGTTAAAGTTCGTGACATACCACTTTGCTATCTCTGAAAAGATTCTCGTTTTACCTCCGCCTGTTGGTAGTTGGTAAAGGATCCTATAACCTTTGGATGCATGTGTGAGTTTATCAAAGAGTATATTGAGGTCCCGTTCCTGGTAAGGGTACAAACTATCGTTTCCCATAATTAATCTTACTGTTAGTTATTTAGCTATATCAAACGGGGGGCCATTAGGAAATTGTTTTTAACGCCCGGGCTAACCAGGCTTTGATCCTTTTCTTCTCTTTCACCAATATTTCCTCTTTGTGTTGAAGATACTGTGCTTCTTTGTTACTCAGTTCAGCAGGACGGTATTTTCTGAGCAACCGGAGTGCATTGCATTTATCCTGGTAGTCGCCAAGTCTATCCTGTAATGTAGAACTGTGTAACTGGTTATTATTAGATAATTCTTTGAAGGTTTTCCTGATGGTATGCAGGTCATTGTCACTAAAGGAGGTGGGGTGCAGCATTTGCTGCATAGCAATGGTTTTTCCGGATAAATACTTTTGATAAGTTTTATGGCTGAAACCGGTTTTGACCGCTTTCAATGTTTTTTTACTAGCTTTTCGCACTGGTTGTTGGGCAAGTGATTGATGCAATTGTTCCTTAGATTGTTCTGTCTGCTTGTGTATAATCTTTCTATAAGTGGGTAAATGTCGGGCATCGTGTTTTGTATACTGCTCCTGCAATTGCAGATCGCGTAGTGTACCGAGCTGGTGATAAAAGTCTTTCAGCTTACCGGGTATACCCGGAAGCTGAATCATATGTAGAAAAGCTTTTAGTTTTTTATAGTTTGTCCTGAATTTGTGAATCACTTCCGGGTCGTATGCAGGTGGCATTTGCCGGCTCTTTTTGTCGAGTCGTTTGTAATACCGGCCAATGATTCTTAGCACACGTTTCTTTTTCATAATAGTAGTACCGGAAAAAGTATGCCATGTGTCAATTCTCCGCCCCCTCTTTTAGCACTTTTTCTATGTCGTCATAGTTCGCCTCCGTTCCGCCTCCTAATTTCTGTAATATCACCTTTCCATCCGGACTAATCAGGAATAAATGTGGGATCCCTGGTAAATGTTATTTCACCTTTTTTGCACCTTCTGGTACCTTGCCTGCCTTAAATGCTTCCCTTTGTTGCTCATCCGCCAGGTCCATATTAAAATTCTCCCATTTCCCTTCAGCATTCAACACTGCGCAATTCCATTCGCCATCTGCATCATCCGGAAACTGCCAGAGTATATGATATCCTTCCTCATTTGTAAACCCTTCTTCATCCGCCTGCAGAATACCATTTACCTGTTCCCAGATAATACCCTGTGTAGTGGTAATGATATGATAGTTCTCCGCCTCCATACCGATTGGTAGTAACTCAATCGCGTATATCACCTTCACGCTATCAAAGAATTCATTCAGCCATTTTGCTGCCGATGCTGGTTGGAATTCGAGGATGCTCTGTTTGAATTCATCCAGTTCTTCCCGGCCAATGCCTTCGGTTGTCACTGGATTTCGCTCTACTGTCGCCAGCAGTTTCCCCTTTTCATTTTTCAATTCAAACACTGACCATTTCTCAGGTTTCTCATTTTTTAGCACCCCAAATTGAGCTGACAATGCTTCTGCGTCCAGCTCTTCTGAAATATCGTCGAGATGAATGTCCGGGTCTTGAGTGCCCAGTATACGGATATAATAACTCATGGGCACAAAATTAGGATTATTTTACTACTGTAGCTTCCAGTTCTACCTGCAATGTTTCGAAAAGGGATTTTACTTCCATGAGGGTGGTCGCCTGCCGGATGCCATGTTTTGCAATCCACTCCTGTAGTAAGGGAAAGTGTGGCCAGAGGTCTGCTGAAGATGTTGTGTAGATGTTTAATCTGACAATGCCTTTGGGTGTATACCCGGCTGCTGAAATGACCTGCTCCAGGTTGGCGATGGCGAGGAGCAACTGGCTTTTCATATCCTCATTGCTGGAGGTGCCATCCGGGAATACGGCTGCTTGTCCTGCACAGTACAGGGTGCTGGTGGCGTTCTTTACTTCTATTGCCTGGGAATAACTACGTTCGTCCTGCCAGGTCCAGGGATTGATGCTTCTTGTTTCCATGAGGCAAAGCTCAGGATAAGGAGGGAATTTAGCCCTTGATCTACCTCACTATTATGCTGTGAGGTATGTCACACCAACCGGCTCAGGGTCTCCCTGGATACCCCCAGGTAGGCTGCCAGCAAACTTTTGGGAACCCGCTGTAACAGGGACGGATGTTGTTTGAGTAACTGTTCATACCGCTCTTTGGCATTGGACGTGAGCAGGGAGAGAATACGGCGCTGTGCCGACAGGAAACCAAAGGTGGATTTCTGCAGGAAAAAACGTTCCATTTTAGGCAGTTCCGCGCAAAGCTTTTTATAATTTTCGAAGGAGAAACAGTAGACTTCTGTGTCTTCTATACATTCTAAAGACATGGTGGCAACCGACTGGGTATAAAATGCATAGTAGTCACTTTCCCACCAGTCTTCCATGGCGAAGGAGACAATGTGGTCTTTCCCGTTGTCATCATTATAGACCAGTTTTAACAAACCGGAAATGACCAGGTAACAATACTTTACCTCCTCCCCTTCCTGTATAAGGTACTGATGTTTCTTATACTTTTTAGTGGTAAAGAGTGTCTGCACAAATGAAAATTCTTCATCCGTGAGCGGTAGTATTTTTTCAATATGGTCTCTGAGCAATTGCATTGTTATCAGAACATCAGTTCTCCTGTGAACGAGGCGATCATGCCAGCGTATGGACGATCTACCAGATCGGACTGATAGGTGATAAAGTAATTGGAGCGGCCATCCGTCTGACCCATCCACGGTAAAACAAGATATCCTGTAAATATTGAAGCTGCGACTGCATCGACTATCTGGCCTCCTGATACTTTCACAAATACCAGGCAGAGTAGGTATTTACCATTATTCTGCTGGTACTGTTCTCCGTATTTTTTGCTGATATATCCCTGCAGGTATTCCTGCAAAGGTTTGTCAGGAACAGATACGGTGCTGATTTCACGGTACCTGTTCGCAAAGATAATAAATCACAGTTTATTTAGTATCCCTTCCAGGTCTTTCTCTCCTTCGCGTGTCTGTGCACCGGCCTCCATGGCGGATTTGGTACGTGCTAAGGTGACAGGTCTGGTGAAGAGGCTCATACATAGCTGGTTTTCAGTGGCCAGGTCGTTTGCATCGATTGCTTTTACAGCTGATGCCGCGACATCTTCGGGGAGAGTGGCGATGCGGGTGGCGAGGGTATTGACGTAATTATATAGTGTTGCCTGTGGCAATGCACGGTTGACAAGGCCATATTTTTCTGCCTGTAGACCATCTAATAATTCTCCGCCGAGAATGACCTCCAGTGCACGTGCTCTGCCGATTAATCTGGTTAGGTATTGGGTGCCGCCACCACCAGGGATGATGCCCATTAAGGTTTCTGGTTGGGCAAAACGTGCCTTTTCAAGGGAGGCAAAACGCATGTCGCAGGCAAGGGCCAGTTCATTGCCTCCGCCACGTACATAGCCGTCAATGATAGCGATGGTCACCTGTGGGAGCTGGCGGATCTGTTCATGTAGTTGTTGCATGGGATTGATCGGCGCCTGCAACATTTCAGGGGTGGCCAGGTCGGCAAAGGACGCGGGATTGACGATGTAATTCATATCGCCATGGGCGATGAAATAGTCTGGATCTGCGCTTTGGAAGACGATGACCTGTACGGTTTTGTCCTCCTGCATAGCGGCGACGAATTGTGCCAGGGAGATCATGAGCGGGGCATCCAGCACGTTCATGGGTGGGTTATTGATAGAGGCGAAAGCTACTCCATTCCGGATGTCTACATTCAATTTATCCATGATTTGTTAATTTTATGAAGCAAAGGTCATTGTCCCGGGTAAGGGAAAAAAAGTCATTTGACGCAAAATTTAATTGATAAGATGTTTAGTGCGCTGGCTGCATATTTTAGTGATAAGATCAATTTGACTCCGCAGGAGTTGGAGTTGATGGAGACGCATTGTGTTTCTAAAGTTTTAAAAAAGAAAGAGTTTTTGTTGCAGGAAGGAGAGGTGTGTAGGTTTAGTGCGTTTGTGGTGAGTGGGTGTTTGCGATCTTATCGGTTGGATGATGGAGGGAATGAGCATACATTCAAGTTTGTGGTTAAGGATTGGTGGATTACGGATAATGAGAGTTATAGTAATGGTACGCCGGCGCAGTATAATATACAGGCGTTGGAGGAGAGTGAGTTGGTGATTGTGCCGAAGGAGTCGTTTTTGCTTTTGTTGGAGCAGATTCCTTTACTGAAACCTTTGGTGGATCGGTTGCAGTCGAATAGTTATAATGCGAGTCAGCAAAGGATTTATAAACAGATCAGTGCGACGCCGGAAGAGCGGTATCTGGCATTTGTGGAGGAGTATCCGGATATTTTTAATAGGGTGCCATTGCATATGGTGGCTTCGTATTTAGGGATGTCGAGAGAGACGTTGACGAGGGTGAGGAGTCATTTTGCAAAGGGGAAGTAGTAGGTGGTTTTTGTTAGCTTGGGTGAGGTATTGATGCGGAGCAGGAATCTTTTTGTAAAGGGGAAGTAGTGGATAGTTTTTGTTTAGTTAGCTAGGGTGAGGTATTGATTCCAGGCCGTAGTTATTTTGCAAATGGTAAATAGTGGGTAGTTCCTGTTTGGTAAGCTTGGGTGAGATATTGATACAGATCAGCAGACATTTTGCAAGAGGTTTGAAAATCTTAATGATTGGTTTGATTGTCATTATTGGCACAGGTATTTTCGGCGGAGCTTTGTAAAAAAAGCTCATGGAACAAGTTATTTCAGTTAGTCCTGTTGTGCTTTCTGCACCAGAACGTGGTTTAGATTTACAGGTACGGATTTCGGCTCCAATCAAAGGTAATCAGCTTCCCGTTATTTTGTTTGCACATGGTTATGGTAATTCATTGGATGGATATGCACCGCTTGTCAATTATTGGGCGGCGAGGGGATTTGTGGTGATACAGCCCAGTTTTCTGGATTCGAAAAGAATAGGTTTGAGTCCGGATGATGTGCGGACGCCTGATATCTGGAAGATTCGGGTAGCTGATATGAAACAGGTGCTGGATCATATAGATGATATTATTAGTGTGGTGCCTGGTTTGAGTGAGCGCGTGGATACGACTCGTATTGCAGCTGTTGGACATTCATTTGGTGCACAGACCACAGGGATGTTGTTGGGCATGCGCGTGATTGGAGAAGATATAGATATGTCTGATGCGCGTATTCAGGTTGGAATATTGTTATGTGCCGGTGGAAATGGTGGTAAAGATCTGAGCGAGTTTGCAGCAACGCATTACTCGTTTATGAATCCTGATTTTAGTGGGATGAAAAAGCCGACATTGGTAGTGGCAGGTGATAAAGATATTTCACCTTTGACAGTGCGTGGCTGGGATTGGTTTACGGATCCATATACATTGAGTCCGGGCCCTAAATCATTGGCTGTATTATATGGAGGAGAACATTTGCTGGGTGGTATTTCTGGTTATCTTGTAACGGAGACTTCAGATGAAAATCCTGCAAGAGTAGCAGCAGTACAGCAATTGACATGGGCGTATCTGAGAAGTGCGTTTTATCCGCAGGATAGCGCGTGGCAGGAGGCGGCAAGAGAATTAACACAAGGAAAGATTGAAAATAAAGGAGATCTGTAATGATCCCGAAAGGGGTATTTACGGCTGATTTTGTGAGGATGTAGAAAGAAGAGTGAATTGTATCATTCATCTGATTTGCCTGAAAGCAAATCAGATGAATGATACTGAAATTTTACTCGTAAGTAATTTTAATCAGTGACACCGCTTGTCTTGGCAGGTTTATTTTTAGTTTGTAAATACCATTTGTGATTTTGATTTTCTCAGGTGCATTCAGTAAAGCCAATTGCCCAGCCTTTTCCAGCGTAGTATACTGTGCCGGAGTCGGTGATGCAGGTGATCCCATTTTCTTCCACACCTCATATGAATTACTATGCTCCTGATCGATCCGATAATGATGAAGTGCCGCTTTTTTACCGGGCATATTTTGAATAGTTAATTCCACTGTTGATGCTCCCGTGGTAATATCATCATCATGATAATTCCATAATAGAATAGTCGTAGCTGTTTTGGAGGCAGCTGCCAGCGCATTTACATCGGTTTTATCACCTCTTACTCCATTCGCCATAATAGATTGCGCATCATATGCTACATCACCAGTAATGGCTAACCTGGTACCTGACATCATCCCCATCATCCGGAATACATTTAAGACAGGTTTATCCACACCATTTGTCGCCAATTCTCTAAAACCATAAAACCAGGGTTGATTCTCAAATTCAAAAGACCAATTTACCGCACCAATGATATTCGTGCCATAACTGTCATTTAACTCAATGATACGTGCAATAGAAGCCGCCGTATAACTTGAATACATCGTTCCATTTCTATAAGCATTCTGCGGATCTGTTTTCATTCCACAGGCAGCACAACCTTCAGGATCGGATTCACCAATAATAATGGGGATATTCTTTAGTTCCGGAAAAGAAGAAATGATCTTTAAATGCCGGTTCACATCTTTTAATTGATTATTCATGCCCATGCGTACCCGATTATTAGTAAACACAGGTGCCCCTTTCGCATGAAAGGCAAGGAAATCAATAGGTGCACCGATTTGTCCGGTGGCTTCGTTTTTCTCTTTTAAACAATGGGTAATAAACCGACGCATGAACTCTCCTGCTCCACCTGTAGCATGCGGACCACCCACTCTGGCTGTTGGCAAGGCGCGTTTTACACCAGCAGATGCATAGTCATACATTTTGCAGTAAGTAGGGATCTTGTCATCCACCATTAGATAGTATCCATCTGCTTCATTCCAAAGTTCCCAATACCAGCTTTCTACTTCTGCTTTTCCATAGCGGGCTACGCAATGTTTTACCCATTGGTAAATCAGTTCTTCCCATTTGTTATAGTCTTTGGGAGGATAGGCCCAGCCGGTACAAATCTCTTTGTAATCATGTCCTGGTTGCCAGTAATGTCTATAAGGAGTGGGATGTGTGGATAATGCTTCCGGCATAAAACCAATCTGTGCCAGCGGTTTCATTTTCCGGTTGATATAGGTGTCGAAAATGGAGTCAACAATTCGCCAGTTGTAAACAGGGTTTCCATTTGCATCTTCCGTATACATATTTGTAGAACCCCATTTCAGGGCGGCTTCGCCATCGCCTGTGTTCATCAGGTTATGTGCACGTACATACACGGGAACGGGACTGAGGGCTGCCAGTTCAGAAAGCAGTTTCTTCCCATCTTTCATATAGGTATAATTCGGCTCATCATAGCCAAACCAGGCCCAGATGGGTTTGAGCGGGCCTTTTTCATTTTTGAGGTCTACCTGGATGGCGGTCTGGCCAAAGGTGGCAATGGTATACAGGCAACAAATCGTTAGCAGTGATCTGAATTTCATTGGACGTGGGTGGTAATTCGTTTTTGGTAGCTCATTGAACAAGGACGGTAATTCGTTTTTGCGTAGCTCAATGGTCATGAGTGGCAATCCGTTTTGCGTAGCTCATTGAAGGTGAGCGGCGATCCGTTTTTGGTAACTGAGCACGAATACCGTAGCCAAGATACACAAACTGCCGATTCAATCATTGGCTATAAACCAGTTATTTAACGGCGTGGAATATGGATAGTAAAATATAGCAGCCTAAGGACTATCGAAATTCCATTAATCTGATTACCTTTTATTGGTATTCTTTCAAAATTTCAGCGGACAAAGTTATGCAACCATTTTCTATCCGACTTGCTACAGAAAAAGATTTTCCAGCTATTTTTTTGCTAATTCGCGAGTTTGCTATTTTCCAGAAATCAGTGGATAAGGTTAGTATTACCCCTGAGCAGATGCTGGCTGATAAGGAGCTGTTTCAGGCATTTGTGGTGGAGGTTGATGGTATCATTGTAGGGTTTGCTACTTTCTTCTGGACGTATTATTCCTGGAGTGGGAAGGCACTGTACCTGGATGACCTTTATCTACAGCCTTCTGTGAGAGGGCAGGGAATGGGGAAGGGCTTGTTGCAATCGGTGATTGAACTGGCCCGTTCCCGGAATTGTAAAAAGGTGAGGTGGCAGGTATCTAATTGGAACCACCATGCGATTGAGTTTTATCAAAAGATGGGGGCGACGGTGGATGGTGTTGAATTGAATTGTGATTTATTATTGAATTAGTACATCATCTATGTAAAACACGGCTTCTGGTAGTGGATCGTCTGCCCCTGCTAATGGACCAGATTCTACCTGATTAGGTGTTTTACGATTGGGTAAGTTTCTGTAAGGGCCCGTGCGTAAGGAAAGGCGTTCTACTGATTTTACGGCTTCTGCTAGTTGTGCGTGTTGGAGGAACTGCTTTTTATTGATAGTGATAGCGTAGTTTTTATTGGTAATCGTGATGTCGATGGTGTACCAGGTGCCAGGTATGTAGGGTTGGAGCTGTTTGATGGAATCCCCATCCTGTGCGGTAATGTACCCTTGTTCACTGAAACTGATGCGCACAGGTCTGTTGCCAAATCGGTCAGTGATGTCGATATCCAGCATGCCGTGGTCGTTTTGTTGAGGAGAGACTTTCAATTGTAATTTTGTTTGCCTGCTTTCTTTGAATACGCGAATGGCTCTGGCATAGTCGTAAGGATCTTTGTCAGCAAGTCGCAAGGCGTTGTTCGCGATGGTAACGGGCGCCCATTGAGGGGCGTAGATATTCCAGTCTTTGAGCGGGTTGATGGCATTGTCTTTTACAGTACTGATGCTATTATCTTTGCCCGCGCTGATTGAATTGCTTTTGCCATCACTAATGGAATTGTCTTTTCCTGTGTTGATGGTATTGTTTTTCACAGTGCCGGTGAAATTATCTTTCCCTGTACCATTGAAATTATCTTTTACCGGCCCCGTGACTTTATACTTTACCGGCAGTGGTACACGTGCCACCCATATATCTTCTTTATTCACACTGTAAGCGAGCCACATGTCATTACCCGGTGGAACACCATTGCCTTCTTCAATACCTCTTATATAATTAGGACCAAAATCTTTCCATCTACCATAAAACCGGCGGGGTGGAACTTCGCCATGTACAAGCAGCAGATCATCGAAGATGATGCCGTCATCACTGGTCACTAACGCCAGTGGATACCGGTATTCCTGTGTTTCGATAGGATTGTAGACCATTGCATACCGACCGTCTTTGGTTCGCTGGCCCCAGTTTTTACCACCAGCCATTAGTAAAGTAGGCACTCTCACTGGTTTGGAAAAGGTCTTGCCTTCATCGTCAGAGAGGGCTGTCCAGGATTTTTTCCAGAGGGCCACTACTTTGCCGTCTTTGCGATGGAAGTAGGAAAGTGCGTTCACGCTGTCTTTATAAGTTTTGAAATTGGGATAGAAGTCGTCGTTGCCGCTGTCTTCATCTAGCCATTGGAAGTTCATTAACCTGTCGGAGAGCAGGGCGGCACAGGCATTTACAAAACCTGTATCGGTGGAGTGCGTGTAGAATGGGAAACTGGTATTGCTTTCATTCCATTTATTATAACTGCTGTAGCGGATAAAATGGATAGGTCCAAAAGTGCCGTCTTTGTGAATTTCTCTGACTACGCGACCGATGCCGCCTTCACGGAAAGGGTGTTCTGTATGACCATAAAAGGCGACTGTGAGCAGGCGGCCGTTGGGTGCTACATAGAAGCCCATGCGTTGGTGCATCATATACCCCTTGTACCCTTCGGGAATTTTTACACCCGGAGGTGCCTGGTAAGGAGGAAAGACTTCCTGTGGCAGGGTCCAGTGCTGACCGTCTTTGGCGGTCATAATAAGGGTGTGACCGGGGGCTTCGTGTTCATTGACTGGATTACTGAGGTATTGGAGGTAAAATTGGTGATTCCAGTAGGCGATGAAGGGGGCGTGGTTGTAGGTCCAACCGAAATTGTCAGATAGTTCAGGGTGAGAGCGGTTGGCCCTCAGTACCTGCCTGTTTTCCACGCCGATAGCCCAGCGGAGGCGGCCGTCGTGAACAGAAGGATCTACGGTGACACCGCCTATGTATCTTACAGGTTCTTTGGCACTGCCCGTTTGGGCGATAGAGAGTTTACACGTGAGGAGGCATAGCAGGAGTGCTCCTGGTAGTTTTTGCATGACAATCTTTTTGGCTGAGGAGGGTTAAGCTACAATTTAAAGTGGAAAAATTCAAGTGATGTCGTTCCTGCCTTTTGAATTTTTTTAGCATATACTACTCCTATTGTACCGGACTTTTGACCGAAGATGCTGTTTTTGTTTTAGGGGCTGTCTGAATGAAAAGTCCATGCATTAAAACTACAAATTAAATCATAGATTGTCTGAACTCCATAGGGCTTTGCTGCGTCTTGGCTTTAAAAAACTTACTGAACGACTGTGAATGCTCAAACCCCAGCTCATAAGCAATTTCACTGACAGATAACTCAGATGTAGAGAGCTTTTCTTTTGCCTTCTCAATCAGTTTTTCATGAATATGTTGCTGTGCAGTTAAACCCGTGAGCTGTTTCAGCATATCACTGAAGTACTTAGCAGACAGGTGTAATTTATCTGCGAAATACCCAATGGTTGGTAAGCCGGTATTAATGTTTTTTTGAGAAAAAAATTCATCTAACAGTATTTCAAATGAAGACAACAGGTTATTGTTTAATGGCCTCCGCGTAATAAACTGTCTGTCATAAAAACGATTACTATAAGTGAATAATAAATCCAGTTGTGCAATCAACACATCCTGACTGAATTTATCAATCGGTCTGTTGATCTCCTGCTGTATTTTCCTAAACAGTTCTTCTATATCCTGCTCTTCATCTGCCGACAAAATTAGCGCTTCATTCACCTCATAATGAAAGAAATCATACTGCCGGATTTTCTTTGCCAACTCCGTACCCTGCAGCAGATCGGGATGAATCATCAGATCTCCGCCGGTACCAATGCCTGCATTATTGATCAGCCAGTCTACCTGTAGATTTCTGTGAACGACTTCGTCTGCTATGATTTGGTCACTGCCTGACTTTGCAAGGTCAACGGCCAAATAATGTGCTGTGATTTTGTACTGCTGACTTAATTGTTCGCTGAGTGTTTTCAACTTATCAGCAGATCTTGCTACCAGTAGTAAATGATGGCCTTCTTTGGCCAGTTGTCTGGCGAATGCTTCGCCTATGCCACCTGAGGCGCCAGTAATGAGTGTTACTTTCATGTCACAAAGGTCAGGTACCTGCAGCGTGGAAATGTAGCCAAAAGGCGGAAGGATGTAGTCTATTGGCGGAGTATTGATTATCTCCGCCAATTATCGCAGCAATGAAATTATGATTTTAGTTCGTCGATAACTTTATCGATAGGGATTGTGGCTCTTAATTTTTCCAGTAATGGACTGGGGGATTCAGCGAAATATTGCTGGCCGACCTGTACACCAAACATATCATCGAAGTTACTTGTGCCGAGGCGTGCCTGCATGACCCGTCTTGCTTTTTCTTTTGAAATGGTAATAGTCGTTGACGCGGCATTTTGAAAGACCATTTTGTGATGGTCGATAAATTGCGCTGCATCATAAGGTGCGGTTGTGATGGTGATTTGTGAGATATCTGTCATGGTGAGGATAGATAGCATGCTAAAGATAAGAATACCAGTTTGTTGAGGTGCCTCATGTTGGGTGTGTTTTGTCTTTATTGCAAAGATATGGGGTATGTAACATGGTGTAGGCAGGGGAATTTTCCTCTATTTCAAACTAAGCCTTATACTTCTGCCACAGTCGCGTGGACTCGTCTTTAACAAGTAAGGTCAAAATAATGTCGTTGGGGTAATAAAAGTATAGGATAAAGATGCAAAATTGGGTAAGTTTATACAAATATGGAAACGTTATGGTCAGGTTGTCTTTAATTTCGTTGTTTATTACGCTGGCGTATATCCCATCTTTTTCTCAACTGGTCCTCCCTTCTAAAGACCAGATTGCATGGGCGGATGCGGAGATGGGCGTTATTATTCACCTGGATATCAACATCTTTGCACCGGAAACATTTGATTATAAAAAGAAAGAAACCTTACCTGATTTATCCATTTTCCATCCATCCAAACTTAATACAGATCAATGGGTGAAGACAGCAAAAGCAGCGGGTGCAAAGTATGCGGTACTCACGGTAAAGCATGGAACCGGTTTTTGCCTCTGGCCTTCTGCCGTGAATGATTATAATGTAGGACATACCCCTTATAAAAAAGATATCCTGCAGGATTTTATCGCCTCCTGTAAAAAATACGGCTTACGCCCAGGGCTGTATTATAATACAAATACTAACACTTATTATGGCACCCATGACGAAGCTTACACCAAAGCTGTGCTGGCCCAATTGAATGAGCTTTGGAGCAACTATGGTCCTATGTTTGAAATCTGGTTTGATGGAGGTTTGCAAAATGGGTTGGAGGCAGATGTGCTGAAGATGATTCATGACAAGCAACCACAAGCCATCTTATTTCAGGGGCCATTGAAAGCTGGCAATACTATTCGCTGGATTGGTAATGAAGATGGGTTTGCAGCTTATCCACAATGGAGCAGGGCAAATGAAACGACGGCTTCAGATGGCACTGTTAAAATAGATGGTCTGCATGGTGATCCGGAGGGGAAATACTGGTGCCCGGGGGAATCTGATTTTCCTATTCGTAGAAATTACGCATGGAATGGCGGATGGTTGTGGAAGGCTGGTGAAGATAAGGACCTGTTTTCTGTAAAGGAGCTGATGGAGAAGTATTATAAGAGTGTAGGCAGGAATACGAATATGCTGGTAGGCATGGTGGTGGATACCAGTGGACTCATTCCAAAGGCAGACTCGCTTGTTTTTGATAGTCTTGGGCATCGTTTAAAACAGGTTTTTTCAGCACCTTTGGCGGTGCGTAATAATTTAACCCAATCCATTATTGAGTTCGGAAATAAGACTGGAAAAGCCGCCAGCCAGATAATGATCATGGAAGATCTGGAATATGGGGAGAATATTTTAGCGTATAGTCTGCAGGCGATGATGGGGGATAAATGGAAAGAAGTGGCGACGGGAGAATCTGTTGGGCATAAGCGGATACAGACTTTTAGTCCGGTGAATGCGGAGCAGTGGCGATTGATGATTACGGGGAATGCGGGGCCACTGCATATTAGAAAAGTTGCGCTCTATTAGCCCTTTAATAGTTGACTGGACTTTAGTACGGCAATAGGTTGTTTGCTCAATCCGCTGGCAACCTGTTTGGGGAGTGTAGTTTTATTGTTTCATACTACAAAGGTCAGGAATGCGGCGATTTTTTACTAAAGAGAATCAAATCAATAAGTATGATTTTCAAACCCTGGTAGTTCTGATGGCATTTGGGGTGGTGCCGGTAATCGTTTTGAAATAGTTATTAAAATAGGTGGGATATTCAAACCCCAGACCATAGGCGATATCTGCTACGCTCCAGTTGGTATGTTGCAGCAAAGCCCTGGCTTCGGCGGTAATTCTCTCGGCTATGAGTACGGACGTTGGTTTGCCGGTGACGGCCTTTACTGTACGGTTCAGGTAATTGGTATGTACGGAGAGGGAGTTGGCGAAATCCTGTGCAGTGCGTAGTTTGAGTGGTTCTGCAGGGTTGTCGATGGGGAACTGCCTTTCCAGCAATTCTAAAAAAGACCGGGTGACGCGGGCAGCGGCATTGTGTTCCCGCAGGTCCTGGTTGGCAGGTTGAATCTGTAGGGCTTCGTGAATGATAAGTTCAATACAGTTACGGAACAATTCATCTCTGTGCTCATAATCACTATTATATACGGTGAGCATTTTCCTGTAAATGCTGGTCAGAAATGCGACTTGTTCCGGGTTTAATGGCAGTACCGGTGATTCCGATGATCTGAATAGCGGTGAATTCTGCACCAGGTCAGTCAGTTCCCTGCCAGCGATGAAATCTTCCGTGAAGACACAGGCATAGCCTGATCTTTCAAGGGAACGGGGGATAATCGTATGATGGACGTTCGGATTGGCGAAGAAAAGGTAGGTACCATCTATGTCCATCGTTTTATCTCCGAATTTCAGGATGAAATCCCCCGTTACCATCACTATTTTATAATAATCCCTTCTGGCGTGCACTTCAGCGGCCGGTACGATGCCGGATACTTCATGTACTTTAAAACCTTTAGATTTTAAGTCTGCGCCGATACAGGTACTGATTCTTGTTGCCATATGGCAAAGTTAAGAAAATCAAACCTTTTATTGGCCAGATCCTAATGTGCTGTAATTGATAGGTATCCATAGATAGCCATTGGCTTGTGGTCTCACATGACCGATACCCGGGAAGGAGATGTGATCAGCGGCCAGCCAGTAGCCCTTAGCAGCTGCATCTTTAAATGTTTTGATCCTTTGTATAGCGGCGTTTTTTTCATCTACATCAAAGTTGATAGTAACGGCAGGGTCTGGAAATTGTATGCTGGCGGCATGTATCATATCGCCGATGAATAGCATCTTTTCGCCTTTGCTCTCTAATGCATAGAAGGTGTGGCCGGGTGTATGTCCGTGAGCATCGATGGGGGTAATACCGGGGAAAAGTGGCGTGCCATATTCAAAGGTTTTTACTTTGCCGGCTTTTATGTAAGGTCCTACTTTGTCTTCAGCTTCTTTGAACCATTTGGCTAAGCGGGGTGTCTTGTTTTTCTCATTCATCCAGAAATCTGCTTCTGGTTTACTGATGTAAATGGTGGCATTTGGGAAAACCATTTTGCCATCGAGCATGAGTCCGCCGGTGTGATCGGTGTGAATGTGTGTGACTAATATCGCATCGATTTGTTCAGGTGCTATGCCTATTTTGCGCAAGCTCTCTGGCAGGTGGCCTAGTGTAGGGCCATACAATTCAGCAGCGCCTGCATCGATGAGGATGTTTTTGCCGTTGATTTTTAAAAGGTAGGCATTGACAGAGGCTTCTTCGGTGGGTGTTTGATAACTGAGTGTCGTCAAACTATCGATTTCCCGGTGCGAGACATTGGTGAGGATATCGTGCAGGTGAATAGGCACCGTGCCATCTGATAATGCAGTCACTTCGTAGTCGCCGAGTTGAGTGCGGTAATAACCAGGTTGGTTTAACTGTGCAATGGCTTGTAGCGGAATGGGGTGTTGCGGAATAACTTGTTGAGAAATGGGTTGTAGCGGAATGACTTGTTGCGAATTTGCTTGTTGCGAAATTGAAAGGAATAAAATAAAAAGAAGTTGTTTCATCTTGATTGTTTTGAAGGCAAAATTCACGGTATATGTCGTTGGAGTCAAGTACGCAGTTGATTATGACATACGCATAATTTTATGCGTATGTCGGGTTATTGACAGGTGGTGTATCTTTGTTGTATGTATGAGCGTAAAATACCGAAGGACCTCGATTGCGGGATGGCCATGACGATGGAGATCATTGGCAATAAGTGGAAGCCTTGTTTGCTATATAGTATTTACAAGGGTATTAACCGGCCCGGGCAATTGCAGCAGCAAAATCCAAAGGCATCCAGACAGGTGTTGAATCAGCAATTGAAAGAATTGGAGGCACATGGCATCATCCGGAAAGTGGTGTATGCACAGTTGCCTCCAAAGGTGGAATATTTTCTTACTGAATTGGGTGAGACATTGATTCCTGTATTGGAAGCAATGACTGCGTGGGGGAATTCTTTTATTGTAAAGGAGGAGGTATTTCCTGCCGTAGAGGAGGAAATATTGCCTACTGTAGAGGAGGAAATATTACCTATTGTAGAGCAAGAAATTTTGCCTATTGTAAAGGAGGAAATATTGCCGGTTCGCCCTTAGGGATTTCCCTGATTTCCACGCTACCTCCGTATTTTAATATTGGACAGGATTGGGCCAGTATTGTTGCCTCATCTATATTTTCTGCACGTAGCAGGATGCTACTTACCTGTTTCAGGTTTTCTATTGTTGCTTGTTGGGTGGTCACGTTACTATCTTCAGGATGGGCGGGATTCTTCGTCTCTGCCTGTTGAGCAATCACTTTACTTTCTCCCGGATAGGCAAAGCTGGTGATGTAATGACCGGATGCTTTCCAGTCTGCAATGGCTTTTTCCCATTGGGGATTGACAGCTTTGGCTTGTTCTGTAGTGTAAGTAAGTGGTACTTTAACGAGTACGACAAAAGCTTTCATGTGTTGTGTGTTTTTTGCGGTGCCGGCAAAGAGCAGCAATGCGATGAGTAAATGTTTCATGTAGCAAAGATGCGCTGGTATCACGCCGGGAAATAGTAAAAAATCATTGATTTTACCATTGAGGTAAATGATTCGCTATTGTCATCTCTGGAAATAGTAAAAATCATTGATTTTACCATTGAGGTAAATCATTCGCTATTATCATCTCTGGAAATAGTAAAAAATCATTGATTTTACCATTGAGGTAAATGATTCGCTATTGTCATCTCTGGAAATAGTAAAAATCATTGATTTTACCATTGAGGTAAATCATTCGCTGTTACCATCTCTGGGAATAGTAAAAAATCATTGATTTTACCATTGAGGTAAATCATTCGCTGTTATCATATCTGGGAATAGTAAAAAATCATTGATTTTACCATTGAGGTAAATGATTCGCTGTTATCATATATGGGAATAGTAAAAATCATTGATTTTACCATTGAGGTAAATCATTCGCTGTTACCATCTCTGGGAAATAGTAAAATTTACCATTGAGGAGGTGTATTGAAAAAGCTGGATGGCGTGAGACCGGTGAATTGTTTGAAGGCTTTGTTGAAGTGTGCCTGGTCAAAGTAGCCGGCTTCGAGAGCAAGGTGGGTGAAGTCTTTAGAGGGATAGTTTTTAACGATGGATTGCATACGTACGAGGCTTGCAAATTGTTTTGGCGTAGTGCCGATCACTTTTCTGAAACGTTTTTCAAATGCATCCTGACTAATATAAAGGGAGGAGGCGAGTTGAGTGATATTTAAATTGCCCTGTTGTTCTTTGATTGCATTAGTAGCTGCTAATATTAACTGATCGGGTG
Source organism: [Flexibacter] sp. ATCC 35208 (assembly GCF_001975825.1). GTDB lineage: Bacteria > Bacteroidota > Bacteroidia > Chitinophagales > Chitinophagaceae > Chitinophaga. The sequence continues at coordinate 126,328 of NZ_MTKN01000014.1, forward strand.
TGCGGTGTTTGAGTTGTTGTAGTAGGAAATTTTCTACGATGCCGATGTAGTCAGTGCCTTCGCTCAGTTGATCTTCTAAGAAGGAAATGTCTACCAGGTTATCCAGTGAGATACTTTCATTGAAGAATTCATGTGCAGGGATGTCGAAGAAAGCATTGAGCCCTCCTTCTTTGAATAATATCAGCAGGTTGGAAGTGCCGGCATGATATTGAATGAGGCGGGGTGTTTTTCTCAGACCTGAGAGCGAGTAAGTAGGCAGTGATTCATTTTGGGAAGAGATATTGCCTTTTAACCGCAGTGCCAATACAGGTACGATGCCCGGTAATACCCTATTGACAATGAGTGCCTCGCTATCGATGATGCGGTAGCCATCGATGTAGGTTTGTAGAGAAGGGGACGGTATGTAGTTGTGAATTTTGATACTGAAAGGTAAAATATTTTTCAGATTTTTTGTAGTAGCACAGCAATAATAAGCAAACAATGAAAACCCATTTCATACCTGCAACTTATTGGGGCGATAGCAGGCGTGGCATTAAAGTTTGAGTAAAAAAGACGTGCTTATTGCGCACGTCTTTTTTCTTCTTCACTTGCGGTGTTTCTGTTTCTGGCGGCTTTGATGTCTTTGCCCAGGCGGAAGGAGAAACTCAATGTAGCCAGTCTCGATTCATTCTTATGATAGAAGGTACTTTGCTGATCAAGATAATTGATGCTTACCCGGTAAGTGAATGCATTGAAAATATCATTGGCGGTGAGGCGGAGGGTACCTTTACCTTTCAGCACATTTGCTTTTACACCCAGGTCTACTTCGCTCAACACCTTACTGCGATAGATATTCTGGATACCGGGGCCAATGTATTGAGCTGTTACTTCAGCAGCGATGCCATTCTTTTTATCGATGGTGAAAGTTTGATTCAACCGGCCATCGTAAGAGAACATTTTGATGTTGTAGTGCCCCTGCAGGTAAGCAGATTTTTCCTGTGTGAAGTAGCCACCTGCTTCTGCATTTATATCCCACCAGCTGGCCGGATGGAAGGCGGCTGAAATACGCAGACCGCTATTGATACTTGCACCCAGGTTTTGGTGGGTGATGTAGTAGGTCTTGGTAGCGTTGTCCTGTACCGTCACGTTGGTGAATATATTGCTGGTAGAAGTATAGTTCGCAGTAAGGGTGTAGTTTTCTTTGTAGGTGTAGGCCAATTCAATATTGTGCGTAAAGGCAGGCTGCAGGGCAGGATTGCCTACATAGTAATTGTACGGAGATGAATAATGTCTGGCTGGATTCATGCGTGCGTATTCAGGTCTGTCTATACGGTAGCTGTAAGTGAGCTGGAATTGGTTGTATTGTAAGTATAGTGTGGGGAAAAGTTTGAAGTAGCTACGTTTGTTTAAAGAATCAAGAGTGATGGAGTAGCCACGGGTGTTGGTGTATTCAGCTCTTAAGCCACCTTGTACAGTTAGTTTGTTGAAAGTGCCGGAGATACTGGTGTATAGTGCAGAAGTATTTTCTGTGTACCTGAAATGATTGCTTTTGTCTGGCATGAGTACATCGCTTTCGATGAAGGAGAATTTATTGTCGCTTTCGATGCTGCTATATTTGAAACCGGAGGTAAGGTTCCATTTATTGAGTGTGTAGACGTAATCTGCTTTGCCGGAGAGAATGTTGATGTGTTGTGTAGTCGGTGTATAAATGCGGTAATCATTATCGGAGTTTACATGTGCATAACTGCTGGTGGCGTATGGTGCGTAATCCAGATCTACATTAAAACTACGTTTACCACTATCCATTTTCAGGCTGTAGTTGATATTGTAGGTATAGCCACTGCCATATTTTTTATCGGTAGAGTTGGTTTGCAGGGTAGAGTCAAGGGTAGATTTGTCAGCACTGTATATGTTGGTTGGGATGTTCGCCTCGTTTTGTCCAGCGCGGTTATTGCCGGTGACGAGCACACCCAGTATCTGGTTATCAGTAAGTTGGTAATCAACACCGAGGCGGTAGTTGTGACTATTGGATGCCAGGATAGTGTGGTCGTTGGTTGCCCAGTAAGAATCGCCAAAATTGATATAGGTTCTGTTATCCATGTAGGTATGTTTATGGCCGTAACCATAGTTGCCATAGATATTCACTTTATCCTGGCGGTAGTTGAAAGTGGCGCTACCATTGTAGGAGCCGTATATACCTTGTATATAGTTGCCATTGAGAGCGAGGTTGATGCCTTGTTTCTTTACTTTTTTGGTGACAATATTGATGATAGATCCACCCTGCGCTTCGAAGCTGGCGGGGGGATTGGTAAGGACTTCGATTTTGGTGATCGTAGAAGAAGGAAGGCCCTGCAGGTAATTCACCAGGTCATCGCCGGAGAGGTGGAGCGGTTTGCCATCCATGTATACCTGCACGTTTTTGCGGTAAGCGGAGATGGAATTGTCAGAGTTGACAGTAACCCCGGGGGCTTTAGTCAGGGCTTCCCAGGAGGTGCCACCGCTGGCGATGATACTGTTTTCCACATTGAAGACCACGCGATCTGTCTGCCGCTCGATGAGTGGTTTGGCAGCGGAGACGGTGATGCCTTGTAGTTGTTTTTGATCTGCCTGCAGGGTAATATGGATAGAATCGGCAGGGAGTTGCCATTCTTTTGTATAGGGTTGATAACCCATGGATGTGGCGGTAAGGGTGTATGGGGCATTGGAAATACCATTCGGACCTTTGATGCCTTTTATGTCTTTGAGTGTAAAATGGCCCAGGTCGGTGATGGCGGTGGTGATGTATTTGTTTAGCTGGCTGAGGGTAATGGTAACGCCATCGAGCTGGTGACCTTCGGCATCGGTGACAGTGCCAGTGATACTGGACTGGGCGATTGCAAAAATCGGCATAAAGGTCAGGAGGAGTATGGAGATCATTTTCATGGAACAAACGTACTCCGATGTGATATTAAGGCCGGTTAAACTAGGTTAAATAAGGTTAAATCGTATTTTCGGGATGGTAAAGTCCCCATCTTTGTAGCATGAAATGGTTTTCTAAAAAATATGCATATCCTTTGGTGATAGTGGCGATGATCGTCAGTGTCATTTTGCAGGTGGCGTGGTTGAGTCAGTTGTACCGGTCGCAGGAGGTACAGGTGAAGCGTGAGCTGGATCAGGTGGTGAATAATGTGGTGAGGAGTAGTAATTTCCTGAGCTTATTGCCGGGGAATGAGGGGAATGACAACTTTCTGAGCTTTTTTCAGTCACCGGAGTGGTTGCAGTTTAAGGAGGCGTATAGCAGGATGAGGGGGCATAAGGTGATGAGCCGGTTTGATTCGGATTTGACGGGGGATAGTTCAATAGTAGATATCAGTATCAGGATACCGAATAAGAATTATGAGCGGAAGAAGCATAAGGTACAGCGCATTTTTGAACATGGAGAAACGGAGGAAGAGCAGTTGGCTTTAGATTCGGTAGAGTATAACCGGTTGGATAGTTTGGTGGATCAGGAGTTGTTGAAGAATCATCTTAGGGTGAAGTACTTTGTGGTAAAGTATGATTGGGAGACTGGGGCGATTTTAAATCATCATACGGCTGCGGAGATTCGGAAGGCGGATTATCATAGTGAGCCGTGTAGTTATAATATCCGGTTGTATAACAACTTTCAGTTGGTGGTGCCTTCATTGAGGGGGATTGTGTTTTACCAGATGCGGTATTATTTACTGTCTTCGTTTTTGATGTTGTTATTGACGGGGGCTGCGTTTTATTTTGTGTTTAGATTGTTGAAGCATCAGCATATATATGCGCAGGCGAGGATTGCATTTACGAGCAATATGACGCATGAGTTGAAAACGCCGGTGGCAGTGATGGAGGCTGCGTTGGATGCAATTACGAGGTATCAGTTGACGGCGGATCCGGAGAAGTTGTTGCAATATATCAATATTAGTAAGACGGAGTTGCACCGGCTCAATATGATGATAGAAAAGGTGCTGAATTTAGATGAGGTGGATAGTGGGGAGACGCGTTTACGGTCGGAGTTGTATGATGTGCAGCAGGGGTTGGAGCAGGTGGTGACATCGATGCAGTTGCAGAATAAGTCAGCAGGTATACATTATCATCCTTCTGAGGAGCCTTGTTTTTTGGATGGGGATCCGGTGCATTTGACGAATGTGTTTTATAATCTGATAGATAATGCGCTGAAGTATGGGGGGAAGGATGTGCGGGTGGATGTGAGTTGTACGTGTACAGAGGAGCACATTGTAATCAGTGTGAAGGATAATGGGCCGGGGATATCTAAGATTTATCATGCAAGGATATTTGAGCGGTTTTTTAGGGTGCAGGATAACGTGGATGTGCATAATGTGAAAGGATCCGGGTTGGGTTTGAATTATGTAAAGCAGATAGTAGAGAGGCATGGAGGGAAGATACGTGTGGTGAGTGAGTTGGGGAAGGGGAGTGAATTTATCATAGAATTACCTGTTTATAATGAAGTATAAAGTATTGTATGCAGAAGATGAGCTGACGTTGGCGCAAATCATTAGTGATGGTTTGGGGCAGAGTGGGTATGAGGTGGTGTTGGCGACGGATGGGAGCCAGGCGTTGGAATTATTCAGGAGTGCGCCGCCGGATATATGTGTGTTGGATGTGATGATGCCGGTGAAGGATGGGTATACATTGGCGGAGGATATCAGGAAGTTGGATGCGGGAGTGCCGATTATATTTTTGAGTGCGAAGTCATTGCCGGAAGATGTAATTAAGGGGTTTAAGAGTGGGGGAAATGATTATTTGCGGAAGCCGTTTAATATGGGGGAGTTGTTGATCCGGATGGAGTCATTGTTGAGTAGATTCGGAGGGCGGCAGCAGGTTGAGTCTGTGTATGTGTTTGGTAGTTGTAAGTTGGATCCGGTAACGCAGGAGTTGGAGACATCTGTGTCGAGGTATACGTTGTCTTATAAGGAGGCGGCGTTGTTGGAGTTGTTGTTGCAGCATAAGAATACGTTGGTGCCAAGGCAGGTGCCTTTGTTGAAGATATGGGGGGATGATACGTATTATAATGCGAGGAGTATGGATGTGTTTATGAGTCATTTGAGGAAGATGCTGAAGGGGGAGCCGGGGGTGCAGTTGATGAGTATTAGAGGGGCGGGTTATAAGTTGATTGTTTAAAATTTTACTGGGAGAATTATTTTTATCCAATTAGTTTTTTAGGATTGAGTAGAAGAAAAAAATATTTGTTTATCCGTTAGTATTGTCCTTACCTTGCGTATAAGAAAGACGCAACCAGATTAACCATTGTTTCACTTTTTAGTGCCCAAATTTATGGACAATACCATTGTTATTTGTTCCAATCCTGAAATACGAAGTATATTAATTCCACTGCTTCAGAAGGTATTTCAAGTGTCATTGGAGATTGCAGAAGATTTATTTGATACTCATTTGAAAGGACATATTGATCGGCTGAATAAGTCGATATGGTTTTTTATTGAGTGGCCTTATGTGGATAAGGTGTATAGGAGTAGTTATTATGCTCATTTTTCTTCGAAGAAGAGTGAGCATGGAAGGGATTGTATTCGGGTATCGCTATTTGAGGGGGAGATTGTAGCTGGGGATTTTAGGAGTAGTGAGGGGGTGAAGAGGATAACGGAGCAATATATGGGGTTTATGGTAGTGAGGCCGATCTTGCCGGGGATATTGGGCCGATCGGTGGTGGCGAAGGAGGCATTGAAGGTTTGTGATTTTGTGGCTTTGGAAGCGGAGTATCCGGTGTCTGTAAATGGGGTGAAGTTGGTGGCGAGGGGATTTTCGCATGCATCTCAGGATGCGGATATTAATACTTGTGCGGAGACTGCTTTGTGGACGGTGATGGAGCATTTGGGAGCTGTTCATAATGAGTATACTCCTTTGTTGCCTGCAGTACTTGTGAATGTTGTGAAGGATTATTCGCCGGAAAGGGAGCTGCCATCGGAGGGATTAAATGTAGAGCATATTTCATATGCATTGAAGAAATTCGGACCGGGGAGTAAAATATTTTGGAGGGAACAATTCAGGCATGAAGAATTCAAAAATATGCTTTCAACTTATGTAGCGAGTGGGTTGCCTATTATTATTGCATTACAAGGCGCATTTGGTGCACATGCGATCGTAGCTATTGGGCATGAAAAAACAACGAATGCCATGATAGATGCATTACCAGTAGTGAATGAAGTTGATCCTGCAAGTGTAGCAATACTTGCACATAAGGGAATCCAGATCTTTGATAATGATGATATTACCAGAAGGTTTGTATTTATGGATGATAACAGGCCTGCATATCAACTGGCGTATTTAGATGCTCCAACTGCTGAGTATTGGGAGGAACGATGGAAAAATAGTGAAATAACACACTTTATCGTTCCTTTTCATCCGGATATGCACCTTAAAGCAAAAGAAGCCAAAAGCAAATTTAAGACGATACTTTGCACGCCTGAGGTGAATATCGCACTGCATTCATCATTATTTATCCGGATGTTTTTAACATCCAGTGATTCATTTAGAGATCATCTGGCAAGGGACCCCTCTATTCCAAAACCATCAAAGGATGCTTTGTTAAAGAAGGTTATGCCGAGCTTTATTTGGGTTGGAGAGTTATCGACCAAAGAATTGATAAAACAAAGAAAGGGAATAGGACTGTTTGTCTTTGATGCAACTGATCTGGATGCGTTATCATACACACATTCATTTATAGCCGGTCTGTTTCAGGATAGGTTTCTTTATATGGATTATCCAACCAGGCAAGTAAAGTATTTAGATAATTCGTTCACTACATTCAATATATTCACTAACAATTTAAATGGTTTTTAATATGGCTGAATTTATTCAAAGTTTTGAAGAAATGGTCGAAGAAGCTAAGAGAGAGGGTAGATATCACGAGGGTAGTATTGCAGGTAATTTCGGACTGACCTTTGACGAAGCAGTTGCAGTGCGTATGAAATATTTTGAAAGGAGTCAGAGGATAGAAAAAGACTCGAAGTCTCCCATCAAGTGCGTTTAAAACTTCCTCATCAAACCAAAGGCCGCTCACCGAGCCGCCTTTGGTTTATTCACTATTCGGGCGGAAAGGTAATATAAAATAAAAAAGCCTGCTGATAATCATCAGCAGGCCCTGGTATATATAACTTTAATCTTATTTCGTCAATGCCCATTCTGGACGGATATAATGACAGGTGTATCCATTCGGATGTTTCTGTAAATAATCCTGGTGCTCCTCTTCTGCATCCCAGAAATCTCCCGCAGGTACTACCTCTGTTACGATCGGATTAGGATAGATCTTTGCCGCATCCAGTTCTTTTATCAGCGCTTCAGCCGTTTCCTGCTGTGCTGCATCCAGGTAAAAGATAGCAGACCGGTAAGACATACCGATATCATTCCCCTGACGATTCCGGGTAGTCGGATTATGAATCTGGAAAAAGAATTCCAGCAACTGGCGATAAGAAATCACCTCAGGATTGAATTCTATTTTGATGCCCTCTGCATGGGAGCCATGATTCCGATATGTCGCGTTTGGCACATCACCACCCGTATAACCCACATGCGTATTGATCACACCCGGTAATTCACGGATGAGCTCTTCTACACCCCAAAAACAACCACCAGCAAGTATTGCAGTTTGATTAGCCATGTTATCTACTTTTATTACTGATAAATATCATCTTTTATGCCAAAGGGGAATATACAGTCATTTTAGCAGTTAATGGGCGCACTCTGTCAAAAATGGAGATCATTCGTCAGATAATTTATATATATTGCCACCGGATTGTTTAAATTTTTAACCCTGATGTTCGTAATTGTCAACATTAAACAAGCGGGACGTAAACATGCCATTCTTGAAAAACAAAAAATAGAGCTGGATGACATTGGACCCAAACCTACTGTGAAGGAGCTGATCACTGCCGTGGTCAAACAACAGGTACATGCATACAATACTAAAAAACCAGGAACTAATGCATTGCCATACCTGACCAGTGAACAAATGGAGGGACAAGCTGCCAATGGCAAGATCGGTTTTGGAAGCATTTACAATGAAGAAAAAGCAGATCTGACCAAAGCGCAGGAAACAGCACTACTGGCGTTTGAAGATGGTATGTATGCCATATTTGCCAACGAGGAAGAACTGAAACAATTAAGTGATCATTTTGACCTTAACCCTGATACAGTTATCACCTTTATTCGATTAACATTTCTTTCCGGTAGTATTTGGTAGCCGGACCCAAAAATCATTTTACAATGAATGCAAAAGAATTCCTCGACACGAGGATACTTCCAGATTTTGAGAAAAACCTCACTACCACTTTACAGTCTGTGTACAAGGGCGAAGCCACACACGAACTACTTACGAAACGTAATGCCGAAGTAGCACTGCTACTATTGGGACAATTAGAGGGCTACACTGTCAGATACAATGATTTTACTACTGAGATCCAATACGGAAGCCCACGTTATGAGGGCATGGTGAAATTGCTGCCTGATAATGAGTGGGATGATCCTGAAATGTATAACCTGCTCCGTTATATCTTTGGCGATGAGAAAGCGGTGTATGTGCGTATTGCATGGAAGAAATTCCCACGACTCACCTATCAGAAAGGCTATTATCGCCGCTCTTTCCGCTCTCCGGGCAAGAGAGAATTGTACCTGCCCAATCAGCTGGATTTCCTGGTGAATACCATCTTCCAGGTACATCAAAAGGAATACGGTCATTCTTATTCCTTCATTGTTTACAATACGACTTTGCAGGAACAGATTATCTGGGACCATCAGCGATCTATGGGATACCTGTATTATATATGGGCGGCAGCACTGGATGATGGGAATGAAGAAATTTTCCAGGTATTAGAAAATATTATTTTCAATAAAGAAGAAACCGGAAAGGTCTCCCACAATATCATCAAAGCATTGTTGATGAGTGAACGGGAAGATTGCTGGGGGCTGGTAGAGAAATTATTGATTGCTGCACAGCGACAGGAAGGTCTGCGACAAAGCATCGTTGAATCGATTGATACCAGTACAATCGGGGCTTTCAGACATATGATCAAAGTCATTGCTGATAATAAGCTCAACCGGTTTGCTGCTGTGATCAGGGCGATTGATGTATGGGCTGGGGTGAGCTGGGAAGCGGAAAAGGAATCGGCGATCAATGCTTTTCTCAGCAAAGCATGTACCTATATGTTTGAAACTTCCCAGATTCCGGAAGGTGTTAAATGCAAGAATAATGCAGACGTATATATGGCCCTCTGGGCACAGGGTGTGTATGATGTAGAACAGACATTGCCTTATTTGCAGGAGTTGATGCAGGCGAAGTCGGAAGAGAAGCGGGTGGTAGCTGTGAAGTTTGCACACGAAGCAGGTCACTTTCAACTGGATCTACCCGTGATCATGGCGGGCATTGAAGATGAAAGTCTGGCAGTCAATGCAATCGCTGTGGATATGTTGAACAAACGTTTGTACTACAATCCTCCCCACTATGATACGTACTACCCGGGATTGTTTGATAAACTGCACCGGATCCTGCAACGCTCTGAAGTAAAGGAAAAGAACTTCAACGGTATTGCATTTTCCTGGCTGAATCTCACTTATAGCAGGAGTAATGTTCTCTCTGCTATGCTCACACTGGTATTAGAATACCAGGAACGACTGGATATTGTACTCTCCTACTTTGATGAAATGGCCCTGGATGTAAAAGAGAAACTCGCCAGGGTAATGCTGCCTGGATATGCCGTGTACCATTTTGATACTACTAAGCCAGTAAAGGCTATTACACAGTTTCAGCGCAACTTTGCCATGCGCATCATTAAAGAGAAAGGCGACTTCCTGCAAAAGACTGCTTTCAATGTACTGGATACATTACAATTGGATGAAGAGGAGAATGCCGTATTGATTGATATGCTGAAACGAAAGAGCAGCGGTATGAGAAGCCGGGCGATCGGGATCCTGTTGAATCAAACGGATGCTTTGTTGCTGAATGGGGTGACTGCATTGCTGCAAGGTGATGTTGAACAGCGTCTTGCTGGTCTGGACATTGCCAGTCAGTGTAAACAGCAGGGTCGTTTGACAGCTGAGATCAAACCTTTGCTGGATGCATTTAAAGAAAGGAAGAATATTTCTCCGAAGGAGGAAATCTTACTCAATCAGCTCACCACTGAAAATGCGACCATCGTTTATAATGAGGAGAATGGATATGGTTTGTATGATCCCGCATTGATACAGGCAGTTGTGAGACCTGTGGTGGATGAGAACGATTACTATGGTAAATGCCTTGCTGAAGGACCATATGGCGTATCTAAACCCACAGCATACATTCAGGGTGAAATCAAAAAACTGATTGACCTGTTCCTTGCAAATCAGGATCATGAGTACGACGTGGAGACGTATGACGAAGCGAATTATAAACTGCTGCTGGGGAATGCCTTTCGTAGCAAGCATTACAGAGCGCCTGAAGGACAGACACCGGAAGAACAATACGCCAGCTATCCATTGCCTGAAATATGGAAACAATGGTTTGAACAATCCGGGTTACAGCCAAGAGATCTGTATATACTGGATGGTGTTGCAGCTAACCAATACAATTATGCATACCTGAATGTAGATTCGTTGGCAGCCTCATTTATTCCTAAAATGGATCTCTTCCTGCCGGATGATGTTACGAAGGAAGTGCGCACTGGTAAGCTGCACCTGGTTACAGGTATCATCGGTGCGCTGCGATTGATTTTCCCATTTAAGGAAAAAACAGAATTCCTGATTGGGGCCACTACCCGATTGTTTGCAGGTATTCCTGATGAGCGACTTACTTCAGGAAATTATAATTATGGCTGGCAGGCAGATCAGAATCTGAACTGGTTCTTATTAAAGATCAATGTGTCTGAGATCCCGGATCACCTGCTGCCTGCTGTCTGGCAACTCTATCACTGGCGGCAGTTTAGTGGACTGAAGGAGAATATCATGGTCGCTATGCCGCCATTGGATCTATTCTGTAGCGCATTTAGCAAAGATGTAATTTCTGAAAGCGAAATGTACAGAGGAATCTTGTCCCGTAATCATATCCGTGAATTATCCACAAAGCGCAGGTATAGGGGACAGCGTGATTATTTCGCTGACTATCCTTTCCTGCAAGCTATGTATAACCGTGTGAGAGAACACCTGCTGGATATTGAATTGAAACGTGGTGATTCTGCTACGCCTGTATCTGCTTTTGTTACTGAAATAGAAAGACTGGAAGGTATACATCGTTTTGCCCAGATACTGGCTGGCTTGGGCAAAGACTCCCTGCATAAAGGATACATTTATTCTGCTGATCATAAAAATAAACAACAGCTATTCAGTTCGCTACTTAAAAAATGTTATCCATCTGCCACCGATACGCAGGAGAAATTTAATGAGGCAATGAAAGCTATCAGTGTAAAAGAAGAACGATTGATAGAAGCAGCGGTATATGCGCCACAATGGCAACAGCTGGTAAGTGGTTGTCTGAACTGGAAAGGATTGGATACCGCTATCTGGTGGTTGCATGTGCATACTAAGTCTGATGCCTATTCAGCTAAGAATGCGGATTTTGAAAGTGCTGTTGCATTGTATACCTCTATCGAACTGCAGGACTTCAAAGATGGTGCGGTGGATAAAGATTGGTTCCAGCAAGCGTACAAGGAAATAGGTAAAGACCGTTGGCAGAAAGTATATAATGCAGCAAAATACATCAGTGATGGGAATGGTCATCGCAGGGCGCGTTTGTATGCCGATGTGATCACCGGAGATCTGAAGATCAAAGAGGTGACACAAAAGGTGAAAGAAAAAAGGGACCAGGATTACCTGCGTATGTATGGATTGATTCCGTTGAGCAAGGCGAATGCACAAAAGGATATACTTGGCAGATATGAATACATCCAGCAATTCAAAAAGGAAAGCAAACAGTTTGGTGCGCAAAAGCAAACCAGCGAAGGCATTGCGATCCGTATTGCTATGGAGAACCTGGCAAGGAATGCCGGATATGCTGATCCGATGCGCTTAAGCTGGGCCATGGAAACCAAACAGGTGCAGAATATTCTTTCTAAAGAAACACAGGTGCAATATGATGATGTATTGATAGGTCTGATCATTGAAGAGGATGGTGAAGCAGATGTTGTCGCTTTTAGGGGGGATAAAAAACTGGCTGCTGTACCGGCGAAATACAAGAAGGATAAGAAAGTACTGGAACTACAGGAGTTTAAGAAAACACTGAAAGAGCAATTCCGTCGTTCCCGCAAATCACTGGAAGAAGCCATGGTAAGAGGCGATGGTTTTGAAGCGCCAGAGCTGGCTAATTTGTTTAGTCATCCAGTGATAGCAAAGCATTTGGAAAAGCTGGTGTTTGTGACGGATAAAGGCCATGGTTTCTGGAGAGATAATAGGTTGGTATCAGCAAAAGGTGAGCAGTTTGCAATAAAGCCGGATGCATTGGTTCGCATAGCGCACTGTACAGATCTCTATGCCAGTGGTAGCTGGGGCGATTATCAGCATTATTGTTTTGAACAGCGCTTACAACAACCTTTCAAACAGATCTTCCGTGAGCTATATACCCCATTGGCAGAAGAGCTGGAAGAGAAATCCATCTCCCGCCGTTATGCCGGACACCAGGTACAGCCAGCGAAGACGGTGGCATTGCTGAAGTCAAGAGGCTGGAAAGTAGATCATGAAGCAGGTTTGCAAAAGGCATTTCATAAAGAAGGCTTTGTGGTGAAGATGTATGCACAGGCGAACTGGTTCTCTCCTGCGGAAGTAGAATCGCCGGTGTTGGAGCAGGTAATCTTCCATGATCTGAAGACTTATAAGAACATAGCATTCAAAGACATCGATCCCCGCATTTTCAGTGAGGTCATGCGTGATATAGACCTGGTAGTGAGTGTGGCGCATGTAGGTGGTGTAGATCCGGAGGCGAGTCACTCCACTATCGAAATGAGGGCAGTATTGCTGGCAGAGACGACACGATTGTTTAAACTGGACAATGTGCAGGTAATCGGTAATCACGCCAAAATTAAGGGGCAATACGGCGAATACAGCGTACACCTGGGCAGTGCTATTGTGCACATGATGCCGGGAAGGTACCTGTCTATTCTGCCGGTGCATTCTCAGCAAAGAGGGAGGTTGTTCCTGCCATTTGCAGACGACGATCCGAAGTCGGCCGAAGTGATGTCCAAGGTATTGTTGCTCGCAAGGGACAAAGAGATCCAGGATCCGACCATTATTCAGCAGTTAACGTTTTGATTATGTATAACTTAGAATGGGGTGAGGTCACCCCCGAGGCCACGAACATCATTACAAATGAGTGTCTGTACATCTACAACCATACCCTCAAAACGGAGGTGGATGTAGACAGAACGATCCGGTTTGTAGTGGGAAGATTACGGTTTTATGATGTGCAATTGCCCCGATCGGCAAAGCACAGGGTAAAAATCGACGCCAGGGGGCAGGAGATCTCTCTATCGACAATTAACTTGTTGAAAGACAGGATTTCTCAATTGTACAATCATCCTAAATTACTAAGTGTAGATATCATATTATGAGTTTTAATATCATGGCTGAAAACACAGGGCCGCTGGATTTCGTGAAAATACAGCAGGCATTTTATGCACCGGGTTTGCCTTTTGAATTAGTTCCTATGCCTGGGCTGGGTATAAACGGGGGCGATGCATTGGGTATCTGTGTGCCATTGAAACAGGCGAATGATGCTACCTGGAAGCAATTAAAACCTGTACTTCGGCAATTGAGACGCAAGTTTCATTGCGATGTATATGAGTTATATGACGGTCAGAAACTGGGATGTCTGAATTCGGGTAAGATCAGGCGCAACCTCTTGCTGAAATAATATACATCTTATCTGAAATTATATACATCCTGAGTTGTACCTTTGCTGGTACATGAAAAGGGTAACTGCAATATGTTTATTACTGCTTTACTCCCTGACACTGGTAGGTCTGGGTGTAAAGCAGTTTTATTGTTGTGGTAAACTGGCGGAAGTGTCTGTCGGACTGGCCAGTGCCGATGGGCATCATTGTGAGATGGATCAACAACATAAGGGTTGTTGTGAAACGACATTTAAGACCCTGAAGGTAGAGGATAGTCATTTCTCTGCTACACATGTGAATGTGCCTGCTACTTTCTTCTTTACGCTATTGAATGTACAGCTCAATTCATGGAGTGTTCCACCTGTTATAGATCTGCCTTACCAGTTTAATTATGGTAATGGGCCACCACTATATAATATTATCCCCAGCTATATTCTGAACTGTAATTATAGAGTTTGATACCCCCGTGTTTGTTTAAATAGCCAACTGCAATTTTTTTCCTTTTTAATTTAGATTTATATGTATAAGCTTATTATGCTAATAGGTTTCCTATTATGCTATGTTAATATCCTATCCGCACAAAAACACACATCCATAAATGTATCCGGCGTTTGTGACCAATGTCAGCATAGAATTGAAACTGCCGCAAAGGGCAATGGGGTGAATATGGCGCATTGGGATGTAGCGACTAAAACCCTGCAGCTGGAATATGATCCTTCTCAGACTAATTTGAATACGATTGAAGAGCGTATACTGAAAGTAGGTCACGATGTAGATAGCAGGAAGGCCAGTGCGAAGGCTTACAATGCACTGCCAGAATGTTGTCATTACAGGGTGAATGAGCAGCAGTTGAAAGAATTTACGGTGAGTTCAAGGGTGAAGACTACGCAAATATCTTCGCTGGCTACAGCAAGAACAGAAATAGTAACGAGTAAAGAATTGTTGAAAGCAGCTTGTTGTAATCTGAGTGAGAGTTTTGAAACCAATCCTTCAGTAGATGTATCTTACAATGATGCGATCACGGGCTCCAAGCAGATACAGCTATTAGGGCTGAGTGGGAATTATACACAGTTGACAGTGGAAAACCTGCCTGGTCCAAGAGGATTGGCTACGCCCCTGGGACTGAATTCAATTGCGGGGCCTTGGGTAGAATCTATCCAGCTGACCAAAGGGATTGGTTCTGTAGCCAATGGTTATGAAAGCATAGCCGGACAAATCAATGTGGAATTAAAGAAACCAGAGAGCAGTGAACAATTATATGCCAATGTGTATGTGAATGATTTTGGCAAGACGGATGTGAATGTGAATCTGGCGCAGAAGATCAATTCAAAATGGTCAGTAGGGTTGTTATTGCATGACGACTTTCTGACGAATAAGAAAGTAGATTTCACCAGGGATGGTTTTAGAGATGTGCCGACGGGCAATCTGTTCAGTGCTGTGAACAGGTGGAAGTATGATAATGGCAAAGGGTTCATGACCATCTTTGGTGTGAAGGTGTTGAAGGATGAAAAGAAGGGAGGACAGATCGATTATAAATCCGGTTCTTCTTTGTATGGATTGGGGATCAATACTGACAGATATGAAGCGTTTGCAAAGATCGGGTATACCTTTCCGGCGAAGCCTTATAAAAGCGTTGGTTTGCAGTTAGCCGGAATTAGTCATACGCAGAATTCCTTCTTTGGATTGACGAAGTATGATGGTGATCAGAAGAGTGTGTATGCGAACCTGATCTATCAATCAATTATTGGTAGTACGACCCATAAATTCAGAACAGGGTTTAGCTTTTTGAATGATGATTACAACGAGTCATACAATGCGCTGAAGTATAAAAGAACAGAGGTGGTACCGGGTGCATTTTTTGAATACACATTTGCACCGGTGGAGAAATTCAGTGTGGTAGCTGGTTTGCGTGGAGATAATAACAGCCTGTTTGGTTTTTTCCTGACACCCCGCATCCATGTCAGGTATGAGCCTATTCCGGGTACAACAGTACGTGTAAGTGCGGGTAGAGGTCAGCGAACAGCGAATATACTGGCGGAGAATATGAGTGTGATGGCGAGTGCGAGAACGTTACAGATCTTAGGGGCGACAGATGGAAAAGCGTATGGATTGAATCCTGAAGTAGCGTGGAATAAAGGGATGAGTATAGATCAGAAACTGACATTATTTGGTCGTGATGCGATGGTGAGTGTGGATTATTTCAGGAATGATTTTAATAATCAGGTGGTAGTAGATGTAGAAAACCCTACAGCGGTGAAGTTTTATAATTTGAATGGGAAGTCTTATTCAAATAGTATGCAGGCGGAGATTACAGCAGAGCCGTTGCCAAAGCTGGATGTGCGGGTAGCTTACCGTTATTTTGATGTAAAGACGACTTATAGTGGTACCTTAAAACAGCGGCCGCTGACGGCTAAGCATCGTGTATTTGCAAATCTGGCCTATGGGGTGAAGACCTGGAAGTTTGATTATACAGTGAATTACAATGGACCAAAGCGTATACCAATGACGGCGGTGAGTCCGGAGGCGTATTCACAGCGTTATGTGACGATGAATGCACAGGTGAGTAAGACATTTGCGAAGAAACTGGATATTTATGTTGGGGCAGAGAACCTGACTAATTTTTACCAGAAGGATCCGGTGATCAATGCGGGACAGCCGTTTAGTGCTGGTTTTGATGCGAGTATGGTGTGGGGACCGGTGATTGGAAGAATGTTTTACGGAGGACTGAGATATAAAATTTAATGATTGCATAATGGGGGCATAGGTTGTTAAAATTATTTATATAATTTGGCGCCGTAAAACCTGGTCCCCATTATTACATGAAGAGGAAATTCCTTTATAAGGACGAGCATTCGCACAAATGAGGTCATGAGAGGAAACTATGTTCTGAAAGTAAGCGGCGCAGCAGCTGTTTGTTTTTTGAAATAATTAGAGAAGTGTGATACCTCATCAAAACCTAACACATATGCAATATCAGCAACACTCCAGCTAGTTTGTTTGAGCAGGACCTTAGCTTCTTCTACCAGGCGTTTGCTGATGAGTTCTGAAGTAGTACGACCTGTGGATTCTTTCAATACTTTATTCAGGTGGTTTACATGTACCGCCAACCGGTCTGCGTATTCTTTTGGAGTACGCAGACTTAGTCTTTGCTCAGGAGATTCCAATGGGAACTGTCTTTCCAGTAGTTCTAAGAACAACATGGAAATACGTTGAGAGGCGTTTTGTGCGGGATTGAGTGCAGTAAGTGGTTGTAACTTTTGACCATAATGGATGAGCTCCATAACGAGGTTACGGAGTAAGTCGAATTTGAATTTGTAATCAGCATCCAGTTCTTTCTGCATTTTTCTGAAGATATAAGCTACTTCCTGTGCTTCTTCTTCACTTAAATGAAATAGTGGCACATGACCGGGTTGGAATAGTGGTAATTCTTCCAATACGACACCTGATTTGCGGGGCATGAGAAAATCAGCTGTAAAGATGCAGAAGAGGCCATGCTGGTTGCTATCAGCGGGGATCCAGTGATAAGGAATTTTTGGGGTGGCGAAGAGGAGGGCATTTTGTTCAACTTCGATCACTTTGTCAGCATATTCTGCACGGCTTTTGCCATTGAGCCAGCTGATCTTATAGTAAGCTCTGCGGCTGTAGGGCATGATGCGGTTACCGGTGGCTTTGTCAAAGAGTTTTTGAGGGTCGAAGACATTGAAATGTCCTGTATCCTTTGTAATGCCGGCAGGAAAGGTGGCGGCGTTACGTTTGTAAAATTCTTCGAGAGAGGTAGTGGTAAGCATATGATAAAGGTAGTAATTAGTTAAATGCCTGCCGTACACAGTGCGGCAGGCATTTTTTATTATACAAGCATCCCACCGGAAGCCTCTATTCTTTGTCCATTCACCCAACGTGCATCCTCTGTACACAGGAAAGCTATTGCACCACCAATATCTTCTGCTGTTCCTACTCTGCCTAAGGCAGTAACCCCAGCGACTGTTTTTTGTGTATCTGAACTGTTTCGGAGGTGTGCACCGCCAAAATCGGTCATAGTAGCACCTGGTGCGACTACATTTGCCCTGATGCTTCTGCTGCCGAGTTCTTTTGCGAGGTAGCGGGTGAAGGTTTCGACTGCACTTTTAAAAGATGCATAAACAGAAGATCCAGGGAATGATACACGTGTCAGACCAGATGAGATATTTACGATGCCACCGCCGTCATTCAGGAGAGTGAGGAGTTTTTGTGTTAGGAAATACACGCCTTTGAAGTGTACATTCAGCAGGTCGTCGAAGAAGGCTTCGGTGACTTCGGTGATGGCGCCGTATCCACCCTGTCCAGCATTGTTGATCAGGTAATCAAAGTGGTCTGTACCGAAGTGGGTACTTAAGGTGTTTTTTACCTGTGTGGCGAAGTCTTCGAAGGTGCTGATCATGCCGGTGTTCAGTTGAAGAGTAGCGGCTTTTTGACCTTTTGCTTCGATTGCTGCGACTACAGATTGTGCATCTTCGATGCGGGTATTGTAAGTGATGATGATATCCAGTCCTTTATCAGCCAGTTTTAAAGCTGAGTCGCGGCCTATGCCGCGGCTGCCGCCGGTGATGAGTGCTATTTTGTTTGCCATTGTTTGTAATGTTTACAGCAAAGTTAACAGCGGATTGGCGGGTGGTGTTTAAAGGAATCAATCTGTTTTTTGCAAAAATCAAATCATTCTGGAAAATGATTTGATTTTTGCTTCAGTTATTGGAGGTAGAATTTAATAGTTTTTGAGAATGGCCTGGATCCAGCAGCAGTTCATGG
>NZ_MTKN01000014.1:145009-151055 GCF_001975825.1 [Flexibacter] sp. ATCC 35208
CCTGAGAATGGCTTCGATCCTGCAGCAGTCAGTACTATTTCTTGTGAATAGTATACAACCTGCCACCATCTGTAATCGCATACAAAGCCCCATCCTTCCCTTCAGTAATATCCCGGAATCGCTGTTGCTCATCAGCCAGCAACCTTTCCTCTCCTACTACTTTATTATCCTTAATCACCAAACGGGCAATGTGCATACCACTCAGTGCGCCAATGAAGAGGTTATTTTTCCACTCAGGAATCGCGCTGCCGGAATAGAAAGTAATACCACTTGGACTGATCACCGGATCGTAGTAATAAACAGGTTGTTCGAGACCAGCTTTTTGTTGAATACCTTCGCCGACTTTTTCACCAGAGTATTCAATACCGTAAGTGATCGTAGCCCAACCATAGTTCTTACCTGGTTCGATGCGGTTCACTTCATCCCCGCCACGTGGACCAAATTCAGTTTCCCACAGATCGCCGGTTTCAGGATGGAAAGCCAATCCCTGCACATTTCTATGTCCATAACTCCATATTTCTGCACGTTTATCAGTCTGACCGGCAAATGGATTGCCTTCTACAGGTTGGCCATCTTTGGTAATGTGTAAAACTTTGCCAAGGGCGGAATTCAGTTGTTGAGCCTGCGGTCTGGTCTGAAGGTCAGAGCGCTCACCCGTGCTGATGAAGAGGTTGCCGTTTTTATCAAAAACGATTCTACCGCCATAGTGGAGGGTGCCATTGTAGGCTGGTGTCGCTTTGTAAATAACGGTGGCGCCTTCAATGGTTTTTTCATCGGCGGAAAGTTTGCCTTTGGCTACGGCGGTCAGGTTACCTTCTGGCAGTGGGTCAGAAAATACCCAGTAGACCATTCTGTTTTTACTGAAATCAGGGTCTACCCGGATGCCTAAGAGACCTCCCTGGCCAGCAGAATTTACGGCAGGCAGACCAGTGATGGGAGCGCTGAGTTCACCGGTAGAGGTGGCTATGCGGAGATCGCCTTTTTTCTCTGTGATGAGGAAACGGCCGTCTGGTAGTTGGGTGATGCCCCATGGATTCTCGAGTCCGGTAGTGAGGACTTTGAATTCGTAAGGGGTTTTTGTTTTTACACCACCAATACGGGTTTGGCCTTTGAAGGCGGATTTGTAATCGGAATTGGGTGCTTTGGTTTCCACAGGTGCGAGGAGACTGTCGGTACCCGTACTGTCAGTTGGGTTATTGACATGCTCGCCACCTGAGGTGCACGACGCAAAGGTAATGGCCAGTACAGTCGCACAGAGTTGAATAGGTCTGATCATATTGATGGAATTTAAGTATGAAGTGTAGCAAAAATCGGGCTTATTCTAAGGGTTGTGAGAATATTGGAGGCTGGTTCGGGTTATCTTTACTGACTGTATTCATGCTATTATAGTTAGGATATTGATGATCCGGTTTGAGGTTATCTTTACTGACTGTATTCACGCTATTATAATTAGGATATTGATGATCCGGTTTGAGGTTATCTTTACTGACTGTATTCATGCTATCACAGCCAGGATATAGGTGATGCGGTTTGAAGCATCTGCATTAATCAGACTTAACCAATTACTGTCAAAATATCCTCCGCCCAATTCAAATTATCTTCACTCACTATTATAGTCCGAAAATTAAAATGATTACCCTCCATCTCCACTCCTTTTGAATCGTCTATATGCAAATCAATATTAAACGCAGGTGGATATTTGGATGGCTTCGCCGGTATACGTACAAATTTATTATGCACCTGCTGATTAATCACCTTGTCCAGTTTGATACCATATAAGTAAAACATCCACCAGATCTTGCATGGTGGCCGGTAAGATGTGGTGTATACATATACCTTATGCCCTTTGGCCTGACAGGTTTTCATCAACTCAATCGTACCAATACGCAGCCTCTCTACTTTCCAGAGTTTCTGCAAAAATGTACGCTCCTGTGTATCGAATTTCTTAGTACCGGGTATCAGTGTATCATCAAGGTCAAATGAGATAATCATATTAGGTCACCAGTTTTTATAGGGATGTGTAGTCAGGTTAGAGTTGTAGTATTTCTCTTCTCCTGTTACTTCTTTTGTTACCCATGCTGGAAGATCGAATGCCTCCTCTTCACTTTGCAGTTCTATTTCAGCGACCAGTAGTCCTTCGTTGGCACCAAGAAATTCATCTACTTCCCAAACTTTATTGTGGTAAGTGATTTTATATCGGATCTTGGAGAGTTCAGAGATAGCGAAATTATCCAGCAGCTCTTTGGCTTCAGTGAGTGGAATTTCGTAATCATATTCCAGGCGGGTAGCGCCAATCGAAATCCCTTTGATAGTGAGATAACCGGTGGTATCTGTCAGTCTGACCCGGATCGTTTTTTGCGGGTCGGTGACCAGGTAGCCTTGTCTGAAATGCTCTCCCTTTGGCTTTTCAACTTGTTGCCATTGGGAGAGGTTGAGAAGGAATTTTCTTTCTATTTCTTGTGCCATGGTTACAAAGATAGGGCATCTTTGAAGAAGAAATTCCAGATTACGACAGGGACATCTATGTCTTTATTGATGTGTCCTAACTTACTGATAGGAATGCGGAAATGCTTGTTTGGGATATTGTGACCACCGTCTTTTATAGTGACGAAACTTACTTTTTTGTTGTTAGCCTTGTTGTAGTAATTCATTTGAATAGCATTGTCTCCATAGTGTATTGTTGATATGTGCGATGCATTGCTGGCAGCGCGCCAGTGTTCGGCGGTGAATGGCGCACTTTCTGAGTAGCCGAAGCTTTTGCCATCGAGGGTGACTTCGCCGCCGTCGTAAGGGACAATACTGTCTTGTTGCCCGTTGATCAGGATGATGGAGACGGGTTGTTGTGTGATGTCTGCGCAAAGGTTATTTGCTGGTACGGGTAAGGTGGCGCCTATTGTGGCGAAGCCTGTGAATAGATCCGGAACAGTAGCAGCGAGTCTGAAGGCCATTTGGCCACCGTTGGAGAAGCCGATGGCGTAGACCTGGTTGATGTGGTATTGTTCTTTGAAGTAGTGAATGATTTGTTTTGTGAAAGTGATGTCATCTATGTTGAGTTGTTTGGCGGGGAATGGGGCCATTTTCCTACAATCATTCCAGTTATTCAAATAGCCTTGTGGGTAAACTATGATGGCATCCTGGGTTTTATCTGCCAGGAGATCGAATTCATGGCCGGTCAGGATTTGCATCATGAAGGATTTAAGGCGGGAGCCGTGGTAGACGATGATGAGTTTGGGGTTGGGTTTTAGATGTTTGGGTACATGGTAGATGAATGTACGATCACCCAGGTTGTGAGATTTGTTGGGATGTATGAGGTTCCATCTGTATGAATAGAGAAACAGGGCCGCGATGGCGGTAATTAATAGTAATAAAGCACCTAAGATCATTTTTTTCATGATTTTATAGGGATAGACGGGGGGCGGGGAAAAAAGACGCAGGATTTTGGGAATATTTTTTGGAGGGCAGATTAAAATTTCTTTTACGGTGTATAATTGGTGAGATTGCCTGGATTTATTGGTTTTAAAATGATTTTTTTAATACGGATTCTTTAAATTCCTTTTGGCAGATTATAATCAGTCACATTCCCGAATTTATCCGTTCTTAAAAAACAGCTACTCATCACCGTTTCTTTGATTTTCTTTCTAGCCCTTTGTACACGGGATTTCACCGTACTGAGTGGGAGATTATATTGCTCAGCATATTGCACCTGAGATATACCTGTGACTTCTATTGCTTCCATAACGTGCTTTTGCTCGTTCGGAAGGCTTTTAATGAGCAGGGAAATGCATTGGATGAGGGATTCGTTTCCTTCATTCAGATTGTTTTCTGTATCGATAACAGGCGTAGCGCGATTCGTTTTTCTATAATGATCGATAACGGCATTGTAGGTGATGACCTGCAGCCAGGAGAAGATTTTGTTATGATCTTTGAGGGTATCAATAGAATCATGGGCTTTGAGAAAGATATCCTGACGAATGTCTTTCAGGATGCTTTCATCTACATTTAATTTTTGAAGATAGGCGCTGATATGATCGTATAGTGCTATTTGAATCTCGTTCGTCATGAAATAATCTTTTAAGTCACCGTGATTGAAATTTTTCATCTCTGGCACATTGGTTAAGCCCGGGACACCTTCAATCCTGGATACGACATTTCTGGTGATGACAAAGGTCCGGTTTTCAAGATTCAAAAATACAATGAGAATAGGTAATTCTTCACTTTGTTTAATGGAAAATACTAGAAACTGACCGTTAAGGCCGTAGCCAAAGACTAATTGTTTTTAAATCAGCGAGGTCATTTTTTGGGGAGGGCGTAAATGTGGATAAATGTTGTAGCAGGTGATCTTTCGTATCTTTTACACTGGTGTATTCAATGAATATTACGGGGATACTGGTATGTTCTTTTAGGAAATTAAAATATTGTTGTTGGGAATGAATGAGTGCAAGATGTTTGGTAAAGTTTCTTCTTTGTCTGTTAGCATCGTTCTCTTTTCTTTTGATTAATTCCTGTAGGTCTGTATAAAAGAGGAAGTATATATCGGGAAATTGGATACGGTTTTCTTCGATAGCCCTGATATAATAGTCAGCGCTAATAGGCTCCTGAAAGGTCCAGTTATACCATAAGGGTTGGAAGATATCCCCATCTAATATAGAAGGCGTTTGTTGTTTCGCTAATTGATAGCGCTTGCATTGGTAGTCTATATATTGAAAAGGAGTTTCGTTGCTACTTCTTTTGAACAATACATTTGCTTCAGGAATAATATTGTATTCCTGTTGTAATGATTGGCATAAAGTCGTTTTGCCAATAGCACTGGGACCTTCAAAGCAGATAATCATTTTTAGGTAAGTTGTATACGAAATTATGTCGGTTTGGTTGATCAGGGTAATCCATGTCTACTTCTGCTACTTTGAGTGCACCAAGACGGGTTACAGCTATCTGGGAACGGAAATTATGTGCACCTACATGAAAGCCTACGTTATTTACAAATTGGAAGGCATAGTCCAGCATGAGTTTCTTTACTGATGTATTAAAGCCGGTGCCCCAGTATTTGGTGGCGTAAAAAGTGTAGCCGATATGAATGGTGCTTTGGGCAGGATCGAATTCATAGTAACGGGTACTGCCAGCGATTTCGCCAGTGGTTTTGTCTATGATTTTGAATGCGCCGTGGCTTTTGATGGCTGTATCAAAAAAGTCGCGGAAGACATCTTCTTTCCAACGGTCGTTTTGTGGGTGTTGTGCCCAGATTGCGGGGTCGGCAGCTACGGCGTATAAGGCGTTGTAGTCAGCTGGCTGCAATGGTGCCAATAGAATTTGATCGTTTTCTAAGGTGGGTTGGATATTGAAACTCATAGTACAAATTTAATACTTGACTGGATGATTCATGTAGTCCATTTGTAATAATGGGGGTAGTCCAGATTAGAGAATGTATTAGTTCTATATAGCGGATAAGGATTTCAACCTAAGTAGTCCGGATTAGTGAGATTGTTTCATTTGGGCATGGCGGATTCTGCTGAGGGTTTCTCTCGATACGCCAAGGAAAGACGCGATCAGATGAAGCGGTACTCTATTAAGTAAATCAGGAAACTTATTCACAAACTCCTGGTATTTCTCTTCGGAAGTCGCACTGATATTACTCAGGATCCTTTCGTAACTGGAATAGAGGCTTCGGCTGATGAGATCTTGCGTATAGGCTTTTAAACCCGGAATGGTATTGACCAAATGGCTGATGTGCTCATGTGTCCATAATAAAACAACGGAATCTTCCATGGCTTCAATATTCAGCCTGGACACCGTTTGGTTCTTAAGGCTTTGGCCGTCAGTAGTCCAGCTGCCTTCGGTGGCGAATCCAAGGATATGCTCGGAGCCGTCGTCCTTTATATAATATGTCTTGAGCAGGCCTTCGGCCACAAACATTTTATATTGACATATCTCTCCTTCCTGGAGCAGGAGTTGTTTTCTGCGTACTTTTCTGACTAATGTACGCGAATTGATTTCCTGTAATTCTTCAGATGTAAAGGAATGTTGCGCAGTTAATAATGAAGTTGTTTAG
>NZ_MTKN01000133.1:0-5216 GCF_001975825.1 [Flexibacter] sp. ATCC 35208
CATATTTTTCTACATTTATTAGAAAACAGCTTGATTAAATTTAGGTAATTCATACCATTTCTCCACTGCATTGTAGTTCGAATCAAAACCATTACCTGTACCTTATTATTAGGTGTGTAATCCCTTTGCCATTTTTTGTATTCAATTATGTATATCACAACCCGCACCCGTACTAAGACGATTTTATTTCTGTGGATGTTATTAAGTATTTGTCATTGGGGAAAGGGACAATCCCCGTCCATTATACCACTACCCGCAGAACAGGCAGAACTCTTTAAGTACAATAGCACCCCGGTCAGCATGATGACCGGCGTCCCCCAGATTTCTTACCCGCTTTATGAAATCAATACAGGCTGGATCAAGGTCCCAATTTCACTCAGTTACCATGCATCCGGCATAAAGGTCGGCCAAAAAGCAACATGGGTAGGTCTTGGATGGTCACTTATGGCAGGCGGCTCTATCGCGCGCCAGATCAGGGGAGATGAAGATGAGACAGAAACCTATGGTTGGTTTAATCAAAGCACACCTATTAACAGCTTTGGTAGTGTGGTGACTTATGATGGACGAAAAAACTATTACGAAAGCAGGCCTGACCTGCAACCAGATTTTTTCAATTATAATTTCACTGGTAAATCCGGGCGGTTTCTATATTCCAGGGACCAGAAGAATTTTGTCACCGCCCCCTATCAACCTGTCAGCATTACACATACCAGTGATAATAACTATGTAATCACAGACGACGATGGTAGCCGCTATTTCTTTACACAAAAATTCAACACGACTACTGATAATTCAGGTCTGCAAACACACGTCATCGGCTGGAACCTGACTAAAATCATATCCAATGATGGTGCAGACAGCGTACTATTTAACTATGCAACCGTCACTGGTAACGGGGATAAAGCTGCCGATGACGTACTAACCTTTAATAAGGTATATCGCAAGAACGTATCAGGTACAGATGATGCGGCCTCCTATGTAGCAGATGAAGTTGTCAAAACCATCTCTTACTCTTATAATAACGTACCTAAAATCAGTGAAATCATTTTCCGTCAGGGGAAAGTGAAGTTCTATGCCAATACCGTCAGGGCCGACTATGCAGGCAATGCGCTGGACAGCATTGTCGTATATAGCAATGATAATGGCACTTACAACCGTGTTAAAAAGGTTTCATTTAACTATAGTTACTTTTACACGGGTAATTCATATCCCAGCTTTACAGATTACCGGCTCAAACTCCTTTCATTTTCCAACGAGGATCTGAATGGAGAACAACCAGAAAAGTATACCTTCAATTACAACAGCACAACCTTACCCAATACCTTATCCTGTTCACAGGATTGGTGGGGGTTCTACAATGGTGTAACACAATACACCCTCATGCCCAAACAACTCCCGTCTCAGACAGAAATTCAAAAGTATGGGAAGTTAGGCACTGCAGACAGGTCTGCTTCTGAAACATATATTATGGCAGGAATCCTGAATAAGGTAACCTATCCAACCGGAGGGTATACCACTTACGATTATGCCATGAATAAATATGAGAGAACGCCTGATAATAAAGACTCTACGATAGCTTCCATCACACTGGCCGGTCCTGCAAAGGTAGGCGTCACTTATGGCTGGGATAGTGCCACAACGACATTCCAGGTCAGACCTCCTAACAATAACCAGGATTATTACGAGCTGGATATCTCAATAGATTTTTCAGCATCTTCTGCCAATCCACCGCTGAGTTATGCACAGGAGGTACAGCTGAGAGACCTTACCACTGCCAAAATAGTAGCCAGCTGGAATTCTGATACCTATCTCAATGCAGGTACAAACGGGACAGCTCATACGCTCACGGCCACTTACACCTGCGATACCAGTCATACATACCAGTTATACGTGGGGATCAATGATCTACCCACTACTACGGTGACTGCAAGCATTTCCATCGCCGTTCCGGACAATAGTACAAAATACAAATATGGTGGTGGAATCCGTGTAGAAACAATCAGTAGTTATAATCTTGACAATACCCTGCAGAAGAAAGATGTGTATAAGTATGGGGAAAATGAATCTGGTATTGGTTACATGCCTACTTCAGCGGACGATATGATGACTAATATCTATTACACTACCGGTACCAGGAGATATGTCGCGGTATCTTCTACTGGTTGTAAAACGGAAGATGGTAACAAATATACTTATATCGCCCAATCTACCTATCCTACTATCACCTTCCAGGGAGCGAATGTATTGTACCCTTATGTTACAAAGTATGAATACAGCAATACCCGCCCCAATGGTAAAACAATGTTTACTTACAATATACCCAATGACTTTGTCACCATTGGTAACCAATCTGCCCTTGGAGGAAAGGAAAGAATTGATAACGGGCTTTCAGATGAATTGCCAATAAAGACTTCGTATTATAAATTCAACAGCACTGACAGCTCCTTTTCACTTATAAAAGAATCAGTCAATACCTGGGAGCTATTCAACTTTAGTCAGGACTCTGCCCTCATGGTGTACCCGACCATAGAATACGCTACCTCTGAGCATTGTGTAGACTCTTATACTGACTACAGTTCATTTGTCTACATGGTAAAAAGCGGTGGGCGGCATCTGGCTGCTGTTACAGATAATAACTACGATGATAATGGTACTGTATTCACTAATACGGTCAACTACACCTATAATGATAAAAACTATCCTCAAAAAATCACAAAACTCAATAGTAAAAATGATACCCTGGTCACAGAAATGCGCTACCCCGGTGAACATAGCAGTACAGATGTAAATGCTGGTGTGCTGGACCACATGGTGACTAAAAACATGCTTCGTCAACCCTACTGGCAGGGCAACTATACCAACAGTACCTTATTAAGTTATAAACATACCATTTATAGCGACAGCTGGAGTGCTAATGACAGCCTGATCGCACCAAAAATTGACAGCAACTGGCAATTCGGTAATGATAACAGCTTGCCTGCCATCACGACGGCCTATCAGAGCTATGGTAAATATGGCAACATCTGCCAGCTTAGAGACGGCAATGGTCTCACTTCTGCATTTACCTGGTCTGCCAATGGCACCTACCCTGTATCACAAACAGCAGGTGCTGCTATAAACCAGGTCATGTACGATGGATTTGAAGATGCTGACAGCTGGACAGGTATCACCCGCGATGCGACCCTATCTCATACCGGCACCTATGCAGGTCTGACTACAGGAAGTAGTACCTATACCAATGCTTCCTGGTGCAATGTCGCATTGACAACCGCTACCTCCTTCCGCTATTCCGGTTGGGTATACAGTAATGGTCCGGGGGCAGCCATCAGTTTACTCATGAAGACCAGCAGCGAAACAGGCAGCTATACCTATATAGATAATGTATCTACATCCACGACCGGGCAATGGGTATATCTCGAAAAAGAATATAGCATCCCTGCCGGCGTCGCCTACATCAGCCTTCGCCTCGATAACCAGGGTAGTGGTAAAGTATGGTTTGATGAAGTGGCACTACGACCCGCAGCATCACAAATGAGCCACTATTCTTATTTACCACTGGTAGGTATGAGCAGTAAATCAGATGAAGGAAATCATACCCTGTACTATGAATTCGACGGCTTAAACCGCCTGAAACTAATCAGGAATAAGGATAAGAACATCCTGAAAATGTATTGCTACAACTATGCCGGCGATATAAACAGGTGTGAAGGCACTATCTATTACAACGATTATCAAAGTCAAACTTTCAGCAAAACCTGTACACTGAGTGGAACCACTACCTCCATTACTTATGCGGTCGATGCTGGTAAATATAGCTCAAGCGTAAGTGTGAGTGATGCCAATGCAAAAGCACTCGCCGATATTCAGTCAAACGGACAGGCGTATGCAGACCTGATGGGAGACTGTAGTTATTTCCTGAGTCAGCAAATGACAGACACTTTTACTGCAACATGCACCGATAATGGCGTAGGTACAACAGTCACCTATACCCTTTCAGAAGGTGCAGATACATCCACCATCAGCCAGGACGATGCGAATACAAAAGCAAAATCACGTCTTGACTCACTGGGGCAACGCTATGCCAACAGTACGTGTACGTGGAGCAATGAGGCACAAAGTGGTACCTATACCCGGGCATGTACAGCTGCCAATGCAGAAGGAACAGCGGTTACCTACACCGTTGCAGCCGGTAAATACACCTCTTCAGTCAGCCTCTCAGCTGCCAATGCATTGGCAAAACAGGAAGTATCCGATAGCGGACAGGTATATGCTAACAGAAACGGTCTTTGTTATTATTACAGTGATGCACAATCTGTAAGCGCTACCCGCGAATGTTCTACAGGTTATATAGGTACAACCGTCACCTACACCGTAGCAGCGCGGCACGACTCGTCCCTTATCAGCAAGGATTCAGCCAATGCTGCAGCGCTGAGATATACAAAAGCCAATGCACAATCTTATGCAAATACCAATGGTGAATGTCAAACCTGTAACCTCCTCTTCAGTAAGAAATCCGGTAGCAGCAATTTAGGTACCTTTAATGTGGCCATTACCAATACCTCTACCGGATCCACCGTATACCAACAGACCTTTGTCGACCCGACAGATGCACAGCTGGCAGTGTGCTCCATCATCGCCAGTGATGCCACCTATACTATAACCATTACAGCCCAGAATTATCTGTATGCCACCGTGAACGGTACAGAAAAGGCGATCAGTCCGGGCTACAGCAAATCATGGTCACTGGCACCTACACTGACCATTGTCTTTTCTTCCTCCGGCACAACTACATATAGCAGTGCTGCTGTAAGTAAGTCATTCCAGAAAACCAGCTGTACCAAAGACTCTACAGGATCTTACGTTACCTATACCGTGGCAGCCGGCAAGTATACGTCTACCCTATCACAGGAATATGTTGATTCACTGGCCAATGCATATGCTACTGCAAACGGACCATCCTATGCGAATACAAATGGTTACTGCTTCCCTTCAGGTAAGAATTTCGCAATAGTGGTAAAGAAAGGTGGTACCGACCCTGGTACAGTCAGCATCACCGCTACCAATACCAGTAGTAGCACGGCAGAGGTGAAGACAACAGCCATCACGGAATGGCCATATTATGCCGCCATCACCAGTGGTAAAACATTTACAATTTCTATTGCCCCCATTGGTTCCGGCATATCTATGACCGCCGATGTAAATGGCACCCAGAAAAC
>NZ_MTKN01000133.1:5306-5973 GCF_001975825.1 [Flexibacter] sp. ATCC 35208
TGACGACACAATACCTGGACGGATTGGGACGTCCCTTACAAACTGTAGAGAGAAGGATCAGTCCTAACGGCAATGATATGGTTACCGCCTATACATACGATTCTCTTGGCAGGCAACAATATCAATACCTGCCCTATATACATCAACAGGATAGTGCCCATAATGGAAAAATAAAGTCAGATCCATTTGCGGCACAAGCATCTTTTTATCAAAATACTGCACTCAACCCCGGCATCGCAAATGAACATGTGTACTATAGCCAGACTGAGTATGAAGCCTCTCCACTAAACCGGGTATTAAAGAAATGGGACCCCGGTGATAGTTGGGCACAAACGGGCGGAAATCATCCGGTAGAAATGCAGTACTATTACAATACCAGCGACGATGCTGTGCTGATCTGGAAAATTGCAATTAGTAAAAAAAACTGTTCCACCACTGCTACTTATGGTTCCGGTTCCGCAACTCTTCCTGATACTGCCGGCATATACAGTACCGGGCAGCTCAATAAAAACATTTCAATTGATGAAGCAGGGCACCAGGTGATAGAATACAAGAACAAAGACGGCCAACTCATTCTCAAAAAAGTACAATTGGCCGATAGTCCTGGTAAAGCCCATGATGGATGGTTATGCACCTACTATGTGTATGACGATCTGGGTAGTCTTCG
>NZ_MTKN01000134.1 GCF_001975825.1 [Flexibacter] sp. ATCC 35208
TTGTTATCTGCCGATTACACATTGGTTGAAATAGGAAAAGCAGAGATCATTTACATAAGAAGATAAATTTGTACTATGGGGGAAATCGATAGAGCTTGCTATACTACATAATTCAGATTTATAGCACAGCCATTCTCCATCAAATAAGTCATATTCTTTAATATTCTTCAACTTGAATCTGTTTTGGTGTTAATTATTAGGGGCCTTATTGTATTGAATTGACTTGCATAGCAAGCTGCTGCTTAGGTATTTATAAAATTAATTGGGCGAATTAATTTCAAACGTGGTCCATTCGTATATTGGTAAATAACCAATTTTTTGAAATATTTTCGAGGTTATATTGTTAGTCTTATCGGAAATAAGGCAACATGCTTGCATCTTCGAGGCCAATTGCCTTTTTGAAATTTCTGTTAATAAATTAGTGGCGTATCTGTTATTCCTATTTTCCATGGGTGTATACAATCCTCCAATTATGGGTGATAATTTATTTTCATTAATTATTGATGCCATTGACAAGACCTTACCCTGTTTTTCCCAAATGAAGACCTTTTCTCTACTTATTGTACGTTGAAGAGTGTTTTTAGCCCTCTCTTTTGACATAACTAAATCACCATGCCATTCAGTGGCATAATAATCAATTAACATTTTGATAAGCTGTGGTAAATGGCTCATTGTCGCGACTTTAAATTTCCCTCCCTTATCAACCAATTTTATGTCATTTGTTTCTTTGCATTCCATAATCTCACGATCCTTGTATATTTTATACGGCATTTTTATTTGATTAAATAAATCTACTAGTAGTGAGGTCTTACCTGAGAAATGAAACCTAGTGTGAAATCTTGAAAAATCAATTCTTTTTATGAGGCATTCTAATATCTCTGAATCCCAATAATTGCCCATAATTATATAATTACCCTCATAGAAAAGGCATATTATATCATCACAGTCATTTTTTGTTGAAAGGTTGAAAAAGTCATAGACATCTATTGAACCATTGCTGGTGAAAATATTTTGTAACGCTGATTGAAAATAGTAATAAACAAAATAGTTCTGTTCAAATAATTTTTTATTGAATTCAGCGAAAGCTTCAAGGTCTGGAAAGCTTTTAATTTTACACATAACGGGATTAATTTCTGTTAAATGATGATTAATGCTTGATATTGGAGATTAAGTGGATTAATGCCAACTTTAATTTTGGTATTGAACTACTTCATAACGGTATGAGGATTTATAAGCTCCAACTTCCAAATACCGTTAAATGGAAATGATGAACCTTTGATTATTGGATATTCAACAATTATACTCATTTCTATTCTGGTAGATTTTTCTTCGTATTGTCTATTAATTAATCCTCCTTATTGCATTAGAACTCTTATTATTAAACTAATTACTAAAATAGATTTATTTATTACTTATCAATAGTCCGCAGACCGCAACATCCAAAATGTTCGCAATTTTAAATAACGTTTCAACTGTGGGCTGATTCCGATTTGTACACCATTTTGACACAGCAGTTGCGCTTACCCCTAGCTGTTCAGCTAACCATATATTGGTCTTTTCTTTTTCTAACAGTACAATTTTTATTCTATTATATTTTCTTCTTTGACCTGGCATATTGCAACTAACAAAAAATGCATCAAAGTATTATCAATC
The DNA here is from genome assembly GCF_001975825.1 of [Flexibacter] sp. ATCC 35208. GTDB lineage: Bacteria > Bacteroidota > Bacteroidia > Chitinophagales > Chitinophagaceae > Chitinophaga. The sequence continues at coordinate 1,654 of NZ_MTKN01000134.1, forward strand.
AATCAAATAACAATAACTACAAGTTTATTTAATGACTTTAAGTTATTTTATCTATATTAGAGGTAATTAAAATGATCTGAATGCATTCTATTGATAGCTCATAGAAGCAGATGAAATACAATATATTTAAAGCGCATTTGCTTTATCTCGCTCCTGAAAACTACGGCCTTTTGGAGATGGCGGGAAATAAGGTAGATCGCTCACGTTTTCCTTATTATCTTTAAGGTTAAGACGTGGGCGTCCTTATTCGCCATCGGGGTGTCGTAGCCCTTCAGGAACGATGAGGACTAACCCACGTCTATTTTTATTTTAGGCCCCTCATAATGTTAGTCCTCACAAGCAATTCAATTTCACCCCTCTTCACCCTTTAATGTTTTGCTATGAATTGTAAGGCTATTGAGAATTCTCATCCTTATTTTTTAACTATAATTATTTCGTATCTAACCCTGTCTGAGAATAATTTGTTAACTCTTAATCCCGAATTGTTATGAGTTGCAATGAATATCCAGATTCAGCCTATTTCCCACAGAATCTCAGAACTGAAAAGATCAAAGACCCTTACCTTATTCTCTATGAGTTTTTTGACTATAGCGAATTACCAAGGATTAGAAGCACGTTCTGGGAATTTTTCAAAGCTACTGTGACAGGCAAATTCAATAAGGAAAGCTATAAGTATGTTAGAGTATCTATTGTCGAACTATTCGAACAAATACAAAAACTTATAGAAGCCGCACATTTAATTAATGAAGACTACAAAGAGAAAAGGAAACTACAGATAAATGGCGGTACAGACATTCAACATATCTCAAACTATGGTAAAAAGCCACTTGAAGAAAAGATTGTTAAAATCATTAAAGAAGCTGTTAAGCCAAAAAGAATTTATTCTTTTTGTGACGGTCATTTTAACAGTGAAAATGGGCCTAATTATGATTATCTCATTGTAGTTCCTGAAGACTCCCACCTGCCTTTCGATGAAATGAAAAAGTTGATTGAAGAAGCCCGTTTAGAGTTACCTCCTATTTTATTTTCATTCATAAAAGAGAACCAATTGGTAAAAGGATTAGATAATTGACGAATGTAGTCTTTTAATGTCATTCACTCTCAAAATTATATTATGATATTACTACATAATAACCCGGTCAGAACGAGCCCTACAGATTTAGAAACTATGCAAAGATTTATGGGAATGCTGGCACATGAAATGAGAACGCAGATAGCGGGTATCTGTACTGCTAGTAAAATGCTCCTGAATGAGAAAGAGAGTATGAAGAATGCAGACTTCTATCTTTCACATATTAATTCTATGAGTGTAAATGTTCTGCATGTTTTAAATAACATGATGGCAACAAGTACTATTGGAGATGGAAAGATATCTACAAATACAGTATCGAAACGTATCCAGATTCGTCAATGGTTAAAAGATCTGATTCAGCAGTATAAAGTAATCACTGATACCCGTTCTGTAAAAATAAAAATCAACCTTCTTAGTTCCGTGCCTAAGTTTATAATGACAGATGAAATAAAACTGGGTCAGATTCTAAAGAACTTAATAGACAACGCGCTGAAATTTGCCCCTTCTGATACAGATATTTTAATTCATATCAGTTCTTTGGGAAAAACCCGCCTGCTATTCCAAATATCCGATCATGGAGAGGGTATTCCTGCCGATAAAATTCCCTTCTTATTTCAACCATTTCAGCCAATTGATGAAGGCTTGGGAGGAACGGGTTTAGGGTTATATATCAGCAAACTCTATGCTAAAACTTTAGGTGGGGATCTTATGTTGGTTAAGAGCGACAAAAAAGGAACAACTTTTTTATTTCTGATTGATACACAATGTCAGGCCAGCCCAATTTCTAAAAATTCAATTCATTAATATGAACACAACTAACTTTCTACAGCTTTCTAAACCACAACTAACACAGCTGGTACAGTTAATACAGAAAATTGTACAAACTGTTTCTCCTTTAAAAATTATCTGTTATGGTTATCGAACTACTACCATGAGCGATTGGAGTTGCTTTTTTTATGGAGAAACCCACATTAGAACAATGTATCCTACTTATGATTTATTGCTTATAACAAATGATGACGAGAAGAGGTCACAACATGAAATAATTGAAATTGTAGAACAACATGCAGTAGCGTTAGAGTGTAATACCACTACTGTAATAGAACAACAGAAAGCTGTTAACAAGGGATTAGAGAAGGGTAAACGGTTTGTTTCTACAGTATTTCGTTATGGTACAATCCTGTATAATAATGGTTCAGATTTAACCATTCCGCCACAGGAACTGGAAAGTACTATATTGAAAAAATTGATAGAAGACAACTGGCAAAAGTATTTTGGCTTGGCACATCGTTTCTTAAAGACAGCTAATTATTGTTTTGAGAACGGCTGGAATGAGCAGACCGTTATTGATTTACATCAGTCTGTAGAACATGCCTGTATTGCTATATTAAAGGTTTGTACAGGTTATCGGCCTACAACTCGTAATCTTTCCCGGTTGTTAGACCTGGTAGGTAATTTCTCTCAGGAATTAATGGTTGTTTTTCCTCGATTGACAAAAGAAGAAACATACCTTTTTAATACTTTGAATAGAGCATATTCAGAAGCCCGTTATAAAGAGAAGTACACGGTATCTACTGAAGTTACAAAAGCAATAATGGAAAGGGTTACGATCATATTAGGTTTGGTTGAAAAGCTGTACGAAAAGAAACGACTTAGTTTGGAAGCTGCTCAACCAGTGAGTTTCCCTTTAATTGTAGATAGCCAATGAGTAAACCTAATAATAGTAAGCATAATGCAGAGCAGCGATTGAACTATTTCATGCGATGTCTTGGGCAAGAACTGTTTTCATTACGTAAAAGTCAAAAGAAAAGTATGAAGTCAGTTGCGAAGGATACAAAAATGTCTCCAAGCATACTCTGTAAGGTGGAAAAAGGATTGTACGAAAACTTCTATGTTACTAGATTACTACGACTTTGTAAATATTATAAAGTTGACATGGTAGAAATGTTAGTCCGAGCAGAAGATAAAGATCGAAACAATAGTATTTAAACATGTTTCAATTGAAATCAAATAGTGCTCAATTATTTTCAACCCGTTTTCATTATGTTTTCAATTTGCTTTCAAATGGATATTGGTAATCCTGATAATAGCCTTTTCATGACTTATACAGCCTAATTAAGCAATATCAGACATAAAGTTGCATAAACCGACATTAACGGGAAAGTGCCATTTTCGACGGTGGTAACTTTGTAGAATAAAAAAAAATTTATGATTAAACTCACAAAACAACAATTTGATATTCCATCAAATATTATGCTGGAGGTATGCAATTTAATTTGCGAACACGAACTAGAGCATATCATCACGGAAGTAGATGAAGATGAGGATATCATCAGTCTTGAATTGCAGTACAGTAAACAAGACAGGAAAGTTATTCATAAGATAGAGGATATGATAGCCGATAACAGTGATGAAGAAGACGAGGATGAAGATGAAGAAGATGAATAGTAGTATCCGCAATAGGGAGTATAATTAAGTTTATACTCCCTTATTAAATACAATTCCTTCAAATCACTTTTGTTATATGCCTAACATTGAGTTAACTGAAACATCAGAGAATACTGAATCCATAAATATATCAGACTTAGAGACTTTAAAATTCCTTAAAATATTGGCGAAGATCCTACTATCTGTTAACCATTTAGAACCCGTTGATACACCCGTTGTAAATATTAATCCAATACCTGAAAAATTAGCCGCATGAGTATTATTAATGCTTTCAAACAATTTGGAAACTATTCCAAAAAGCAGCCTGTAAAAGTGGTTGCGCAGGCTGCTGTGATATACACCAGAGTATCCAGCAAGGAACAAGCAGACCATAATTTAAGTCTGGATGTTCAACGTAAATCAATTGAAGAATCTGCCCGAAAGAATAATTTAGGCATCATCGGTTACTTTGGCGGCACTTATGAAAGCGCCAAAACCGATGGTCGTAAAGAGTTTAATCGAATGTTGGACTTTATTAAAACGCGCAAGGGAAAAGTGAGCCATATATTAGTTTACACGCTGGATCGTTTCTCCCGAACAGGAGGCGCAGCCATTAAATTAGCAGAGGAATTAAGGGAGAATTATGGTGTTACAATATTTGCGGTAACTCAGCCTACTGATACTTCCAATCCTAGTGGTGTATTGCATCAGAATATTACCTTTTTATTTAGTCAGTACGATAACCAACTGCGTAAGTATTCGGACCTC
>NZ_MTKN01000135.1 GCF_001975825.1 [Flexibacter] sp. ATCC 35208
CTTCAAACCTGGTATGTACGAGATGCAGGCGGAAATGTGCTGAGTGTTTACAATTATGGTGATACAGCAATCAACAGTGGAGATTTAAGCCAGACGGAGGCACATTTGTATGGAAGTAGCCGTTTGGGGATGGCCACGATGTCGGTCAATGTACAGGATACGACACCGGATGTTGTAACTAATATTACGGGACTAGGTACGGGGAAAAATATTATTTTTACGAGGGGTAAGAAGTTCTTTGAATTAACGAACCATTTGGGTAATGTTTTGGCTACGGTGTCGGATCGTAAAATACAGGTAAGTGGAAATGGTACAACGATAGATTATTACAATGCAGATGTAGTGTCTGCGCAGGATTATTATCCTTTCGGAATGATACAGCCTGGTAGAAGCTATAATGCCGGAGGGTATAGGTATGGGTTTAATGGGAAGGAGAATGATAATGAGGTGAAGGGAGAGGGGAATGAGCAGGATTATGGGATGAGGGTGTATGATCCGAGGGTGGGGAGGTTTTTGAGTGTGGATCCTATCACTACAAAATACCCATTTTTAACACCTTATCAATTTGCAAGTAATAGTCCTATTTTGTGTGTGGACGTTGATGGGTTAGAAGGAGATCCATTTACAATTGGTAGAGCAGTATCTAGTAACCGGGAATGGGAGGCCAATGTGCGTAAAACAGATCCGGAACACGCAAACCAACGGATTTATGAAGCTAATAAAGAAGCTTTTTTGACGGTTGGAAGTATGCTAACATCAGGATCAGGCTCTCTTTTTAACTGGTTTCTTCGGGGTGTTGCAGCATATGGTACATATAAAGTAACCAGGGGAGTTATAAAACAAGATGCCGCAGATGTAAAGGATGGTGTTAATAGTTTGTTATTTGTAGCATTGAGTAAAGCATCTGAAATTGTAACAAAAAAAATTATAAGTTTTGCTTTTCCAAGATTATATAATTTTGGCACAAAGGCATTAGGAGAAATGGGAGCAGAAGCGCTTGTAAGAAAATATGGTACATTTCAACCTGTTGGAAAAGGAAGTGGGGTGCCAACTAGTACAGGGACAAGATACCTTGATGGGATACCATTAGGAACAACGCTAGAAAATATAGAAGTAGCATTTGAATCAAAAGTGGGTTATCAGAAATATAGTGGAAATATTGTAGCCCAGGTTGAAAAAGATGCTGAGTTACTTGCATCTGGTAGGGTGAAGGAAGTAACCTGGGTATTTTGGCGTAGTCCAAGTACCGGTAAAGTAGGTGCTTCTCCAGAATTGTTGAAAGAATTGAAAATTGCAGGAATTAAGACTGAAATAGCAGGAGACATACCTAAAGATATTATTAATAAAGCCATCATTAAATATGCACCAACAAATAAATAAATACGAGACTTTAATAATACCTATTGATTACGATAAAAAATTTCTAGATTTAAACGGTGAAGAAATAATGGATTATTATAACTGGTTTTTAAATATAAAAACAGAAAGGATGATCCATCTATGTAATTTCCTTTTTGATAATCAACAGGATTGTATAAGTGAGAAAAACTTAAAAGTGATTGAAATATTTTTATTGAATACGGTTTCAACTCAGCCAAAGCCAATTAAAAAATATAATGAGGAAGTAAAGAAAATTCCATTACATCTCAAATCGATTGCTAAGCCAACGAATTATATATTTGATACTCAAACAATTTCCATTTGTTACGATATTGGGATTTTTATGGGGGAATTAATTATCAATCTGGATAGTAAAATCTTTTGGAAATTGGAAGTTGATGATAATTTTGCAGATTATGGGCAGCCTGTATTGGCAAAGAAAAAAAGCAAGTTTAGTATAAACCCGTTTATCGTTGCAAAAAATGCGGCCGCCAAGATATATGATGGAACATATAAAGATGAGCAACTTATCAGCTTTTTCAATACTTGGAAAAAGGCATTTAGGGTGGACGCATAAACTTCCTTATTATATGTTAATAGTTCGGTAGTCTTTATCACCAGGTGTCGCCAAGAGTGGATAAAAATAATTTTTTGCAAAAGATATTTACAGGAGGAAAAAGGGAAGAGAAAAGGTAGTAAAATTTGGTGTGAAACAACATTCTACCGCCTTTAATAAAGCGATTAGCTTTATCAGTACAAGTACAGACCAGGTTAGTGAAATGACCAAACCACAGAAGAAATTTGTGAAATGGCTCGTTGAAAAATGGGTGATGCTTCCAGTGCATCATAATTTTCTGAATCTGTTCCGGTACAGGGGAGGCGGGTACTCGTGAAAAGTATACGTCAGCAGTTTGGTCGCAAGATCAGCTATTCCGGTTGGTTTGATATTGCTTTTAGCAGCATGCAGAATAAAGAATGGATTGCCGCATTTGCCCCAGGCTGTATTCATAAAAGCGGTAAGAAAGTAATCCTTCCACTAACCCCATACTTTCCCTTGCACGACAGTAGGTAGAATGGTGATATTTTTGGATACTAAAATATACCAAAGAAATGGCATCAAACAATACTGTAAAAAGCGCTAAAAAGCGACATACCCCTGCGGAGATTATCCAATTTTTGCGTGGTTTTGAAGATAGTGAGGGATTGTCCGTTCGCGCGTACTGCGAGAAGATAGGCGTAAATACTTGAACCTTCCACTATTGGCGCAAAAAATTTGGAGAAGCGTCGGAACCACAAGCTGATTTTATTCCGCTGGAGATAACCGGCATTCCACAACCTGGGGCATCGTTGCAAATGGAGGTGAAAGTTATTAAGATTTACGGAGATCTTTGCATTGAACAGTTAAAAGCCATTTTATCATGAGCGCATTGCTGGTACTGACCGATACCTATAAATTCTACTTTTGCTGTTCTGAAGTAGATATGCGCAAGTCATTTGATGGCTTATGTGGTGTAGTAGAAAAATATATGAGCAGACGTGTTGAGAAAAACCAGAAAGAGGTATTTATTTTTCTGAATAAGAATCGTACTCACCTGAAACTATTGCTGCATGAAAATGACGGATTCACACTGCTGTACCGCAGGCAAAGAGATCGTTTTACATTGCCTGAAATGACCGCAGAAAAAGGGAGTATAAAATTGACAGCAGTTGAAGTACTGTCTTTGCTTAATGGGCTCATGCTTCACCATACTCAAAAAAGAGTATAAGATATTAAGAACTTAAGGAGTAGATTTTTTGTAATAGCGCTTCGGCCTGGTCTTTTTCAAAATCAAAATTACGGGCAGGTTTATCCCCAGGAATATATGGAATATTGTGTGAAATTTTCTGAAGCAGATCACCTAAAAATGATCTGCTTTTTGTTATTTGCATATGTAAATATGAAACGCTCCTCATCACATAAGGCTACCGATTGTCAATTGCAGTTATCAGCTGCGTTGCAAATGATAGCCATGCTAGAGCAAAGTGTGATGAGCCTTCAGCAGGCTAACCAGAATTTAGTAGAGAGTCATATACAGAAGGATATAATTATTACTGATCGTGACCAGACAATTACCACGTTATTAACGAAACAAAAGCTGGATGCGCAGACCATCGTATCATTGGAGGAGAAAAACCAGCAGCATATACTGCTTATTGGTAAGCTCAATAATGTAGTCAGCGAACAACTTAATCGCCTGCAGAAAAACAAAGGTGATCTCTTCGATTATAAAATGCTCCGCTATCAGTGGATGCAGCTGAGAAAAATGATTTACGGCAGAAGAAGCGAAAAACGTTTTATCACGGCTGCAGATGCAGAAAATAAGGACAGTGTACAAGGCTGGCTTTTTGATTTACCTGCCGATCATGAAGGTTCAGTACAGCTCAAAGATGCGAAGAAAATAAAAGAGCGCATGGTAGTAGTGGCAAAAAATGCAGATCCTCTACCACACCCTGGCCGCCATGCATTACCTGATCACCTGATGCGTTGTGTAATAAGGGTAGATCAGGATGTTCCTGCTGGTGCCGTAAAGGTGGGCACAGAGCGCACTGAAAGATTGGCTGTACAGATGATGAAATTATATGTGAACGTGGAAGAGCGCGATATTTATATTATTAAAGCGGATGAAAGAGGGAAATACAAACAACTGATTGCGCCGCCAGCCTCTCATCCAATCCCTAAATGTAAAGCTGATATTACGCTATTGGTAATGCTTTTAATAGAAAAGTTCATCTACCATATGCCATTATACAGGATACAACAACGCTTTAAGCAATACAGCATTGATTTAAAATATAATACCCTGTCGAACTGGATTAATGCGACTATCGATGTGCTAAGACCCTTATGGGAGCTACTGTGGGAGGATTTAATGAAAAGCCGGTACGTTCATATGGATGAAACAAGGTTCCGCGTGCTGGATACAACCAGGGCGAAGGGTAAAGGATCGCATAATGGATACTTATGGGTGGGTGGAAATCCAGTCCTGAAAATAGTTTGCTTTACCTATAAGAAAGGTAGAGGTAAAGGTGAGATAAAAGATATTTTATCTGGTTTTACCGGATACCTCCATACGGATGCATATAGTGGATATGATGAATATGGGAAACAGCCTGGTGTTATTCATTTACATTGTCTCGATCACTCTCGCCGCTATTTTGTTGAATCTTTGAATAATGACGAACAAAGAAGCAATTATGCACTCGATCATTTTTATGCGCCGTTATATCAAATAGAACGTGAATGCAAGGAGCAGGAATTATCATATGATGAAATTACCGAAGCCCGTCAGCAGCGTGCAGTACCAATACTAAATGCCCTACGGGAGTGGATCACCACAGAAATTAATGAAGTAATAGAAGGTACGCCAATTTACACCGCCATGGCTTATACATTAAAAAGAATGAAGCAACTGATGGAGTATTGTAATGACGGCATGTTGTCAATATCGAATATGTTCGTTGAGCAATCAATCCGTCCGACTAAAATAGGCTTGAAAAATTATTTGTTTGCCGGGTCGCATGAACATGGAGAGCGCGCAGCTATTATCTACAGCCTTATACAAACCTGTAAATTGCAGGGAATAGACCCTGATGCATACCTGCATGATGTATTGCTGCGTATCAATGATCATAAACAAAACAAATTATGGGAATTGTTGCCGCAGAACTGGAAGCCCCAAACGCGAAATAACTATGCTAAAACTCAGAGTGCCTGAATCGATGGTGTATTAGCAGGATCGATTACATTGAAACTCCCTTTTGCTAACTGTTGTTCAGGATATTCCAAAATATCTGTCAGGAACTCAAACACCTCTTCTTCAGTAGCACAACCATGTAGCCCCCGCTCACATGATACGAGGAAAGTATCATGGATTTTAAAGTGAATAACCTTTAATCCGGGAGTAAATGAGTTATAATCACGCATGAGCATCCACTTGCCTTTATCCTCACTATCTTTATATTTTATTGCAATAAACTGATCGATAAAAAACTGCGCCTGTTCCTGCATTACTTTCTGCATTTTTTGAGGGGAAGCCTTATTAAGATTATCGTCAACTATGATGAAATAGAGCCTTGTCTGTTGATCAGGAGTCACATGAACAAAACCTAAATTAAAACCTGTCTCATACAAAACCGGCATCCTGCTATTTAAATCTAATGACTGTATACAGGAAAAATAACGAGGACTGTCACTATGATACATCATGGTCTCAATGCCTTCATTTAACGTAAGTATTCGGACCTCGG
>NZ_MTKN01000136.1 GCF_001975825.1 [Flexibacter] sp. ATCC 35208
AGCTAAATGGGTAATTCTAAAATTTAATATATTGATGTAGTGCTTAGCGGAAGGTTTTAAGTGAACCATTACATTTATCAAAGCGAATTTTATGTGCTGGAAATTGAATCGTGCAATTGGTAGTGGTATCTTTTCCCATGGCTGATTTTATATGTCTGCTAATAAATTTATGTTGACTCAGCTCATGACCGATCAATGCATGCCCTGCAATTTACGTTGTGCATAGTCTGGGAAAGATAGGAGAAATTTCGTATATTGATCGCTTACCAAAAGAACAACTGAATGGATACATTTACACTCATTGCGGCTTTGATCACTATCAGTGCGTTGATTTCATACCTTAATATCCGTTTTATCAAACTGCCTGGTGCTATCGGCGTGATGTTTGTCTCTATCCTGCTCTCGATCTTTATACTGGTGACAGGTAAGGCTTTTCCTACGGCTTTCAATTTCATACGTGAGTTGATGCACAGCATTGATTTTACAAAAACATTGCTGGATGTCATGTTAGCCTTTCTCTTATTCGCCAGTGCATTTCACTTTGAATATAAGAAACTAAAGGAGCAGAAGCGACCGGTATTGGTCTTAAGTACGATTGGTGTGGTCGGCTCTACAATCATTTTTGGGTTGCTGTTGGATATTACGACGACATTGCTGGGGATTGATCTGCCACTTGTATATTGCTTTCTTTTTGGGGCATTGATATCGCCTACAGACCCGGTGGCGGTGATGTCTGTATTGAAGACGTCAAGGATCCCCTCTTCACTGGAAACCATCATATCCGGAGAGTCATTATTAAATGATGGAGTAGGTCTGATCCTCTTTGTCACCATTGGCGAAGTGGCAGCACAGGAAGCGACTTTCTCTATGTCGCATGCGTTGGATTTATTTGCCAAAGAAGTATTTGGAGGTCTGGCGTTAGGTACAGTCACGGCGGTAGTAACGGGTTATCTCACCAAGAAAATTCAGGAGTTCCAGACATCGGTGCTGGTATCGATTTCTATGGTGATGATGATCTCTATATTGGGTAGTTATCTGCACGTATCAATACCGCTGGCGGCAGTAGCGGCTGGTTTGATATTGGGTAGTTCTTCTATTGGTGCCAAGAGTAATAAAGAATTGCAGGATTACCTGCATCGTTTCTGGGAACTGATCGATGAATTGCTGAATATTATTTTGTTTGTGATGATTGGTTTGCAGATAGTGGTGTTGCCATTTATCGGGCATTACTGGTTTATTGGTTTAGTAGCGGTGTTGTTTGTATTGATCGCAAGAGGTGTCAGTATAGCAGTGCCTTCAATGATCATGAGGCGTTCATTGAAGACGAATTTCAATAATACGACTATATTGGTATGGGCAGGATTGCGCGGTGGTATTTCTGTGGCATTGGCGCTGTCGCTGCCTGAGTCGCCTTATAAGGAGCTGATCTTATCCGCTAGTTATATCATTGTTGTTTTCTCTGTCATTGTGCAGGGATTGACGTTGAATAAGGTGGTGAACAGGTTTGTAAAGTAATTGTTCTCTTTCTTTGAGCCACTGAAATTGTTCTTCTGTATCAGGTACTTTTAATCCACGAATGTGGCTGATGTGGGAGATGATTTCAGTGGCTTTTTTTCTGAAAATGGTTTTCATGTCCGTTGGAGAATTCCCTTTTTCATGAAGGTTTTTATTTTGATAAAGTAGTATACAGGCTGCAATGATGGAAGACCGACCTATACCCATGCGGCAGTGAATGACGATTTTAGATGGTATTGTCAATGTTTGAATGAATGCTTCTGTTTGACGGCCTTTAGGAGGCAAAGACCTATCCGGAATGGGGAAATTGATGAATTGTATGCTGTGTTTTTCACAGAGCAGTTTTTCCTGCCGTAAACCCAATTCAGTTATTTCAGATTGTTCCAGTAAAGATTAGTCCGTTTAGTTGAAATATGAGATTACATATAAGTTTTATCCGGAGCCTTCCACCGTAACCTTGCCTCCTTACTCATCAAATACTCCCGACTATAAAATCGCAACATATACTTCTTCCCCACAAAATCCTGCTCCAAAAAATCTCCCACCACTTCCTCTGTAAAAACACTCACCCTATTCGTAATCACATAATCCGCAACCCTTCCAATATAAAACAGGGTAATCGTTTCATGGTACCCCGACTCATCCGTATTCTCACCACCTACACTCTCATTATACCTCTTTATCCCATTGCAAATCTTATCCACCGCCTCCGGCAATGGATAATGAATACAATACCATAATGCCATTACAAAATGTTTCTCATGTGTCCATTCTGCCTTCGGCAATGTGCAGGTTTCAAATTTTTCAATCAGGTTCATAGTTTGGCGTTTATTTCTTCTTTATAAGTACTCAGAATAATCGTTGTAGCTGTGCGCGTCACTCCCTTTATCCCCTTGATCTTATTCACCAGCAATTGCTCCAATGCCGCCGTATCATGCACCAACACTTTCAACAACAAATCAGCATCCCCCGCCACATGGTGGCATTCCATCACTTCCTCCATGGCCAACAGCTGGTCTTTTATAGGGTGATTCTTTGTGTGATCAATCCATACATGAATAAACGCCATGAGCCGTAACCCCAATTGCTCCCTGTTCAACTTGATGGTATAGCGATCAATAACCCCGGAACGGTCAAGTTTCCGCAGTCTTTCTGTCACCGCCGGCAAAGAAAGATTAATTTTTCTGGCGATGTCCGCCCCCGTGATCCGGGAGTTCTGTATAAGCAGCCGTAGTATTTTGCTATCGTATACATCCATAACGAATGATTATAGGATAAAGATAGCAAAGGCTTTATTTAATTGGGGTATTAGCCGATTATTAGAGCGGAAATTAGTTAAAATAGAAGAAATAATGAATATTAGCTGGCTACACTTGCCGGAAGGCCTGTTGCATAAGTGGTCGGCTTGAAATTGAAGCGTTTTTCAAATTTGCTGCTATCAAATATATAATCCCGGTCATACTGGTAAGACATTTCCTTTATTTCCTTTACAATAGGCACAAAGAGGCCCATTAATCCCATCATCCACCTGGCAAGGATATAGTACTTAGGTTTGACCTGCATGATCCCTGCTATCCTTTCAATAAACTCCTTTCCGGTTACTTTTTCAGAAGAAGTAGGTAAGTGCCATACCTGACCAAAGGCATCGGGGGTATTCCCTATAATAGCAGTTCCTTTAGCCGCATCCGGGGTATAAGTAAAAGTATGTATTTTATTAGGATCCAACTGCCAGTAAGCCTTTTTCCCTTTTTTAAACTCTTCCTGTACGGTAATCGTCAGCATCCCATTCTTTACACCAGGACCATAAAAATCCGCACTTCTGGCAATTGCCACCTTCAATCCTTTTGCCTGCAGGAGCATATGGTGCAAGGCTGCTCTCACTTCGCCCTTTTTACTGGGTGGTGCAATGGTAGAGCTTTCTGTCATATGAGGGATCTCATTCTTACCATACATGTACACATTATCCAGAAATACAAGACGGGCATTGTGCTTCACACACGCATCGATCACATTCTTCATGATTACAGGCCAGTCGCGGCGCCATACCTTGATATTATATTCTAATCCTACGGTAAGGTACACCACCTCCGAACCGGCAACCGCACGATCCACATCCGCAACGTTTGTCAGATCAGCCGTAATCAGCTCATCATCCCCATTCACCTGCACAGGCTTCCTGGCTACCAGGCGGATCTTATCTGTATAAGCTTTCAGTTCGCGTGCCAGTGGGGTACCAATAGCACCACCAGATCCAAGTATTGTTTGCATATCAATTTGTTTTATGCAAATGTATAGCCTGTATGAGGTGAAAAATAATGATCCGGGTTAAGGTTTTTTAGCCGGAATTAGCCGTTTTCTGATCCGACTCAAGCTCTCCGGCGCAATGCCCAGATATTGAGCGATATAGCGCTGCGGAACGCGTTGAATAATTTCCGGCTTTTCTTCCAGCAGGTCCAGGAACTGTTTTTCCGGGGTAGAAGACAGCAGGGCTTTCGTACGACGAATACTGGCGGCGGCAATACGCTCTACCAGCAGAAAGAAAAAGTCATTCATGGCCCTGGATTCCTTCATCAGGGGGACCAGATCTGAACAGGTGATCGTCAAACAGGTGGTAGGCGTCAGGGTCTTGATCGTAGAAGGAGACACCGTCTTTTTAGAAAAACTCTCCAGGTCTGTCGCGAACTCATTTTCAAAGGTAAAATTACAGGTGCGCTCATTACCAGCTTCATCATTATAAAACTGGTGCAGACTCCCCCGGGTCACAAAGAATACCTCATGCGCCACATCTCCGGCATGGAGTAACACGGTATTCCGCCTGAATTGTTGTTCTTTAAAATAAGAAAGGATATAGGCAGCTTCATCATCCGCCATCACTACATCTTTCCTCATTGTCGAAATAAGTTCGTATGACATAATTTACTGTTTCCTACATTCTTTTTCCGGTACCTCCAGCGATTTGCCCCTGATCTCAGGCAAATATCTGATCAAAAATACGAGCGGGCACGCATTCAAGATAGCAAAAATAAAGAAGTTATTACCACCAAAGGTATGCAATACTGAAGGAAACAATCATGTAACAAGTCCATTAATAATCCATTGGAAAGCGACTGGTATACCTGTGGCTAATACACGTATGTGCATAGGAATCGACAGCACTGTAATCATAAGAAGCCGCATTCTTTGTTACTTCTTCTTCAGGGCTTCCTGTTGCCTGATGCTTTCTTTATGAATCGCTTCATAAAGCGCTCTGATAAATTCTTCTGAAAGACCTTCTGCTTTACCGGTTTCTATCGCCTTTTGCAATACTTCATTAAAACGATTGGATTGCAGCACTTCCATGTTATGTGCCTGCTTGTAAATACCAATCGCCCTGGCAGCTTCCATTCTTTCGCCCAGAAGGTGAACGATCTCTTTGTCTAACTGGTTAATTTTGTCCCTGTTAATAGTTAATGTGTCTTTTTGTTGAGCCTTTGCGGCTACCAGACCCATGGCCAGGAACACTGTTGAGAAGATCCGTCTTTTCATAATATATATTGGTAATTATTTAGGATCGAGCGTGACCACGATACCACTATAAGGAAGTGGCCCCGGTATGGTCGTTCTGAATGAAGTAACCCCTGCGGGAATTACTTCTGTAATGATATTAACATCAAAGTACACATGCACTGCTGTCGGTGTAGTAGGAGTGGTCGCGAATGTGATGTAGTAGGTAAAGGTATCACCTGCGTCGTCAAATTCAATGATCGTGCTACCGGAGCCAGTGCCTGGAACTACATTGCTGTATACCAGTTTATCTTTGCTGGTGTAGAAGATGCCGTCAGCAACAGTATAAACGGTATTATTTTCAAAAGCAAAATCACAGATACCTAAAGGTTTGATGTGTTGAATGGCAGGAGCCGGTGTGAAGCTGCACAATAGCAGCAATGCCATTGTGAGTAGTGGCAAGGTTCTTTTGAGTTGCATAACAAAGTTTTAAATGGTTAACGGTACAAATTTAGGTGTTTTAATGATTTAAATCAGTTGAGGTATTATTGTAAATATTGAAGTTGTTTATAC
>NZ_MTKN01000137.1 GCF_001975825.1 [Flexibacter] sp. ATCC 35208
TCAACATAGAATACACGCTCATTTCTGCTGATGGCTGCCTAAATACCACTTCTCTAAAGTAAATTTTGCCACCGGCGTAAAACTCCTTTATTATACCACTGGCGTAAACTCATTTATTATGCCACCGGCGCAAACTCTTCCGCCTTCCAAGTAGCCATATTCTCATAACTCTTATACCTCAGTGTCACCAACTCCTGCGCCAATCCCATCAATCTTTTCGCCTCTGCAGGATTCGCTGTAGCCAGTGCTTTGTACCTAGTCTCATTGTAAGCATAATCTGTAAATGACACGGCTGGTCTTGGTGAATCCAATACAAAAGGATTTTTACCAGCCTCACGCAGTGCCGGATTATACCTGATCAATGGCCAATACCCACTGGACACTGCCAGCTGTTGCTGCGTCAATCCTTTCTCCATATCTATACCATGCGCAATGCAATGACTATATGCCAAAATCAGGGAGGGGCCTTTATAAGCTTCTGCCTCGCGCAATGCCAGCAATGTTTGCTGTGGATTTGCACCCATTGCAATCTGCGCTACATATACATTGCCATAAGAGATCGCCTGCATGGCCAGATCTTTCTTACCTACTTTTTTCCCTGCTGCTGCAAATTTTGCGATCGCAGCTGTAGGTGTCGCTTTTGACATCTGGCCACCTGTATTGGAATATACTTCTGTATCTAACACCAGTATATTTACATTACGTCCTGTAGACAGCACATGATCTAATCCTGAAGAACCAATATCATACGCCCATCCATCACCACCTATCAACCATACACTTCTCTTTACCAGATGATCTGCAACTGCCAGTAATTGTGCCGCCAATGCATTTCCACGGAGTGCATGTAGTTTTTGTTTCAGCACACCTACTCTATCGCGTTGTTCGGCAATGTGTGATTCCAATTGTTGTGGTGCATGCAGGATTGCATCTACCAATACATCATTCTCCAATACAGGTTGCAATGATAATAACAATGTCTGTGCTATTTCCCACTGTTTATCTGCCGCCACACGCATCCCTAATCCAAACTCTGCATTGTCTTCAAAGAGGGAATTGGACCATGCCGGACCACGTTTATCTTTGTTCACAGACCATGGTGTAGTCGGTAAGTTACCACCATAAATAGAAGAACATCCTGTTGCATTTGCTACCAGTAATCTATCACCATACAACTGCGTCAGCAACTTCACATAAGGTGTTTCACCACAACCAGCACATGCACCAGAGAACTCAAATAATGGTTCCAGGAATTGCGCGCCTCTCACTGTAGAGAAATCAAGTTCTGCACGATTGTTCACCGGCATACTTTCAAAGAAGCGGATATGCTCACGGCCAGTGGCCAGTGAAGGCTTTGGCGTCATATTGATCGCCTTTCTGGAAGCATCTTTGATATCTACCACAGGACAAGCCTGTACACAGAGTTTACACCCGGTACAATCTTCTAAATATACCTGTAAGGTATATCTTGTTTCAGGAAAACCTCTTGCATTGATGGCAGCAGATGGGAAACCTTCAGGTGCTTTTTCCAGGTAAGATTCATGATAGAATTTAGAACGGATCACACTATGCGGACACACAAAGCTACAGTTACCACATTGTATACAGCTATCAGATTCCCATACCGGTACATCATCTGCAATATTTCTTTTCTCCCACTTCGTGGTACCAGTTGGATAAGTCCCATCTATTGGCATTTTACTCACTGGCAACAGATCGCCTTTCCCTTCCAGCAACATCGCTGTTACTTCCTGTACAAAAGCAGGTGCCTCTGCAGGAATGCCATCATCCATCGGCAATGAACCTGTAGCACTCGCTGGTAAGTTTACACGTACCAGATGTGCCAGTGTATCATCCACAGCCTTGAAATTCTTCTGTACAATGGCTTCGCCTTTTGCCAGATAAGATTTGCGGATGAATTTCTTAATCTGTTCAATCGCTTCATCGGCTGGCAATACATTAGATAGCGCGAAAAAGCAGGTCTGCATAATCGTATTGATACGTTGTCCCATACCAGCTGCAGCAGCTACTTTGGAGGCATCGATCACAAACAGCTTCATCTGTTTATCTATCAATTGATCCTGCACCATACGTGGCAGATGATCCCACACTTCCTCCGCAGGATATGGGCTATTCAACAGGAAAGTAGCACCTGGCCTTGCACTCTGCAACATATCAGTCTTACTGATAAAATTGTATTTGTGACAGGCAATAAAATCAGCTTTGTCTACCAACCATGGCGCACGGATAGGATCTTTCCCAAATCGCAGGTGAGAAACCGTTTGCGTACCTGATTTACGTGAGTCGTATACAAAATATCCCTGTGCATAGAGGTCGGTTTCCTCACCGATAATCTTGATACTATTCTTATTCGCACCTACTGTACCATCCGCACCTAATCCATAAAACAGCGCGCAGACCCTGTCTGACGGTTCGATATGGAAAGCGTTGTCGTATTCAATACTTGTATAAGTGACATCATCATTGATACCGATCGTAAATCCATGTTTGGGTACCGGATTTTTGAGTTCATCCAGCACCGCTTTCGCCATTGCTGGTGTAAACTCTTTTGAAGATAAGCCATAACGACCGCCGATAATACGTGGTAGTTTTGACAAACGACCTGCTGTATATGCCTGACAGATGTGCGTAATGATATCCTGGTACAATGGTTCTCCCGCAGCACCGGGTTCCTTGGTACGATCCAGTACTACGATCTTTTCAACCGTATCAGGCAGTGCTGATAACAGGTGTTCGCCGGAGAAAGGGCGGAATAACCGTACCAATATTACACCTACTTTTTCACCATTGTCCTTCAGTATACGTACGGTTTCTTTCAATACTTCTCCACCGGAACCCATGACCACTGCCACTCTCTCTGCTTGCGGATGGCCATAATATTCAAACAGCTGATACTGCCGACCGGTCAATTCTCCCAACTGATTCATGGCATCCTGCACGATGACAGGAGCCGCTGAATAAAAAGGATTCACCGTTTCACGACCCTGAAAATATACATCCGGGTTCTGTGCAGTACCTCTTATAAAAGGCTGATCAGGATTCAGACTACGTGCACGATGTTCGCTCACGAGTGTATCACTGATCATACTTTTGATCTGGGTATCGGGTATCAGTTGTATCTTATTTATTTCATGCGAAGTACGGAATCCATCAAAAAAATGCATGAATGGAATACGTGTACGTAGCGTTGCTGCCTGACTAATCAGCGCCATATCATGCGCTTCCTGCACAGAAGCAGACGATAACATGGCAAACCCTGTAGTACGTGCCGCCATCACATCGCTATGATCACCGAAGATAGACAATGCCTGTGCAGCCAGTGACCTTGCAGCCACATGAAACACAGCACAGGTCAGCTCTCCGGCTATCTTGTACATATTAGGTAACATGAGCATCAGACCCTGTGATGCTGTAAAAGTGGTGGTCAATGCGCCAGCCTGCAAAGCGCCGTGTACCACACCGGCGGCACCACCTTCGCTTTGCATT
This sequence comes from [Flexibacter] sp. ATCC 35208, assembly GCF_001975825.1. Taxonomy (GTDB): domain Bacteria; phylum Bacteroidota; class Bacteroidia; order Chitinophagales; family Chitinophagaceae; genus Chitinophaga. The sequence goes on from NZ_MTKN01000137.1 coordinate 3,508, forward strand.
TCTATTACATCCGGCACCTGGCCCCAGATATTTTTCAATCCTTTCGCCGCCCATTCATCTGCCAGTTCTGACATGGTAGAAGAAGGCGTGATCGGATAAATTGCACATACTTCATTAACGCGATACGCGATATATGCCACGGCTTCGTTGCCGTCCAGCGTAGCAATAACTGGTGTAGTCTCTTGTGTCATAGTGAGGTTGATTTACGCTCCGGGTACCATTTCGATTGCATGGCAGGAACACTGCTCGCTACACACTGCGCAGCCGGTGCAAATATCATAATTGAAGGAATAGCCATTGCCCGGTCCCAGTTTTGTGATTGCCTTTTGCGGACAGGCGCCAAAGCAGCCATCGCATTCAAAGCAATTGCCACAGGACAAACACCGGCGGGCTTCAAACAGTACTTCTTTTTCCTTAAGGCCGTAGGTTACTTCGTCAAAACCAGCGATACGGTCTTCCGCAGGTCTTACCACCTGGGCACCCTGAGGGGCATAGGTGCGGTACCAGCGATGTAGTTTTTCGTATCCAATAAGAGGAGATTTGGCTGATGGTGTATACGCTTCGTTATTCAGGTAAGCGTCTATATAACGGGCTGTCTTTTTGCCGTGCCCTATAGCGATCGTTACATTTCTTTCGCCAGGCACCATATCACCACCTGCAAATATGCCGGGATAACCCGTCATCATACTGCTGTCTACGCACACATTATCATCTGGAGTGAATGTAATGCCGGGTATATTTTTCAGAAAACCGGTATCTGTTTCCTGGCCCAGGGCCATGATGAGGGAGTCTGCTTCCAGTGTTTCAAAGCGACCTGTAGGCACAGGTTTGCCGTCTACCAGTTCCATCACTTCTACCGTCATCGTCATGCCATCTACCGATTTGATAGAGCGTAACCAGTGAATATTCACACCTTCTTCGAGGGCTTCCTGTGCTTCAAAATCGTGGGCAGGCATATTGGCCCGGTCGCGACGATAAATGATCATGGTATCTTCCACACCCAGTCGTTTTGCAGTACGGGCGGCATCCATTGCAGTGTTTCCACCACCATAAATAGCTACACGGCGGCCCAGTTGTGGTGCATCGCCCTCTTCCACCTGTTTCAGGAATGAGATAGCGTCCATCATTTTGAAAGCATCTTTGGCAGGAAGGTCTACTTTTTTAGAAAGGTGGGAACCAATAGCGAGGAATACAGCGTCAAATTTGCCCTGTTCTTTTTCGTGCAACAGGTCTTCTACTTTATGATTATACTCGACAGAAACGCCCATTTTACAGATGCGTGCTACTTCCTGATCCAGTTCATGACGGGGCAGGCGATAAGCGGGGATACCAAAGTGCATCATTCCACCGGCAATAGGACCGGCTTCATGAATTTCCACCTCATGTCCCTTACGCCTCAGGTGATAGGCGGCAGAGAGGCCTGCAGGGCCGGCGCCGACTATCAATACCCGCTTGCCGGTAGACGGAGGGGTAGCGATGGTCCAGCCTTTATGCAGGGCTTCGTCTCCAAGAAATCTTTCTACAGCGTGGATATTGACAGCACTGTCAATTTGCGTTCGATTGCATTGCACCTCACAGGTGTGATAGCAAACCCTGCCCATGACGGCAGGAAATGGGTTGTCTTCCATGATCGTGCGCCAGGCAGCTTCATAACGGCCGGCCTGGGCCAGCGACAGCCACCCTTGAATGTTTTCACCTGCCGGACAGGTGTTGTTGCAGGGTGGCAGCAGGTTGGCGTATACAGGATGTTGTGTCCTTGTAGGGCCGGTGCCAGCACTGTGGCTTTGCAGATCAGGCGATAAGGTAATGTCCTGATTTGTTTTCATAATATGTGAAGGTATTATCCCCGGGAGGGATAAAATGTGCTTGTGATCATAACATGGGGTGATAATGATCAACAAGCACCCCTTCAGTCATCACAACTTAGCCTTCTTTCTTTGAAAATAGTTCGT
>NZ_MTKN01000138.1 GCF_001975825.1 [Flexibacter] sp. ATCC 35208
CCCAGAGAAATATCTCCGATACCAGCCACTGTTACTTTCACGCTATCTGTAGATGTCAGATTACAATATTTGTCAAGTACTGTTACAGTGTAGGTACCTGGTGTGCTTACTTCCTTGATCGGATCGGTCGTACCATCATTCCAGAGGTAAGAGATCGCACTCGCGTTAGTCGCATCCAGTACTACCAGGCCACCGGCACAGATATCCTTGTCAGGACCGAGGTCTAAGCTGATGTTAGCCTTGTTGGTCACCGTCACAGTATCGGTCACTACACAACTATTCTTCGTTACAGTCACCCAGTAGTCACCAGGTTTAGATACGATGATAGAGTTTGTCAGCGATCCATCAGACCATTTCACACTACCACCATCCGGCTCAACCTGCAGCATCACTGTCTGATCAGGACATACAGAAGTATCAGCAGTCAGGGTCACATTTGGTGCAGTAGCCACTGTTACAGTTGCCTGATCGGTTACGGTACATCCATTCAGTGATACATCTACAGTATAGGTACCAGCGGTACTTACCGTGATAGATGGTCCGGTATCACCAGTGCTCCATGTGTAAGAAGCACCCTGTACATAAGCATTCAGTTTTACAGTCATGCCATCACAAATAGTGGTATCGCGGATATCAACCGTTGGTGGTGCGTTCACCGTTACCTTCACAGAGTCTGTAGCGGAACAACCATTATTGGTCACCGTTGCATAGTAAGTACCGGCAGCAGATACGGTGATCTGTTGGGTAGTTGCACCTGTGTTCCATTTAATTGTATAACCAGCACTTGCATTTGCCGCACCTGCATCCAGGGTGACTGAGTTGCCTTCGCAGATCGCAGTATCGTTACCCAGGTTGACGGTTGGTTTCTGTACATATTGCAGGGTATAAGTCACTGGGTCAGATACGCAACCGGTTACGCCATCAGTTACGATAAAGGTAGCCTGTGTGGCACCATTCAGGTCGAACACATTGCTGGTCTGACTCTTCGGTGTGGTTACGGTACCTGCAGGATATACGCTCTGCAGTGTAAATGTTGGTTTGCTTACTTTGGTCAGCAGCTGCAGTGCAAACTTCGTATTGTCAGAACAGTTCACTGGCAGTGTAGCGTCCAGTTGTGGTTTAGGACATGCTTCTACAGTGATGATCTGTACCCTTTCGATCGCGGCATTACCACATGCGTCAGATACGTTCCATCTTCTGGTGATGGTGTAACCGTTACAAGCATCCACAGTATATGGATCGGTGGTCATGGTCGCTTTCTTAGGGAAGTTGCCATCGCAGTTATCAGTTGCGTAAAGGGTAGCAGCAGCTGGTATAGTACCTCCACATGATACAGTGACAGCAGCCGGAGCCGGATCCATCACTGGTTTGGTGGTATCTACAACTGTGATCACCTGACGTACAATATTAGTATTACCACATTCGTCTTTCGCTGTCCAGACTCTGATCAGCTGGTAGTTGCTTGCACAAGCACCGGTGATGGACTGACGGGTCTGAGAGTAGCTGATCTTCACATTGCTGGTTGCACTACAGTTGTCAGTAGCTGACAGGTTGCTTGGCGGTGTTGGCACTGCACTACAACTTACAGTAGTATCACTTGGCGGTGTGATGGTAAATGTTGGTTTAGTTGTATCCTGAACGGTGATCACCTGTTTCATAGTGGCAGTATTACCACAATCATCAGAAGCCGTCCAGGTACGGGTCAGACGGTAGTTGTTAGAACATGTAGTGCTCAGGAACACCTTCGTCTGGGATACAGATACATTCACACTTGCAGAACAGTTGTCGGTAGCTGTGATAGTTGGCAGCGCAGGTACAGCGTCACAATTCACAGTCGTATCAGACACAAGGGTCATTGAGAACGCTGGTCTGGTTGTATCCTGAACGGTGATGATCTGTTTCACTACGGTGCTGTTACCACAATTATCGGTCGCAGTCCATGTACGTGTGATCTGGTAAGTATTACTACACTTAGCACCAGAGATTGACTGTCTGGTATCCACTGGTGTTACAGTGATAGTACCAGGCGTACAGTTGTCAGTAGCCGTCAGCGTGGCAGCTGTTGGTACCTTATCACAATCTACAGTTAAGTTTGCAGGAGCAGTTACTGTGAACACAGGACCAGTCTGGTCTCTTACCGTGATGGTCTGTTTCAGGGTGTCGCTGGCGTTACCACAATTATCAACCGCTACCCATTTACGGATCAGGTAGTAATTGCTGGTACACTGACCTGCGATGTCTATTCTTGTTTCAATTGGTGCGATTGTCAGGGTACCTAAACAAGCATCGTTTGCTGTCAGGTTCACAGCAGCTGGCACCTGATCACACTCTACGGTCACATCAGCAGGTGCTGTGGAAGTGAACACAGGAGCTTTGGTATCGATCACAGTGATGGTCTGCTGAGCGGAAGTCGTGAGACCACAACGGTCTACGGCTGTCCAGGTACGTCTGATGATAGTCGTACAAGCATCCGGTGTCTGCGTATTATCAGTGTAAGTCACAGTCAGCGCCTCGTTAGTGAATGGCTGGTGACTGAACACTGGTGTACCGAACAGCGTAGTGTAATCTTTACCCAGTACACAATCAGTAGTGATAGCGGCTGGTACAGATACTACTACCGGAGGTGTAGTAATCCTTCTGATCTTCACCACATTGCTGATGGTGGTGCTACAAGCGCCTGAGGTCACAATTCTTCTGAACCATACGGTATCAGCGGTGAGTGTACCTGGGGTATAGGAAGCAGAAGTACCGCCTGTACCTGTAGTCACGTTAGAGAATCCGGTGGTTGCACTGGTAGTGCTGATCTGCCACTGATAAGTGAAGGTACCGTCGCCACCACTCAGGGTAGTCGTTCCTTTCAGCTGCGCAGGTGTTTCAGAAGCACACACAGTCTGATCAGCGGAGATCGTATTGCCCATTACTGGTCCCAGGTTAGTCAGTGTTACAGTAGCTGGTGTACCAGTACATGTACCATTGCTCAGGGTCCATTGAAGAACAGCTGTTGTATTTACCAGCACTATTACTTTGGCAGTTGGATTGTTCAGGTCAGCAGCTGCGATGGTTGCAGTACCACTGATCACAGTCCATGTACCTTTAGAAGTAGCGATGGCGCCTGGCGTAGCAGTCATTATAAAGGCAGAGTCATTACAATGTGTCTGGTTAGCGCCGGCATTTGCAGCTTCCGGCATCATGTCGTTCTTCAGGAAGACAGTGCTGCTGGTTGCGCAGGAATTGTTAGTGATTGTCCAGATTGCAGTGGCAGTATCACCTGCTGGTACAAAGATCTTAGCTGTCGGATTATTCAGATCAGCTGTTGCAATCGTAGCGGTAGAACCAGTGTAGAATGACCAGGTACCGGTACCAATAGTAGCAGTGTTGGCAGTCATGACGAAGGCACTGTCAGAACAATGCGTCTGTGCAGAACCGGCATTTGCCACATCCGGCATCTTATCATTTACCAGTTTCACTGTGCTGCTGGAAGTACATACACCGTTGGTGATGGTCCAGGTAGCAATTACGCTATCACCTTCTGGTACGCTGATGGTCGCATTTGGCTTGTGCACATCCGCTGCAGCGATAGTAGCAGTAGAACCGGTTGGTAATGTCCAGGTTCCTACGGCACCGGCTACATCAGGTGTATTAGCTGCCAGGGTGAAGGTGCTGGTCGCACACTGGTGGGTTTCGGTACCTGCAGCTGCTGCTGTTGGTTGCTGATAGTTCACCAGTTTAATGCTGTCAACTGTAGAACAAGCACCGTTTGTGATTGTCCAGTAAGCCATCACGCTGTAACCCGCAGGTACGTTGATAGTAGCGGTGATGCTGTTTGCATTCGTAATAGTAGCAGTTGTTTTAGATACTGTCCATGTACCGGTAGCGGTAGTCAGTGATGGTGCAGTTGCACTCATAGTGAATACGGCGTCGTTACAATGTTTCAGAGAATCAGGACCCGCGTCTGCCTGAGCTGGCGCTTCGTAATTCTTCAACAGGATCATATCATAGCTGGAGCAGACACCGTTGGTTACTGTCCAGATTGCGGTTGCGGTATCGCCTGCAGGCAGGGTGAATACTGCATGGATATTAGTAGAGTTAGTCGCGTTGAAGCTTGCGGCACTACCTGGGTACAGAGACCACTTACCGACTGCTGTTGCCAGGTCTGGTGCGGTCGCTGCCATAGTGAATGTAGTGTTATTACACTGTACCAGGGAGTCAGAACCGGCATCTGCCTGCGCTGGCTGCTGATAGTTGTACAGTTTAATTGTATCGGCACTGTAACAGATACCGTTGGTCAGTGTCCAGGAGATGTATGCGCTATCACCATTTGGTACAGTGAAAGTAGTGCTGCTATTATTAAGGTCAGCAGCCGGGAAGGTCGCATTACCCTTCACTACTGTCCAGTAACCGATCGCACCCGGTACATCCGGAGCATTCGCCGTTACAGGGAAGGTAGTGGTCATACACTGTTGCATATCTGCTGGTACAGCGGCAGCAGTTGGTGACATATAGTTCACCAGTTTCACTGTGTCGCTGGTAGAACATGTACCGTTACCGATTGACCAGATAGCGAGTACACTATCTCCTGCAGGAACAAAGATGGTAGTATACGGATCGTTTGGATCACTTGCTACAGCGGCAGTAGTGCCTACGAACGTCCATTCACCGATCGCACCTGTTACATCAGGTTCGTTTGCACTCATTACGAAAGCACTGTCAGAACAATGTTTCACTAATTCCGCACCTGCATCAGCATTAACAGGAGTCAGGTAGTTAGTCAGTATCACAGCCGCAGAATCAGCACAGACACCATTTGTTACAACCCAATGTAATTCAGCAGAAGCATCATTTGGCAGGGTTAGGTGTGCCGCTGGCAAATGCTCTTCGCCGGTAGCGATAGTAGCAGAACCGCTGCGAACATACCATGTTCCGATAGCACCTGTTACGTTTGGTGTAGAACCAGCCAGTACGAAGTCTGAACCCGCACACTTGGTCTGGTCAGTACCCGCACTTACTGCTGTTGGCTGTTCGTAATTGATCAGCACAATGTTGTCTGAAGTGGTACAACCCAGGTTGGTGATGGTCCAGCTCAGTACCACCGTAGAACCCGCAGCTACCGTGAAGGTAGTGTTCG
>NZ_MTKN01000139.1 GCF_001975825.1 [Flexibacter] sp. ATCC 35208
GCTGCTGACACTGCATCCTTAGGTCTGACCTTTAATACAGGTACGAATCTTTGTACAACTACCACACCTGTGCTCAAAAGTGTCAAAGCTACCCAGGATGCGTTGATCCCTGTATTCTCACCCATCGAAGGTAAGCAGATCGTAGTGAGCTGCTGGATAAAAGAAGGGATGCAATGCGCCGGTAACACCTATGCCAATAATCGTCTCAGTATAGTAGTAAAAGGCAGCAGTGATTCCACCACGGTGATCGCTACACTTTCAGGTGCCATCATAGAAGGCTGGCAACGATACGAACAGGTGGTTACCCTGCCTGCGGGTACTACCCAGTTGTCAGTCAACCTCCAGTCATTGAATAGTATGGTTGTATATCTGGATGATCTGCGTATTCATCCTTACAATGCCAACATGCAGTCTTTTGTCTATGACCCTGTTAGCCTTAGGCTCATGGCACAACTTGACGAAAATAACTATGCCACACTATATGAATACGATGATGATGGCACCCTGATCCGTACTAAAAAGGAAACGGAACGAGGTATTAAAACGATCACCGAAAGCAGGAGCGCCCTGTTAAAACAATAACCCCATGCAAAAACTATTGCAGCAATATCAAGGCATATGGTGTATGCTGTTCCTGTTAATGGCGATGTCCATGAAAGGACAGGCACAGACAGTAACCGTTATTAAAGAAGTATTGGATGGCAGCTCAGGCCAGATAGTGGTAGGTGCCAACGTGAGTGTAAAGGATGAAGGATACTTTGATAAAGAAATACAACCAAAACTGGATACACCTTATAGTGTAAGGAATATTGTTACCCTCAGGATTAATGAATATTCCACCCTGTACCTTCCTTCAGAATTTACAGCAGCTGTGGATGTGCGGATAATTTACACCAAGGCTGATCTGACAGAGGATTCACTTACCCAGACGCTGACGCTTGATTATAATAAGACAAGCGCGTCATATACCAGCAGGAGCAGCTTTGCATTCAACAATGCACATAAGGTCACTATCAGGGTGGTTAGTATCACCTCCACGGCCAGTAAGGATATTCTACCGGCACTGTTGCTGGAAAATGAACTGGATGTACACCCGGTGTATAAAATAGCCTGTACGGATGCCGTGGATAGTGTAAGTGATAACAGTGCCGCATTGTCAGATACCAGCGATGAGCTGACGGTAACCTGGTCTGCCGTACAGGGAGCAGATGATTACGATCTTGAATGGACATACATCGATTCTACTGCATTGTACCGTTATGGTACTCCGCTTGATACGGAGTCTTTGTTTACGAATAATGCCACCCGCGTAACCGTTACAGGTACTACCTATAATATACCGCTCATGTACGATGAACCGGGATATTTGTTTTATCGTGTCAGGTCTGTACAGGAGCGGGATAATTATGTGCGTATGGAAACCCTGTGGAGCTCTAACTATATAACTGGTTTAGGAAAGTTTTATTACAGGGGGCATGAGCGTTCGCTCAACTGGCAGTCTTCCATCCAATATGCCGAAGATGGTAAGCGAAAAGTAGTGGTACAATACTTTGATGGTAGTATGCGGGGCCGGCAGACTGTCACGAAAGATAACAGTACCAATACGGCACTGGTGGCAGAAACAATGTACGATTACCAGGGACGACCCGCCATAGCTATCTTGCCTTCGCCCACATTAAATACGGCCATCAGGTATTTTCAGAAATTTAATACAGCGGCAGGAGGGGTGGAGTATGATAAGAATATGTACGATTCCTTATCTACGGCCGAAGATTACCTGACGGGTGGAGCAGATAGTATGTCTGTATTAAATGGTACGAATCAGTATTACTCTGCCAATAATCCGCTGAAGAATGAAGGCATGAACAAGTACCTGCCTGTGGGTGGTGGGTATGCCTTTGTGCAAACGGAATATACACCTGATAATACAGGCAGAATAAGCAGAGAGAGTGGGGTGGGTCCGGTATATAAATTGGGGAGCAACCATGAGACCCGGTATTACTATGGTGCGCCCGGACAGAATGAATTAGATCTCCTGTTTGGTACAGATGTAGGTGATAAATCACATTACTTTAAAAACGCGGTACAGGATGCCAATGGCCAGTTGTCAGTAACGTATGTCGATATGCATGGGCGTACCATTGCAACAGCATTGGCAGGAGGGGCGGACAGTGCCAGTCTTTCATCATTATCAGGCATTACGTCACTGACGTATGTCGATACCTTGTCTGGTAAGACCAGCAATGTATTGAAGGATCTCTCGCTGCAGACCACAAAGAGTCAGCTGGTACCCATTGAAGCTGATTATACTTTCCGCTACAAGCTAAATACCCCCACCCTGACCATTCCTGATTGTAATAATGATTCCGTAAAATACAATATATGGTATGATGTAACCATTACTATCACAGACGATGCGAATAATCAACGGCTGGGTGGTGCTGCATACGTAAAGGAATTACATAATTACACGACAGGGTCAGATCCTGTAGCGAATGCGACTGCACAGCAAATCGCTGATTCATTTACCATACATCTTCCCCGTGGTACCTATGAAATAACTAAGACACTCAGTATTAACACCGCGGCGCTGGGGTATTACAAGGACAGCATCTTCCTGCAAAAGAATCTTTGCAAAACCCTTGCGGGTTATATCAGTGATGAAGCGACTGTACAAAGTAGTACAGAGTGCATACCTGACTGCCAGGCCTGCTTTGCCAATATTGGTAGCTGGGATAGCTTCCGGACGGAGTATATGACATTAGGTAGCATTTCCGCAACTGATTCTGCTTCCTACAGAGATGCGGCTTATATCGCCTATGAAGAGGCGGTAGATGCCTGTAATGCACTATGTGACAGTGTATCTCCTGCCACAGATGTATTGACGCAGATGTTGGCAGACGTGACGCCACCTTCAGGTCAGTATGCAGTAGCTGATGATTCGCTGGCAATATTTTCCATCTTCTATAATAAGGATGAAACGGTACTGCCTCCTTACCAGCGGGATTCTGTCATCTACCTGGATGAGAATGGCAAGCGGGATACTGTGTATGATGAGCTGACTGGGGCATGGGTAATTCCTCAGGACCTTTCACCGGAGCAATTCGCCAATAAATTCAAAACTTCATGGGCAGATGCATTGCTGAAATTCCATCCGGAGTATTGTAAATACCTCACTTATTTAATATATAAGGATAGTTATGACTGGGATGAGGTAGCCAGAAAAGTAGATACCTATGATTCAGCTAATGCAAAAGGGTATATGAACCCTGTGGGGTTGGCTGACGGTACTGTTAACACGTTTAACCTGCATCAGGACAAGCAGGATCCAATTTATACAAATACCACGCTTGTTACACAGTTGCGCTACCAGGTAGGGACCAATTATAAGAAAACGGGGTACACGATGTATACCGTAGCGGCAGGGATGGTGAAATGCGTGGATTCAACCAATTCCTGTTATGATTCATATAGCACAATAAAATCTGCTTATACTGCCAGTACTAATTGTACAGCGGACCTGGATATGCAATGGCGCAATTTCAGGGAGATGTACATCAATGCCAAGCATCATATACTTGATTCCATCATTGATAAATCGTCCTGTACAGTAACGGCTTCCCAGTTGATAGATTCCGGCTACCAGCCTATCTTCAATACAGCAGCCAGTGCGCTGAGTTCCAGTGCGCCGTCTTACGCCAGTGCAACTACGGCAGCGGGTATACAGGCAGCTGAAGACGCTGTCCGGGTAGCGATGGATACGTCTTATGCTCAGAACTGCCGGAGTTATATAGCGGAGTGGGTGAAAAACCTGGCAAGCTGTAAGTATGATTCAGCGGATTTGTATGGAGTGATCATCCCAAAACTGGTAGAGGTATGTAAGCAAGGTTCTGATACTGCACATCCATTTGGGTCAAGTACAATATCTGATGGCAGCACTTATGCCTATGCAAGTTTCGAAGCAGTACTGGCAGAATACAATTCAACCCATAGTATTACCAATCCGTATGAGTGTAATGAATACATGATTACGTACCCGGCGGCCTACGATGCGCAGCCGGCGTATTATGATATCACGCTCACCAGCAAACCTGATAGTTGTCAGTGTGCGAAACTGAATTCACTGTATACAGAATACACGCTCCATGCAACAGATACAGATACTAGTTTTGCTATTTATGTGAACCGTACCCGTGGTATTAGTATGACGGATGCTGATCTCACAGCCTTATTAAATTCCTGTAGCAATAGTAGCAACACCTGTGTAAGCCTGGAGAATGCTGTTACCATTCCACCTGCATTACAGTGTTATACGGGTGAGATTTGTGTTACCTGTGCAGTGGTCGATACCTTTTACAACCAGTTCCTGCGAGCTTATCCAACATCCGTACCCACCAGGGAAGAAGGGGATACCATTCAGCAGCAGAAGAACCGGTTCTTTGTTAACTACATGAATGTAAAGCTGGGCTTTGCAAAAGAGGCGTGGGAATACCTGGACTTTATTGACAATTGTACATCGGTGACACTGGCAAAGGCATCATCCAGTGAGGCACGGAGTTCAGGTTCATCAGATACCTGTACCACGTTAAAGAACCTGGCAGTAGATTTCCTGGCCTCGCATCCGG
>NZ_MTKN01000140.1 GCF_001975825.1 [Flexibacter] sp. ATCC 35208
AATGTGGTAAAATCCAATCTCGTATCTTATCTTCGTCTATGAGTCCCAGAATTATTCGTTTTTATTTGCTAAAACAAAAATCCTTAATTCCTGGGACTTCCTTTTTTTCCTTCAAAAAGTGTAAACAACTTCAGTATCTTATTAGAAAATCGAAAGTTCCTAATCATCTTTTTGACCCATTACCTTTTGGTTAAAGCGTATCAGTCTCGTTTCGCTCCTTCATCTTAACGACGATTCAATCGCAGATTTCTGTTCGTAATCATATTTGACTTAGCTTGATGGGATTGCGGATTGAGACTTCCACTTACCACCTTTTAACCCATGCTTGCGTAGTTTTGATAGTCAGTCTTACTACGTGGGTTATGCCTTCATCCCGATACCGGGGAGATTGGAATCTCACCAATTCAAAAATTGCAGTTAAGCGGCAATGGCCGCTCTGCTTCTTCCTGCACCTTTGAGTGCAGTTCGGAAGCAAACGAGTCGCACTTCAATACAAATATTATCTGTAGCTCTTCCAACACCGTCCATGCTGAATTTGATCTCAGCATTTAATACCGCTGAGGTGAATTCCTCACTGGTAAACTGGCTTCCCTGATCTGTGTTTAGGATCTCAGGAGTGCCATAGATGGAAACGGCCTTTTGAAGGGCTTCCAGGCAGAAATCAACAGTCATGGTATTACTTAGCGTCCAGGATAGCAAATACCGGCTATGCCAGTCTATAATCGCACACAGATACATAAAACCTTTCGCCATCGGAATGTAAGTGATATCCATGCTCCAAACCTGGTTGTTCCTGTCAATATTAAGCCCCTTTAGCAGGTATGGATACTTTTGGTGGTATTTACATGCCTCGCTCGTATTGGGAACCGGATATATGGCCGAAATATCCATTTTTCGCATCAGGCGCCTAATCCGCTTCACATTGACAACCAGATCATCTGTACTCAAATGTTTGGCCATCCGAACAGCCCCGAAATAAGGATGTTCAAGGTGGAGACGATCAATCTGAGCCATCAGCTCCAGATTTTGTTTGCTCTCTCCTTTAGGCTCATGATAATGACTGCTACGGGATACTTCAAGCAATTGACATTGACGTACAATGCTAAGCTCCGTATCATCCTTGCTTACTATAGCCATCCTTCCAGTTCTTCCCAAAGACCTGTTCAGATTTTTTTTTCAACCAGTCATTCTCTACCTTGAGTTGACCGATTTGCTTATATAGTTCATCCTTTTCTTCCTGGTGATCTGTTGCTTCAGAATCAGCTTTCTTACCCTGATCAAATACCTGTTCAGAGCCTGATAACAGCTGTTTCTTCCACTCCGTTATCTGAGTGGGATGTAAATCATACTTCTCAGCCAGCTCTGCAAGTGTGAGTTGTTCTTTTAAGGCTTCTACTGCTACCTTCGATTTAAATGCTGCATTGAACTTTCTTCTTCCCTTGTTCATATCGTAAATTTAAGATGTTTTTCCACTTAAACTTACTGTCCGATTTTTGGGGAGTATTATAGTATCCAGTTCATCAGCGAGCCTTTTAACCACATCAATAGTAGGCTTTACTTCATCACGTTCATATTTACCAATGATGGAATGATTGGTATTAAGGAGCTTGGCCAACTCGCTATGGGAGAGGTCTTTGGCCTCTCTGCACTCTCTTAATTTTTTACCGAAGCTGCTCATTATTGGGTCATTTATGGCTTATCGCCTTTATGGAAACATGGATAGTTACATTGAAAACGGTAGAGAAGTACCTATTATTAAATTTACTATGGTGATACAGTAATAAAGATGGCAATAGTATTATCGTCCAAACTGTATCAAAAGAAGCGCAGGAAACTTTTTTGCAAGATGTAGATAATGTTACGGCTGATTTAAATTATGAAAAATTAGGAGAGAGTAAAGAAATGGTTAAAATAGATCTTGCTGCAGGAGTGTTTGATGGAACTTCAACGGTTGTCGGTTACTATAATGAAATCTCAGAAAAAGGGGAGAAATTAAATAAGACATTGACATATTTAGGTTATGTGAAGTCCTTATCAGAAGGTGACTACATTGGAGTAGGAGGGGATCTGGGGAAAGAAGCATTAGCTGCCGGAACCAAAAAAATGGCAGAAGAAATGGCAACTCGAAGTGGAATGATTAAAGTTTTGGGAGTTAGCCTTAAAGCTGGCTTGCCAAAGATAGCTGGGTTACTTGGATATGTGTTTGATGCCGTACCTACAGGCGATGCTTCTGTTTCAGGACATAATGATGCGATGGTAAACTTAGCAACGAGCCAACTTAAAACAGATGTGATAAATAGCTTAATTTTCTTTTTTGTTAATGGTAACAATCTTAAGGCTCAATCATTAAATTTGACGAGTCAAATGAATAATAATCAGAACGCTAAAACAGATAACACAAAAACTACAATAAATGTCAGAAAATAGAGAACCACTTTTTTTCGTTGAATCATCTTTAGATAAATTAAAAACCTTTTTAAACTACACTATAATATTATTGGCAACTATTTATGTTGGCAAAGATTTTAGTGCGAATCCGGTTCTAATAACTATAGTTCTCTTAGTTTTTTTAATTGCTTTTTATTATAATAAGTATTCTCAAATAAGGGTCTATAGAGATAGTATTGAACATACTTTTAAACATCCTGTTGATCTGTTTTCCCATAGGACTTCAATATTGTTTAGTGATATAGAATCTATTGAAATGGATCTTAAAAGAGATGGCGCTAATTTCATGTTGATAGAGATGATTGGTAGCTTGTTGGTAAGGTACACAGTAACGAATACTATTCGATTTAAACTTAAAGATGGGACCGAAAAAATATTAATGACACAAATTTTTAAAAAAGATGTTTTGAAGGCAATAGAAGTATTAAGAAGTGTTACAGAAAATAAGATACAAATTTTTGAGTAGCTTTTTATATGTAAGATTATTGAAAAACTATGTGAATAATTAAAATCGAGGTTATTGAGGTTGCTCGCCAAAAGTGTCTAACTTGATAGTACTTCAACCACCTTGATTTTTTAATTTTAAACATACACAGCAAACATGAAACCAGATGATTTCATTACGTACGACTTTCTAAAGCAGTTGCAGCTAGGTAAGAGACTAAATGATTTCCTTGCCTAGATTAAGAAGAGTGGGGTGCTGGAAGGTGAGTTGGATAGGCATCTGGGCTATGTTATCCATTTATGATGATACAGGTGGTTAGGAAATTTACTTTGAATGAATACAGGTATGGGTTTAATGGAAAGGAGAATGACAATGAAATAAAGGGCGAGGGGAATCAGCAGGATTATGGTATGCGGGTGTATTATCCAGGGATCGGGAAATTTTTGAGTGTGGACCCGTTAACACAATCATATCCTGAACTGACACCTTATCAGTTTGCCAGCAATACCCCTATTCAAGGTATTGACTTAGACAGTGAGGAAGTGAAGTTTGTAACGAATTATTATACGACGCAGAATAGTCAACCAATATACAAGGCGGAGACGGATTATGGGATAACAGCTATAGCTAATTGGATGACCGTCCAAATTCATAAGTATCGTGCTGTCGATTCAAGGGGGAACGTGCATTACTATGCTCGTCCTTCTCCTTTTGTTGATCGTGAAAACACTGCTACTTCTTCCGCATTTTCCATTTCTGCCACCGGTCATGGACCCGGGCAGTTTAAATTACAGACCATCCTAAGCCTTTTATTATTTTCCCATCAGTAGAAGCAGCTATGATATATAAAGTTGAATATATTCAACGTTACGATGGCAATTGGGCGCGTTGGGTAGCCCGAGAAAAAGCTCCACAGGAGAGCTAAAGAGCTAATGTGATGAAGAAGAGTACCAAAATTGTCGATTCATTGATTAAGGCAAATACTAATAAAACATCTACTGGTCTTAAATTTAAATTATTATGAGTAAATATTGGTTCTTATTTTTTTGCGCTGGTGTTTGGGCATGTAATGAAACGCCTAAGGATAAAAAAGCTGATGTGGTAAGTGATAGTGTAATTATCGCGCCCAATCAGAATGATTCTGTCATCACAAAGCCTGTTGTCACAGAAAAACAAACAGGATCAAGCAGTGTTATGGAATGTGATCAGGCGCTAAATTTGATGTTTCAAACAAGTAATTATCATCCGGATGATAAGACTCACCTGTCAGATTATAAAATACACATAAATGAACCAGGTGATGCCGATGACCCCTCAATAGGCATTCGGATTTATTACTCACCTGGCCGAAAAGATAGTTCCTTGGCTGGGGTATTAAATCTTGATTTGCAAACAGGCAAGTTAGTGGATTTATCTCCCCAATTGGATCATCCGGTGGAGCTTACTTACGATTCAAGCTATCTTAATATTATACGGAAGAACTGTGGGAATTTACCGCCAGGATTGTTCTGATATTTTTTACTAAATAGCATTTGATTCTATAATAGCAGGGAAATAAAATTAGATGGAATATTGCTAATTATTTTTGGAAATAAGGAAGGCGTCTCGCACCAGCGAGACGCCTTTCCTATTTACTCCACCGTCACATCATACACCGTCTCATTCGCCGGCAGATCCTTCGCTACCGCTCTCACTCTACACCCTGCTATCGCACTATTCGCCACTGTCGCCGTATACAACCAATCCAACCCATTCGCCTCCAACACCGCATCACCCTGCTCTATCAAATCACCCACAGCAGAATAAATCGCCACTCTCACACTTACCC
>NZ_MTKN01000141.1 GCF_001975825.1 [Flexibacter] sp. ATCC 35208
AGCTAAATGGGTAATTCTATAAATATTTATATGTTATAGTCGAAACTTTGCAGGAAAGCGGTATCTCGTTAATTTCGCAACAACCTAAAAGAAAACCCCAAACATTAAGAGTATGTTTAAAATTTGAACAATCGGCGGCTGCTGAGAAATGCTGAGGCTGCAAAGAAAGCTGCAGCAAAAACACAGAAAGCATTTAAAAAACTGGACAATGTAGGCAAAACTGCAAAAGGCTCTGCTGCTAAAACTGTTGCCAACAAAGCGCAGGATGCTGCAAAGACAGAAAAGGAAGACAAGAAGGGAGACGATTTACCCGTAAAATTGAATAATAATGTCCTCAATTAATTTGGTCCGAATAATATTAGGCCTGGTTTTTATAATCATTCTATTAATAAGTGGTAAAAATTACTTTGAATATAGGAATGTTGTCAATAAGAATAAGCCAATAGAGTATAAGTTCGTCAAATCCTTTTATACGATTGGAAGAGGAAGATCATATAATATGGATGTGGTGTATAAAGGGGTGACTTATCGTGTTGAAATAACTGAACGAATTGCTGACAGTATTGCGATGAATAATTATCCAAAAATGTATTATGTGAGCAGTAAAGATAAATTGATTACCGCATGGCATGTTATGTTTTCTTTTAGAATCGTACTATTATCCGCAGCAGCTGTTTTAATTTGTTGCCTGCCCTTTAGAAAGTTGTCTAAAATGATGAGAAAGGAATAGCAAGGGTTGCCCTGTGGTGAATGAAAGACATAGAATTTAGAAGGAGTGTAAAGTTCTATCAGAATCCAGCGTTAGTAGTGGATAAAAGTATAGGAATGGATTGGAGATAAGTAGAGTCTTTTATGCTATAAGCAACAAAGCCCGGCAGTAGCTGGGCTTTGTTGCTTATAGGAATGTTTTTTATTAGTGAGTATAAGTTTGCGTTTTTTTTATTGAATGGCTTTTAGCTTCACATTATTGATCATGGCATCGAGGGCATAGAGAGTACAATTCTTATCCTGCTCCGGGAATTTAGAAATATCATTTAGCTGTTTAAGAATAGAGGGATCTTTTAATAGTTCCCTGTCTTCAGACTCTCCCAATAGATATCCTACAGTTGTCTCCAGCACATCAGCGAGTTTTTTAACGACATCAATAGTAGGCTTCACTTCGTCGCGCTCATACTTACCGATAATAGAGTGGTGAGAGGTTATTTGCCTCGCTAACTCCGCCTGGGAGAAGCTTTTAGCTTCCCTTGCTTCCCTTAGTTTTTTACCGAAAGTGGTCATAGTGGCGCATTTATGGTATTAAAAGGCTTGTTAATAATTAATTATATAAAAATACTGACAAATACACCAGGAAAAGGAGCAATAGATGTGCCTACAGGTTCTACTTTTACAACGTTCAATAAGAACAATAAAGAAAGAGGGATTCAAAGTGGTGATGCAAAGAGCATTAAGTACAACGGTAAGGAATATTTTTCAAGTTGGGGCAAGATGAATATTGAAGGATACTTTGACGATGAGGGCGTTAAGTTTGATTTTATTGCGACAAATAGTTGGATACCATCCCTGCGACACTGACGGTCACTCAGTGGACGAATAATACTCCGGGAACTTATATGGCTACACAGGTGATAAGTTTTGAAGGAGAGTTTACGAGTGGTACTGGTGATGAGTTAACGACGCTGTTTGTGGATCAGACGAGTGCTGATCCTGGGACTGAAAGAGGAATAAGTTATGGTATAGCATCTAAAGGATATCGATATGGGTTTAATGGGAAGGAGAATGACAACGAAATCAAAGGAGTGGGTAATCAGCAGGATTATGGGATGAGGGTGTATGATCCGAGAGTAGGGAAGTTTTTGAGTGTGGATCCTTTGACTCCGAAGTATCCGGATTTAACGCCGTATCAGTTCGCAAGCAATATGCCGATATGGGCAATAGATCTTGATGGTTTAGAATCATTCAAGGTAACTCAACGCTCATTTGCTCCATGGGCTAGGTTTGGGGATGCTTTTGGAACCTTTAAGAAAAGCTTTAAAGGTGATAATAGGGGGGGGCTTTAAATGAATCAACTACAAGACCTGAAGTATTAAAAGCTACAGCAAGACTACATTCTATGGCTAAGTTTGAGTTGGGCGTTGATGGCGTAAGCGAGGATGGTCATTTTGCTAGTGTAACTACAAGGGTATCAAAACTTTGTTGGTTCGTCGGAACAGCAAGGTTTTTCAATGCCTAGCGGCATCGAAAAATTTAAAAATAACAAATTAACATTACAAGTAGAAGGATCTGATCCTTTAGTATCTGTAGCTCCTGATATTGATTGGAGAATGGATTTAAATTTTAATATGGTGGGTTCTACTGTATTACAGGTTAGCGGAACTATTCAAGGGAAGGCCTTTCCTGCTTATGAAAGTTTTATTCAGGACGAAGGGGGAACTAAAGCATTTTTGCATACATATGCGGCTCCAAATAGGCTAGAGTTAGGTCCAGAATTATTAAATCCTCTTTATGATTATAAAAGGAAGGTATCATTTAGGTTTGAGTTAAACTCTAAAGGTAATATCCAAACTTGGTATGTAAGGGACGCTAATGGTAATGTATTGAGTATCTATACTTACGGTGATCCGGAAGTCAATAGTGGTCAACTGAGTCAGATAGAGGTAGATCTTTATGGTACCAGCCGCTTGGCTATGACAACATTGGCAACCAATGTACAAGATCAGTCTCCATCAGAAGTTACTAGTATGACAGGATTAGGTTATGGAAAAAATATTACCTTTATAAGAGGTAAGAAGACCTTTGAGTTGACAAATCATCTGGGAAATGTTATTGCCACAGTTTCTGATAAGAAAACAGGGATATCGCTAAATAACTCTGCCGTTGATTCCTATAATCCAGTCATTACTTCAGCACAGGAATATTATCCTTTCGGTATGTTGATGCCAGGTAGAGGTGGTCATATTGGTGCTGGAAAGAATGTTGCAGGAAGTACGGTGATTATAGCAGGAGATACAATCTCGTTAACACTTACCGTAACTCAGCGTACGAATAATTTGCCAGAGACGTATATGGCTACGCAGATAATAAGTTTTGAAGAGGAGTTTACTAGTGGATCTGCAGATAATTTCACCACGTTGCTGGTAGATCAGTCAAATACCGATCCTGGTACTGAAAATGGTATAAGTTATGGAATACCATCTAAAGGATATCGGTACGGGTTTAATGGGAAGGGAAATGATAATGATGAGAAAGGTGAAGGAAATGAGCAGGATTATGGAATGAGAATTTATGATCCGAGGGTGGCGAGATTTTTGAGTGTGGATCCGATTGCAAACAAATACCCGCAATTAACACCTTATCAGTTTGCAAGTAATAGGCCGATAGATGGTATTGATCAGGGTGGGTTAGAGTATGTGACCTACTTAATTAATATTGATTTAGATAAGGGCGTGATGCATCCTTCTCTTAGCTGGTATAATCCAAAACAGCATAATGAACATGGTGGTAAAGGCAGGTCTGGCAAAGGAGTACAGTATATAATTACGATTACAGGAACTGATGCCAAGTCGAATACAAAGTTTTCTGACGAGATAAGAAGATTTGTAGAGAGAAATGCTGGGGCAACAATTTTTAATTTTCAGGCAGATTATGGAAATTATTTTGGGTCAACAAGTTTATATAAAGTAGACAAATATGGAGAATTTACCAAAGAATATGATTATGCGTTACCCCCTGTTGATCAAGTAGATTATCTGGCGATGCTGCATGATCAAGGTTATGATAGAGTTAATTCAACTGGTAAAAAGGGCTTGTATGATGATTTTGGAACCACTCCTTATGATGAAGCTGCCCTGGCGGGTTGGAAAGATTTATATAATAATTATAAAATTGGTGATAAAGACCCTTTTAATGGTCAACCTATCTCATCAGAAGAAATGAGTCTTGCCTATAATGGAATAATTGCGTTCAAAAGCACTATTAGTGATAAGAAAATTAAAATAGAGACTTTTATGCATAAAAATTATGCGCAAACCATGTATATGGCTACTGAACAGGCTTATCAGGTATTTCTTGGAAGATATATGGAGAAGGATAGTGATGGAAATTGGAGAAGGAAGAAAGGTATGTTGCATAAAGAAAAGGATCCGGCTGACAAAACCAAAAAGATTTGGGTCCCAAATAAAAAATGATAAACTATATATTTTATGTTTAGATATTTATTGATTAGTACTTTAGTGATTGTAATCTATTGTTTTACGGGGTGCACTTATTCCTATAAAGCCGGAAATCTAATTGATTTAGATTATCCTGTTGAAACACCCTTACGGGCAGAGCTTATCATGCAATATTTTGATACATTAGCACAAAAAAGAGGATATGCTGTACCTGAAAAATGGAAGAGTCTAAATAAGCTAATTGATCTTGATAGTATTGATAATAAAAGAATATACTTTGAACAGGGGCCTGAAGAAATGTACCTGATATCATTTGGAGGTATGCTTGTATTAAGTGATGTTTACAATCCCAATATTCGGGCAGGAGGATATATAGCCGACAGCAAGCTTATGTCGCCAGCAGAAGAAAAAAGGGTACTAGCCCGATTCCAACATGAAATATTAGATACTATTGAGGCAATGGCCAAGAGGGATGGAGTACCAGATTCAGTTCTTTATATGCAATATTAGTTAATAGAATTACCCATTTA
>NZ_MTKN01000142.1:1495-4652 GCF_001975825.1 [Flexibacter] sp. ATCC 35208
AAGATATTTAAAGCGAATAAGGGCGCATGGCGGATGCCTTGGCTTTAGGAGGCGAAGAAGGACGTGGTAAGCTGCGATAAGCTACGGGGAGATGCAAACGATCGTTACATCCGTAGATTTCCGAATGGGACAACCCAGTACACTGAAGGTGTATTATCCGAAAGGAGGCCAACGCAGGGAACTGAAACATCTAAGTACCTGCAGGAAAAGAAAATAAATTAATGATTCCCTAAGTAGTGGCGAGCGAACGGGGAAGAGCCCAAACCGTGGTGGCGTGCTGCCACGGGGTTGTAGGACTACTTTTAGAAAGTCAGATCAAGTTGAATCATCTGGAAAGATGAGCCATAGCAGGTGATAGCCCTGTAGACGGAAATTCTGATGGACGTGTAGTATCCTGAGTAGCGCGGGACCGGAGGAATCCTGTGTGAAACTGCCAGCACCATCTGGTAAGGCTAAATACTCCCTAAAGACCGATAGTGAACCAGTACCGTAAGGGAAAGGTGAAAAGTACTTCGAACAGAAGAGTGAAATAGTACCTGAAACCGTGCGCCTACAAGCGGTCGGAGCCTGTTAAAGGGTGACGGCGTGCCTTTTGCATAATGAGCCTACGAGTTACTCCTCACTGGCAAGGTTAAGCACTTAAGTTGCGGAGCCGTAGCGAAAGCGAGTTCTAACAGAGCGACAATATAGTCAGTGGGGGTAGACGCGAAACTTTGTGATCTATCCATGGGCAGGTTGAAGGTTTGGTAACACAAACTGGAGGACCGAACTCATTAGCGTTGAAAAGCTATGGGATGACCTGTGGATAGGGGTGAAAGGCCAATCAAACTGAGAGATAGCTCGTTCTCCCCGAAATGTTTTTAGGAACAGCCTCGTATTCAGAGTTATCATAGAGGTAGAGCTACTAATTGGGCTAGGGGGCTTCACCGCCTACCAAACCCTAATAAACTCCGAATGCTATGATATTATCTACGGGAGTGAGGCTGTGGGCGCTAAGGTCCATGGCCGAGAGGGAAATAACCCAGATTAACAGCTAAGGTCCCTAATCGTATGTTAAGTTGAACAAACGCAGTTTAAATCCTATAACAGCCAGGATGTTGGCTTGGAAGCAGCCATTCATTTAAAGAGTGCGTAACAGCTCACTGGTCGAGGGTTTAAGCACGGAAAATAATCGGGCATCAAACATACAACCGAAGCTTTAGGATTATCGTAAGATAATCGGTAGGGGAGCATTCTAAACTGCATTGAAGGTGTATCGCGAGATATGCTGGAGCGTTTAGAAAAGAAAATGTAGGCATAAGTAACGATAAAATAGGTGAAAAACCTATTCGCCGTAAGACTAAGGGTTCCTGATCAACGCTAATCGGATCAGGGTTAGTCGGGTCCTTAGGCAAAGCCGAGAGGCGTAGCTGATGGCAAACTGGTGAATATTCCAGTACCTGCTATAATTTCGATGGGGTAACGGAGTAGTGAACAGACCGCGCACTTACGGAATAGTGCGTTAAAGGGTGTAGTTATATTCTTTGTAGGAAAATCCGCAGAGAATGATGAACCTGATAGTACAGTAAAGCTTCGGCCGCACTGATAGTGTCTCTAATCAGACTTCCAAGAAAAACCTCTAAGGTTCGGTTATAGCAGCCCGTACCGTAAACCGACACAGGTAGTCGAGGAGAGTATCCTCAGGCGCTCGAGTGATCCGTGGTAAAGGAACTAGGCAAATTGACGCTGTAACTTCGGGATAAGGCGTACCGCAGTAATGCGGTCTCAGTAAAATGGTCCAACCAACTGTTTAACAAAAACACAGGGCCCTGCAAAATCGAAAGATGACGTATAGAGCCTGATACCTGCCCGGTGCTGGAAGGTTAAGGAAGGATGTTCGGGGCAACCCAAAGCTTCTGACTGAAGCCCCAGTAAACGGCGGCCGTAACTATAACGGTCCTAAGGTAGCGAAATTCCTTGTCGGGTAAGTTCCGACCTGCACGAATGGTCTAATGAGTTGGACACTGTCTCTACCACGAGCTCGGTGAAATTGTAGTATCGGTGAAGATGCCGGTTAATCGCAACGGGACGGAAAGACCCCGTGAACCTTCACTACAACTTAACATTGATTTTGAACCACAGATGTGTAGGATAGTTGGGAGACTATGAAGCAGCTTCGCCAGGAGTTGTGGAGTCAACGTTGAAATACCAACCTTCTGTTGTTTAGAGTCTAACCCGGCAACGGGGACATTGTTTGGTGGGTAGTTTGACTGGGGTGGTCGCCTCCTAAAAAGTAACGGAGGCTCGCAAAGGTACCCTCAGTACGGTTGGTAATCGTACGCAGAGCGCATTAGTAAAAGGGTGCTTGACTGTGAGGCTGACCAGCCGAGCAGGAGCGAAAGCTGGCTAAAGTGATCCGGTGGTTCTGCATGGAAGGGCCATCGCTCAAAGGATAAAAGGTACTCCGGGGATAACAGGCTGATCTCCCCCAAGAGCTCATATCGACGGGGAGGTTTGGCACCTCGATGTCGGTTCGTCACATCCTGGGGCTGGAGAAGGTCCCAAGGGTTCGGCTGTTCGCCGATTAAAGTGGCACGTGAACTGGGTTCAGAACGTCGCAAGACAGTTCGGTCCCTATCTGTTGTGATCGTTAGTAAATTGCGGGGACATGACCTTAGTACGAGAGGACCGGGTCGTACGTACCGCTGGTGTATCGGTTGTGCCGCCAGGTGCAGTGCCGAGTAGCTATGTACGGAAAGGATAAACGCTGAAAGCATCTAAGCGTGAAACCAACCTCAAGATGAGTTTACTTTTAAGGGCCGTCGGAGACTACGACGTTGATAGGCTACAGGTGTAAGGGTGGTAACATCGAAGCCGAGTAGTACTAATTGCCCGTAAGCTTTAATTTTATTTATATTGTATTATAACTTTCCCAATATGCAACTTATTGCGTTACCGTAATGGTAACAAAAGATCTTCAAGATCTTATGGTGGTTTTGCCAAGGGTGTTCACCTCTTCCCATTCCGAACAGAGAAGTTAAGCCCCTTATGGCCGATGGTACTGCACCACAATGCGGGAGAGTAGGTAGCTGCCATATTTATTGAAAAAGCCTCTGAATTTATTCAGAGGCTTTTTTCATTTTATACCTTGCTGGAAGCTCGTTCTATTAATTCAACT
>NZ_MTKN01000015.1:0-21884 GCF_001975825.1 [Flexibacter] sp. ATCC 35208
TTGTAAACACTATTCTTCATCTGGAAAATTTCTTTAAAAACTTTAAATTGTAACGCCATTAAACATATTTTTTTTTATAAAGTTATGATAGCACTACGCCGTATATTTGCGTAACGACCCGTAAATGGGTAATTCTATTAAATTTAATACATACATTTACCCCGGGACATTATATTTTACATTAACCTATAACCGCCCCTACCTATCTATGGAACTAACAACCTATTTCACAGACCGCCAAAGATTTACATTAAAAAGCGTTTGGATACCAGGCATCATTTTATTTATACTTGGCCTCATTGCCACCTTCCTCTACAACGTAAATGGCGCATTCATGTGGGTGACATCGCAAGGAACCTTCACCGTTGCGGTAGTATTCACCTCCATTAAACTGGCCATTGCCTATGGATGGGAACATATCATCACCAAGGACTACAAAAAAGCCCTCCTTACCATCGCCGGCTTCATCATTTTAAATTTCGGTGTCAACTGGTTGGCAGATCGGGGGTATGGTCGGCTTCCCGCTTACATTGACGGTACATTCATAGGAATTATATGGAGTATTCTTCAGGTGATCGGTGTCTGTTTTATCTCAGGGAAACGGAATTTCTGGCAAACCGGTCTGGTAGCAGGTCTCATTATCTGCTATACTACTGATTTCCCTTTCTCACCGCTTTCCTACGTTCGCCTATCGCCTTTTAATTTACAATTTGCATTAAAAGACTTCTTCACACCATTCCTGATTTATGGCTGGATCTTTCTCGCCGAAAATTATTTCAGTGAAAAAGGGTACAGTAATATTCTCAATTCCAAAATACAGGTGATAAGCGGTAAGGAATATCGCATGCTTTATCCTTTGGTTTCCATTTCCTGCTGGGTAGTCATATACCATTCAGCAGTTTTGTTGAAAGCATATGCACAAAATGATTATTTCAGAACAGGATACAGTGGTTTTCAGTCTCCCGCGGTCCTCACCAACGCGGTTACCTTTGTCATGATAGTGAGTATCTTCTATATCACCGCTACTATGACCAGGAATATTGTGATCAGCAGAATGAACACTATTGGCAATAACAATGGCTGGTTGTACCTCTTACATTTCATTCCTTTTGCGAATATCATTGTATGGTACAAACTGTACAAAGCGGCACCAAAACATGATAGCAAAAGTGAAAATGGTATATTTTATCAGACAAAACGTGATGCTTCTATCAATAATTATATTATTGGAATAGGTGTATTATTCAGCATACTGTCATTATGGATGACGTACAGTGGCCTCTTCTATATAACCTCAGCAGTTAGTGGCATTTTATCCTTTGCCATATTTGTCAAACTAATTACCTATTTCATTTTGGATAAAAGTAAAAATGCTGTTGTCTTGCACGTTGTATTTGGCGCTGCAGCTTCTCTCATCCAGTTTATTGCTGCAGCTGGTACAGGAAGGCCCTCTTTAGCATTATTCCTTGCTGTTGTACTGCACTACTTCATCCTGATAGAACTCTTCCATCCTGAATTAGAAGAAGCCGATACTGCTGAAATCCCTGCATCAATTATCGAATAAATAATGATATTGACGGACATCAGGTGATGTCCGTCAATATCATTCTCAATCTGTTTAACGTTCCCATTAAGGCAATGCTGGTTGTCAACTCCACGATTTCTCTTTCCGTAAAGTAATTCGTTAACAATTGAATATTCCCTTTTAAGCCCGTCACCGCCGCTGCATATTCCCACTACTTATTTTAGTGAATATTTTTCGGGGAATGCGGATGAAAATTTTCAGGATTATGTGCTACGGTCTAAGATCCGGATTGCGGTATCAAGAGCGAAATATACTACAAAACCAGCCTCCCCACCGACTGGTTTTTTTTGTATATTCATAACAAATTGTTTTCCCATGCGCATCTTTACAACGGCTCTTATATTGCTCACCATCCATGCTCATGCACAATACAATGGCACCTATGAATATAGCGATCCCGCTACTTTGCAAATCGCCACTTCTCCCAAAGACCACCAGCTCTATGCTATTATTAAAGAAAGTAAATACCTGCTGAAGGTATATAACAAGGATACGTTTCTAAACGGCTCCAATCAACAGGTCATTTTTAAAAGAGATAATAATAAAATCACTGGCTATACAGTAGATGGCCACACTTATCGAAGGCTTAACAATACGGTTACTTTTCAATGGTATGCAAGAAAAGATACCCACTGGAATTATCGTATCCCTGCCGACAGGCATGATGGCCTTACACCCGGTTCGCTCAATACTTCAGGTGTAGATACCGCGCGGATCCATACCTTAATATCCCGCATCATAGATAACAGCTATCCTGATGTACACAGCATACTGCTTGTTAAAGATGGGAAACTAATTCTCGAAGAGTATTTTTACGGCTATACCGAAAACACGACTCACCAGCTACGGTCAGCGACCAAAAGCGTCTCCTCCGCTATGATTGGATTGGCTATTCAAAAAGGGCTTATCAACAGCGTGCAGGATAAAGTGGTGAGCTTCTTTCCTGATTACAATATCACAGACTCTATTAAGAATACCATTACTATCCGCGATCTCATGACACTGCAATCCGGCTTTGCCTGTGATGATACAGATCCAAATTCTCCCGGGAATGAAGTAAAAATATATCCGACAGATGATTGGATCAAGTACATCCTCAACCTGCCCATGACACACATCCCGGGTACCACGGCGGCCTATTGTTCAGGAAATACGCTGCTGATAGACAGAATTGTGGAAAAAGCTTCCGGGCAGTCGCTTTCTGCATTTGCAAAAGATAATCTGTTTGCGCCTTTGGGCATTACCCGGTTTAAATGGAATTTCCAGCCGGATAAGACGCAGCAGGATGAATTCGGACAGTTATATCTAAGGCCAAGAGATATGGCTAAAATCGGAATGTTATTCTTAAATAAGGGGAAGTGGAAAGAGAAGCAATTGATTCCGGAAGCATTTGTACAGGAATCGTTTTCAAAACAATCAGTTGTGGAAGATATTGATTACGGGTATACATGGTGGCTGGAAACGCTGAAAAACATCCCGGGTATAGCGGCCAAAGGGAATGGCGGGCAGCGTATTTTTATATGGCCGGGATTGAATATGGTGGCAGTGATTACGGCGGGGAATTATAATCAGCAATCGCCAGCGAATAGGTTGTTGATAGAATGTGTGTTGTAAGGATGCAACTATTGATGGATCTTCCTGGAATGATAACTCCGGGTATTAAAGAAGATCCTACCTGATGATATCGAAAGAATCGAAAAGAGGAAGGCTTGCAGCTGGCTGCAAGCCTTCCTCTTTATTCACCTTCAACTGTCACATGAAATGCGACATCTATATTACCTCTTGTTGCATTGGAGTAAGGACAAACTTCATGCGCCCTTTCTACCAGTTCTTTTGCCTTTTCAATTTCCACACCTGGAATATTCACACTCATTTCCACAAACAGTGCAAAGCCCACACCTTGTTTTCCGATGCTTACCTTTGCTGTCACAGAAGAAGTACCAGTTTCCACTTTTGCATTCCTGATCATAAGGTTCAACGCGCTGTCAAAGCAGGCTGCATAGCCAGCTGCAAACAATTGTTCAGGATTGGTCGCTCCACCAGGACCACCCATTTCTTTTGGGATCCTGACGTCCAGTTCCAGGATGCCATCTGTAGATTTAACATGACCATTCCTACCACCTGTTACGGTTACTGATGTTGAATACAAAGCTTGTTCCATGATTTAATATTTTAAATGTGTCCTACTTTATTTAATAATTTATGTAGTGTAGCACGCAGCTGCTTCAGTTCTTTTTCACTCATATCCATTTCACAGGCCAGCTGTGCGGGTATTTTTTCTGCGCTCTTTTCCATCTTTTTGCCAACTGGCGTCAGGGCAATATTTACCACGCGCTCATCCTGTTCGTCCCTTGTACGCTTCACCATCCCTTTTTCTTCCAGTCGCTTGAGTAATGGCGTCAGGGTACCACTGTCAAGGAATAATAGTTCACCCAGGGCTTTCACTGTTATCACGCTATGCTCCCAGAGCACCATCATGACCAGGTACTGAGGGTAGGTGAGGTCCAGCTCTTCCAGCAACGGCCGGTAGAGGGCGGTGATCTGCCGGGAGGCCGCGTAGAGCGGAAAACAAACCTGATTTTCCAGTTTCAGCAAACTCATATCTTCTCATTTGGTTTACCAAAATTAAATTGTGCACAATTAATTTCCAAATAAAATAATGAGATTTCACTTTCAACCGGCCACAGGCTATTGTCATAAAAAGAAAAGAGGGTGTATCATAGTTAGATACACCCTCTTTTAATTCGGAGACCTGATGGAGCCAGATTCCATTTTATGCGATTCTAAGAAGTTTCATTTATTTAGGTTACACCCTCTTTCCTTTTGGTATATAATTCCTTTATTGTTCCGTAGTAATCCCCTTACTATCCGTCGCCATCTTCATCTCCATTGGTGCCACCGCCATTGCTGTATGCTCTACAACTTTCTCACTAATCAATTTCCCCTTTTCATCATACTCCTTCACATATCCCTGCCCCTGTCCTATCTCATGCAATGTACTCACGATGCCATTGGGATAAAACTTCTTTGTAATCACTGAATCCTTTCCTTTCACATACTCTTCCTGCAATAACCTCCCGGTTGGATCAAACTCCCTCGTCAACATCACCTTCTGCATCTGGTCTACCTGTTTCCACTGCTGTAATTTTCCATCAGGGAAAAAGCTTCTTCTCAGGTTTGCACCATTCCCCAGTTCCTTGTAAGTATATTCCAGCGTACCCTGCTCATACTCCCTCGTACTATCCAGACTTCCATCCGGGGTGTAAAAGTTTTCACGGATCAGGGCCTTATTCTTAAATACCTTTTCCTTCTGAATATACCCTTCCCTGAAATCCGCTTCTGAAATCAGGATCTTATTATCATATACCTGACGCTTACCATTCAATTTATTATCACGCAACTCCATGGTAATCATCAGAAATGACTGATCATTACTGAATATTTTCCTGGCAGATCTGTCCAATGTTCCATTATTATCCACATAGAAATAAAACCGGCTTTGGTCTGGCCATTCAGTCACATAATAGCCCTCTTTCAGAGCAGAACTATCTCTATTTAATACGGTAATTGTCTTTACACGACTCCTTTCCTTCTCCTTTCTAATTAGAGTAGACCCGTCTAATGACTTATACTGTTGCGCATAACCACTTGATATCGAAGCACATAAAACCAGACCACAAAAAGTCAGCTTTAAATAGGTTAGGGAGTAATTCATTGGGTAAATATATAAATAATTAATAATAAGGCATATGTTAATTTTATTATTCACCTAATATTCAATTATAAGCGAGCCTAAAACAGGGGGATAAATATGTCATTTCAGGGGGTATTTCTATAAGGGAAAAGCAACATTGAAATAATGCAGGTTCCGATTTAGATTAATAAAAATCTCCTATCTTAGAGTGCAATTATGAATGCAACACAAACACATTTAACCCTGTGGGAAAAATCGAACAATTCCCAATCGACGACGGGCCAGCTACTCTCCCATTCTCAACCCGACTTGCCAAAGAACAACGCTGGACTAAAAAATTCACACAAAGAGCCATCCTTGAATATAAGCGCTTTATATTACTCTGTTGTGTACTGGACGAAGGCGCCTCTCCTTCCAAAATCGTAGACGAAGTATGGCACCTGCACCTTACCTATACACGCTCTTACCGGGAAGCTTTTTGCCGTTGTACTTTAGGCAAAGAATTACATCACATCCCCTCTTCCGGTGGCAATGAGGAAGACAGCCGGCACATGAAATGGTACCAAGAATCACCTGAACCACCCTGTAGAAAAATATAACACCCATCCAATAAATAACAATTGTAAAGGCACCCTGAAATACAAATAACCATACCCCGGTCCTTCATGGTTTGCCATCTCTATATTTAGGTTTATGCTGGCCGCATATATATTTGCAGGCAATAAAACTATAAAAAGAATAATCAACAGGTTCCCTGCAATATTCCTTGTAGGAGGAAACAGCAACATGATCCCCAGTACAATTTCCACAATCCCACTTATATACACTACTGCTGTTTTAAAAGGGATCACGGGGGGCAACATCATCACCATCCCGTTTGTAAATTTAAAATGTCCGAAAGCTGTCAGTAACAGCATACAGCACATGGCTACATTGCCTGCAAATAGCAGCGACCATTCCCCTGTTGATAAACGGGCAATGATCAGCGACAAAAAGAAAGTAACTAATAATACGATCAAAGGTTTCATAATACAAATTTGAATGATTCACATTTGAACGAAAATGATGTATGTTAGTTTCCCAAAAGCTGTTTTCTGATCCGGCTTAAACTTTCAGGCTGTATACCCAGGTAAGAAGATAAATGTTTCACAGAGATATTGCTTATTAATGCTGGCGCTCTTTTTAGTAAACCTGCATAACGCTCTTCCGCAGTGCGGGATAATAAGTCCATCTCCCGCCTCAGCCGTTTTATATACTGATATTCAGCCATCAGGCGTCCAATCCGCTCTCCATGATGAGAATGTGCATAGAAAGACTGTAATTCACGGTAGTTGATGAGAACGGCCATTGTCTCTTCCAATACTTCTACAAATACTGTACTTGGTTCCCGGGTAATGAGGGAATAATAAGCGGTCACAAAATCGCCTGCAAACTGAAAATCTACCGTAAATTCTTTGCCATCCCGGATAAAGTAATGGCGGGTAGCCCCTGTGTTCAAGTAATAGATCTGGCTTTCCACTTCCCCATCCCTGATCAGGAAGTCACCTTTTTTATACGTTTTGAGGTGCAGGGTCTGCGAAAACTCCGCCCATTCTGTGTCGTCGAGTGGCTGAAAACTGAATACCGCGGCCTTTATCTGGTTGAAATCACTCATAGTATAAAAATAGCAAATCCAATTCGATGTGCCAGCCGCAGCGGCATATTATTTGTACCTTTTCTATAGTAAAACTCAATCTTTATGGAAAAACGAGTACTGGGCGTTGTATTCACCGTATTAGGCGCTCTTGGATTAATCATGGCTGCTGTGAGCTTTGTGAATGCCGGCGGCGGCACCCGGAGTGTAAAGATGATTGTCATCTACGCACTGCTGGGTATGGTATTCTTTTTCTCAGGTATCGGACTGATCAGAAATACGAAGGACCGTCCTTCCTGATCAAATGGAAATCGGTCTCATATATCCACATCAGTTATATAAACATTATTGCCACCTGCCCCCGCATGTTTATGTAGTGGAAGACGAACTGTACTTTTCCCAATACAATTTCCACCAGCAAAAGATATTGCTGCATCGGGCATCTATGCAGTACTATGCCGGCCGGCTCAAAGCTGGCGGGCATGTAGTACATTATATAGAGGCGCAGGATAAAAGGGCACAGACACACCATTTATTCGAATACCTTTCTGCTCATCACGTTACGGCCATTCACTACATCGATACCATAGATTACCTGCTGGAACGGAGAATACAGCGCTATGCGGAACAATACAATATCACCCTGCACCGTTGCCCTTCGCCTAACTTCATTGGCGATCTGTCTTATTTTGATAAGAGTAGTAAATATTTCATGGCTTCCTATTATAAATCTGAGAGAAAGCGGTTAAACCTGCTCATGAATGGTAATCGTCCTGCAGGTGGGAAATGGAGCTTTGATACGGAGAACAGGAAGAAGATGCCGGCTAATGTTGCAGTGCCGGCTATGCCCATCTTTCATTATGATAACTATGATGCGGCGAGACATTACATACAGATGCATTTTGGGCACAACAGGGGAAAAATTACCCAATTCAATTACCCGGTTACACACAGGCAGGCCGAACGCATGCTGATATTTTTCCTGAAAGAGAAATTGCCCCATTTTGGGGAATATCAGGATGCAATTGTAAAGGAGGAACATTACCTGTTTCATTCTATTTTATCCTCTTCGTTGAATATTGGTTTACTCTCTCCGGAAACGGTTATAAAGAAAGCGATCAGTTATGGCACCAGATATCGTATTCCGCTGAATGCGCTGGAAGGATTTATCAGGCAGGTAATTGGCTGGCGGGAGTTTATGAGAGCGGTGTATACGAAGGAAGGGGTGAAACAACGGACGACTAACTTCTTTGGGTTTACACGAAAAATCCCAATATGCTTTTATACTGGCGAAACTGGTATTCCCCCTATTGACAATATTATTCACAATTTAGAGGATAGGGCTTATGTGCATCATATTGAAAGATTGATGGTGTTGGGGAATTTTATGCTGTTGTGTGAGTTTGATCCGGATGAGGTGTATAGATGGTTTATGGAGCACTTTATTGATGCATATGATTGGGTAATGGTGCCGAATGTATATGGTATGAGTCAGTTTGCGGATGGAGGGTTGATGAGCACAAAGCCTTATATTTCTTCTTCTAATTACATATTGAAAATGAGTGATTACAAGCGGGGGCCGTGGTGTGAAATATGGGATGCATTGTTTTGGCGGTTTATGCATGTGCATCATGAACTCATTAAGAACAATGCAAGGTTGGCAATGTTGAAGATTCCACCGGCGAAGCAAAAACATTATGTGGAAATTGCGGAGGAGTACCTGAAGAAAATTTGTGAGGAAGTGGTGACAGTAAAAAAGTGAGATAAAATCTTTACTTTTACGTATATATGAGTCAGTCCCAACTCTCCCGTCACCTTACCTTGCTGCAAGCCACCGCCATCAATATGACCGACATGGTCGGTATCGGTCCTTTCGTCGTACTCAGCGTAGTTGCAGAGATTATGCACGGTCCCTGGTTCCTTTATGCATGGATCGCCGGCGCCCTCCTCTCCTTCATCGATGCAATGGTATGGAGTGAACTTGGCACTACCTTCCCCGAAGCCGGCGGCAGTTATAACTTCCTGAAAGAGAGCTTTGGTCCCCGCACCGGCAAACTGATGAGTTTTCTCTTCGTATGGCAAACCATGATCCAGGCCCCACTCGTTATTGCCTCTGCCGCCATTGGTTTTGCACAATATACTATGTACCTCTACCCACTTGGTTTCTGGGAAACCAAAGCCGTGAGCGGAGCCGTCATCATCCTCATCGTATTCCTTCTCTATAGAAATATTGAAACTATCGGCAAGATCAGTGTCACGCTCTGGATAGGCGTGTTAGTAACTATGATCTGGATCATCGGCGGTGGTATGGCGCAAGGGCATTTCCTTGAACCTATTAAACATATCAACGATGGTTTTAAGTTCAACATGACATTTGCCGCAGCATTAGGTGCAGCCAGTGTAAAATCGGTGTACAGTTATCTGGGCTATTACAATGTATGTCACCTGGGGGGTGAAATCATTGCTCCGCAAAAGAACATCCCGCGCAGTATGTTCATCTCTATTGCGGGTATCGCGGTATTGTATCTCTGCATGAATATCAGTGTGGCTGCTGTTTTACCACTTTCACAAATAGAACAAAGCAAATTCGTTATCAGTGAATTCATCCAGCAACTCGCAGGTCCTACCGCGGCTATGATTGTAACGGTATTGATACTCTGGATTGCATTTGCCTCTGTATTTTCTGCCACGCTGGGGTATAGCCGTATTCCATATGCAGCGGCAAAAGACGGGGCGTTTTTTAAGATCTTTGCGAAGTTACATCCTACTAAGAATTTCCCTTATATCTCCCTGCTATTTCTAGGTGGTGTCGCCTTTGTATTCAGTATGTTCTTTAAACTGAAAGAAGTGATCACAGCGATACTGGCTATGCGTATTATGATCCAGTTCATTGGTCAGGCTATCGGACTGCTGGTATTGAACAAGCGCAAAGGAAGGAATTTTGTAAAATGGAGAATGCCACTTTACCCGGTACCGGTGATACTCGCTATTCTGATCTGGATATTGATCTTCGCATCCACAGGTTATATGATGCTGGCGGGGATGGCTGTCACTTTATTAGGCATCCTCATTTACTTTGTCAAAAACAGGATCAACGCTGGCCATTAGCCACTTTCTTTTGATCTCTTAATTCCTGCACCTGTGCAGCTGCATGTTCATTGGCCCAGTTTTCCAGCGCAGCCAGTGCAGGTCCCAATGCCTTGCCTTTTTCAGGAATACGGTAGTATACTTCTGGTGGAAATACCTGTCTTTCCTCACGGATGATCAATCCATCGGCTTTAGGTGTTCCAGCAAGACCTTCTTGGCTACTTTAGGGATATTGCGCCATAGATCCGTGAACCTGATTTCCTGCTGGTGGAATGACGCCCAGCTCATCATCGTACACCTCGAAGCTGTAAATCATTCAAAAGAAAACCGTGCACAAATAAGATCTGCCTTTCTACATCAAAATGTAAGGGTACCAGATGACGGGGAATTTTTTTATATTTAATAGATGAAAACATCCACCTCTTATGAACGTGCCTCCATGCCCCAGGGCACTGCCGCCGTACTTGATACCCGTACCGTAGAAAATGCCAACGCTAACCTCCTCACCGTTTTACAACCCGGACTATCTGTTCTCGATGTAGGTTGTGGCAGTGGTACTATCACAAAAGGTATTGCAAAATATGCAGGTAAAGTAACCGGTATAGACAGAAGTGAAGAACTCATTTCAC
This sequence comes from [Flexibacter] sp. ATCC 35208, assembly GCF_001975825.1. Taxonomy (GTDB): domain Bacteria; phylum Bacteroidota; class Bacteroidia; order Chitinophagales; family Chitinophagaceae; genus Chitinophaga. Next base: position 10,629 of record NZ_MTKN01000015.1, read on the forward strand.
TGGCAAAAGTGAACCCGGGCAATGTCACCTTTGAATTAGGAGACATTCTGGATTACCAACCAGCTGAGAAATTCGATATCATTACCACTGCACGCACCCTGCAATGGATCGCTAACCCATACGCTGTCATTAAAAAGATGGAGTCTCTGTTAAAACCCAAAGGACTGCTCTGTGTACTTGATTACAATCACGAAGCCATTCGCTGGGACCCGGCTCCGCCTCAGTCCATGCTGGACTTCTACGCTGCCTTTCTGAAATGGCGTGAAGATGCGGGAATGGACAATGCCATTGCCGATCATGTGATAGACCTGGTACATGTACAGGCATTAAAGCTCACCGTTACGCAACAGGATGAATATGCCGAACGCGGGATGGAAAATTGGGATACACACATCTCCCTCTGGAAAAAAGTGGCGGAGACCAGGGGCAATCAGCTCGTAGCAGATGGTTACATCACAGAAGCAGCGCGACTGCAGACCATAGCAGAGTACGACGTATGGGCCAAAGAAGAGGCAAAGAGCATGCGCCTGTACCTGAAGGCGACGCATGCTACTTTTTAGGTATTCACCATATTCATACTATGTGAATCGTACCGGTTGCCTACTGCCACACCGAATGATTCCAATTGTGTGATCTCAGCTGGTGATAATACTATTTCCGCAGCGGCGGCATTCTGCTCAATATATTTAACACGTTTGGTACCCGGGATGGCGGTAACGCCTTTCGAGAATACCCATGCCATTGCCAGCTGTGAAGGAGTAATTCCCTTTTCAGCAGCAAGATTCTGGATGGCTTTTACCAACTCAAGATTTTTATAAAAATTCTCTCCCTGGAAACGTGGGATATATCTTCTGAAATCATCTGCAGGAAAATCATCCGGACTCTTTATTTCACCTGTAATGAAGCCTCTGCCTAATGGTGAATAAGCCACAAATCCGATCCCTAATTCACGTATTGTGTCCAGTACACCATTGGACTCCGCTTCTCTTTCAAAAAGGGAATATTCGGTCTGTAATGCAGAAACAGGATGTACTGCGTGTGCCTTGCGGAGTGTTTCAGGAGATACTTCAGAAAGACCGAGGTATTTTACTTTTCCTTCTTTCACCAGCTCGCTCATCGCACCTACGGTTTCTTCGATAGGCACAGCAGGATCTACACGGTGCAGGTAATAAAGGTCTATGTAATCGGTACCGAGGTTTTTGAGTGAACGTTCTACTGCTTTGCGAACATATTCAGGACGGCCGTTGATCACGCTCCAATCCATCTGGTCATTATCATCGATGTAGAAACCGAACTTGGTGGCGATGGTGTATTTTGCCCGGTTGCCTTTGATGGCTTTTGCCACTAATCTTTCATTCAGGAGAGGGCCATATGCATCAGCAGTATCCAGCCAGTGGATGCCGAGTTCAAAGGCACGATGAATGGTTGCGATGGCTTCGTTCTCATCCGCTTTGCCATAGATGTCGTTGCCACCGATAGTCGTCATTCCCATACATCCCAGTCCTTCCACAGGTACTTCCAGCCCCTGGGTGCCTAATTTTACGCTTTTGATTGCCATAACAATGTTTTGTTTTATGATATCAAAATTAGGACTGATCCTTAGGGATAAATTATACTTTTCAAAGGATTAATTTAAAGTTTCACTTCCTTGCGAACGGCTAAGGGAGTTAATCCCGCATGCTTTCTGAAAAAGCTATTAAAATAAGAGGCATATTCAAATCCAAGACTATAGGCGATGTCCGCTACACTCATGTCTGTGTGTCTTAATAATGACCGGGCTTCTGCCAGGATACGGTCATTAATGTGCGTGGTGGTAGACTTGCCTGTTACTTCCTGCACGGCGGCATTCAGGTGGTTGACATGGACGGCCAGCTGGTCGGCATAGTCGCCTGCCTTCTTAAATTGCAGGGTAAATTGGGGAGGGTCTACGGGAAATTGTCTTTCCAGCAGGGTCAGGAATAGCTGCGTGATCCTGCTGGCGGCATTCTTAGGGGGTGCGTAGGCCACTGCCGGCTCCATTTTGATAGCTTCATGTATAATGAGTTGTACATGGTTGCGGATCAGTTCATGCTTATAGATATATTCGCTATCCATCTCTTCGCGCATGCGTAGGAAAATACCTTTCAGGTATTCTGTTTGTGCAGGATTCAATAGATAGAGAGGATCTCCACCCGGTTTAAACAGGCTGGAGTCTTTTAAGGATTCCATGCGCCCGCCTTCCAGCAAAAAGGTTTCTGTAAATACACAGAAGTATCCGGTTACTTCTACATCCGGGTTATCTGCCCAGCTATAGGGCACCATGGGATTGGTAAAGATCAAAGCAGGCTGGTCAAATTTGATATTCCTGTTGGCGTAAAACAACTCCCCTCCTCCTGACAGGATCACTGAGATCTTGTAGAAATCACGCCTGTTGTAGGATGAGAGGGTGCAATTGTTTTCTCCGGTAGCAGCAACGCGGAAGGTACCTCCGATCTGCTCAAATCTCAGTAGTTCATAATTTGACTGTGACATGGGGTAAAATTACACATTTCAAAGGGAAATCGTGGCTTCAATTTATATTGGGTAGAAGCTATTTCTCTAACTGTGTAATCAATTCAAACTTTGTAAAGGTTACTTTTCTGCCGGTGCAATCAATTCAAACTGGGTAAAGGCTATTTTTCTCCTTGTTTTGAATCCTAATTTCTCATACACTTTTACAGCCCTTTCATTAGTAGCCGTTACATGCAGGAATGGTAATACGCCGGCATCCAGGTTCTTTGCCACTATATGCGCTACCAGTTGCTGTGCATAACCCCGGCCTGTAAATTCCGGATGGGTCACTACCGCACTCACTTCTGTATAGCCATTCATGCGCATGCGTTCTCCTGCCATGGCCACCAGCTTACCTGACTGGAAGATGCCAAAGTATTCACCCAGTAATGGAGTTTGTTCATAAAAAAAGCCTGGCTGCACAAGATTGACCAATGTCAACATGTCAGCCAGGTGGGTATCCTGTAATTTTACTATGCCAGTTTGTGGCACCTCTGCTTTTACCTCGCACATCATTTGTAGACAATCTACCTGCCTTACAAATTGCCAGTTTTTCGGCAATACAGGTACATCGCCTACTGTATACATCTTCTCTCCCACTGTAAGCCAGTCGTGCAGTTCATTGTAGGACGCGGCTTCCGGATGTTCGGCACCCATTAGTTGTAATACGCCTGGTTTGTACCGTTGTACGGTAGGTGTGCCTTGTGCCAATGTGCGGTGCACTGTCTGCAATGCATGCCAGACAGGGTTATCTAAAATTGTCATAATAAGACGGTGGTAAATACTATGCCATAAAAAAAGGGCTGTCTCAAGACTGAGACAGCCCTTTTTTATTAGGGTACCTGATGGCAGGTAGAATTGTAAGAAATTATCAAATTAGTATTTCCACAGTTCAGAACGTGGAGGCAGTTTCACCACTTTCTGATTCTTATCGTCAAACAGTGTGCGGAACACGAAAGAAGATAAATTGAACGGTTTTACATTGCTATCTTTCGGATTGATGGCTTTACATCTTTCAAGCAGATACAGTGCGCGGGTTACCTGATCAGACAGCAATGCACATGTTACGGAGTTTCTTGCACACAGGTTCTTTACATTCTGGCTGATGCCCGGGCGTTGCAGGATCTCCTGGTATTTCTCTAACATTCTTGCCAGTACAGCTTTGTTTGCGAGAGACGTTTCCTGTGTTTCCAAATGCTCGATCGCATAGTCAGTACTATCCACCAGTGCTTTGATTTCCTGGAAACCATTTTCAGGATTCTTTACATCATACAGGTAGTAGAAGTTATTCGGCACTTTATAATAACCATACGCATCATTCAGCCACTGTGCCATGGCAACGGTCATTTCACTGAAGCGCTCATTGTACAGACGGTTGATAGTACTACCTCTGAATTTATCCAGCGCATCGTAATACAGCGTATCGTTACGGAAGGGAATTACGCCAGTATAGTTTGGAATAGGGCGCACGAAGTTCTCGTGAAACTCCTGTCTGAATTCCTTGCCTTCATCGATTACGATCAATGTTTTTTCGATCTCACCAGCTTTGTTCACCACTTCAATTTTGATAGGGCAATAATAGATGATGGTAGATACATAGCCGTATCTGTTATCGCCGACAGGTACTTTGCGTATTCTGCCGAAATCAACGCCGGTTAAACCCGGAGAAACGATCCTGAAAGTGATGTCAGGTGTTTCACCTTTCTTCGCACGCATGTATTTACCAAAGATGTAAATGTTGTTGTGCAGATCAGGTCTGTCATTTGGCACCGTCATGATAGCAAATTTCTCTGTCTCAGGCATTTCTCTGATCAGGGCATCCTGCCATACTTTGCTGGAAGCATATTTTGATTTCAGCTGCAGGTCGTCTTTCTGACCTTCAGGAGAAACCAGCAGGGTGTTAGGTCTTTCGTACAGTGCCAATGTTTGCGCATACAGGTCGCCAGTACGGGTTTTGTAGTTGTCTATCAGGGTTTTGATAGCGACTTTTGATTCTTCGTTGTTACCATCCTGCAGGGCATAATAGTAAGGCATGAGTTCACCGGGAGCGGTCTTCAGCAAACTATCTGCATAGTGATGGCTGGCAGCAGGGCCATTCTTTGAAACGTCTGCAGCGACTGCAAATTCTGAGAAACGGGTGTAGATCTTAAAGTTTGCTCTTACAACCATGTCTTTGATGAGTACATACAGGATAGCTTTGTGGATGTCGATCCATCGGTCTTCAAGTTTCTCACCTTTTTCAGGTTTGGATTCGTTGCGGTAATTGGGCGTGTTGAGGGTGTTGAAAACCTCATCATTCAAAAGAATTTTGTCAGTGAGTTTTACCGTCTCCTTTAGCTTATCTTTTTCGTTACCTAAAAAGAAGGCCATGTTGGGCTCTAACAATTGTTTGAATTCCAGGTACTGAGACTTGGCGGTGTTCGCAAGATAGGTACGGCTTTCAGTGTCAGAATAGGCAAAGATCATTCTGAATCGTGCGTCGTAATCAAGCATTTTGAATACGATGTCGGATTTTGTTTGTTCTCGGTCTTGAGCAATTGTCCCTTTGGAAACTGTTAACAAAGACAAAAGGAGGGGCAGCCAGAATACTGCTGGTCTAAACTTAATCATAGGTAAGGCTTATATTGAATTATTGTCCTCTGGGTTATCGATAAAATGGGATTAATCCGGACGCAAATATAGTATTATTATTTCACATATCATATCATTTCATTTCTCTCAAAGCGCGACAGGCGGATGCTATACAATGAAAATAAGAATCCCCTACCTTTGTGGGCTATGTTATTTCCTTCATTGTTCAATACTATTATTATACTGACTGTGCTCATTATCGTAGCGGTGTTGAGTATCATTACGAAGAAACTCACTGTTGCTGCGGGTATAGCGGCGATTGTGGTGGGATGGGTTATTTTTGCGGGCGCTGGGTATGTGGGTGAGTTACAGTTATTTACATTTTTTGTATTATCAGTATTGGCTACGCGTCATGGCCGGTTATTGAAAGGGAAGGATCACGGGGAGATTCGGGATGTGTGGCAGGTATTTGCGAATGGCGGGGTAGCGGCGATATTGGCGGTATTGGCGATGATTGATTATAATCATACAGAATTGTACACGTTGATGATTGCTGGTTCGTTGGCGGCGGCGACGGCAGATACGTTGTCTTCTGAGTTGGGGATGGTGTATGGGAGGAGGACATTTAATATATTGACGTTCAGGAGGGAGGAGAAAGGGTTGGATGGGGTGATTAGTATAGAAGGGACGTTAATAGGGGCGTTTGGTGCGTTTATCATTGCGTTTATTTATATGTGGGACAGGAGTTTGTGGGTTATAACGCTGGCGGGTGTAGGGGGGAATGTGATTGATTCGGTGTTGGGTGCGACGTTAGAGCGGAGGAAGATGATAGGGAATAGTACGGTGAATTTTTTGAATACGCTGGCGGGAGGGTTGATTGCTTGGTGGTTGTTTTAAGAAGGGGTTAAATGTATATCGAAGGGTTTTATGCACAAATCCGGTGGTTCTTATCCAGCCAGCAGATAAAAAAAACAGGTCCATCTCTAAAACCGTGAACCCGCTTGGTATTATCCACACGCAATTCAAACATTTCAACTAAATTTTGTATTGATCTGCGAAATCTGTTATCAGGATATTTATATATCGGAATAACTGTTGGTGCTAAACCTGTTTTTGCAACTTTTCCTCCTGTAGCTAAAAGGTTTTTCCAATTATATTTATGCAATTTGTTAATGAAATTCCAAAATGTCTTCATATCCTGTTTACTCCAATCAGAAAAGCATTGAAAATCATGTTGAATGAATTTGATGGAGGCAATGACATGCGCACGATCCCCTTCCAATTTCCATCCATTAAAATCTTCCATACTCATTTGAGAATATTCATCGGGCTGCGGTGCAGCTGAGGCTTTCTTTTTTGGAATGATACTTTTATTATGATGCTTTTTTCCCATTGTTCATTCTTTTTTTATAGTAGTCAATCATATCTTTATGGGTAATTGCTTTATCTACTTTTTCGAACATATCCAATCCTTTTCGTGCTTTTTTCCATGGAAGCTCTCTTTTAGTTAATTCCTGTAAATAGCCAGCAGAGTGCTCTCCATAAATGGTATATACCTCTTCCAGCAGTTCCTCTATTTCAGCAGAAAAATCGGTCTTTGCCCAATCCTTGAACGAATCAATGGCAGCAGCCCGGGGAATATCCTTGAATCTGTGATAAATACTGGCAACTACAGGTCCATTTGGCCATGACTCTATTTTTTCTTTAAACAGTGGCTTGCCATAAATAGCTAAATGCCATGCCTGTGCGTAGTAGATTAATTTCTGCAATTTTAAATGGGATATCGTATCTCCTGCATTTGTATCAATACGTCCCAAAAACCAATTAGCAATTGCATTTGCATCATAAATCATTGTAAACAATTTTTGTTTTAATAAAGTGATTAATTTTCGCAAATCTAACCAACAAAACCCAATCCACAAGCGGGTTTCATTAGATAATCAACTTGATCATAAGCGAATTATTCTGATCAAATAATTAAATAAATAAAGGCAAATCCATTACAGATTTGCCTTCATTTATTTGCCCTTATTTTAAGTTACAAAAACTAATTCATTATTTCTTCTTTGGTTTTGGCTTTGGCAACACACTATGCGTATTAGCCCACTCTCTCCACAATCCTTCCAACTCCTTCACTCGTAAAGGCTCCTGTGCAGCCACATCATTTGTCTCACTCCTATCCTTTTCTAAATTGAACAAATGCCACGTACTATCATTACTGGCACTTACCAACTTCCAGTTACCCACACGTGCATACCTCGCACCAAAATGTTCATTGAACAACTCCTCATGTCCTGTCACTACCTGTCCTTTAAATGAAGGTACCAGACTCACCCCACTACCTGCCTGAATCGCATGACCATTATAGTTAGCAGGATACTTAGCACCCGCCAGTTCAATGAATGTATTCATAAAGTCCATTACATGCCCCACCTGTTTGCTATACCCACCTATCTTTGCAGTGATCCCCTTTGGCCAGAAAGCAATCATTGGGGTATGAATCCCCCCTTCAAATGACTCTGCTTTCCAGTAACGATAAGGTGTATTTCCTCATGGGTGAGGCCCTCAAACCGGCTTAGTTTAAACACCGTTTGCTGCTGGGGAGTCAATTGACTAATGGCCCGCTGGATATGGGAATCAAATTCTTTAAATTCCAGCTGTTGGGCGGGTGTGCCATTTACATCTGCAAAATATTCAGTAAAATAATCATCTAAGCTGCCAGTAAAGACTTTCCTGCGTAAGCGATCTAAGAGAAGATTGCGTGTGGTGATATATAAGAACCCATCAAACCGCTCTACCTCTTTTAACATCGCGCGTTTTACCCAGATTTGGGCAAATACCTCCTGCGCCACATCCTCCGATAGTTCCGGCGATTTGGTAAAAGCTAGTGCAGTAGTATAGATCCGATCCCAGTAATGTGTATAGATTACTTTGTAAGCCTCCGTATCCCCCGCTACTACCAACTTTAGAAGTTCCTGTTCGTTATGTAACTCATTTTGCACCATGCAGAATGACAACTCCTTTTTGGCTGATTGTTCGGCTTAAAAATAGTAAAATCTATTTTTTAAAGGGAAATCTTATTTTTTAGGGACAGATCTTCCCTATTATCAGGTCAGGCACAACAATTTAGGGTGCGGATTGATAAAGAGTAATAAACAGGTGGCGTAGGTGAAGGAGTTCCATTAATTGCATCTACCGGATAAGGGTGTAGTTAAAGGAGTTTCATTATTGCATCTACCAAATAAGGGCGTAGTTGAAGGAATCGCATTACTGAATAAAGGCGTGGGCGAAGGATTCAAACTACTCCCATTTGCCGGATAAAAATGAATCGACGTTGGTTTGCATCAGGTAGAGTTATTTATCAATGATCATTCAATGGTAGACCCCGGCGCTGAAACTCTTTCCAATTAAGATACTCATCGCCCCGGCGCTGTTCTTTCATCGTGATACAGTCATCTACCGGACATACCAACTTACACAGATTACAGCCCACACATTCATCCTCTTTAATAGCGTATGTATTATACGGATTGCCATATGATAAACTAATCGCCTGATGCGAACCATCTTCACAACTGATATAGCACAATCCACAATGGATACATTTATCCTGATTGATATTCGCTACAATATGATAATTGATATCCAGTTCTTCCCACTGAGTCAAGGTTGGTACTGACTTTCCGATAAAATCATAAATAGTGGCAAATCCTTTTTCATCCATCCAGTTATTTAATCCTTCACAGAAGTCCTCTATAATTCTAAATCCATACCGCATAGCGGCTGTGCACACCTGTAAGCTGGTGGCGCCCAGGAGCATAAACTCTACTGCATCCCGCCAGGTACTGATACCCCCAATACCTGAAATGGGTACTTTTGAAGTAATCGGATCCTGACTGATGGTCGTTAAAAACTTTAATGCGATTGGTTTCACCGCCGGGCCACAATAACCTCCGAAAGTAGATCGGCCGCCTACATTTGGATTGGGTACGAAGGTGTTTAAGTCTACACCTGTTACAGACTGAATGGTATTGATGAGTGACAATGCATTCGTACCGCCGGCTACTGCTGCTTTTCCTGTGGGTACGACTGAATGTACATTGGGGGTAAGTTTTGTTATTACGGGGATATGAGCGGCTTCCATCACCCACTCTACTACCATTTTTGCTATTTCAGGGTCTTGCCCTACGGCAGCTCCCATACCACGTTCTGTCATGCCGTGAGGACAGCCAAAGTTTAATTCTAATCCGTGGGCGCCGGTGTCTTCAACTTTTTTGATTAATTCATGCCAGCTTTCTTTGTTGTTGTCTGCCATGAGAGATATAACCATAGCCCTGTCGGGGAATAAGCGGATGCATTCTTTAATTTCTTTTAGATTGAGATCCAGCGGGCGGTCACTGATCAGTTCAATGTTATTCATGCCCATTATACGGTTGCCATTGTAATCTATGGAGGAATATCGGGAGGAGACGTTTTTTACCTGGCTGCCGAGGGTTTTCCATACGGCACCACCCCAGCCGGCTTCAAAGGCGCGGAGCACATTTACCTGTTTATCTGTTGGGGGCGCACTTGCCAGCCAGAAAGGGTTGGGGGATTTGATGCCTAAAAAATTGGTTGAAAGGTCTGCCATAAGTTAATTTTGAAACAGGTAAAATAATAAGGCGGTTTTCTTACAGGTAATCATGGTTTATTGTTTAGAACAGGTAAAATAATAAGGAGTTTTTCTTACCGGCAATCATGGTTTGTCATTCAGAATAGATAAAACAATAAGCTATTCACCAATCAGGTATTGCAATATTGCCTTCGCGCCTTCCTTCCCGGCCTGCACCGCATCTACCACCTCCTTCCCCCCATTCACACAATCCCCTCCTGCAAACACCCCAGGCAAACTAGTCGCCGCATGTTCATTAATCAATACTTTACCATGATCGTTATCTATCTGCGGAGATGCCATTGTATAGGGTAACTGTCCCGTTGCCTTAATCACCATATCTACATTCAGTGTAATCAACTCTCCTGTACCCACCGGTGATTTCCTTTCATCTAACCGCATCATTTCACATACTAATTGTTTCACCTGCCCATTCTCTCCTGTAATTTCTTTCGGCGCTGCCAGCCAGATAATTTTGCATCCATCCAGTTTTGCGATATTTAATTCTGTCTCTGTACAAGGCATTTCTGCTTCGGTTCTTCTATATACGAGGGTCACATCTTTTGCACCTAATCTTTTCGCCTGCGTAGCCGCATCAATAGCTGTCATGCCCATACCAATCACGGCTACAGACTCACCTACCGGCACTTCAGGATAACCCTTTGTACGAATCTCATAGATGAAATGAATCGCATCTACCACACCATTTAATTGCTCACCAGCTATAGATAACTGTCTTGCCAGCCCTACACCATATGCGAGGTATACAGCGTCATATTGTTGTTGTAATATTTCTAACAATACATCTTTTCCAAGTTGCATATTGTATAGCACATTGATACCGCCTAATGAAATGATATAATCTACTTCCTCCTGACAGAACTGTGGTGTCACTTTATAAGCCGCAATCCCGTACGTCATCAGCCCTCCCCCCTTGCTTTCCTTTTCGTAAATTGTTACATCTACGCCCTCTCTCGACAAAGCATGTGCACAACTCAATCCCGCAGGACCCGCGCCAATTACTGCTACTCTTTTCCCATTGGAGGGCTGGCGGGTAAATAATGGCCATTTCTCCCGGATAGCCCGTTCTGTGGCATAGCGTTGCAGTTTTGCAATCGGAATGGCTTCTTCTTCCAGGAGATTGTATACACAGGCACCTTCGCACAACTTTTCTACAGGACATACTTTTGAGCATCCTCCACCCATGATATTGGCAGATAGGATAGTATATGCCGCTCCTTTCAGATTTTCTGTTGTAATCTGTTTTATAAATTTGGGCACATCGATACTGGTTGGGCAACTTTTCGTACACGGCGCATCATAGCAGAACAGGCAGCGGTTTGCCTCTACCAGCGCAGCACTGTGGATTTCAAATGGAGGGTGGATGTCGCTGAAATGCGCATTGTATTCTTCGGTGGTCAACCTGTTATTACGAAGGGACATAAGAATAATTTATAGTTCTGAAGGATTGACACATGTCTCAGACGGTATTTCAAAAAGCCATA
>NZ_MTKN01000015.1:22034-138987 GCF_001975825.1 [Flexibacter] sp. ATCC 35208
AACTCTGTAAGCTTGCCATACGTCTCCGGTCTTCTATCCCTGAAAAACTGCCATACACTCCGTACCTCATCAATCATCCCCAAATCAAACTCTGCCACCAGCAATTCATCCTTATCTTCTGAAGCCTGTGCAAATATCTGTCCACGAGGATCCACGAAATAAGAAGACCCATAAAACCTTCCTAAATTCCACGGCTTCTCTTCCCCTACCCTATTGATACATCCCATAAAATACCCATTGGCCGCTGCATGTGCAGGCTGTTCCAGTTTCCAGAGGTATTGAGAAAGCCCTGCTACCGTTGCAGATGGATTGTATACGATCTCTGCCCCATTCAACCCCAATACCCTTGCCCCATCCGGGAAATGACGATCATAACAGATGTAGATCCCCACCTTCGCATAGCGTGTCTGAAACACAGGATATCCTAAATTTCCAGGCTTGAAGAAGAACTTCTCCCAAAAACCAGATGTATGTGGTATATGATTCTTTCTATATTTCCCTAAATATTTCCCATCTGCATCTATGATCGCTGCGGTATTGTATAGTACGCCTGCCTGCTCCTTTTCATACACCGGCACAATGATCACCATATTATATTTTGCTGCATAGGCTGCCATTCGCTCGGTAGTCGGACCAGGTACTGGTTCGGCAGATTGATACCAATCACTGTTCTGTCCCGGACAGAAATAAGGTGTATTAAATATCTCCTGCAAACAAAGGATCTGTACTCCCTGCTCTCCCGCAGCTTCTATCAGCGGCACATGCTTTTGAAACATCGCCTCTTTGATTTCTTCAATCGTACCTTCGCCTTCCGTTTTCGGTAAACTCATCTGGATTAACCCTGATTTAATAATACGAGACATGCGATTCTATGATTTTGGTTAAATAATGCCATTAACTTTATTTCGGCGGATAAACTGCCCGGCACCTTTGGGTAACAAACACTCGCCATTCTCTATAGCGACCTGACCACGTAGTAATACTGTCTTTACTTTGCCCGTAACAGGCCAGCCTTCGTAACCGGAGTAATCCACATTCATGTGGTGGGTGCTGACTGATAATACGTGTTCTTCAGTTGGGTCGAAGATGACGATATCAGCATCGCTGCCTATACCAATCGTTCCTTTGCGGGGAAACATCCCAAAGATCTTAGCGGGATTTGTACAGGCTACTTCTACAAATTTGTTCAGGGTGATTTTTTTTGCATGCACACCTTCACTGTATAATAATTCCATCCTGTTCTCTATCGCCGGGTGACCATTGGGGATCTTTGAGAAATCATCTTTGCCCATGAGCTTTTGATTCCACATAAATGGGCAATGATCTGTTGCTACTACATTTACCAGGCCCTGGTTGATACCCGCCCAGAGGGTTGCCTGATCCTTGGGTTCTCTCAGTGGAGGACTCATTACCCACTTCGCACTTTCAAATCCTCTTTCATAATATGATCTATCCAATAATAAATATTGAATACAGGTTTCTACAAATACATGCTGGTTACGTCGGGTTGCATTGCGTACTGCATTCAAAGCACCTTCGCAGGTAAGGTGTACAATATATCCAGGGCAACCGGTATAATTAGCAATATCTGCAAAGCGGCCGGAAGCCTCTGCTTCTGTTACTTCTGGTTGTGAGATGTAATGATATCTTGGAGATAGATTGCCGTTCGCCCTGTTCTGTGCTACGAGATAATCGATCATATCCCCATTGGTGGCGTGTACGGTTACCATGCCTCCATGTTTTTTTACTTCCTGCATGAGTGCGACCATCTGCCGGTCGTCTATCATTAAAGCACCTTTGTAGGCCATGAAGGTTTTGAAGGAGGTGATGCCTTCTTCCTCGATCATGGTTTTTATTTCGGTTTTTGTATTTTCATTGAAATCAGTAACTGCCATGTGGAAACTATAATCACCTACGGCGTTGCCGCGTGCGCGGCTGTTCCAGTCATCGAGGGCTTCTTTGAGTGAATGGCCCTGGGTTTGTAATACAAAATCAATGACGGTAGTGGTGCCGCCGAATAAAGCCGCCCGGGTACCGGTTTCATGGGTGTCGCTGGAAAATGTACCCATGAAAGGCATAGCCAGATGGACATGCGGATCGATACCACCGGGGAATATAAGTTTGCCGCTGGCGTCTATTTCCCGGGTAGCTGTGACAGGTAGGTTCTTTCCGATTGCAGTGATCACTTCTCCTTCTATAAAAATATCAGCCACGTAATCATCAGCAGCTGTTATGATTCTTCCGTTTTTAATCAGCAGTGACATATTCGATAGATTTTATTGAACGCATCATCAGTGTATAACCAATTCCTGAGACAAAGAAGCCCACAAACCATGCATAGCTATATATGCCTGTTATCCATGCAGGTAATGCATCTGCAGCAATGACATGTATGGTGGCCAGGAAACCGGGAATATTCGGCGCAACACCTAATAACAATGCAAGTAGCGCATATCTGTTGTACCCATTTGCGTAACTATACCGGCCATCATGCTGGTACAATTCATCCAGTTCCAGGTGTTGCCTGCGCAGGAGGTAGTAATCAGCAATCATTATTCCTCCTACTGGGCCTAACAAACTTGAATACCCCACCAGCCAGGTAAATATATATCCACCGGGATCAGCTACCAGCTTCCATGGGAAAATGAGAATACCAATTATCCCTGTAATGAAACCTCCTGTACGGAAACTGATCTTCGCTGGATTCAGGTGTGCAAAGTCATTGGCCGGGCTTACAATATTTGCGGCAATATTTGTAGCCAATGTGGAGATAGCGACCGCTATCATGGCGATGCTCACCAGTATTTTATTATCAAACTTACCAGCCAGCACTACCGGGTCCCAGATTGTGGTACCATATACTATAGTCGTAGCTGATGTAACTACTACTCCCATAAATGAAAACAACGTCATGGATGTTGGTAATCCCAATGCCTGCCCTTTTACCTGTGCCTGCTGACTACGTGCATAGCGTGTGAAGTCAGGGATATTCAATGAGAGTGTGGCCCAGAACCCTACCATACCCGTGAGTGCAGGTATAAAGAATGCCCAGAAGGCACCTGCATTTTGAAAACGGGAAGGCTGGGTGAGAATAGGTCCTAATCCGCCGTTCACTGCATGGATGGCCCAGTATAATAAAGCCAGTGCTGCAACAGGTAGGAAGATCGCTTTGAATACTAATAGTTTTTTGATGCTGTCAATGCCTAAATACACGACATACATATTCAATATCCAGAAGAGAATAAAGCAAATAGCCGGACCTGTGGCCAGTCCCCATGAAGCAGGGAATATAGCAGGCAATTGCTCCAATGCCGGTATCCAAAGTCTTAGCATCTGATAGATAGCAAAGCCGCCAATCCATGTTTGTATGCCAAACCAGCCACAGGCTACAATGGCGCGTAATAAAGCAGGGACATTCGCTCCTTTGGTGCCGAAGCTGGCGCGGGCAAATACAGGGAAAGGAATGCCGTATTTGGCGCCGGCATGGCCGTTTAAGATCATTGGTATCAATACGACTGTATTGCCTGCGAAAATGGTGAGGATCGCCTGCCACCAGTTCATGCCTCCTTCTATCAGCGAACTGGCCAGCATGTAGGTGGGAATACACAGGCTCATACTGATCCAGAGAGCTGCATAATTCCAGGTGTTCCAGGTCCTGCTGCCTGCAGGTACGGGGGCCAGGTCTTCACTGTACAAATTGGTAGGCATATGAATAGTAGTTAGTTCTCAGATTACGTATTGGTTAGTGGTGTAAAAAGTAGTAGCAGGTTAGAGAGGCTTCTTTTTTAGAAAAAATAAATCCGCTGGTTAGTCTTTCGTCCTCAGGTTATTAAATTGTCTTAATCGACCTGATTGCTCTCAGCTCACATACTCATCAGCTATACACAGCGCATCATCAATTATCGCCAATCCCTCATCCATCTGTTCCTTCGTTATACTCAACGGCGGTGCTATAAACACATAATTCCACCGTACAAATGCATACATCCCCAGTTGTTTTATCCGTGCCGCCACCTTATTCATCACCATCATCTCCTCCGGCTTTGCATTAAATGGCGCCATCGGCTCTTTCGTATCTCTATTCTTCACCAGCTCTATACAACCTAATAACCCAGTCGTTCTGAAATCTCCAATACAAGGGTGTTGTGCTTTCATCAGTTCTACCTGTTCTGTCACATATTTACCCATGTACGCCGCATTTTCCAACAGGTGTTCATCTTCATATATCTTCAGCACCTCCACACCTGCTGCACAACATACCGGATGTGCAGAATAAGTCAATCCCAGCCACAAAGTCCTTTCATCAAAATGCGCCGCTATCTGATCACTCACGATCAATGCACCCAATGGCAGATACCCGGCTGTAATCCCTTTTGCTGTCGCGATCATATCAGGCACTACCCCGTGTACATCGCAGGCAAACCATTTACCGGTTCTCCCAAATCCACTCATCACCTCATCAGCTATAAGCAGGATACCATGCTTATCACAGAGTGCTCTTATCTTTTGCAAATAATCAGGCGGATATTTAATACAACCAGAACTCCCACTTTCCCCTTCCATCAATATAGCCGCAACATTTTCGGGTCCTTCAAATTCAATCACCCTTTCCACATGACTCACACATTCCCTTGAACAGGAACTCATCTCCTTCCCCCATGGACATCGATAACAATAAGGATCTTCCACATGCACAAAGTTCGGGGCCTGTTGGGCATCTGCTGCCAGTTTTCGGGGATCCCCCCCGGCACTCATCGCCACATAAGAAGCGCCATGAAAGGCACGGTAGCGGGTAATGATCTTATGTCTGCCCGTATAGAGTCTGGCTAGTTTCACTGCATTTTCAATGGCACTTGCTCCACATACTGTAAAGAGCGTTTTAGTGAGATTACCCGGAGAAATTGCGGCTAACTTCTTCCCTAATTCCCCCCTCGCCGCCGTTACACAACCGGGTGTTACATAACTCACCGCCTGCATCTGCCGTATCACCGCTTCAGTGACCCGCTGATTACCATGGCCAATATTTACATTTATCAATCCGGACGAAAAATCCAGATATCGCTTATCATCATAATCATACAGGTACACTCCCTCCGCATGCTTTACAGCAATAGGTTGCAGGCCTTTCTGCCTACTCCATGAAAATAGTGTATAGTCGAGATTATCCTGAATAATCTCCTGTGCGGTTGACAGGTCAACAATAGCTGACATACAATAATTTTTATCAGACGTGAAATACTCCTAGCTCATCCAGTTAATCCCTTCTTCCGGGTTCCATTTGGTCGTACTTTTCTTTAGCCTGGTCCAGAATTCAATTGAACTTTTTCCCGTGATATCGCCTACGCCGAATTTACTTTCATTCCAACCTCCAAATGAGAATGGCTCACGGGGTACGGGCACGCCTACATTCACACCGATCATACCAGCACTTGCCCTCTCCGCAACATAACGAGCCATGCTGCCATTCTGTGTAAACACAGACGCGGCATTGCCATAAGGGCTTGCATTTTCTATATCAAGTGCTTCATCTACGGTGGAAGTGCGAAGTATACTGATCACAGGTCCAAATATTTCCTCCTTCGCTACGGACATGTCAGGGGTAACATAATCAATGATGGTGGGTCCTACATAAGTACCGTTTTCCTTACCCGGTACTGCTGCGCCTCTGCCATCTACTAATATGCGGGCGCCATTCTTTTCTGCTTCTGTAATATACTGCTCTATTCTGTTTTTTGCATCTTTATTAATCACCGCCCCTAAATTTTTTCCGGGAATGATTTTCTTCACTTCCTCACAAAGAATTGCGATGATGTGATCTACATTCCCTACGCCCACCATGGCAGATGCCGCCATACATCGTTGTCCGGCGCAGCCACTCATAGATGCAGCAATGTTTTGTGCGGTCATATCCGGTTTGGCATCCGGTAGTACCAGCAGGTGATTCTTTGCACCACCCAGTGCCAGACAGCGCTTCAGACTTTGTGTAGCACGCTGGTACACGATCTTCGCCACTTTGGTAGAACCTACAAAAGAAACAGCCTGAATGTCAGGATGATCACAGATGGCATTCACGATTTCACTATCGCCATTCACGATGTTAAAGACCCCATCCGGCAACCCGGCTTCTTTTAATAAAGAAGCGATCAGGCCCACACTCAATGGCACCTTTTCCGATGGCTTGATGACCATGCAATTGCCCAAAGCCAGCGCATTGGGAATCGTCCAATTGGGTACCATGGCCGGGAAATTAAATGGTACGATAGATGCCACTACCCCAATAGGAACATGGGATGTACGACATTCCACTCCACTGGATACCTCGAGTACTTCACCTGCTATGAGCTGTGGTAGTGAGGTGGCGAACTCTGTCAACTCTATACATTTCTCTACTTCCTGTACAGCTTCTCCATACGTCTTCCCATTTTCAGCACTGATCACACTGGCGAGTGTATCCAGATTCTTCTCCAACAGGAATTTGTACCTGAAAAAAACCTGCACCCGTTCTTTAATAGGTGTGCGGCTCCAGCCCGGAAATGCCTTTTTTGCTGCCTGTACAGCGATGTCCAGATCCGCGGCCGTAGAGCAGGGCAGTTCTGACAATAATGTACCGTCAATTGGAGAGATGACGGGAATTGTACGGTCGGAAGCGATTTTGGTAAAACTTCCGTTTACAAAATTCTGCAATTGGTCGTATTTCATTTGCCTTGGGGGTGTTTGGGTAAAAAGTTGTGAGTGGGTGGTCAGCCACTGACATTTTTAATACGATAAGATCAATTTACTGAAAAAAATGTACATTTAATACATACTTTCTGAAATTTCTGCATTTTTTGCATTATAACCCTTACTATGGCGAAGCATAAAATACCCGAGAAGTTACCAACTCAACTGGATGATCTCGATTTTTCAATTTTATCATTCCTCCAACAGGATGGAAGGGTGTCGTTTACCGTGATTGCGGAGAAACTGAATGTATCCATTGGTACCATCAGGACCCGGTTTAACAGATTGATTGAAGAAGGTACCATCAATATTATCGGCAGAGTGGACCCTGATAAGGTAGGATTCAGGTCTTATGCACATATCGCAGTGTATATCCGGCCGGCCACCTTTAAGGAGCACGTGGCGAAGCAGATTGTACAATTACCGGAGGTGAGTTTTCTGGCTATGACATCAGGTGCATATGACCTGGAAGTCAATGTTATGTGTAGAGATAATGATCATTTAGTACAGTTCGTCAACCAATTGTCAGAGATTGAGGGAGTGTACCAGACCAATACGACTATCTATTTTAAGGTCTACAAGTATGCCCAACCGGATCTGATGCTGCTGAAGGAGTAAGCTTTTTTTACGCTATTTTAACAATCTTCCCCGGCTATTCTCGTTAATTTTGCACCCAGACGAAAAGATTAACCAATGATTGTTTTAGACTCATTCTACAACCGTAAACAGGAGATCGTGCACGGCATTATCCACGCCGTAGGCATCCTCTTTGGGCTCAGCGCCCTCCCTGTTCTGACCGGTATTGCCGCTACTCATGGAAATACCCGTGGTATCGTAGGCGCCGGTATTTACAGCTTTTGTTTTATTCTGCTTTTCACCTGCTCTACGGTATACCACCTGGCCCAGGACCAACAGGTAAAAAAGCTCTTTGTGGTACTGGATCATATCAGTATCTATTTCCTCATTGCCGGTACGTACACGCCATTTTTACTGGTGTTTATGAACAATGCATTCGGGATTACACTGCTCTGTATTTTGTGGGGACTGACCGCCGTTGGTGTCATTTTTAAATCCTTCTTTACAGGACGGTTCAATATCCTGAGCACGATCATCTATCTCATTATGGGATGGATTATGATTGTAGGTGGTAAAACATTTTTCACTTCCCTGCCTGTGCCTGTAATCACCATGATCGCTATTGGCGGTGTTTTGTATTCTATCGGTGTGTACTTTTACCTTCGCGAGAAAAGGACTTATACCCACGCCGTATGGCATTTCTTTGTGCTCGCAGCTGCTATTTGCCACTACGTAGCAGTACTGTTATCCGTATAGAATTATTACCTTGGCATTTTAAACCGAATGTTATGAAGAAAGCCATGCTCCTGCTGCTGATAGGCATGACCGTTATACAGGTCAGCAAAGCACAGGATAAACCACGTTTCTGGGATGATGTACAGACGATTAAACACTATGACCAAATGTACGCTCCGCCTGCTAACCCGATCCTTTTCGTAGGAAGCTCTTCTATCCGTAAATGGGAAGATGCAGAACGAACCTTTGCCTCCTATGATGTGATGAACAGAGGTATTGGGGGGGCTGTGGTGAATGATATCACCTTTTACCTGGACGATCTGGTATTTGCATATCATCCACGCGAGATCGTGTTGTATGTAGGAGAAAATGATATTCCGGATGGAGCGGTTGCTGATACAGTACTCGAGCGTACGAAAAAGCTGCTCACTGCCATCAGGGAAAAACTGCCGGAGACACCTATTATTTATATATCTATTAAGCCAAGTCCTTCTCGTGATAAATACAGGGAAACTGTGAAACAGGCAAATGCACTGATTCAGGAATACCTGAAAACGCAGCATAAGATTGCATGGATAGATGTGTATACACCGATGTTGACGAAGGATGGGAATTCAAGACCTGAGATTTTCCAGAGTGATATGCTGCATTTGAATAAGGATGGGTACCAGATATGGAAGAAGTTAGTTCAGCCTACGTTGGTAAAGAAAGAGGTAAAGAAATAAATAATTCTCTAAATAGANNATTATTTAGGATAACTTCATTAAGAATACCCTCTACTCTTCTATCTTTTCTAGTGGCAATTTCAACCCGCCCATAATCACACTCGCCTTCACCACCTTTCCCGCTGCATCTGTCACAAACTCTATCTGCCTGTCCGTTCCATCACTGTAATAAAATTTCTTCTCTGATTCAGGTATCAGCTCTATATCATCCACCCCATTTATCTTACGGTATAATTTACCTTCTTTCCGGATCAACTCTATTTTATTTCCAACAAAATAAGTACCTACATAATTATCTATCACCGCATTATTGATAGCCGCCGCCTTGTGAACATAAGGATTCACAACTGGCATATTCAGCATGATACCTGCCAATCCACCGGCTACATATTGTGCATTGGATTCATTGTTGGATAATACGATCACATTGAAATCGCCATCTTTATACCAGCTGATCACTGACCGGTAACCGGGAATGCCCCCACTGTGCCAGATCCTGGGATGGTTAACCAGACTGTCTATCATCAGACCATAGCCGTAATGGCCCATATAAGCAGTGGTCATTTTCCTGGTAGTAGCTTCGGACAATACCTTATTGCCCAGTAATGCCTGATCCCAGGCCAGCAAATCATCTACGGTTGAATACATACCACCAGCAGCATAAGGACCTGACATGGTATAAAAAGGTATATTATAGTCTTCCATATAACCATGTGTACGGTAAGGCAAGAGGGTATCAGGACGATCCATGCCGGTATTTTTCAAACCAGCTTTGTCAGTGATTTTTTTAAGGTAATTCGCAAATGACTCACCCGTTACCTTTTCCACTATATATCCCAACAGGAAATAGTTGGAATTGCTATACGCCCACCGGGAACCGGGTGTGAATAAGTAAGGTTGTGACTGGAAACTTTTAATAAAGTCAGCAGGGGCCACATCCAATACATCAGCATGCAAATCGGTTTCTGGCAGTGAGGTATAATCTGTAATACCGGTCGTCTGGTTCAGCAGCATGTGTATTGTGACCTGATTCCCCTGTGGATAATCAGGAATGTATTTACTCAGTTTGTCATCCAGGTTCAGTTTACCCTGTTCCTCCAAATGAAGGATACAGGCCGCCGTGAATTGTTTGGTAATGGAGCCGATACGGTATTTACCGGCTACCGTGTTTTTCACATGCCATTCCTTATCAGCTTCGCCAAAAGCACTGCTGTAAATGACTTTACCTTTCTGCGCTACGAGTACGCTGCCACTGAAATGGGAGATGGTGGCCTGGGCACGCATATAAGCGTCCAGCTTTAATGGATAGTTGGTTTGCGCCTGGGCTGCAAAGGGTAACAGGAGGAATAAAAGTATCTTTTTCATAGAATGAAGATACGATTTCAAATAAACGAAAAAGCTTTTGCCAAAGGCAAAAGCTTTTTCGTTTGGAAGATTTTTTTCTAAGAAGTTTAGAAAATTCCTTTCTAAGAAGAAATGCTGTTTTATTGTAAAGTTGTAAATACCACTCTACCAATATTCATACGTACACGTGCGCTGGAACCATTGCTGGAAGTATTCAGAATTTTGAATCTCACAGCAGTACCCGCTGCTGCACCAATCGTAAAGGTCTCTGTATTCATTACTGACACTGTGCTGCTGATTGGGCTACCTACCTGTGTCCAGGTTGCACCTGCATCATAAGAAGCAAACAGCGTGAAACCATAAGTAACAGCATCACCGGTATCATAGCTTGCACCTGCGTGATCGATGGCAATTGTCTGCACACCGGTCAGGTCAAAGTTCATCATGATATAACCATCGTCAGTGCTACTGTTAGCACCTCTCAGACGAGCTGTATTTGTATTACCGCTGGTGAATACGTCCTTCGCTGTAGAAGTACTGGATACCGCTACCAATGACTGGCTAAACTGCCATGAACCTACGTCCTGAGTGGATGCCGCATCTGCATAACCTGTTTTACCACCTTTGCTGAAGTTTTCAGTATATACTACAGTGGTGGTACTACCACTTCCGCTACCATCGTCAGAACCGCTATCGCTGCCACCGCTACCTGAATCACTACCACCTGAGGAGGAAGATGTAGATCTGATCACGTCTGTAGTATCACGGATATTTACTTCATAGCTGGAACTATTGATGTTCAATACACCTGTGTAAGAAGATGCTGCTGTTGGGAATGTTGATGATGCGAAAGAAGCACCTGTACGAACAAAGGAGTTCACTGTACCTGTTGCATCTGTCACGACTACTGTACCTGAATAAGTACTGCCAGCTGTATTGCTCAGGGTCACTGTACTAATGGTCACCAGCGTACCGGAGAGTGCCGCTGCCTGTGCCTTCAGTTCGGTAATGGTCAATACCTTTGGTGTGATGCTCATGGTATCGCCGGTGGCGGTAGCACTATCCAAAGGAATGTTGTTCAGTTCCAGCTGACCATAATAGCTCGTCAATGTCTGACCACCTATTGCAATCTTCAGTTTCTGCCCCTGTGTAAAGCTATGTGCTTCTGTGAAACGCACAAGGATACCTGACATATCGTTACCCTCCTGGAGGTACAGATTCTGTGTATTCACGTTACCCTTTGCACTATTAGAAATCACATAACCAGTGATATAACGACCTCTTGGCACTGTGATGTCTGCACTGCTATACAGGCTACGCAGACTATCGATGCTGATCTGTTCTACACTGTCGCTGGCAGTTGTACCATCGCAACGAACACCTGTCATATCAGCTACGTCATCCAGTGTGCGGATGTAGAACTGTTTATCTGAATTATAGAAAGAGTAGATACCTGTGATGGTACCTTTACCCTGTGCCACCGTTTTGTTTGCAAAACTTGCATAACCGCTGGTACGAACTGAGAGCGTATTGGCAGAGCAATCCTGCAGGGTTACGTTTGCAGTTGTTGAATTTACACTGTCTGCATAAGTTGAACTCAAATAGCTGTCTGCAAACTCCACATCCTTGATGCTTACGAGCATGCTCTGGTAAGTGGAAGACAGTTCGCTGATAGTTACTTCTACCGGCTCTACCACGTTGCCAGTGCTACCCACGGTGATGAAGTCATCAATCACGGAGCTGGAAATACGCTGTGGCTGGTTGCTGCTATTTACACCCAGCCCCAGTTCCAGCAGACCATTGTAAGTACCCAGTGTCAAACCTTTCAGGTTGATAAAGAGTCTACGACCTACAGGATAGGAAGCATACAAAGAAGATTGATCGATTTCGATTTCGATACCTGCGGTTGCATCCTGCAGGGTGATCTTTTTATACAGGTTATCTTCCTGGTCGTTACCTGTCACCACACCTACTATAATCAGGCTGTCGGTAATTTCTACCGGCGTACCTGTATACATTGCCTGTAATTCTGCAATGGTAGTAGTTGCCTGAATGTCTGGGTCAGTCGCATAAGGAGGTTCATCGTACTGGCGCTTACAAGCCCCAAAAGTAAGGGATAATAAAAGCAGCATCCCCAATAAGGTACGGTAAGAATGCAATAAATTTCTCATTGTTATAGCTGATTATATTTTTAATAATTAAAGTCTGAATGCAAGGCTGGCAAAGAAATTCGCGCCATATGCGTAATAGAATTTCGGAGGGAAAGTGCTCGCGTCTTTGTCTGTATAGTTAAAACGTAGCTGCTCATAACCACCACTGATCAGGTTCCGGTTGTTCAGCAGATTGTTTACACCCAGTGTGAATACAATTGATGCAGAACGTCCTCCTACGTGGGTATACCAGGTCTTTCCACCAAACAGATCCATGGTCAACTGCGCAGGCAGTTGCTCCTGATCCAGGATGGAATGCCACTGTGTAGAGTTGTGTTGAACATCTTCTGTAGCTCTCTCTGTACGTCTTACCGGGTTAATTTCCAGCCACATCTTGTCGAAGTAGTTCGCATTTACATTTATGAACCAGTTTTTCTTACCCTGGTAGTTCAGCCCTACGGTGTAGGCTTCCTGAGGTGTCTGACCTACATGATAGTTCTTGGTATATACTGTTTCGGATGTGATCACATCAGAGCTGTTATCAGATGTTACTACCGCATGCTGACGGGAGTCGTAGAAATAACGACCGATGTTCGCAGCCGCAGTCGCCTTCAGCCCTTCATAGACAGGGACTTCGATACCGAACTCCATACCATAGTTTACCTTGTCTATATTAGACAGTGCATAGTTTACAAAGCTGGCGTAGCTGTCATCGTAATAGCTCATGATGTCCATTCCATCCTGGAACAGGGAGTAGTAGGCATTCAGACGAACTTTTACTTTCTCCGCATTCATGACGTAACCGGCTTCTGCGCTATATATTTTCTCTGCTTTCACATCGCTCTGTGTACCGTTGTGGTTACGTGGAGAGGTGAAGATGTTCTCTACATAAGGAGAGCGGGTGGATGCTGATGCATTCAGGAATACATAGTTACGGCCATCGATCTTGTAGGTTGCACCTGCTTTGAAAGCGTAGTTATTGAAGTTGAAAGTTTCGGATTTACCTTTTGAGTTGGTTGGATACAAACCATTTCTGATATATCCTTCGCGGAACATAGATGTATAGTCATATGCACCGGATACGAAGAAGTCTACATGGTCGTAGTGGAACATACCCTGTAAAAACACTTTTGCATCGTTTACGTTCATGGAATAGTCGTAACCGTATTTATCTTTTCTTTTCAGGATGCGGTTAGGATTATCCAGGTCAAACTGTTCAACATCTTCTGTGCTGGTATTGGTCTGTTGTGCAAACTTATTCACATTCACATAGAAGTCGCCACCCAGCAGATCGTGTACACGCTGGTAGTTGCGGTCACGCTGGTGATTGAAGTAGATACCGGCAGTGAGGTCGGCATGCTTGTTCAGGTTCTTATTGTAAATAGTGTTGAAGTTGAATTTTGTTGTCTGCACCACCCTGTCCTGCAGGATGTACAGGGAACGGTTGCCTGTTACACTGTTGCCGGTGATGCCGTTTGCATTTTCAACAGTCTCTTCATTGATACGGTTGATGTTGTACATCTTTGTCCAGTTGATCTGGCGGTAAGATTCATCCGTACGATATTTGTTGGCAATGTATTCAGCTGCAGCAGTGCTTTCCTGGTAGCTTGGCAGGTTGCGGTAATAGTCAGGTCTTGGATCTGGTGCATTGTACCAGTCAAGTCCTGTACGTGCACGCTCCCCATACGAGAAAGCAACGGCAGTGTTCAGACGGCTCTTGTCGTCAATCTTCCATTCATGACTCACGATTGCATATGGCTGATAGGTAGTGGTATAATTTGCACTACGCTTTTTGCCATCCTGCCATCCCCATGAGGAGTTGTAATAATGTGAACCTGCGAGGTCGTACATCTCTTTCGTAGCGGCGGACTGACCACCATCAGCAGTTGGCGAACCGAAGGTCACGAAAGACAGCATGTGCTTTGCATTGATCTTTTTGTCTACTGCGAAGAAGTAGGATGCACCTTCGTAGAATGTTCCTTCTACATAACCATCTTTGGAATAACGACCGGAAGCTGCGAGCGAGAAAGCCCACCCTTTCTTGCTCATACCTGAACTCCAGCTGGCCATAAGACGGTGATTGTAGTTACCACGGGTCGCTGCATAGCTGATGCTCAGTTGCTGACGCTGACGAAAAGCACGTGTGTCAATGTTGTTCACACCACCGATTTCGCCTAAACCGAAATCAACAGGGCGCAAACCATTGGCACTTTGTCTGTTACGCATCACATCGTTCAGACCACCCCATAAACTCCATGGTGTGAAACCATTGGTAATGTTCTTTACAGGAATGCCATTGATATATGTTTCAAAATAATCGGCATTATAGCCTCTTACTTTGAACCTTGCAGCATTGAAATTTGCCACGTTTGAAAAATACGGATCCCTTCCTGCATATAGAATGGAGGAGATGTTCTGACCGGCGGCATTGCCATTGTCAGAGTCTGTTTCATCAATAGCAATGATGGGAATGTTGGCCTTTACATCCTCTCTGATCAGAGAATCCCGTACATAGGCTGAATCACGAACCTGTGACCTTGCACTGGAAATGAACATACAAAGGCATCCCACCGCAACTATTCTGTTGTAAATAGACATAAGGATTTACGAATGGTGTTTGTTTAAAAAATAAATGCAAAAGAATCCCCTACCCGGAAATGAATCCGGTTATTAAAATGTATTTGCGATGTGCGATTAGTTCACGAAAAATGGATCAACAGCGTGTTCACATATGTTGATAGTTACTCTAAGCTCATGACATAATGCTTCCTCAGCTTATTTATGTTTTATTTTACTAGCGGTCGCAAAAGTATGCGATTTTTGAAATTACAAAATATTGTTAAATTCGTTTCATCGCATTTAATAATTTGTTAACATTCTTAGCGCTCACTACCTAGAATGCTTATACTTTCTTTGCACCCGTTTTATATCTGAATACGTGAACTAAAATAATCTCAATGCTATCGAGAAGAGCTATCAACCAGTTGATTATCTTAACCTTGTGTCCTTTATTATCCCTATGGGCACAGAAAAAAGAGTACAAGGTGATCAACATCGGATTTTACAATCTTGAAAATTTTTTCGACACAATTCATCAGGAACATGTAAACGACTATGAATTTTTACCAACAGGAAACAAGGGATATACGAGTGAAGTATATCAGGACAAAGTAAAGCACATGGCCAGTGTGATAACTGACATGGGCAAACAATTTTCCCCGGATGGCGTGGCGCTTTTAGGTGTGGCAGAGATTGAAAATGAAGGAGTTTTGAAAGATCTGATCAATACAGGCAAGCTACCTTACAAGATCGTACACTATGACTCTCCTGATAAACGCGGTATCGATGTGGCATTGTTATATAATCCAGCATACTTTACTGTTATAAGTAGTAAGCCGCTCACGGTGCAACTTCCGGACGGTTACCCAACCCGTGATGTATTGTGGGTGACAGGTAAACTGGATGGTGAAGTGTATCACATCTTTGTGAATCACTGGCCTTCACGTCGTAATGGAGAAGCTGCTTCTGCGCCGGGACGTGCCATTGCAGCAGGCGTGAGCAGACATATTATGGATAGCCTGTTCCGGATAGATCCGAATACAAATGTGGTCCTGATGGGTGACCTGAATGATAATCCTACTAATGAAAGTATGACCAGGGTATTGAAAGCAAAAGGTGATG
Source organism: [Flexibacter] sp. ATCC 35208 (assembly GCF_001975825.1). Taxonomy (GTDB): domain Bacteria; phylum Bacteroidota; class Bacteroidia; order Chitinophagales; family Chitinophagaceae; genus Chitinophaga. The sequence goes on from NZ_MTKN01000015.1 coordinate 37,966, forward strand.
CGGAGAAATTGAAAGAGAATGAATTGTTTAATCCCTGGATGGCGTTTTTTAAGAAAGGGATTGGTACACTGGCATACCAGGATTCATGGGCATTGTTTGACCAGATTGTGATGTCTCAGCATTTATTGAATAAGGATGATGGGCATTATCACTTTTACAAAGCGAATATTTTCAAGAGGGACGATATGATCCAGACTTCTGGCAGATATCAGGGGTATCCTAAGCGCACTTTTGATTTTGATAACTATATGGGGGGTTTTAGTGACCACTTTCCAACTTTCATTACTCTTATAAAAGCTAATTGATGCAAGCGAAAAAATTATTATTGCCAGCTGCGTTCGTACTATTGATCCTTGCTGCCTGTGAGAAACAGGGAGATGTGGCGGTAAAACCGGCTGCAAGTACACCAGACACAATTCGTTATTCAGGTGGAGGGTCTTCTTCTGCTGATACATGCGGAACTTATACTGCTAATACAAGTGACAATAGTCATATCTTATTGGGAAATCCGTCAAGTGCACAGCCTTGTATAGAGTTTCCGGCGAACTATTTAATTGACAGAGATTATTGGATAGGATCGTATAATAGTTTACGTGGCGGACCGAATTGGGTGAGCTGGCATTTGCAGGCGAGTGATGTGGGAAGTTCCGGCAGAACGGATGATTTCAGGGCGGATACAGAGTTGCCTTCTACATTTTATCAGGTACAGAGTACGAGTTTCACCAGTTCAGGATTTGACAGGGGACATAACTGCCCTTCTGGAGATAGAACGAGCTCTGTGGATGCGAATGAAGCTACTTTCCTGATGAGTAATATGATTCCGCAGGCGCCGAATAATAACCAGAAGGCGTGGGCGACGTTTGAGGATTATACAAGGAATACGCTGGCGGGTAGTGCGAATGAGTGTTTTATTATCATGGGTAGTTATGGTACTGGTGGTACTGGTTCTGCGGGTGCGGCGACTACGATTGATGGTGGCAATGTGACTGTGCCAAGAAAGGTTTGGAAGGTGGTAGTAGTAATTCCAATTGGGGATAATGATCTGAGCCGTATCACCAGCAGTGCTACTGTTGTGGCGATTGATACGCCGAATGATAATACGACAGTATCTACGAACTGGAAGGAGTATATCACTACTGTGAAGGCGATTGAAGATTCTACAGGGTATAGTTTGTTGAGTAACTTACCGACGGATGTACAAACAGCTTTAAAGTCTAAGGTATATGTGCCGTAAATAGCGAAAGAATTGAGAATTTCCCTGCGGGAAATTCTCAATTCTTTCGGAGGAGCGAACGGTATTAAAAAAACCAGGTTCAGATTTTTTTGAGGAAAATCTAAACCTGGTTTTTTAATACCGTTCTTTTTTTATAAATAACCGTTCTCTTTTTTATATAATGTTTACATCGATTACACCTTCTGCGTTTGTGAGTTTTGCGATGCAGTCATCGCTTAGATGACGGAGATGGAGTTTCTTGCCGGCTTGTTTATACCGTTCAGTTAATTTACCTAATGCCTGAATAGCACTCATATCAGTGACACGGCTACCATTGAAATCAATGATGACTTCTTCCGGATCATTTTCAAGATCGAAGCTCGCATTGAAAGTGCTGATGGCACCGAAAAACAGCGGACCATTTACTTCGTAATGTTTAACCCCTTTTGCATCGATATAGTTTTTCACCTGTAATTTATGCGCACTTTCCCATGCGAAAACAAGCGCTGAGATCACCACGCCTGCAAGTACAGCGAGGGCAAGGTTGTGCAGCCATACAGTGATAAGGGCCACGAGAATACCAATGATGACATCGTGGCGGGGCATTTTGTTGATGATGCGGATACTGATCCATTCAAAGGTACCGATAGCCACCATCATCATCACACCAACCAGCGCTGCCATGGGAACTTTTTCTATAATAGGCGCACCAAATAAGATCACCATCAATATGGTGATGGCTGCAATAATGCCGGAAAGCCGCGCTCTGGAACCTGCGGAGAGATTCACGAAAGTTTGCGCGATCATAGCACATCCACCCATGCCGGTGAAGAATCCATTTAAAATATTTGCAGAACCCTGCGCAATGCATTCTTTATTATTCCGGCCTTTGGTGCCGGTAATATCATCTACTACATTTAATGTAAGGAGCGATTCTATTAAGCCTACACCTGCCATTACCAGGGAGTACGGGAAGATGAGTTTTAATGTATCAAAAGTCCAGGAAATAGCGGGGATATGGAATGGAGGGAAACCACCACTGAGGGCTGCAATATCTTTTACAGTTTTGGTGTGTATTCCAAAACCTAATACGAGTGCAAATACAATGATGATAGCAACGAGTGATGCAGGTACTGCTTTTGTCAATTTAGGAAAGAAGAACACAATCGCGATGGTTAATAATACCAACCCTAGCATGATGAATAAAGGAGACCCTGACAACCACTCCCCACTAGCCAATTTAAATTGTTGTAATTGTGCGGTGAAGATGATGATGGCTAACCCATTTACAAATCCATACATCACCGGCTGAGGTACAAGTTTAATAAACTTCCCTAATCTAAATACCCCGACTAAGATTTGTAAAAGTCCTGCCAGCATAACAGCGGCAAATACATATTCGATACCATGGGATTGCATTAATGCAATCAATACGACCACTGTTGCTCCTGCACCACCCGATACCATACCGGGGCGCCCACCAAAAACGGCAGTAACTAAGCCCATGATAAAAGCGGCATATAAACCGGTTAATGGAGAGAAACCTGCTAAAATTGCAAAGGACAGCGATTCAGGAATCATGGTCATGGCTACCGTGAGGCCAGCCAGGATTTCGTTCTTGTAATCGACTTTTTGCTTAAAGTCAAATAAATTCAGGTAAGCCATGTTGATGTATTATACGTGCGCGGGGCGCAAAGTTACTCGATTTTCCCCGGGATTCAATTAATTTCGCATGATGCCTGCATTCTCAAATATCTTATTCAACGCCCTTAAGCACCACCGTGGGTATATTCATCAACAGATTGCACTTGCTACACCAGACACTTTGCCTGAATTATTGAAGAAACTGGGCAACTCCCAGATGGATATTTATTATGGACATTTATCACAGGAAGGGTTATTTGAAGAAGTTTTGAGTCATATTCCGGTAGCAGATGAAGCAGCATACCTTGCATGGCTACAAGGAGCATACAGAGAAATTATATTATCTGATACTTCTAAATGGATACTGCTGGAAGGCAATGTACCCGGTCAATACATTCATATACACCCGGCAAGATATTCTCCTGAAAGCATGCGGGTAAAAGCAACTATTTTAAAAACTGCCATCGCCTGTATAGTCGTTCATCCGGGGGTAACACATCCTGATTTGAATATGGTTAATCATATACGCAAAACAATACTGGGCCTGTCTCCTGTAAGAGATCTGGCCCAGTGTCAACACCTGTGGCAGGTAATGAACCTATTACTTATCTGAATGAATTTTGATATTCTTCCCCGAAAGTACAAACTGGCTATCACCCCTGTAGGCGATAGTTTCAGGAAATTTAGGCCGGGTAGCTACATGTGCCTTTACCACTTCAAAGATGAAAAAGTTATAAGTATTGATGAGCTTACGATCATGAATTTTACATTCAAAGCTGGCGAAGCATTCCTTTATTAATGGCGCTTTTACGATACTGGCTGCCTCGGCAGTGAAGCCTATTTCTGCAAACTTATCTGTATCTGCACCCGTACAGTTCCCCACAGCTACTACTTTCTTAGCGATATCAGCAGTGGGGATGTTGATCACACATTCCCCACTTTTATTGATCAGGTCGAAACTGTAATTACTCCCAGTGATCATACAGCCGATAAGGGACGGAACAAACTCCATTACAGTGTACCATCCCATCGTCATAATATTTTGTTTGCCTTTGTAAGCAGATGTAACGAGGACCGTAGGAGTGGGTTCTAAGAATCGTCTTACGTCCTCTACCGGAAAGTCTTTTTTCATTTTAGTTTGAATCTTGTCTTTGGCCAGAACCAATTACTCCTGTAGATTCATTGGTCGCATCAGGTAAATTCTCTTTTGTCAATACAGGCTCATTCGGATTGGGCCTTTCTCTATATTTACGCCCTGTGATCAGGTCCCCATCTCTCTCCCCATTATGCTGGGTAATATACTCCCGCTCATTCAAAGATGCTTCATGCTGCGGCAGTTTCTCTCCTGCTGTATTATGACTTGGCTCATTGGCCTTATGTGCATTAGATGCGGAAATCTTTGCGCCAAGGAGATCATTCATCCACACATGTAATTTAGTTTTATTACCTGAGATAATTTTGCGCTCACCTCTCATCAGGGCTTTATATCCGTCCTGTGCCACAACCTCAGGGGAAGCCAGTTGAGTTTCTCTATAAGTGACGGTATCCTCCTGCCCTGCCTTGTGGAAAAAGTCTGTATCTGTAGCTCCAGGTAATAAAGCTGTGATGGTAATATTCGTATCACGCAGCTCATCTACCAGCGCAGCACTGAATGACAGAACGAATGCTTTGGTAGCAGCATATACTGCCAACAATGGCATTGGCGTGGTCCCCGCCTCTGACCCTACCTGTAGGATCTTCCCTTCGTTGCGGCGCACCATGTCACGCAAAAATAACTTGGTGAGTGACACCAGACCGATGATATTCAGATGAATGATATCAATGTCACGCTCCAGACTGGTATCTACGAATGGTCCCCACTCACCTTGCCCCGCATCATTGACCAATACATCCACTGTAATACCCATTTTCTTTGTCTGTTCGTAGATTTCTTCCGCTGCTTCCGGTGCAAATAAATTCCTTGCTATAGGTGTAACTTCCACTGTGTAACTTTTCTTCAACTCATCTGTCACGTCCTTCAATCGTTCTTCATTACGTGCTATCAGGATCAGGTTGTAACCATCTTTTGCAAAGCATTTCGCCAATTCAAAGCCAATCCCACTGGTGGCGCCTGTTATAAGCGCATACTTGTTTCTATTCTCTATATTAACAGGTTCCATAAAGTTATATTTTTATCCTTAGTGAAGTACAAAGATGAGGCCACGTGATTGCTAAGACTGGTATGATATTTTAATACTGAAAATGAAAAACCGGATTAATTATGATGGATAAAATGCTTGAGAACGCTTACCACAGGAACAATTTGATGAAACAAAATTTGATCTAAACGCCAGGGTGATCCATACATTGCGCGATGCTGGTATTAAACTGCCGGGGATGTAGCGTCATATGCTCACTTTTGTCGAAAAAAATCTTAGCGCACCGATCTGTATTCATTTAAAATAAAACAGGCTGCATCATAAGTTCGATACAGCCTGTTTTCCTCGGTTACCCATAGAAACAGCTTGTCTTTTTAAACGATTCTCAGGAGGTTAATTTTTATGCGAAACAACTCCTACATCATTTTTTCTTTCACATTATTGCAAACAGTATGGAATAGATTTTCCCAATCCGCTGTAAATCGATCTATATTAAACCGCCTGAGCGCCTTCTCCCTTGCCGCTTTTCCCATCCGTGCAGCCAGCTCAGGATCATTCATCAGCAGTTTCATTTTATCAATGAGAAAATCTATATCCGTGTGGATAAAACCATTCACCCCATTTTCAATCACCGTGACCAGTTCTGTAGTAGCAAGCCCTATTACAGGTAATCCCTGCATCATCGCTTCGCATACTGCCAGTCCTAAACTGGTATGCCGTACCGGATGAAAGAGGTAACGATATTTACCCCTGAATGCAGGCAACTGCGCAAACGCTACTTCGCCCCCTCCTATCGCATCGTTGCCCATGCCTGCCAGGTCTACAGGCACCTCTTTCGTTACATGCTGAAATACATCCCAACCCAGCGCACGACCTCTTTGTGACAGGTGATTGATAACGGTGATACCTTTACCCAGTTCTCCTGTGTAAGGAATATCTGAATCTGTGACACCATGTTCTATCACGGTAACAGGCGTGCGGTTATTATCCCACATCAGTCTATTATAGTGTGTTACATGCACGAGACAGATACGACGATCATTGACCGTATGGCGGGTGCCAAAGGGGCTTTTGAGCGGGGTATTGTGTTCCAGGTATACTCTGGGTAATCTGCGCTGTGCAGGTGTCAGGATCTCGTATTGATCTACAAGATAATTCTTGACTGATTGGTACATGATGACATCAAAGTCATAACTCTTTACCATATCAGCCGGTATCTCTATTACATTGCTTCCATATGGGAATGTTCTCCCACGACCATAATAACCGGGTGTACGCTCATCATTTACCGGGATATATATATCATAGTTCCCCTGTGACAGATAATACAAATAGCTACCATGAATATGCCATGTAAAGATTTTCAATCTGGATTCAGAACCAACCCGGGTCGTCATACAATGAGAAATTTGATTTTATAGTGAGTGAATTTGTCCCAGTTTTTTTGAGTGAAAATAGCCAAGCATACAGGTAGAAAGTTCGTCAGATAGTGTTTAATGCCATTTACCAATAATAACAAGAAGCAAACCAACAGTACTCAATGGGTAAGGAAACGCCTGTAATGGGGGTATTTATTCATATGAAAGTCTCTCTCAGCAGCAGGGTTTGGGAGTAGCTGAGCAAGTTGTTCCCCATTTATAGGAACCATGGGAACAAGTGACGTAATAGCACAGATCGCCGGAATCCTTTACCTACCTTGAATAAACAGGTTGAGAAGTGAAAGTAGGGACAAGGAAAACTTACTTGCCTGATCGCTCATGATAAGCCTTTTCCCAGTCCAATAGTGCTTCTTCTACTGTATTACCTTCCCCAAATACTGACTGCTCTGTACCTGCCCCTAATACGCAATAATACCTATCGCCGTCTGTATATACGTCTGGGCGAAAATTGAGAACTGGTGCAGGTAGATTCATAGAAGTGAAATCTACCTGTACCTTTTCCTTATCAAGAGATGTGTGCTTCATATTATAATTCATTTCTGTCACCACCTACGCTGTACGAATTGTTTTCTTCATCTTCTGCACCCGTGCCTTCATTGTCATCATCCAATTCACTACCGGGTACATCCAGATCTTCACCTGATATCTGACCGGTTTGTTCTTCCAGTAATTCACCCTCCTCATCTACATTATCCAACTGGGCACGTTTCAGATCACTGGCGCCTTCATCGCCAGGTGTGACGTTTGCACTTTCATATAGATCCTGTCTTTCCTGACGGGATACATTGCTACGTTCATCAGTGATCAGTTGTTCATCGTCTGTTTCAATCGTATCTTTTGGACTGCCATTCAAATCGTCGAGTACGCCATATCCCTCTTCATCATCGGAGGCGGGAGTAGACACATGGCCAGCATCAGGCAGTAACGGTTCTACATTTTCCTGACCGGGTATATCATTTACCTCAGGCATGTCTATAATTGTCGTTTCTGGTTTCATACGATCCTGATCATGCTTTGAATCCTGTATATCATTTGTAGTTTTTGTCTTGTTTGCCATAACATTGGTTTTCTTTTGAGATAACAATAATGAGGCCATGCCATTTTTTGCATGGATCCAACTTTGCACTACCTATTTAAAATATGTTCACTCTTTAATAAATTCACTTTATGGATAAGAAAAACGAACAACCAGAAAATCCGGTAGAGAATAAGAACGAACAGGCAATTGATGATCAAAATGTGCCGGTGAGTGCGCCAGTCTCACTATGGTCAGCATTCAATGTGAGGATATAAGATTCTTCATGCTATTTAGGGCATCTGCGGATAAAAATAAATTGCTTCTTGCCCAGGAAACGATCTGTTTCTTTCCATAGTTTATAATCGTACGCTATGAGTTCATTGAGTGCATAATCCCAGATGTTGTTATCGAAGCGACATTCTCCGATAAATGTACCTCCGGGTTGTCTGCTCAGGTAAATTTTAATCCAGTAGAAATCTTTGTAATCATGATCGGGTTCAGTGATCTCTCTTTCAAAAACTTCTTTGATAGCAGGATAAAGAATATCGGGGAAAGTGTTGTCCTGGTGCCCGTCAATATCATCCATGAAGGCACCCTGCACCTGCAGGTGACTGTAGTTAAGATGGAACTCATCGCCGGTGGGACTTTTGAGTTCATAGACAGGCTCATAATAACCTAGCAGACATTGGAAGAAGCCAGTGAGGAAACCTCTGAAAAATGTATAGGCTCCCTGTGACATGGATTCTTCCGGATCAGTGCCGATGGCGGCCATTTCTTCATACATGATATTGTCTCCCTTCAGGCGGATCATAAAGGCCAGGTGATATACTTTTACATCATTGCCGTGGTCCTGTTCGCCTAAAACGTTACAAACAATTTCAAGCTCTAACTCCCGTAAATAAACGGTATCGTTTACAGCTTCGATGGTAAGGGTAACGGGTACTTCAAAATCAAACGATTGAATAGCGTTCGCGAGATGGGTTGCCAGTGTGGGTACAAGTACATTCGTTTCCATGCGGGTTTGTAGGTTAGTTTCGACAAACTTATTAAATTTTCGGCTATTAATTGCCGTGGTTGGTGCATGGCCCCCTGCCGGAATATGCTTAAATTGTTTGTTCATTAAACCCCCATTGTTATGATTATAACTAGCAAAGCCTTCAGCGGATTTTCTGTCAATGATATTCAAAAAGCGAAAACCTTCTACCAGGATAAACTGGGGATGGAAGTGACGGATGGACCTATGGGTGTGATGGAACTGCATATAAATAACGATTCAAAAGTTCTGGTGTACCCTAAGCCAACGCATACCCCAGCTTCTTATACGGTATTGAATTTCCCGGTAGACAATATTGATCAGGCTGTGGATGAGCTGAGTAGTAAGGGTATCCGGTTTATAAAGTATGGCGGGGAGTTAAATACAGATGATAAGGGGATTTTTAGGGGCGGGGGGCCATTGATTGCCTGGTTTGAGGATCCTGCAGGAAATATATTGTCGGTGATCGAATCGCCGGGGAATGGCATGTAGAAGCCCCCGTTGGTAATTCACTGTCTGTAGGCTAATCGCCAGAGAATAGCATGTAGAAGCCCCCTCTGGTCATTCACTACCTGTAATCGCCCCCCGGGAAAAACATATAATTCCTGAAAGGCGTACCTTTGCGCCCATGGATTATTTTAAAAAGCTACTGGATCTGCTGAAGACTGAAAGAGAAGAAGATCGGCAGTCCTATATTTCACTCACGGAAAAAACATCTGTAGCCGAACGCCGCGCCAACGGCCTCTCCTGGTACCCTATTGCTATCAGGGGAACCGAAATGAGCCGCGGAGACTACCTGACCGTCGAAGTAGAACGTACCACCCACCAGGACATCTCACATCAACTGCGCTTTGGCGTATCTGCCGTGCTGTTCTCCAACCACGATCCTAAAAAAGATAATATAGAAGGTACCGTCTCCTACCAGAGCGGTAACCGCCTGAAAATCACCTTACGCACCGATGAGCTCCCGGAATGGGCAAACGACGGGAAATTAGGCATCGACCTGTCTTTTGATGACAACAGCTACGATGAGATGCAAAATGCCTTAAAACAGGCATCAGGAGCTGATAAAAATCAGCTCGTACAAATCCTGACTGGTAAAAAATCGCCTACCTTTAATAATGAACTGCCAAAGTTCACCCATCCCCGGCTCAATGCCTCCCAACAGGATGCAGTGAACAGAATTCTGGCCGCCAATGAACTGGCTATCGTTCACGGCCCTCCGGGAACCGGTAAAACCACGACCCTCGTACAAGCTATTAAAGCCCTGTATGCTCAGGATCGTAAACAGATCCTCGTAGTCGCCCCCAGCAATACGGCTGTAGACTTACTGAGTGAAAAACTCTCAGACGAAGGCATGAATGTACTCCGGGTAGGTAACCCTGCAAGGGTGTCTGAAAGACTCATGTCGCTCACTCTCGATAGTAAAATGTCTGAACACAACAGTATGAAAGAAGTGAAACGCCTGCGCAAACAGGCGGGTGAGTTCAGAGACATGGCGCATAAATACAAACGGAACTTTGGAAAGGCAGAACGTGAACAACGCAAGGCCCTCTTTGATGAAGCACGGAATATTATGAAGGCTGTGGAAAACACGGAATCTTATATTGCTGAAGACCTCATTCATAAAGCACAGGTGATCACGGCTACCTTAGTAGGTGCCAACCACTATACCGTGAAGCAACTGAAATACCATACCGTAGTGATTGACGAAGCCGGACAGGCACTGGAGCCTGCCTGCTGGATCCCCATTCTGAAAGCAGAGAAAGTAGTACTGGCTGGTGACCATTGTCAGCTCTCCCCTACTATCAAATCTGACGAAGCCGCGCGTAACGGTCTTGCACATACATTATTGGAGAAGTGTACGGAGTTGCATCCTGATGCAGTCGTATTGCTGGAAGAACAGTATCGTATGCATGCTACCATCATGGGCTATTCTTCTGCTATCTTCTATCACGATAAACTGAAAGCACACGCTTCTGTAGCAGCGCACCTGCTCTTCTCTGCAGATAGTCCTTTGTCTTTTGTAGATACTGCCGGTTGTGGTTTTGAGGAAAAGACGGAAGGTACCAGTACAACGAATCCTGAAGAAGCTGCGTTCCTGTTTAAACACCTCTCCCAGTTTGTTGATACATTGAACACACATTACCAACCTGCAGATTTCCCCAGTATTGCGATTATATCTCCTTATAAACAACAGATACAACTGTTGAAAGAGCAACTGGAACATTCACCGGCACTACAGCCTTTTGGAAACAGGATCTCCGTGAATACCATCGATAGCTTCCAGGGACAGGAAAGGGATATTGTGTATATCAGTATGACGAGAAGTAATAGTGATAACAAGATCGGTTTCCTCTCTGACATCCGGCGTATGAATGTGGCGATGACCAGAGCCAGGAAGAAACTGGTGGTGATTGGAGATAGTGCTACGCTGTCCCAGCTGCCGTTCTATGCTGACTTCATTGCATATGCAGAAGGGAAGGATGCTTACCAGAGTGCGTGGGAATTTATGGATAGTTGATTGATGCCCCCACAGACATACACAAAAAAACGAGGAAAAATAAAAAAACCTTCTCAATACACATTAGGTACCCGAATAAAATGAGGCTGACCAAAAAGTAATGGTCAGCCTCATTTTATTCGGGTACCTGATGGAGCCCTGTCATCGTTTAAGCAATTGTCAGGACCTTCATTTTGCTTTTTGGTCAGCCTCGTTTTTTTATTTCAGGTTTATAGAAGTATTACCTACACAAATCACGTATTAATACGCTAGGCGTTTCTTTTGGGGACATCTACCTTTGTTTCACCACAACAAAGCTAAAGTTTCGTCACCCCAAAAAAAACGTCATGGAAAATCTGAAGATTCCCGGTCTGTCAGCTGAGCAACTATTTACCCGCCAGACCTTTTTATTGCAGTCATTCATTTCACAGCCTGCTATCACCAACACCAACACTACATGGGAAGAACTTTCCTGCGTAGGCTACAATCCTTCCAAAGGCAAGTTGGAAGCGATTGTAAGCATCAAGCAAGCTACCGGTTACAGCGGTGGTCTTTGTACCAATGGCTCTAAAGAATACGTCCGCTTCTTTGTAGACTTCAAAGACGGCAGCGGTTTCCAGGATATGGGATACACCAGCTTCAAGGTAGCTGACATCTCTGAAGCACCTGCGGGTCCGCAACATCCATTGAAGTATATGACATTCCTGTACATCAATGATGAGAAATACCGCCGCTTCCTTGCCTGTAACCAGGCCGTGATACCAACTGTAAGAGCGGTATTATCATGGAACAGCATCCCCTCTGCTAACCCAAACGACAAGCCATACTATGGCAATGTGAAAGATGTGAATATTCAACTGCCCCGCAAAAAGTTCATCATCTGGAATGATATCTTCACCATCCTGAATGTGAAGGAAAAACCAGACTTTCTCGCGAACATTGACCTGCAGGCAAAAGTTGATTTACCAGCTTTAGCTCCTGTGCCGCCTTTAGAACAATTGTACACGACCTACAAGCGTGCACAAGTACCTGATCATCGTACGTTCTATCCTTCTGTAATAGCGAAGATCAGTAATGGCACCAAGCTTTATAAAGCGGCTTCGGGCTATAATCTGACAGATATTGCGCAGCTGAAAGTAGATATCAGCGCTATCTCCAAGATCATTCTGCAACCTGTAGGACAAGCGGATGTGACCTTTGAAGAATTGACCTGTGTAGGGCTGAATACCGCACAGGATACTCTGGGCGCTGTAATCAAAGTAAAGAAGAACAGCGGTTTTAGCGGCGACATGTGTCATGCAGGTTCGCAGGAGCATGTGGCTTTCTGGGCTGACTGGGACAACAACGGCACCTTCACGCAATACCTGGGTACTGCCAGTGTAACCGTACATGATATCAGCAATATTCCTGAAGATGGTCTGTACTACAATGTAGACCTGCCTATTAACCTGAAAGGTCGTATTAAAAGCTGTACAACACCGAATATTATCAGGGTACGTGCAGTATTGTCATGGTCTTCCCTCCCTTCTACTACCAATCCGAATACACTGAATACCTGGGGCAACAGGATAGATGCAGTGGTACAGATCCGTCCAAGCCAGGTAGCGCATGTAGATGCGGAACTGACACTGGTGGGTGGTGTGGACCGCGATGCCATCGATCCGGCCAGCTTCCTGGTAAATGCAGCATCCGTTTCACCTACAAGAGATAACAACCGTCCTTATGGCGGCTGGGTGAGCTTCCATGGCATCATTGACCGTAATGGTTTCAATGGTGAGATTAAATACAAGATCGAGTACAAGCAATTTGGTGCTGCTGATACCACTTATGCCCCGGTATCCACTGCTGAAAGCTTTGCGATGATCGATTTCAATCCTGATCCGAACCTGGAATACAGCGATGCACAGAACCCTGCCGATGGCTGGTTTATTTACAAAGCGAATCCGGCACTGGGTATTTACAATGAATACAATTACCTCGCAGGTTGGAGCACCGGTGGACAGGCAGATGGTAATTACACCATTCGTTTCTCATACACAGATGCATCGGGCAATGTTGTTCACAAGGACACCTTCTCTATCGTGATTTGCAACGAGCCAATAACGATTAGTCCTACCGCGAATACCACACTGGATCTCAGCAAAACGCTGGACCTGATCATCATCGGTGGCGATTGCCATTGCTATGATAAGACAGCGGCGAAACACATCATCAATGGTGAGCTGCGTGCTACGCATCCATTCTTTGCCAACTGGGATTTCAGTCTGCAGCCGTCATCGCATACAAATGGAGCAGCCCCTGCACCATTGAATCACTACTACCATAGTATCGGTGATACGGGTGATAGCAGTCTGCCATGGTCACTGGATGTTGCGGCTATGGATACCTGCGGATATGCTTTGAGCATCTCAGCAAATACAAGGGTGATATTGAACAGTAATACACAGTTCCCATGGTATGGAGTGAAGGCTGTGGGATTCTCTGTATCGCAGAAGTGCCCTAACGCATAGTTGTTATTTTTAGTTGCTGAAGGCCATTCTTTTACCGCTGGTAAAAGAATGGCCTTCCTGTTATGATTTCTCCTGATGATTTTTTATTATTACGATCTACGAATTTTATTTACAGGGTCTCAACTTTCATTATCAGGAACAATGAATACAAAGAACGGCTTCTTAGCTGCTTTGCTATTATTGGCAATGCCGGCTTTTGCACAAAAAGAAAAAACCTCTTTCCAGATTGCAGAGACATGGCGCCCCGAATAAGATTTGCGGGCGGATATTGCTATTATGTATGGCATGGATAGTACATTCCATACCAGGGCACAATCGTGGAAAGAGAAGGGCCACATCTGCCCCACAGTTTGTTCTATTAACTGTGTGTGACGCTTGAAAAGTTTGCACCTTGTGAACGAAATTTTACAAGGTGATTTATTAACCCTACAGCCTGTTCAAATCGTTCCTCCCAATTGCCACTGATCACTTCGTACTCAATACCATATTTCTCCAGTACGTTTCTGTGTGATACATCCAGTTCATTTCTTGCAGCTTCATCTATACGGGTACCATCCTGTACGAAAGGAACGTCATTGTCCATATACAGATAGAGGTCTGCTTTATTGATGGCAAAAATTTCGTTTTCAATTTGCATTTTTCCCCCAAAGGCATATTCACCATAGGAAATAGTGATATGAATATCTGTATCTATAATCAGCAAAGGCGCATCAGTAGCTTTTATACTTGCAGCATGTGCAGTGGCAATCGCATACAGATCATGCATACTGAAATCGTTGGAGTCTGCTACAATATCCCGTCCTGCTTCCATCACAGCAGCTGCATTGAAATGGGTGGCGAGCCGGCCTGTTAAGGTAGTCTTGCCAGTGGATTCTGTACCCAATATCACCACCTTTTTCATCATCGTCTTTTTCACACTATCGGGCAGGTATGGCCATGCTTCCCATAGGTTATTTCTCACCATCGTGGCGGAGACAGGGACTATTTTCCGTTCCGGATCAAAAGGGATATGTATAATACCCATAAAGCCTGCTACCAGTTCACCATAAGGTTCTGAGGTAACTAAGATGTTGTAATCAGGGAGTAATTCTTTGAATGCGACCGCCCATACTTCAGATACACTTGCAGAAGTAACTGAGGTACCGGGCAATATATTTTCATCATAATGATAAGTAAGGATCTCTACCCGTTGTTCCTGTCTGAACGTTTCATCCAGCCATGATTTTCTCAATACTCCGGGCATAGTTTCCTGATCACTCACACAGATCAATACAGTGAGGAAATCGCACTTTGTGAGGGCAAAGCGGATCATTGCCTCATGCCCTTTGTGAAAAGGCATAAACTTTCCAAATACAAACGCTTTACGCATACCGCAATTTTTTACGCCACTGCCACAATCCCCAGGATGCGAGTCCTAAAAAGATGGCATACTCTATTGACAAAAAATTAATTCCTTTCACCAGGTATAGGCCTACACTAATTATATCTACGATAATCCAAAAGATCCAGTTTTCCAGTTGCTTTTTTGCGAGTAATAGTGTCGCTAAGATACTGGCGACTGTTACAAAAGAGTCTACATATGCATAGGCGGCAGGTACGGGGAAATAAACAGGGAGCCATATATGCAACTGTTGAATAACAGTGCCTAAAATAATCGTACCAATTACCTGGCTAATGATATACCATTTTATGCCTTTTGCACTGAGTCTTGTAATAGGTACATCGGCCCGATTACTTTTCCAGTGATACCATCCAAAAATGGTAACCACAAAAAAGAATACCTGCAGGAACATATCAGCATACAGCTGTACCTGATAAAATAAAATGGCCAGTGCCACTTCGTTAACAATCCCTGTGGGCCATGTAAGCACATTGCCCCTGGATGCATAGTAAACAGAGATGAGACCGGACACGGTACCCAACAGCTCGATGTTGCCAGATATTTTGTAACTGCACCAGCCCTTGAAAGAAATGATCTTTTTCATCAGAGAGGTTCCCATTTGTTCTTCTGTCTTTTGCAATAAGGGTATCCGCTACACCCAGCCAGGCCATGTCATTTTTTTGATGTCCAGCCATGACATTGAGTTTCCAGGTGCTTTTATCATAGAACAATCCACCGCTTACAAAGATAGATTGGGAGTGATTGGCAGAATGATATTTATAACCATCCGTGGCCACCTGCGAAGCACGTATATAGAGGGCTTTGTGATTCCTTACACCCGTCTGGTATTCACCAAAGAGGCGGTAGCTATTGTAAGCGCCGTAACCGCCACCGATAGTAGTTTTGGCGGAGTCTCTTACATCCGGGGAGAAGAGCTGTACACTCCCTGCATAGCTGGCAGCACCATTTTTAGAAGTACCTACACCTCTCTGAACCTGGATATTGCTGATAGAGTTGAGGATGTCAGGGTAGTTGGAAAAATAAGCCCCCTGATCTTCCGGTTCATTCAGCGGCATACCGTCGAGGGTGGTGTTGATACGGGTTTGGTCCATACCACGCATTCTGTAATAAGAGTAGCCCTGATAAGAGCCGGCATCTGAATATACAGTGATGGAAGGGGTTTCTGAGAGTAAGAATGAAGGTTCCTGACCGGTGTTTTTCTGGTCAATGACTTTCATATTCAGGTTTTGGTAGGTGACAGGCGTAACGGTGTTCGCCTTGTAGATGACTACCTCACCTAGTTTCTTTTGGGTCGTAATTGTATCCTTATCCTGGGCGTTGACAAACAAAGTCCATAACAATACTGATACAGTGGCAGATAGATGTCGTTTCATATATTATATTGTCCTCTAAATTGTTATTACTGGGTTATCACATGACTATGGCATAGGTGTGCATTAATGTAATTATTACACAAATATAAGAATTGGTTGGAAAAAACAAAACAGGATTTTATTACGATAAAAATCAGGCATTCATCCGGGCACCTGAAGAATAAGTTCTCCTTACCGTTATTAACAGGTCACTATAAGGACATCAGAAGTACATCTATATATCAATTGGATATTGAGGTGATAATTAAGTGACGTATTAGTACTCATTTGGCGTTATTGTCGCATTATTATTTGAAAGAATTCTTTTAATATTGAACATATAACCCCAAAATTGTTATTTATGGCTATTGTTAAAGACAACTTACTCCTTTATGCCGTCCGGGGCACCCTTGGCAAGCAATTCACGATTTACGAACGGAATGACCAGATTATCATTGCCAAAAAGCGCGGACCATCAAAGGGAAAACCGACAAAAAATCAGCTGGCAGCGAGGTATAAAATGCGCGTTGCGGCAGCCTATGCTAAGGTGATCATCCAGGATCCGGAGCTGAAGGCTTATTATAAGTCGCTGGCAGGACCCGGACAGAATGCTTATAATATGGCTGTAAAGGATGCTTATAAGTCTCCTGAAGTACAGAATATCAGGTTCGAAGAAGAGACGGTGGTAGTTACTGCTAAGGATGAATTCCGGGTAGCAGAAATGCAGGTACGGGTGATAGATAATGATGGTGTCATTCTTGAAAGAGGTGCTGCTGTATTAGGCCGGAATGGCGTGGATTGGTATTATAAAGTCAATGTGTTGCCGCCAGGAGGAAAGGTGATTGTGGTGGCGGTGGATTTACCGGGGAATGAAACGGTGAGGGAATTACTAATCACGTAAAAAAAGCCGCCTCATAGATGTATGAGACGGCCAGTTATTTATTATTTCACCTGCAATAGATACTTGTGCATATCATCACCGGGCTTCACTCCTATTTTTTTCAATTTAGATAAATAGTAGCTTTTCACATCTTCCCATTTGTAATACGGATAACAAGTAGTCTTAACAGGCAATGCAACTTCTCTCTCATTCAGTAAAACTTTGAGAAGGAATTGCTTTCCATTGCTGTAAATGATCCACTGAATATTCGCACTCAATGGAATGATATTTTCTGCCTTCCAGTTTTTATCAAAATCATAAATACTGGCAGTGGGTACGCTTGCTTCCCTAATTCCCATCAGCGTAGCTAATGGAGAAATCGCTTCTGCATGAGAGAACCTTAATACGGCATCTTTATTCAGCTTCCCTTTTGTCAGCGCATCGGTAGAGGTAACCAGATCCAACAACAAAGGCGCTGCAATTCTTGATTGTATACCTAATGTATCCAACCCTGCACCTTTTTCAAGAAAGTCTGCTGCATTGTTTATTTTGTTTAGCCATTGCAGGTCTTCCTGTGTAAAAGCTTTTCCGAAATCAAAATATACCTTTGCCTGCTGCATTTCCATCACCAAAGAAAACTGGATACTGTAGAGGTCATATAACCATTCTGCGACTGCGGTTTGCTCTTTTTCTGACAGGGCAGTCGTAAAGATTCTTTTACAGATGTCACCAGCTATTTTCCGGGAGAGCGGATCCTGCTGCAATGAATCCACTCTCTCTGCAATCACCTTTCCCTCTTTAAATGCATTATACGCCGGTGAAAGATCATAAAACCGAAGCACATTCTCATTCGTATCCTGCACCAGCTTAAACTCTTTCTTTCCTTTGTAATCCGCAAATGCTTTCAGGAATCCATCTGCACTCTGTCTTGTTCTCTTCTTATGCGTTACCTCTATCGTTATACCGCGACCTTTGAAAGCAGCGGCCTCTCTTTTGATTAATCGTTCTGCTATGGCATGCTGCTCCGCATCGCCCAGCAAACTGATATTCTCGTAATTATCCTTCTCTATCTGCAGGAACTGTGCTGTCATCACTTTGATACTATCACCCAGTGGGGTCAGTGCCGACTTGTTCAGCAATGCCAGCAACTTTATATCACTTCCTGCTTTTGTCATAAACCGCGCACCATGTCTGCCTGTGTAATTCACATACGCGGCCGTATATCCTTTGGGTACCGGTGTATAATTCGCCTGTTTAAACGGATATGGTGTCTTTGTGCCTGTATAGCCCTGCCCTACAGCAGCCACACTCAATAATAAAAAGAATACGATCTTATACATACTCATTATTTAGAAGCCAAACTGGTAGTATAGTGTTGGTTACCGGTTCCATCAGACTGATAAGCACCCATATCCACACCCGGTTGAAGAATAGTAGCACCATAAGTACCCCCTGTCGTTACCTTCGCCTGTGCCTGGAAACTATCTGCATCACCCTTTCTCAGACCAGGAGAACCCGGGAGCAGTGACCAGTTGTAAGACTGTGCCGTAAGGATCGTCAATGGCATTTTTGATATATCCAATGGAGGTGTCACAGTAGAAAAATCAAACTGATCTACATCGTATGAACCAAAGAGAGGATTCTTATCTTTTACTGATGCACTGCTAATGTCAGCACTACCTGCTCTGGCCACACCATCAGTTGAATTGAACTGTTTGATCATGTACTGTGCATTGGCATAATAATACTGGTTGTTATGCGCAATGTGTGTAGTATCCGCATCTGATGTAACTCTCAGTCCAAAGCGACAGTTTACGATTATGTTGTTATAGATCTTACCCTGCGCACCTTTTTCATAGTTGATAGAACCACCACGACCTGATTTCACCTGACGCATACCGCCATTCAGTATCGTGTTATTGTAAACATACACATTTGTCTGCACA
Organism: [Flexibacter] sp. ATCC 35208; assembly: GCF_001975825.1. GTDB lineage: Bacteria > Bacteroidota > Bacteroidia > Chitinophagales > Chitinophagaceae > Chitinophaga. The sequence goes on from NZ_MTKN01000015.1 coordinate 57,044, forward strand.
GTCGCACCACCACTGTTAGAAACTTTGAAAGAGTTAGTAGCTGCGCCGATCGATACATTGTATGCCACATCGCCTACTGTACCTGCTTTCATGTTCAGTGACTCACCACCTGCTTTACCACATGCTTCAAAAGTATTACGCATAAAGCTGATGTTACCATGCAGAATACGGATACCATCGTCCGTACTACCATAGAACCAGGAATCTTCTACAATCACCTGACCCTCGATATTCGTATAGCTGAGGAAGTTACGCGGATCGCCGGAAGCAAATACCGCCGGATCAGCTGCATCACCTGCAGGACCACCAGCAAATTCCAAGTGTGTCCACTTAATAATTACATCACCACTACTTGCGCCACACTGAATACCACCCCAGAAACCCGCACCGATATTTGATGTGGTACGCAGGCTATCCAGTACAGTGATGAAGTTGTTGTTATCTTCTGTACCCAGACTGATGAATGTACCATTACAAGTGATCTGCGGACTGGTAGCGGTTGTTTTACCATCACCCAGTGCGATCAGTCTGGTACCTTCCTGCATGAGTAAAGTATCGCCTGCATTGATCGTGATATCAGAGCTGAAGTAATAGGTGCGACCTGATTGAAGCGTTCCTTTTACAGAACCGGTCAATGTATCGGACGTAATAGTCTGGCCTACTGTTACAGAAGCCGTAGATACCTTTACAGATTCTTCTTTATGACAGGCACTGAAAGCAACTCCCAGTAAGCCTAACAGCAATATATTTTTTGTTTGCATTGTGATCTTATTTTGTTGGTCTTATAATTTGAATTTTACACCCAGCAGGTAGTTTGCACCATAAGTATCTTTACGAACAAATGTGTTCTTGCCCAATGTCTGGTAAGGCACACTGCCTGTGATACCACTTGCAGTATAAGGTTGTCTGATCTCCAGTTCGTAAGGTGTATTCAGGATGTTGTTCACCTTCGCATACACAGCGAAACGCTTGCAGAATCTCTTTTCGATAGAGAAGTCCATCTGCGTAAAACCTTTCTGCCAGATATCGTTATCCAGGAACTGTGATACGGTGTTGATCCTTCTGCTGGTATAACCCAGTGCCAGCTGTGCGTTCAGACCCAGTTTGTTGTCATCTTTGAACAACAGGGAAACGTTTGCCACGTGTGCAGATTGGCCCTGCAGTGGTCTAGTCTGATCTACCTGTTTCTGAGAAGTACCGGTAGTTGTGCTATAATATAATGTCTTCGCAGTAGTGATCGCAGAGTGTGTATACGTGTAGTTTGCTCTTACACCGAACTTGCGCAGGTATTTGGTTACATCCAGTTCAAAACCGTAGTTGCTGGCTTTACCAAAGTTGTCCGGCATGTAGTATACATTGGTACCTACGTTTTCCAGTGCGTATTCAATTGGGTTGTTCAGTCTCTTGTAGAATACACCTGCCAGTAACTGATCCAGTCCTTTGGGATAGTATTCATAACGGAGGTCAAAGTTATCGGCAGTAGTTCTCTTCAGGTTAGAGTTACCTTTCTCCTGGTAGTCAGCATCCGGATCGCCACCTGTGTGTGGGATCACTTCGTAGAAGTTAGGACGGCTGATAGCAGAGTAGTAAGATAAGCGAACTGCCTGATGCCTGTCGATAGTGTATTTCAGCAAACCACTTGGCAATACGTCGTAGTAGTTGATAGAACCGGTTTTGCCGGAAACCGTTTTAGGTACGGCACTGTTCCAGTTCAGTTCAGTATGCTCATAACGGGCACCACCTGTCAGTTCTATTTTGCGCCAGGTGATCTTTGCCATTGCATACCCCGCACCTACGTTTTCAGTAGCGTCGTAGTTGAGCGCATTGGTAGAAGTACCTTCGCCATTGAATACGGTGAAGTTGTTATTATTGATATTGCCGTCGTAAGTCTGTGTGCTTGGATCGGTAGGACGCAGGGTGTATGCATCGTACGTACTGGTCCTGGTTTTGTTGCGGTACATACCACCTACAGACCAGTCAACCTTTGCATCTGCGATATCAGTTTTATAAGTGAAGTTCAGGTAACCGGCTTTGTCCTGGTCTGAGTTGCGGGTGAACTCACGGGTAGAAGTACCATCCAGGTATAGTGGAGATTGTACCAGTGCACCTGTCGTTGCATCCTTGCTTACACCGGTAGTTAGGCTCAGGGTCGCTTCGTCAGGTCTGTTGTCAGAAGCTTTGCTATATACAGCGGACCAATCCATGTGCAGGCGTGGCGCGATCTCGTGGTTACCACTCAGGGTTGTGTTGAAGATCTGCTGTACATCGTGGTAAGTTCTGTAGCTGTTGCTGATACGCCCCGTTCCTTCGCCGGTACGGCCCAGGATCAGGTTGGTGTCTGACTTACTTCTGAATTCATTCTTCGCCAGGTTCATGTAGGCTACATATAATTTGATCTGGTTCCTGTCATTCAGTTTCAGGTCAAATTTGGTATGCAGGCCACTACGCTGCTGCTGGATAGAGTAATTCCTGGATTCGATGCTGGTTACTTTTGCATCGCCGTTGTTCATGTCTGTTTCAGTATCGAAGAAAACAGAGTTTACATTACGGTAGTTATTCTGATAGCTACCTGCTACGATAATACCCAGTTTATCTTTCCATACACGACCACCTGCAGACAGGTTGAAGAGGGTATTGATCGGATTCTGTTTGGTATTGTAAGTGAAGGCGCTGTTTGGAAAATCCTTCATGGTAGCCTGATAACCTGCAGCGTTGGTAGCACGTGGAGATGCATCCAGACTAGCGCTGTGATTGAAGGTCGTGAAGTCCTGATGTGCAAATTTATCTGCATAACCCACAGCGGCATTTGCCCGGATGGTGAGTTGATCAGGTGCATCTTTCATCACCATATTGATCGCACCACCAATCGCATCGCCTTCTCTGTCTGGCGTGAGAGATTTGATCACTTCCAGTCTGTCCAGCAGGTCAGCAGGGAAGATATCCAGTGGTACGTAACGGTTTTTATTGTCAGGGCTTGGGATCTTGATACCATTTACGAGGGTGTAAATGTACCTTTTGTCCATACCTCTGATGATCGGGTACTGGCCTTCACCATTGGTGCTTCTTTCCAGAGATACGCCGGAGATACGCTGAGAAACGTTGGCTACGGAGAGGTCAGGAGAGATTTCGATGGTTCTGGCAGCAACGGAGTTCATGACTACGTTGGCTCTTCTGTCGGCCTGCATGGCGGAGGCGGCAGTCGTTTTATCGTGCTTGCCGGAGATGTCTACGGCATGGAGCGCGCGTTCTTCTTTTTCCAGCGATACTTTCAGCGGTGCGCCGGCAGAGATGGTACCGGAGAAATGTTTATATCCTACATATTTTACATGTACAGGGTAAGTACCTCCAGGAAGGTTTCTAAAAATGAAGGAACCATTGAGTCCGGAAACTACAGATTGTTGTTTTCCTCCGGCTTCGATAGTGATGCTGGCACCTGATAAAGGGTCGCCGGAAAGTTGATCAATAACCTGACCAGTCAGACTGATCTTTTGAGAAAAGGCTGAAAGTGTCCCAACAATCAGCATAATGAAAAGAAAGAATTGTCGCTTCATTGTAGCAGTTTTAAAAAGCTGCTGCAAGTTGAATAAAGGTGCGTTTGAAACCGAAAAACAGGCGTGAACAAAATGTAACAGCGTGAACAGGAGCGTATACAAGACGGCAACAAGGCGTTTTAAGTAATTGAAAATCAACACACACATTCTACATTAACAAATTGTTACCGTAACAGGGGCGTAGCATAATTAGTTGCATTTGTCTACGGCAAAAGATGTATTCGGAATTTTGATTGTAAAAAATCCGGAGATTTTTACCTTCATAGCAGGTCGTTTTAATCCGCTTTGTTATAGCGAATGAATAAAAGCTGATAAGCTTTCGCCCTCATCCAAACCTAACTTTTTACGCAACCTATACCGGCTTACCCGCAAACTATCGGGAGAAATTGCCAGCAAAGTGGCCATATCTTTTGAGTTCATATTGAGTTTTATAAGCGCTGCCAACCGTACATCATTATGACTCAGATCTTCCTTTTTCTTCCGGAGACTGGCAAAGAAATCCTGGTGGATCTGTTCAAATACATCCCGGAATTCATTCCAATACTCATCGTGATTAAAACTCACATTGATCTGTTGGAGCACGTGTTGAATCTGTTTCTTCTGATCCCGTTTATCATCTTTCGCCATTACCTCCAGTTTTCCCTTCAGTTCTTCCAGCAACTGGTTTTTCTGGATCATGTGGAGGGTATTGGAGGCCAGTTCCTTTCCTTTTATCTCCAGTTCCTGTCTTAATTTATCTTCCTGCAGGTCTTTATTTTCCAATGCTGTCTGCATCAGTTGCTGCTGTGTGGCATGCATTAACCGCTGCCGGCTCAGGACCATGCGGCCTAATACCAATAATAATATAATAACAACGATGGTCGCGATGGTGATAATGATGTGGATATCCCGGGTATGTTCCAGCCCAATGATCTCAGCATCTTTTTTATTAATATCAAATAAGACACTGAGAAAGGCGGTCTGCCGGTTATTTTCCAAGGAGTATATATCGATGGTGGCTTTGCGGGAGAGTTCTGCGTATAAATAAGCGCTGTCTTTTTGCTGCATGAGGGCGTAAGTTTTACCTAAATCCCTGTAAGCGGCGCCTTTTTCATAAAGGTCATTGGTTTTTTCTGCCAGCAAAAGTGCTTCCCGGGTACGAATGAGGGCTTCATTGTATCGGCCTGTCTTGCGGAAAATGTCTCCGAGGTTATTGAGCACTTCGATGCTGGCTACACTTTCGTGTTCCTGTTCATAGAGGTCATAGGCATGACTATAATAATAATATGCGGAGTCGAATTTTGCGAGGTCTTCATAAATACTACCGATATTCTCATAGATCTTGGCCATCCCCTGCTTCTTGGCAAGGCTGCTATATTGCAATAAAGCCTTGCGCTGGTAAGAAAAAGCACTGTCATATTTAGCGCTTTTCTCATATAAGTGCCCTATTTTTCCATAGGTCACTGCCAGTCCTTCACCATCTCCGGATTGCTTATAGATAGATAAGGCCTCGTCATATTCTTTACGGGCGATGGGGATCTGCCTGTTATAATAATATAAGATACCCATATCATTCAGGTTGGCAGCGAGCAGGTCTTTCCGGTTTTGTTCACGGAAGATCTTGTCGGCCTTGAGATGATATTCCAAAGCTTGTGGATAATTGCCCAGGTAATAACAGATATTACCCATCTTTTGAAGAGAGATGCCGGTGGTGACATGATCTTTTTCTTCAATAGATTTACTATACACTTCCTTCAATTTCAAAAAGGCGGAGTCGGGAAATTCCAGCGTAGTCTGTTCCGATTGATCTACCTCCTGTGCAAATGCACTGTTCACTGCCAATAATAAGCACAATAAGAAAATACGCATACTGATGGCAAAGAAACACCTTTAATATTAAGTAATTGTTAAGGCTTACTATTCAGGATATCCCTGATCATTTTACGGATTTCCAAACTTACCTGGGCACTCTTTTTTAATTCTGTTTTTGTGAAGATAATGCCTGCTACCTGGTGTACTTCATCCTGCCACGGATGGGTACCAAAAGCACCGGGACTGCTTGTTTCCAGTATTTTTCCATCAGTGCTTACCACATCAATCCAGTTGCCGATACCATAGCGTACCGGTTTTTCCGGCTGGGGAGAAAAAGGATTTCGGGGGTAAGGGGTGTTCTCTATTGCTGCACCATTTGTCTGGTCCTGTAGCATGGTAGCGATGGCGGCTTCGCTTAAGACCCTTCTATTATTATAGACGCCTTTGTTCACAATCATTTCAAGGAAGTGTAGGTAATCAGCAGCCGATGTTCTCACCCCACCGGCAATCATTGGATTACGAAAGCTCATAATAATATAATTCGCATTCATATCACAGGGGTTCCCTATTTTCTCATTGAAGAGTGCCTGCCATGATTTGCCGGATACCACTTCTGCGATTCTACCGGCCACCTGCATACTTACGCCGCCATAGTTAAAGTAGGTACCTGCAGGATGAATCATATCAACATAAGCGGCAATGGAATCGACCGCTGTTTCGAGGGTCATAAAAGGCCTGCCTTCATAGTGCTGATCGCTATTGCCGGGGAAACCGGAGGTGTGCGAGAAGAGCTGGCGAATGGTGATATGCCCTTTGTGATATTTTGTAAAAATGGGCAGGTATTTGCCGACAGTATCTGTCAGGGATAATTTTCCTTCATCTACCAATGACAGGATCACGGCCCCAGATAACCATTTGGAACAGGAAGCAATGAGTCGTTTATCATCTACACGCAGGCCCAGTTCTTTTTTATAAATGACCTTTCCATTTTGGGATACCATTACGGCTACGCCATTATCATAAGCAGCTGTATGCGCTTCGATAAATTTATCGACAGCAGAGAAATCGTATTGTTGCCCACAGACGATCGTACTGTACAGGCAGAGTAGGATAATCAGTATTTTGCTCATAGTTCGAAGGTACATGATCAACGAGGTCTGCTATTATTTTTCCCCGCGAAGCTGTTAAATTCCACCCTGAATTTCGTTTTCTTACAATACAGCCTCCTGTGAAAGTTGGAATTTTGAGTAATAAAAATACAAACAATATGATTCTGATTACAGGCGCTACCGGCAATATCGGTACTGAACTCGCAAAACAACTGGCTGCACAAGGGATTGCATTTCGTGCATTGGTAAGGTCTCCTAAAACCATTGAAGGGGCAGAGACTGTCATTGGAGATATGAGTAATAAAAATAGCCTGGTAAAAGCATTGCAGGGTGTAGAAAAAGCGTTTTTATTAACCAACTCATCTGAAGAAGCAGAACAGTTACAAAGTAATTTCGTGGAGGCCGCTGTTGAAGCGGGGGTGCAACACATCGTAAAACTCTCCCAGTTTGCAGCAGCCAAAAACTCTCCGGTTCGGTTCTTGCATTATCATGCGGCAATCGAAGAAAAGATCATTCAATCTGGTATGGCCTATACTTTTTTAAGACCTAACTTATTTATGCAGGGGTTATTAGGCTTTGCAGATCTGATCAAACATACGCATCAGTTTTATGCAGCTATTGGCGATGCTGCAATTAGCCTGGTCGATATCAGGGACATTGCAGCAGTAGCGGCGATTACCTTGACCCAACCCGGGCATGAAAATAAGATCTATGATCTGACAGGACCGGCTGCTATTACCCATGCAGAGATGGCAGCGTATTTATCGGCAGCGACCGGGCAGCAGATTTCGTTTGTAGATGTACCTGCGGCAGCCATGCGCCCTGCATTGATACAGGCAGGTTTTCCGGAGTGGCAGGCAGATGGCTTGCTGGAAGATTATGCACACTATGCAAGAGGGGAAGCAGCAGGAATCAGTGCTGCAATTGTTGATGTAACAGGCCTCCCTGCCCGCGATTTTGCTTCATTTGCCAATGGGTATGCCACGTTTTTTGCCGCATAATTCACCGCCATTTTTAGCTGTTTCACCCGGATTATCGCGGGTTGTTTTCCCTGTATGCATGACCTTTATAGCATGCATACAGGACATTACAGAGGCGGCATATTGATCTTTCTGGCAATATTGATCATTGCAGAAATCATCTGGAGCTGGAAGAAAGATAAAAAAGCTTACCAGTTGGATGAGACGATCACTAATATTTTAATACTGGTAGGGTTTCATTTATCTAAATTGATCTTTGCCGGGTATCAGTTGTGGATCTTAGGATTTGCAACGGATCTTGCTCCTTTTCATTTGCCGCATACGTGGTATACTTTCATACTTACTTTTATTGTGGCTGATTTCATCTATTACTGGTTTCACAGGACCTCTCATCACTGGGCACCGTTATGGGCCTTTCATCTTATTCATCATTCATCACCGTTGATGAACCTCACAGCGGCTTACAGGCTGAACTGGTTCAGTGCATTGATCAGTCCTTTATTCTTTGTACCTGCAGCATTGATTGGATTACCGCCCGATTTTATTGTTCTTTCCTATGCGTTGAATTTATTGTACCAGTTCTTTTTGCATACGGAAGCTGTGGGTAAACTGGGCCCAATTGAAGGAGTACTCGATACACCTTCTGCACACCGGGTACATCATGGCACCAATCCCCTTTATATTGATAAAAATTTCGGCGGTGTGTTCATGATATGGGATAGGCTCTTTCATACTTATCAACCGGAGACAGAGAAAGTCCGATATGGATTAACAACCGGGTATATCAGTAAGAATCCTTTTGTACTTGTCTTTTACGGCTTCATTGCTTTATTCAGTCATAAACTAAAATTAAAACCATGAAAAAAACCATCGTTCTATTATCAATGTGCATCAGTTCATTGGCCATAGCGCAAACAGTTCCGCAAACGAACAGGGCTAACCGTCAGGCAACTGCTACACAGAATGCGACTAACAGACAATCTACCCGTACTTCAAATACTGCCAACAGACAGGCCGCCACTGCCGATGGTGTTGTGACAAAAGAAGAAGCCAAACAAACGGCAACGACTAATAGCGCTAACAGGCAGGCTGACCGTACGACAAATAGAAGTAACCGTGCAGCTACTGTGCAACAAAACAGGAATAACAGAAGAAATCATTGATATCCAAAAGGGGATGCTCACCACATCCCCCCTTTTTTTAGTAATTTTTTTTAGTAACAAAATAATAACCCTCCTTCCAATCCCTCCTCCCCGCTAAATACCGTAAATTTCCAGTTTGGTAAACCCTCATAAAAACCCAACGTAATGAAAAGCCATCTGTCGTATCGCCTGCTATATATATTAGCAGCAGCACTTATCGTCGCATCCTGTCAGAAAGAGCAAGCCCCTACTCCTATCGCTAACAAGGAGAAAACTGTAGCAGCAGTTACCGCAGCTGCCACTACTACCTTAAGCGAGTCTTTCGAGTCCGGCACTAAAACCGCCTATACAGTTGGCAACGTTACGCTCAGCAGTGGTAGCTGGAGCCTCAACGACGCCCTCCTTGGCACACTGTCTACCGATGCGAAGAACGGTTCCCAGTCCGTTCGTATCCGCAACACCGGTACCCTCGATATGAACTTCGATGCTACCGGCGGGGCTACAACTATCTCCATTGCACACGCTGTATTCGGCTCTGATGGCAGCAGTACATGGCAACTCTGGATCTCTACCAACAGTGGCAGCTCCTACTCACAGGTAGGCAGCACTGTGACCACTTCATCCACGACCCTGTCTACTGCAACCTTCACCGTGAGCGTTACAGGCAGCTACCGACTCTCTATCCGCAAAGTATCTGGCGGTACCAACAGGATCAACATCGATGATGTAGTTGTATCCACAGGTACTTCTACCGGCGGTGGCGGCACCGGTGGCACTACCGGCGATAACAGTCACCTGCTGTTAGGTAACCCAAGTGGTGCTGTAGCCAGCTCTGTGTACACTACCAATTACCTGTACGATGCTACTTACTACATCGAATCTTACAACAGTGTAAGAGGTACACCCAATTGGGTTAGCTGGCACCTGAACAGTTCTGACATTGGCAGCACTTCGCGTCAGGATGATTTCCGTGCTAATACTGCATTGCCTTCCGGCTGGTACCAGGTAGGTTCTACCAGTTATTCCGGCAGTGGTTTTGATCGCGGTCACAACTGTCCTTCAGGTGACAGAACTTCTTCTGTTGCTGCGAATTCTTCTACCTTCCTGATGACCAACATGATTCCACAGGCACCGAATAATAATCAGGTTACCTGGGAAGGTTTTGAATCTTACATCAGAACCCTCGTGAGCGCAGGCAATGAGTGCTACATCATCATGGGTAGCTATGGTACAGGCGGCACCGGTAGTAGCGGCTCTGCCTCTACGATCGATGGTGGCAATGTAACTGTACCAAGCAATGTATGGAAAGTAGTAGTGGTGCTTTCTAATGGTAACAGTGACCTGAGTCGAATTTCCACCACTACAAGGGTGATTGCGATCAATACGCCGAACAATAACTCTATTGGCAGTGACTGGAAGAGCTATCGTACCAGCGTAGACGCTATTGAATCAGCTACCGGATATGATCTGCTCTCAGCTGTATCTACCACTATACAGTCAACGATCGAAGCGCAGGTTGATAACCAGTAATTTCATTGATAAGAGAGGGAGGCACTGAGCAATTTATTAATTGAAAATGTCTCCGCCTGGTATCAAATTTTAAAAGGGGGTATCATCTATTTGATACCCTCTTGTTCTTTGAAAATGGTTTTCATCTTCGTTGGTGAATTCCATTTTTCATGAATGTTTTTCTGAAAATAGGTTTCATTCCCCGTTGGTGAATTCCCTCTTTCATGAATGTTTTATTCTGAAAATGGTTTTCATTCCCCGTTGGTGAATTCCCTCTTTCATGAATGTTTTATTTTGAAAATGGTTTTCATTCCCCGTTGGTAAATTCCCTCTTTCATGGATGTTTTTTCTGAAAATGGTTTTCATTTCACGTTGGTGAATTCCCTCTTTCATGAATGTTTTATTCTGAAAATGGTTTTCATTTCACGTTGGTGAATTCCCTCTTTCATGGATTTTTTTTCTAAAAATGGTTTTCATTTCACGTTGGTGAATTCCCTCTTTCATGGATGTTTTTTCTGAAAATGGTTTTCATTTCACGTTGGTGAATTCCCTCTTTCATGGATGTTTTATTCTGAAAATGGTTTTCATCCCCCGTTCGTGAATTCCCTCTTTCATGGATGTTTTTTCTGAAAATGATTTTCATTTCACGTTGGTGAATTCCCTCTTTCATGGATGTTTTTTCTGAAAATGATTTTCATTCCCCGTTGGTGAATTCCCTCTTTCATGAATGTTTTATTCGGGTATCCGATGAAGCCAGGTAGTCATTTAAGCGACGTTCAGCGTTAAATTTTGCTTTGAGTTTTCCCCTTTTATTTTTTGTCCTATCTAGTTCTCTGAAAATTTTTTAGGGAGAATCCCCTACCTTGCCATTGCACAGCACACCACGTTAAAAACCCAAACCACCTTTTATTTATGAAAAATTTACTGTACGCAGTAGCACTGTTGGTAGTTGTTGTATCCTGTAAAAAAGACGCACAACCTTTAACAACACCTAACACAGAAGCCTCCACACCAGCGGCCTTGCCCACACACTTTAAAGTAGCCTACTACGCATACGATGCTACGCCCAACCTGCTTCCACTGACAGACTTTGCGAACGAAGCGAATGTAGTCGTACTCTTCGAAGGCACACCTTATGAGATTGCCGATTCTACACACTACGGCAGTAGCAGTAGTTACATTCTCACGGTAAACCCTAATTATCATTCCTATAAATCTATCATGGATCATGTACATGTACTACAAGCACGCGGCGTGAAAGTATTGTACAATATCGATGATGCCAGTTCATGGAATACCACTACACCCTATACCACTTACAATGGTACAGGGCTGACTTACACACAGTTTGCTGCCTTTGTAAAAAGAATGGTCATTGATTCGTTGCACCTGGATGGTATAGCGCTGGATGTGGAACATATGGGTAGTACAGCTGCCAATACCAATTTCAAAAACCTCGTAAAAGAATTTGGTAAATACTTTGGTCCATTGTCTTCCAGTCCGACCACGACTGTGTATACAGCTGCTATTTACAGCACACCTGCAGCCAGTTATGCCATTGGTCAGGATACATCCGTAGCCAAATACATGAACTTTGTAGAAGATATGGGTTACTTCCAGAACAATACTACCAGATTTAATCTCTGGGCAAATGTGATTGGTAGTGCTAAAACTATGATTGGGGTAGCTAAATCTTACAATTCATTGAGCAATGCAGTCGCAGCAGCAGCATGGTTACCTTCTTCAGGGAATAAGGCAGGTATCATGGTGTTTGCAGGAAATGTGGATTCTGCTTATACCAATAAGGTCTTCAGAGCATTGCAATAAGGTCATAGGCGGTTACAGAAAATGTATATCCCGATTTTATAAATTCAGCCTTCAGCGCTTTGCAATAAGGCCATAGGCGGTTACAGAAAATGTATATCCCGATTACATAAATACAGTCTTCAGAGCTTTGCAATAAGGCCATAGGCGGTTACAGGAAATGTAAATCCCGATTATACAAATTCAGCCTTCAGCACTTTGCAATAAGGCCATAGGCGCTGCTACCAGCAGGTAGCAGCGTTTATTCCCCCGGTTTCCCTAATTTCGCACTCAAATGAGTGCTGTTTTTCTGATTACACCACCCTTCACACAGCTGAATACGCCTTATCCGGCCACAGCTTATCTGAAAGGTTTCTTAAATACAAAGGGGGTCTCCTCCTTTCAGGCTGACCTTGGCATAGAAGTCACCGTAGCCCTGTTTTCCAAACAAGGTCTGGAAAAGCTTTTTGCCCATATCAACCAGCTGGAAATCCCTCATTCAGAAAATATCAGCCGCATCATTGCCCTGCAGGACGACTATATCGCCACGATCGACGATGTGATCGCCTTTTTGCAAGGCAAGAACCCTACCCTCTCCCACCGCGTGTGCAAAAGGGATTTTCTCCCCGAAGCCAGCCGCTTTGCCCAACTCGAAGACCTTGACTGGGCATTTGGCTCCATGGGTAACCAGGACAAAGCCAAACACCTGGCCACCCTGTACCTGGAAGACCTCTCCGATCTCATCATGGAATGTGTGGATGAACACTTCGGCTTTAGCCGTTATGCCGAAAAACTGGGCCGATCGGCCAATAGCTTCGACGAGCTGTACACCGCACTCCAACAGGAATATACTTATATCGATCATATCCTGATCGACCTCCTTAGCAAACACATGGAAAGGGAACAACCACAACTGGTGGCTATTTCCGTTCCTTTCCCTGGCAATCTGTACACCAGCCTCCGCTGCGGACAGTGGGTCAAGAAGCACTACCCACAGGTAAAAGTAGCCATGGGTGGCGGTTTCGCCAATACAGAACTGCGTTCACTCAGCGATCCAAGGGTATTTGAATTCTACGACTTCGTCTCCCTGGACGATGGAGAAGCGCCGCTCGAACAACTCATTGCCCACATCAATGGTACGCCCACTGCTGACCTGAAGCGCACTTTCACCCTTGTAGACGACAAGGTCACCTATATCAACAATGCCAGTTGTAAGGATTATAAACAGTCACAGGTAGGTACGCCGGATTACAGCGACTTCCTGTTAGATCAATATATCTCTGCTATTGAAGTAGTGAACCCCATGCACCGCATGTGGAGCGATGGCCGCTGGAATAAGCTGACTATGGCCCATGGCTGCTATTGGGGCAAGTGTACCTTCTGCGATATCTCTCTCGATTACATTCGTTTATACGAACCTATCGCAGCTGCTATGCTCTGTGACCGTATGGAAGAGATCATTGCGCAGACAGGGCAAAACGGTTTTCACTTTGTAGACGAAGCCGCACCTCCTGCCCTGATGCGCGCACTGGCACTGGAGATTATCAAAAGAAAACTGACTGTAAGCTGGTGGACGAATATCCGCTTTGAAAAAAGCTTTACCCGCGACCTTTGTCAATTATTGAAAGAGAGCGGTTTAATTGCGGTATCAGGTGGCCTGGAAGTAGCATCGGACAGATTGCTGGCGCTTATCCAGAAAGGTATTACCGTAGCACAGGTGGCGCAGGTGAATAAACACTTTACGGAGGCAGGTGTGATGGTACATGCTTATCTCATGTACGGCTTTCCTACTCAAACTGCACAGGAAACCATCGACTCACTGGAAATGGTGCGCCAGATGTTCCAGGCAGGCATCTTACAATCTGCTTTCTGGCATCAGTTCACCATGACAGCACATAGCCCCGTAGGTCTGGAACCGGAGAAATTCAGTGTTAAAAAAGAAAGCGATGCCATCGGCTCATTTGCCAATAATGATATCATTCACATTGATGAAACAGGTGCAGAACATGAAACCTTTAGCTTTGGTTTGAAGAAATCACTGCTGAACTTTATGCACGGCATCTGTCTGACCGATCCACTGCAAAAGTGGTTCGAGTTCAAAGTGCCGAAGACAAAAGTAGCCCCTGACTATATTGTGAAAGCACTGGAAGATAACGAACTGGCCACTGCCAAACCTACTGCTAAAATAGTATGGCTGGGCAAAACGCCATCCGTAGAAATAATGACTAAATCCAAGAAAGGCGCCACCTGGGAAATAGCCCTCCTCACTTTCCAGCGCAAAAAGGATAAACATACCATCAGCGTAGACCCTGACAAAGGCCAATGGCTGGCAGGTATGCTGGAACAACTGTCGGTGCGGAACAGCAAGACCTATACACTGAAAGAAGTAATGGACCACTATACGGCTGCAGGACTGGAAGATTTTGAATTGTTCTGGGACAATAAGCCAATCAACACCTTATATAAATACGGTTTGCTGCAATTATAAAGCGGTTCCAAATATGCCTCATTTATTTTAAATTTGATATGTACTCAAAGTTTTGAATGAATGCTTGCGCCGTCCTATGAATTATCAGCCGTGTTTGCCTATGCCAGAAAGTTTTCTCTGGAACGGAATCTCTATTATATTGATAGTCAATTACTCCTTTTAGGCATCCTCGAAACCTGCACGACCGATATCGCCATCGATACCCCCGATCGTGAGAAAATGATCTTTTGGCTCAAAACCCTTTCATGGGAAAAAGCCGGGGAGCAACCTCACAAGGACACCCTGCCCCTCACTGCCGAAGCCGAAAGAATGCTGGAAAATGCCGTCTTTTATCAGAAACGATTGGGAGACAAACATTTAAATCCGCAACACATCATTCTCTCCATCTTAACGATAGAAAACCGCTGTCAATATAAACTGCAATCCTTAGGTATTGTGTATGCCTCGTACATAGACATCCTGAAGGCAGACAGGAATATCCATGGGGATATACCGCTGCATACACCCAGCATCAGGCTACCATTTACCGCCAGGTATTACCCTTTCCTCCACTGGTTGTACAGCGCAAAAAAGAAGAAACACATCATCGAAAAATACTTCAGGGAAGCGCAGTCCTGCCTGCAATACAATGAAGGCAAAAAGTGCCGTATCCTTTGTCAGCACATTCTGCATATAGACCCGAACCATGTGAATACACTCTGGCTCACAGGTGTATCTTACAGGGCGGAGCGCAATTTTGTGCAGGCACTCCCTTACTATGAAAAGGTATTGGAAAAACACAATGCACATACCGGTGTCATTGCCGAAGTAGCACACTGTTACAGTGAAATGGGGAACCATCATCGCGCACTGCAATTATACAACTACGCCCTTTCCCTCAATCCGGGATCTTCTGAACTGCTGAACAGTATAGGGTTTACCTGCATTCATATGCAGCTGTTTGTAGAAGCGATCGCTTATTTCGATCAGGCCATCGCCTATGATGAAACCTGCGCTTTTGCTTATAACAATAAGGGCTATGTACTCATGCGACTCGGTCACCCGGTACAGGCAGAAGAACTAATGTACAGATCTTTACAGTACAACAAAGGTAACGCGTACGCCTACAGGAACCTGGGTATCCTGTACACAAAACAAAAGAATACCGCTGCTGCCAGAGACATGCTCCTCACAGCAAAACGCTATTATTTCAACCGTAAATATGGGAATGAAGTAGATGAATTACTCCGCAAATTACCCGCGTACGAAACTGTATAACCACTGTATACACCTGTCATAAAAGGATACCTTCATGAGGTACTTCCTGTAAATGAAAATGCCTACAGTAGCCGTCGTAATCCCCGCCAGTACATCCACAACATAGTGGTGACTGAGATAGACTGCGGCAAACCAGATGCCTACCGTTACGGTGGCAAATACAACCTGGAAGAAACGGTTTACATGATGCCTGGAATAATACAGCACGATGAGTGGATAGGCAGAATGCAGGGAAGGCATGGCAGCAAATACATTGGAGCCTTTGCTATAAATAGAATGAAAAATATTCGATTGAAAGTAAGCGTCAAAGCGCGCTAACCCTGCAGTATTGCCCGGTGTATTCGCGATAAACTCAAATCCATGCAACTGTACATACCATGGCGGCGCCGCTGGAAAGGTATAATATATCACAAATCCCAACAGGTTTACAAAGAAGAAAGTAGCTGCAAAATGCAGTAACGCCAGTCTGTCGGTAAAAAACAAATACAAGGCAAACAGTAGTGGCACCGGCACCCAGCACAGGTAAAAGATCCCTGTCATTACATCGATCCACGACCGGGAATGTGCCAGCCAGTACTCATTAGGGGTCAGTATTTGCCCGCCCTCATGAATACCGAATAAGTGTTTCTCAAACTCATATATATCCGCTATATGCACCTTGAAGAACATGTAGTTCGGTGCGGCTTTCATATAGTCGAATAAGATCCAGTAAACTAAAAAAATGGAAAATCCTATAATGAACCTACGTGTACCCCAGGAGGCGTAATAACAGCCATTAAAAATGGCAATCAGCCACACCTGGTCGGTTTTGAAGCCAACCAGGAGGGCAGAAAGTAACAGGTAGGCTATACTTGCAAGTGTAGTAAATATGATTTCTTTTCGTCCAAATCGTGTCTTACTGTTAGTCTCCACTTTCCTTATAGCTGTTCTTCTTTTTGAGGAAAATTTGATCCGAACACCCTATCCCATAATGCTGAACTTACGCCATATCCTCTATCTGCATTCTGATAATGGTGTTTCATATGGTGCTTTTTCAGTCTCTTCCAGAAAGCGTTCCTGAAATTCAGGTGATGTAATGCGTAATGGGAAATATCATAAAACAGGTACCCCGTCATAAAACCGGCAAAGAACCCATACAGGTAATTGACAGGTATGAGTGCCCTGAACAGGAAAAAGAATCCTATTGCCAGCGGAACGCTCACTGAGGGTGGCAGTACCAGTCGCAGTGCATCATTTGGATAATCGTGATGCACACCATGAAATATAAAATGCAGTCTCAGTCCCCATTTGGATTTAGGCACAAAGTGAAATACAAATCTGTGTAGTACGTATTCAGTCAAAGTCCAGACAAACAGCCCTCCCAATGCTGACAGCAGGAACGCCGGCACACCAGCATCTGTATGCGTCAGCCCATAATAACATACATAACTGATCACAGGGATATACAGGATCAGTGGTACACTGAAATGCACCTTGGATAATGCCTCCATAAGCCCATTCTTAAACATGGGTACCGACTCTGTTGAATTGGAAACATATTGCTTTTTCATCACTCTAAATCTATTATATGTGGTGTTTTTACTGACTTAAGGTTTGATCTGTTCCTTTACTTCCTTACCAGTCACCATGTCTTTTCCTTTCAGCTCAATGTAAAGTACATTCGGATGCCAGAAGGTACCACCATCGATCTCTATATAAATGCGGTCCAGCACAGCCAGTGAATTTCCGATCTTTGCATACACATGGTAATCGGGTTGGCCGGTAGGCTTCATCAGGTACAGGTCTTTTTTTGCATAAGCTACGGAATGTAATTCATATTTCCCCTGTCCCAGGTCCTTTACTTTGATTCCGTAGGCAAATTTACGTTGTATATAGTTCAGTGGCTTCTTTTCTCCTCCATCTGCATAACGGATCCAGTATACATTTACCGGCTCATCTGCATCCAGCTTACCATCAACTATATTCAGGTCGTATACGATCGTATTAGTGTTGGGGGTACGTTGAATATAAAACAACTGCCCTGGTTCATTGGGCGTTGGAAAGTTAGGCTCAGTAAATGCCATTGCCGGCAGTAGCAGGGCTGCTACCAACAGAACTTTTACAGTAGTTGCCGCACCTCTGATCACCCTGGTTACCTGGTCCTGTTTGTCCAGTGCTATCTTCGCATCGCGCATTCTGCCGATGGCAGTAATGTTCGTCATCACCGCCATGATAAACAGCGGGAATGTAAAGATAGAAATGGTTTCAAAAATATGGAAAGGGATACCTGGTACAAACAGTTTGTAATCGCCACCGATAAAGTGGGCTGTGATACCGCAGGCAATCGCTGACAAAGAGATCACTACGATACGTTCCGGACGCTGCATCAGGCCACCTTTACACTCAATGCCCAGGCCCTCTGCCCTTGCACGGGTATAGCTCACCATCATAGAACCGATCATGGCTACAAATGCTGCCAGTGAACTCAGGAAATAATGATGTCCTACCAGGTAATAACAGATACCCAGGAACAGCACCATTTCACTATACCTGTCCAGCACCGAATCGAAGAATGCACCAAAGCGGGAACCCATATTGCCCAATCTGGCCACCTGTCCATCCAGCATATCAAACAGACCTGCGAAGAGGGTCAGCGCACCCGCCCAACCTACATACGACAGGTCTCCCCTGTTTCCTTCTTCCACGCCGGTCACAAAGATGATCACCACCCCTATGTTCAGCAGAAACCCTACAAGGGTCACGATATTAGGCGTAAAGCCTATCTTTATCAACCCTTTTACGATAGGATTGATAACCAGATAAATCAATTGTTGTAACTGGTCTCTCAATGACTTTTTCATACTCAGACTTTTTAACCTCGCTGTTAAAAATCGAACCGTACACGTGTTCTGATACCCCAGTTTGCTACTCCAGGATTGTTCAGGTAAGTGAACCTTCTTACCAGGTCTACACGGAACAGTTTAAAAATGTTAGAAATGCCCACACTTCCTTCTATATAAGGCTCTTTGCCTAATGTATATGTAAAGGATGAACCGTCAGTATATTTTGAAAACTGAATCAGATCAGGATTGTTGGAAGGATTATTTTCAGAACGCAGACCGCCATACAAAATCTTTCCAGCGAGCACTTCACGCCATTTCAATTTCTTGAACAGCGGAATTTTGTTAAAGATAAAACCATTAAAGTTATGGTCGATGTTTAATCCTATATAGTGATCACTCACAAACTCCAGGAAGTTCATGAGGTTATAACTCTCCAGCTGGTAAGCATACGTCTGGTTCGCTCTGTGGATAGACAGTAATGGATAAGGCAGGTGATTACCAAAGATATTACCACCTTCCAGTACCACTTCGCTGAAGCCCAGCTGACCCAGGTAACACATCTTGTAAATGTTCAGCGTTACGTTCTGGTAATTGTATGCGCTGTTGGCAATTCCTTTCACACCTGCGATACCTCTCAGGGTGAAGATAGGGTACTTGTTTGGCAGCGGAATACGGAAGCTCTTACCCTGATAGAACTTTTCATTTGGCGCCCAGCGCAGTTCTGTGCTAAACTCGGCCGTAGTCAGGTCAGTAACAGGTGTATTCGGTTCGCTTCCTTTATAGTATGCCAGACTACCGGCTGGTGATTGTATCCAATGTTTGAATCCTACCTGATAACTGAAGTGGTTAGTAAACTCCTGCAGGAAGGTCAGATTGAAGATCTTGTTATACAGCCACTTGTCGTTGTTACCACGTTTGAATGACAGCAGGAAGTTATCTTCCTGTACAAACTGTAATTCCTGACCGGGGATCTTTGTTTCGTGCTGATAATTAGCTTTCAGTGCTACAACCGGCCAGTCGTAAATTGACTTATGGTTAAAGGCGTATGCACCACCCACGTAATACTTCCACTTCTCATCTTTTAGGCCATAAGCGGCATAAGATTCGAAGTACAGGCTTTTGCTCAGCTTCGGAGTGGTTCTGCCACCCAGGCGGGGGCGGAAACCTTCAACCGGGTTGAAGCTATAGAAAGTATTGACCGGACCTATTTCGAAATAAGGACCTGCCTGCTTGTAACCTGCCAGCAACAGAGTGAGGATGTCAGCTGTACGCTTGAAAGATTTCATGTGTTGCAGACTGTCGATATTGGAATACACTTTAGATTCCGCAGTAGACAGGGAATCGTGCCTGTTCTGTACCCAAAAGTCATCTCCGTGCTGCACTGTTTTCTCATCTTCTACTACAGCAGCACCGTTGTAGAATTCTGATGGTTTCGGCTGGTTGATGGCCATATCCCTGATAGATACAGTACGCTCACCGTAGATACCACTGCTCCCTTTGAAGATACCGAAGTCGGCCATCAGCGTTTGTTTGCTGGTATAATAGCGGCCATCGGAGGTCTTCTGGAAATCAAAGTACAGGTGAAAATCTCTCACCCAGTTCAGGTTGATCTCTTTATTCGCAGTCATATCCGCTTTTTGCACGGCATAGTTACCATCTAAAGTGATAAACAGTTCCCCTTCCAGCAATAAGTCAGTCTTGTTACGGGGGTAGAACTCCAGTTTAATCAGCTTGGTGCTGTCTGGTGCTACGATGGTATCAGCGATATAGAATTTATAAAAAGTAGGTGCAGAGTTGGCAATCGGACTCAGGAACTGGTTCGTGAACAGCATCAGCTGGTTATCGTAGATATCTACGTCCTGGTAAATGTGGTTCAGGTATTGGCTCAGGCCCCTGTTATCGATAAAGTTTTCGAAGCTCACTTTCTTATCGCCCGTCACAATCGTCTTCTTTTTCTCCGGATCACGGCGATAGTATACATCGGCCAGTTTTTCTTCCAGGTAGATAGGCAGAATAGATTTGCCTGCGAACTTGGTGGTATCCTGGTTCTCAAAAATGAATTTATACTTACGGGTCAGACGACCGTTGCTAATCTTTTCAGAGAGGTTACTCAGTGCGAATTCCAGTTTTTCGTACTGGTTGTATTGAGCATAGTCAAAATGCGTCATTCGGTTTTTGTCCCTGTTCTCGATCACGAGGCGGATCAGCTCCACAGCTGGGTTATCCTTGTTGCGATAACGCTCTTTTTTCTTTTTAACTACAAACTCATTCAGATTCTTGGCTGTACTTTCCAGCTGAATATTAATGGTTTGAACAATACCGGGTGTGATTTTCCGGGTTACGCTCTTATAACCCATGAAAGCAAAGCGGATACTATCTCTCGTAATAGAGACATCCAGCTGATACTTTCCATCTGCACTGGTACCAGTACCGATGGAAGTGCCCGGAACAAAAACGTTTACAAAAGGCAGCGGAGCCCCCGTGCGACTATCAGTAATAAGTCCTTTCACGGTGGTGGTCGTTTGTGCGAATACCGAACTAAAGCCAGAGACGAGCAATAAAAGAATTCCGGATACTATATTTTTAAATCCATTCATTAACCAAAATCATTTAAAAACAAACCGCTTTTGCATTCCATAGTTATACCCGACGGCGGTAATAACCGATGCCATAACCACAGCCACGCGCTGATCGATAGCGGTATAATTGGTCAATACCCAAAAGCAGGTAGTATTGACTATCAGGTTTCCGAACCAGACAATGATATATTTAATGGCTTGCCAGTTCCATGTATCGTTTCCCTTTTGATATACCCATGTCCTGTTGATCAGGAAGTTGGTAATACCTCCACAGGTGACTCCTGTCACATTGGCAGCTACACCATATCCTTCCCACATATGCAATAGTAAAAAGGATATCGAAAATTGTACTCCGGTCGCTATCATCGCCGAAGTTTGTGCTTTAATAAATTGCATATGGTCTACAATTGTGCAAAACGCGTACCCAAACCTTCTAAATCAGATGTATTGCCAGTTGCAACAAAATATTGGAATAGATGCCAGCTACAATATCGTCCATCATAACCCCTAGTCCTCCCGGAAGAGCCTCTGTGCGCCTGATATATAAAGGTTTTACTATATCAAAAAAACGGAATAATACCAATCCGGCCAACATATATGCCGGAGTGACAGGCACGAACAGGACGGTTACGAACATGCCGGCGACTTCGTCTATTACCACTTTTTTGTCGTCTTTGCCCCAATATGGTTCTACTTCCGTACCAGACCAGATTCCTAATAAGGTGATGGCTACTGTAAACAGCACCGTCCAAACGTTGTTAGGATGGCCACCAGCCAAAACCAGGTACCAGACCAGAGCGGCGACTGCAGCTGCAACCGTTCCTCCGCCCTTGCCAATGTATCCAATGCCAAGGCTGGTGGCGATTAATTTGTGTATTCTTATCATTCAGTATCAAAAATTCCTTCGTAATAGTCCAGTCCCAGATGCGTGATCAGATCTTCACCCATCAGGTAGCGCAAGGTATTTTGCAGCTTGATAAGCTGTTTGAAAATATCATGTTCAGGACGTAAGCCAGGGGCAGTCTGAGGAGATTTCAGGTAGAATGAAAGCCATTCCTGTATGCCGCTCATGCCTGCACGCTTAGCAAAGTCAATAAATAATGCGAGGTCCAGTACAATCGGTGCAGCCAGGATTGAATCACGGCACAGGAAGTTTACTTTAATCTGCATTTTATACCCTAACCAGCCGAAGATGTCGATGTTATCCCAGCTTTCCTTATTATCCTTGCGCGGCGGATAATAGTTAATACGGATTTTGTGATAAAGGTCACCGTAAAGATCAGGATATTCTTCCGGACTTAAAATATCTTCTAAAACGCCAAGCTTGGAAACTTCCTTGGTTTTGAAGTTGTCAGGATCGTCTAACACCCATCCATCGCGGTTTCCGAGGATGTTGGTGCTGAACCAGCCTTCCATACCCAGGGCTCTCGCCTGCAGCCCCGGCGCCAGAATTGTCTTCATCAGGGTCTGACCGGTCTTGAAATCTTTACCTGCAATCGGCGTCTTGGTCTGGTGGGCCAGCTCTACCAATGCCGGAATATCGCAGGTCAGGTTAGGTGCACCGTTGGCAAAAGGTACGCCCAGCTTCAGTGCCGCATAAGCGTAAATCATGCTGGGAGCAATTCTTGCATCGTTGTCTTTCAATCCCTGTTCAAATGCTGCCAGCGAATTGTGCACGTCTGCTGCCTGATGGTAAATTTCAGTAGAACCACACCATACCATTACGACACGGTCACAGTTATTTTTCTGCTGGAAGGTTTTAATGTCTTCCATAACCATCTCTGCCAGGTCATAACGCGTCTTGAAATCCTTTACATGTGTGCCATCCAGATTTTTAACAAAGTTTTTGTCAAAAGCTGCCTTCATCGGAACGATGGCTTCCAGTTCGGGTTTAATTGCTTCAATCTGAAACCTGTCTAATACTTCAGCTTTTACCGCTGCTGTATACACGTTATCTTCATAAACATCCCAGCCGCCGAAGACGATATCTTCCAGCTTAGCTAAGGGAACAAAATCTTTAATCAATGGATTGTTATTGTCTGTTCTTTTACCCAGACGGATGTGTCCCATTTGTGTTACCGATCCAATTGGCTTGGAAAAGCCTTTGTTAACAGCTAACACTCCAGCGATGAAAGTGGTTGCTACTGCGCCAAGGCCTGGCATCAGTACTCCCAGCTTTCCGTTTGCGTCTTTAATTTGATGTTTCATTTTCTTTTTGCCTCTTTGTTTTTCAATTAGTGAACGTTTGTTATAACCAGTGGTTCCCGGTATACCAGTCCAGTGTTTCCCTCATTCCTTCCTCGAGGGAGAAGTCAGGCTGGTATCCAAGTTCTCTTTGTATACGTATTATGCTACAGTTCCAGTTTTGGGCAGTCAGCTCATTTAACCGGTCCCTATTTAACAACGGCATGCCCTTACTTGTTGCCTCAGCCATTACAGCTATCCACCGGATCAATGTTAATGGCATGTGAATACGTAGTGTTCTGATGCCTAACAACCGTTTCGTCACTTTGGCCAATGCATAACGATCATAACTATTCCCGTCCGAAACATCATAACAGGTATGTATAATTTGTCCATTGAGCGCGCAAATGGCAGCCTGTGCCACATCTTTTACATAAACAAAACTCAACTGCTGGGGGCCTTTCCCCATATACGGTTCCAATCGCCAGCCATACGTCTTAAACAACACAAACAGGTCCTTGTCCCGGGGGCCATAGATGGCCGTAGGGCGCAATACTACCCAGGGGATCTGCGCATATTGCTTCAGGAGGTTTTCTGCCAGCAGTTTACTCTTACCATACAATGTCACGGGTGCAGGTGATAACTCATCCTGCTCCGGCCATTTTGCTTCATAAGCTTTTGGCCCTACTGCTGCCAGGCTACTGAAATACACAAACCTGTTCAATTCAATACCTGATTGTACGATTGCTTTCAGGAGGTTTTCTGTATACGTTGCATTGACCTCGTTGAAAGCGGCTTCATTCTTAGCACGGGTGGCGCCAGCAGCATGAATGATATCACTATATTGCTGTTCCTGTAGCAAGGCTGCCATGGCAGGTACATTGCGAAAATCCAGGTTCACGATAGAGATCTCCAGATGGTGTAAATGTGCTACATCACTAGAGGGCCTTACCCCTGCGTGCACTTCCATTCCTGCTGCCAGTGCAGCTTCGATTAAATGGAAACCCAGAAAACCGCTTGCACCTGTAATCAATACCTTTTTACTCATATTGCTTTCTCGTAAATCCTGTATCGCTTGTATGGTACGCCATTCACCGCCTGGATCGCACTGTTCATCAGGTCATTCTGTGCCAGTATCCAGGAGGCTTCTGCCACATTGATACCTTTACGGCGACATTCTTTGATGATGCGGCCGTAGAAGACTGCTTCCACCCCCAGCTTACGCACAGGTTCCAGTACACCCAGTGCTATTACCCGTACACCTTTGATCTTGCCCTTGCCCAGCAGGAGTTTGAAAAGGCCAGTAGGCAGTAATCGTCCTCTGCGGATCTTGATCAGCACCTTGTTCAGATCGGGAATACAGAGGGAAAAACCTACTATCTGTCCATCTCTTTCTGCCACGATACATAGATCCGGATCCATTATTAATTTCAGGTCCTTGGCCAGATATGCGAATTCATTGTCTGTCATAGGAACGAATCCAAAGTTCTTATCCCAGGCCTTATTATAAACATCTTTGATCTTTGCTACCTCATTGTCGAAATCCTTCAGGTTTACTTTGCGTATGATGATATTCCGCTGGGCGAGTCTGTTTTCCAGCATCTGCATCATACGCAGCGGCTTATCTTCCACGGCTTCGGCAGTTACCTGCCATGCGATCAGTGTCACATTTTCCGTCATTTCAGCGGCCTCAATCAGCTCTATGTAATAAGGGCGATTGTAAGTCATCATTACGACTGGTGGACTGTCAAATCCTTCGATCAGTAAACCACAGGTTTCATTGGTAGAGAAATTCACTGGTCCAATGATGGTAGATAATTCCTGTTTCTTTAGCCATTCTGCAGCTGCATTGAACAGCGCATTGCTCACAGTCACATCGGGGATACATTCAAAAAATCCAAAGAAACCATCGTTAGTGCCATTGAACGCGTTGTGATTACGATTGTTGATAGCGGCTATACGGCCTACTATTTTTTTGTCACGGTAAGCGAGAAACAGTTGTATTTGTGAATGTTCGTGGAAAGGATGCTTGCCCGGCGTTAAAAGGTCGCGTTGTGCAATAAACAACTCGGGCACATATAAAGGATCATTGCTGTATAGGTCATGCGGGAAGTCAATGAATAATTTCATCTGCTGTTTAGTACTCACCTGTTCGATAACGGGTGCACTTCCTCTGACTACAGTGGTTGTGGTGGTAACGGAAGGTGTCTGTATGGTGTCCATTATTATTTGCTTTAATTGTTACAGGCGTTATTGCAGCACTATATTCCCGTTATGTTTTTCTCTTAAGGGAATGCCTTCTTCTTTGAATGCCTTCACTAACATTTCCACGGCTTTTTCAATCTGGCTGAAGGTATGTGTCGCCATCAGTGAAAAACGGATCAGTGTAGCATCAGGAGGAACGGCAGGTGGCACCACAGGGTTCACGAAGATCCCCAGTTCCTGTAATCTTTTGGTAATGCTGAATACCCCTTCTTCATTTCGGATATAAATAGGAATGATGGGGGTTTCAGATACTTCACCAGTGTCAAAACCAGCATCTTCCAGCAGTTTGCGGGCATACTCTGTATTGTCCCACAGTCTTTTGATATGATCAGGTTCTGATTCAATAATGTCCAGCGTAGCCAGTACACTTGCCACAGCAGCAGGGGTCATGCTTGCGCTGAAGATCAGTGCGCGGGCAGTGTGTTTCAGGTACTCAATAATGGTATTGTCGGCAGCAATAAAGCCCCCCAGGGAAGCAAAGGATTTGCTGAAAGTACCCATGATCACATCAACCTTGTCAGTAAGACCAAAGTGAGAAGCGGTACCGGTACCATTCATACCTAAGATACCCAGACCATGTGCATCGTCTACCATGATATTTGCACCATAGGTATCAGCCAGCGATACGATATCAGGCAGTTTAGCCAGATCACCTTCCATGCTGAATACCCCGTCTATAGCAATTAAACGCACCGCTGTTGATGGTAATGCCTGTAGCTTGGCTTCGAGGCTGTCCATATCATTGTGCTTGTACTTGACTACCTTGGAGAAGGATAAACGGCTACCATCAATAATAGAAGCGTGATCCAGTTCATCCAGCAGGATGTAATCATTGCGACCGGTCAGACTTGACAAGGCACCCAGGTTGGCTTGAAAGCCGGTGCTGAATACGATCGCGTTTTCTTTGCCCACAAACTTTGCCAGCCTTGCTTCTAATTCCAGATGTAAATCCAGGGTTCCATTCAGAAAACGGGACCCCGCACAACCGGTTCCGTATTTTTCTGTCGCCTTAATAGCTGCTGCTATTACCTGAGGATGGTTTGTCAGCCCGAGATAGGAATTGGATCCAAACATCAGTACTTTCTTACCCTCAATTTCTACCTCAGTGTCCTGACCGGAAGAGATTGGTCGGAAATAAGGCCAGATTCCTCTTTCTTTTGCACTGTTTACCCGGGCTATTCCCGCCATCTTCGCACGTAACATTTTACTCATCTTTTTTGCTCTAATTCGGTTGTTGTAACACAATACCTGTGCAATTTCAGATACCGTGTTTTATGATCTGCACCTTTTTCAGATCATAATTGACAGTATTTAATTCTTATGACGACAGGCTAATAGCCAGCATCACACCACTGAATGCAGCGTTAAAAAAAGGTCCAAAAGCAGTATGCGAGTTGCGGTTTAAGCACTATTCACGAAAAATCGTAAATGGTTTTATTTATTAAGTATGTTTGAAAACAAAATGGTGACTATCATTATTCAAACAATGTCCTAATTTGGTGGCCCAAAAACAGTATGCGAGTTGCGGTTTAAGTAGAGTGATCCGGTAGCCCGGACCTTACGATTGACGGCACCAAATTAGGAATAAAAATTGAATTAAGATCAAAAAAAAATCTAAATCATCAAGAATCACAATCAGATAGACAAATAAAATTATTTTATACGTTCAATTATTTTTACCTTAATTATCAATTAGTTATACTATAAAAAGACCGAACCCTTCCAATTGGCACAGTTTTTATATAATATAATTAAACTATTTGTAATTTCACATCCCTAACGATCTAAACAACATCGTATGAACCTTTCAAAAACCATTTCTGCACTGCTCCTATGTTTTACTATAGCAGTTTCCGCCAGCGCGCAGGATCAGGAAGCAGATTCTACCGGTTTACCCGGGGACAATTTCAGTTTACAGGGAGCTTTGGATTTATTTAAAAAAGCAGGATCACCTGAAGAATTCGAAAAATTATTAAACACTCAGGATAATAAAGTCAATAACCTGGACCTGAATGAAGACGGACAGATTGATTATGTGCGTGTTACAGGCAAGAAGCAGGACGATGTGCAGATATTTGTACTGCAGGCCCTGGTATCTCCCACCGAAAGTCAGGATGTAGCAGTGATCTCTCTTGAGAAAACTGCTGACGACAATGCTGTAATCCAGATTGAAGGGGATGCTGATATTTATGGTGAATCTACCATAGCAGAGCCATTGCCTGAAGCTGACAATGCATTTAATTACAGCCCTGCCAGCCACGGTCCATCCGTTTCAAGCCCTGAAGGGATTATTGTAAATGTGTGGTTCTGGCCATGTGTTCGCTTTGTATATGCACCTGCTTATACTGTATGGATTTCACCCTTTACATGGGTAGCACATCCAGGATGGTGGCGTCCATGGCGCCCAATGCCTTATTACGAATATCGTCCTTACTGTGCACATTACCACACCCGCTATGTAGTCGTACCTACACGCAGAATCCAACCTGCACGTGTGATGTACAGACCTACCCGTATGACTTCTGTAACCGTGATTCAGCGGAACAGGGTTGTTGTGGATAATTATCGTAATAACAGGAATAGCGGTCGGGTAGATCGTGGTGGAAATTATGGCGGCAGAGGCGGTTATACACCGGGAAGAACTAATAATGGCGGTGGTAATTACACCCCGGGAAGAACTAACAACGGTGGTGGTAACTATACCCCGGGTAGAGTGAGCAATGGCGGATCCAATGGTGGTGGTAACTACACCCCGGGCAGAACCAACAACGGTGGATCCAATGGTGGTGGCAACTACACCCCGGGAAGAACCAACAACGGTGGAACCAACGGTGGTGGTAACTACACCCCAGGCAGAACCAACAACAGTGGATCAAATGGCGGTGGTAACTACACCCCGGGCAGAACCAACAATGGTGGCGGCACCAGACAATCTGTAGGAAACAGCAATGGCGGCGGCAGACAATCCAGCGGCGGCAATAACAGTGGCGGCAGATCATCTAACAATGGTGGAGGTTCACGCGGTGGTCGCGTTTCCAGGAACTAATATATTTTCCCGCAGGTAGTTTCTCTTAGGAAACTACCTGTTCTTTTCTTTTACAAAATGCCAGATGCGCCGTTTTCTCCGGCAACTCCACCAACCCCTGATACTCAAACCCCGCTCTCTTATTCAACACATGTATCTTCTCATTCCTCGCATCCGGTTCCACTATCAATCGCTCCACCCTCGCATCACTAAATAAAAACGCCATTATCACCTGAAACACCTGAAAGGTAAAATCCGGTATCCGCTTCTCCACCGGCGCCATCAGGATATGAAATCCATAATCCCCCGGCAGCGCATCATAATACTCCCCTATCCTATCTTCCTGTGCCTTATAAAACTCTACCAGAAAAGCCGGCTTGTCATTATAAAACCCCAGAAAAGGCTGTACATGCGGCAAAGCGATCAGATCGGCATACATTTTACGCACTGTCTCTATCGTACTATGCTGTAATTGCCAATACATGGCATACTCCCTGTTCACCCAATCGTGAATCAAAGGAATATCAGTATCCAATACCAATGGTCTCAGAAAAAACTCACCGGAAGAAAAAGACGTGCCTGCATCAGCACTTAAAAAAGCAGGTAATTGTTGCGTCATAGTGGAATGGGTTATAAACAGCAAGCTAAAACAATTCAAAAATACCCTTTGCTCAAAAATGGAATTTATTTTTTGGAAGCCCGGCTGATTGCATTCCTGAATAGTAAAACATACATCGGGTTATCAAACAATTCAGACGCATGCCCCATAATCACAAAATTGCTCTCCTTCGCCAGCTGATCCAGCCACACCTTTGCTCTTTTAGTGTAAGCAATATGATGCCCTCCATTTTCAGCCAGTGCAAGCACATGCAATCGCTGTGCCTGCACTGTACTGCCATAAATTAGAAGTATCATGATTGCTTTCATCATAGTTATGCTTTTTTCGCCTTCCCTAATCCAACTTTAAACTTATCTGGCGTACCTGTCACTTTAATATTCATAAACCGGATCGTCTTGTTCTTATCTCTGTACTCAATCGCATCTTCCTGATCCGGATCTACATCTTCTTTTTTCCTGCCAAACAGCCCCTGCCATCCTGCACTCGTTACCACCTTCATGGGCACTCTCAGGTAATACTCCATGTTGAAATCCAATCCCTGTTTACCTGAAATCTCTATAAACCCAAGTGATGAGTTGATATTCATTTTAGGAATTTCCAGCACCCCATTCTTCAGGGTCAGCTTATTTTTCAACGTATCAAAGTTGATCTTGTTCAGGTTTTTGTCTTTAAAGTAACTCGCCATCGCCTGCATCGGGGAAAAGTTCACCAGACTCCCATTCCTGATATCCACATCCAGCGTAGCTTGTGAATCCTCTAACCTTGGTGTCAGATCCGGATGCATCAGTACACGGCACCTTACCTGTCCAAACAACCTTCCCTTTACATTCTTATTGATCACATAGTCCTGACCAAAGTAATCCAGCTTCAACATCATCTTCTCAATGTTCACGTCATTGAAACGGATCCTGCTCCTGAACATAATTTTAGCCGGATCAGAACCATCAAAGTGACCTCTCATTCCAATGGTGCCTTCAGCAATATTCATTCCCAGGGTATCGATATACATATGATGGTTACTCTGCATCCGCATCTTTGTCGTAAAGTCCTTTATCCACAGATGATGGTACTTTACTTTTCCTACTTCCGCATTCACGGTTATATCTGTAAACGGTACATTGAAAATGTTGAACGCACTCTTATGAATAGAATCTGTGACCGTATTTCTCACGGTTGTAGGCGCTACCAGCGGTTTGTCTTCTTCCTCTTCCACTCCTGAGAATTTATAATTCGTGAGCTGATCCACATCCAGTTTTTCAGATTTGAATGTGAAGAAATTCGGCTTCTTCCGCTGTGTGGTATCAGTTCCTAAAAATAGCCGGCCACTTATATCAAAGTCACTGTTACCAATTTTTCCTGTCAGCGTGTCTACACGTACAAAGCGGTTATTACCATACATGATGGTACCATTGATCTTTTCCAGTACGATCGGATGTACTTTCAATGATCCGGATATATTCGCAATATGCAGTTTCGCAAATTTGAAGACAGAATCATACTTCATATCACACTTGGCACGGAGCCAGATATTACTGGCTACCTCTTGCTGATAATCTTTTGGTACATAGTTTTTGCTGATCCTTCCCAGCAGGTCATTCATGGCCAGGTGTTGTGATTTCAGGTCAAATGCAATCTGTGTTTTTCCTCTCTTTACCTTATCAAACCACAACTGGTAGTTAATCACTCTCGCACTCAGCTTCAGATCCGTACTATCAATCAGACCACCGAAGTTACGCATCAGCAATGCAGTATCATTGATCGCCACTTCTGTACCAAAATCATGAAATGCATGTGGATAGTATTTAAAGGAGGCATTCAGTTTTTCCATCCTGAAAGTACCTTTTGGCAAGGGGGCAGGATGCAGCAACTGGTTCACAGATGTTTCGAGAGACAAGGTGATGTTAAACCCATTGATCTCCTCTTTTGCTTTTCTTGCTTTGGCAGAATCAAAGGCCAGCACATCGCTCATCAATATCTTATTACTATGTACATTCAGCGTCACCTTTACTGGTTGCTGGTGTTTGTGAAACACTGCTGGCAGGTCGCTTAGTGAACCACTCAGCATGATATCAGAATGGCCTACGCGCAGCGCCAGACTATCCAGCGTTACCATGCCATTCTTCATGTTCGCATGCAGGTTCATATTGCGCACCATATGCGGATAATTCGGAATCCGGAAGGTCAGGTTGCTCACCGTCAGTTCACTCTGTATTCCTTCTTTCAGTTTACCGAGCGAAGCTTCCGGCAGTTGCATATCCACCAGTTCCTTAAAGTTCATGTTCAGACTGATGTGGCCTGTTACCTTCTGCAGGTCTTTGATACCCAGGAAAGCACCGATGAATTCCAGTTCCAGTTCTGAGTTCACCTGCATCACAATCTTTGGATCGGTGAAGTCGCGCATCACAAAGTTGCCTTTGAACACACCTTTGTCTGGCAATGCGCTCATATTCAGAATGTGCAGCTCAGAGGTTTTGAGCGAATGCTCAGCACCATTGGTATAATATCCTTTAAAGCTCAGACTGTCTACTTTCTTGTTCGCATCCGGGTTCAGGAAGTAAGCATTTTCACAACCGAAGTTGACAGAGATGAGTGGCATTTTGCCATCACCCAGTTTTCCCTTTATGACGCCTTTGAAAGAGATCCGGCCGTCGTATTCAAATTGTTTCAATTGCTCCGTCACACTCGCAGGTGCGAAAGATAATAACAGGTTGATATCCGGCTTGTCTCCTTCCAGTGTCACATCAACCAGATTACCCTGAGACATATTCAGGGAACCTGTCACACTAAATCTTGCCTGTTCCAGTTTCAGTTTGCCCACGGGCAGGTTTAGTAACTGCTTTTTGCTATCATAACTGAGTTGCAGATCTGTCTCAATATTTTTATGGCGAAACAGCACAGTGTCAGACGGGGTGATATAATCAATGACCTGCTTACCTTCCATCGATGCGTTGATCAGATCCCCATCCATTTTGAACGAGGTCTTGATCTTGTCGATATGTGTAGCCACATGCGATCCCATCACCTTGTCGGTATACGAGATATCCAGGTCTCTCAGAATGATCTTCTTGATATCCAGCTGCATAGGCGCCGAATCACCAGAAGTAGTAATAGCCGAATCCGACTGAATACGGTTGGCTTCCACGATATCGATCTTTCCATTCTGCTCTTTAACCAGGTGCAGGTAACCATTTTTCACTACCAGTACCTTTACATTGTATTGCTGGCGGATGATGTCTGGCAGACTAAATCCAACAAACAATTTTTCTACCTGGTACAATGGTTTGCCAGTATGCTGTTTGTTAGCATAAAATGTTACATTCTTCAGTCCAATCGATACGTACGGAAAGTTTTCAAATGGGGCGATATTACTGCCACCCACAACGAGATCACCGGGCAGCTGCTTATTCAGCTCCCTGAGTGCCATTTGTGTCAGTCGTTCCTGCTGCGTGTACAGAATAAGAGAGGCGATCCCTAATAATGCCAGCATAGAACCCAATACGATATATAGGATACGAAAAATGCGTTTCCGTGTCTTCATGCTTCTTTAATGATGTGTAAGTTGAGACTTATATAATTATGCAAAATTAACCAGAACCCTATAAAATAAAAATATTTTATATGTATATAAGATGCTACCCGGCTCCGTTTTCTCTCATTAATTACCGAATCGGTAAAAAGTACCATAATACCCCCTTATTTCACCATCACATACTCATAAAATCCGGTAATTTTGTACAATTAATAACAACAGCACAATGGCGCGCGCTACAATACCGGTTTACGACGTCTGTACCATCGACAAAAACGGGCAACCGTTGCACCTTATGGTAGAAGACTTTGCCGGTTACCTCGACAAACACTACCAGGCAAGGCATCATCCCCACAGGCACGCCTTCTATCACCTGGTGATGTTCACAAAAGGTAGCGGATCCCACACCATCGACTTTGTCAAATTCGATGTTCATCCCTTCCAGATCTACTTCATGGCTCCAGGACAGGTACACAGCTGGGACTTTACAAGCCGTACCGACGGGTATATTATACATTTCGCCGCCGACTTCTTCCGCTCCTTCCTGCTCAATCCAAACTACCTGGACCAGTTCAGCTTTTTCAGTGGCAACAGTCAGCAATCCGTTTGCCAGTTGCCGGGTTACATTCACCCTGAAGTGACCGAACTGTTCGAAAAACTGCTGCGGGAAGCGAATCAGCATCCTCAACTCAATATGGACATGATCTGCCTGCGGCTGTTGGAGCTCTTTATTACAGTAGAGCGACATACCACCAGAGGGGGAACCACAGCCCTGACAGTACACACTTCCATACAGCTCCGCAACTTCCAACAGCTGATCAATCAGTACTTCCGTACTAAAAGACTGCCAAAAGATTATGCCGCTATGTTGTACATAACGCCTAACCATCTCAATGCATTGTGCAGAGAATTGTTGGGTAAAACAGCCGGCGATGTCATTCGCGACAGGATCCTCCTGGAAGCTAAACGCCTGCTAACCAATGCAGACTTGAGTATACTGGAAATCGCGTACGATCTCAACTTTAAAGACAACTCTTACTTCACCCGTTTCTTTAGAAATTACGAAGGAATCACTCCCGAAGAATTCAGAAAGAAATACATTACTCAATAATATGTGTGCAGAAAAAATCGAAAAACGGCCTAATTTATTCCTTAGCATCTGGAAAAACAGGTGCCCAGCCTGCCGTAAAGGAAAGCTCTTTAAGACGGATAATGCATATGATCTGAAGCACTTTACAGAAATGAACGAAAGATGTCCGGTGTGTGGAGAAGATCTGCAAAGGGAAATCGGGTTCTATTTTGGTACCGGTTATGTAAGTTATGCACTCACCGTAGCGATCAGTGTAGCAACCTTTGTAGCCTGGTGGGTACTCCTTGGTTTTTCTCTCTATGATAACAGAATTTTCTGGTGGATAGGTGTGAATGCGGTGTTACTGATCCTTTTGCAGCCACCTATCATGCGCATATCCAGAACCATCTGGCTGGCATTCTTTGTCGGGTATAATCCTGAAATAAAAACAGGACACTATCACCACTAACGTGGTTTAGGTCCTTAGGTCAGCGCAGAATATTGAAATTTAAAATGGTTGTGGGAACAATAATTTAAAGAGATGATCGTTTTTGATTAAATACAGGCAGCGGGTGTACGAATCCCGCTGCCTTGTCATCTCTGGGGGTTTGTTCAATAAAATCTATGGCCTCGTGAATATTTTTGATTAGTATATCGTCATTGTTGTAGCCTTTCGGCATATTTTCGCTTTCACATTTCCCTTTCGACATCACAAAAGTACAGCCTGTTCTCCCTGAAAAAAATCCCGGAAAACAGGGGTTTTCTTAGCTGATCATATTAAAAACAATCTAAATCCAATAATCTCAACCAATTAGCTATATTTATAAAATATTTTATATATTTCCATCCGGATGGGAACATTATTTACTTACAAGCGGGTACTAAGCATACTCATAATCATGCTGTTAATAGCTAACAGCGTATTTATCACCAGCTGCTCCAGGTCCAAACCGACCTACCTGGATAGCCTTCAGAATGCCATTCGTCGGGTACCTGACGAAGCAGCAAGGGTGGAATTATTCCTCCGGCTTGCAAAAAAATTGCAAACCACCGACAGCGCTTTAGCCTTCTCTTACATACAACAGGCACTTAAACTGGAAGAAAAACGGGACAACAAGCTCGGCATCGCCAGTGCTCATCTGGCCCTGGGTGAATGGTACCGCACGTACCACGACCCTCAGGAAGCAGAAAAGTACCTGATCCTGGCCAAAGAGGCCCTCAAAAAGGACACTGCCAGGGAAAGCCGCAAGCTCATGGCCATGACACGGATTAATCTCGCCATGGTCATGGGCGACAAAGGCTACACCCAGCTACAGGTAGAAGAATACCTGAAAGCCATCCCCGTACTTGAACAGCTTAATGAGCCCAAAATACTGGGTGGCACCTATCAGAGCCTGGGTGATATCTTCTTTAATAAGGCCCAATACAAAACCGCCACTACTTATTATAATAAGAGCCTGGATACCTACGCCGATTCAGCAGCGTTCACGGAAGATATCATCAGCCGTCACCTGAACCTGTCCAGCTGTATGTTTTACCTGGATAGCCTTTCACAGATGCAGCAACACCTCGCTGACGCCAAGAAGAAACTGGATTCCATGCCCGGTGACTCTTCCAACCTGTGGGCTTCCTGGTTTGACTACCAGGGGCAACTGGATCAGAAGCACCAGATGTATGTACATGCTACTATGATGTTCAACAGCGGATTGTCCATCGCCCGTCGCTATCAGGACAATACTACGATCTGTCAGAACCTCTATTCCCTGGCCAAATTGTATAACCGCCTGGGCCAGTATGATATCGCCATGTCATTCATGAATGAGTATACCACACTGGCGTCTTCCCTCAGGGATTACCCTCTGCACATGCCGGCGCTGGACCTCATGGCCGATATTGCTTACAAACAAAGTAATTCAGATCAGGGCTATCGTTTCCTGAGACAATATATTACCCTTTCCGATAGTATGCAGGAGCAGGAAGTCACTGCCAAACTGCATGAACTGGAAACCCAGTTCCAGACTTCTGAAAAGGAACGACGCATATTGCAACTGCAACATGAAAACGAAAGACAGGAATTCGCCCTGCAAAAAAACAGGTTGTTGATTTCCCTGATGATCGTGATTATGATTTCGTTATTAGTCGTTGCAGGTTTGAGTTATCTGTTCTACCGAAATGGCCGCAAACTCCTCACACAACAGGAGCAACTGCACCAGTTCGAAGTAGACCGCATCCGCCAGGAACACCACATTTCCCTTTTGAGCGCCATGCTCGAAGGGCAGGAACAGGAACGTACCCGACTGGCCAGAGATCTGCACGATGGATTGGGTGGGTTATTATCTGGTATCAAACTTGAGCTATCTACCATCCCAACCATAGATGATGTTGAGATCAAGCATGACAAGGTAAACAACACACTACAACGACTGGACGGCGCCATGGACGAATTGCGTCGCATAGCCCGTAGTATGATGCCTGAAATCCTGATTAAATATGGACTGGGTGAAGCAACCGTAGAATACTGCCGTGGTCTTAAAAAGACCGGAGTTAATAATATCGTCTGCCAGGTATACAACTTTCATACAGATAGTATGAAACATACCCGTCAGGTAGTACTGTACAGAATTATGCAGGAGCTGGTCAACAATGCTATCAAGCATGCCGACGCCTCCCAGATCCTCGTACTCCTTCAGCAAACCGGCGATACCATCTTCCTCACAATAGAAGATGATGGTGCCGGCTTTGACACCACGCAGGGAAATAAACTGAAAGGCGCAGGCCTCGCCAATATCCAGGCCCGTGTAGACTTCCTCGGTGGAAAAATGGAAATTCAATCAGAAATAGGAACAGGAACCACCATCACAATAGAATGTGCAACAAGCGAAAAAAATGATGCATGATAAAGGTTATAGTTGTTGAAGACCACCCCATAATGGTGGAAGGACTGAAGAACATACTACGTTCTGACCTGACCATTGATGTGATCGGGGATTATGGCAATGGAAAAAGTGTACTACAGGCATTGGAAGAAAAGGAACACCCGGATGTCATTCTCATGGATGTAAACCTTCCGGATGTAAGTGGCATAAACCTAACCACTGAAATCAAAAAGAAATACGAGGATATCAAGATCATCGCCCTCAGCGTACACGATGAGCAACCTGTGATTCACAGTATGCTACATAACGGCGCAAGTGGATATGTGTTAAAAAATGCGCTGGGTAATGAAATCATCAAAGCCATCAATACCGTGATGGATGGAGAAGAATACCTTTGTACAAGTACCCGCGAGGCACTGAAAAGTGCGGATCAGGACCTGCTCAAAGCCATCCCCCGTATCACCCGCCGTGAAAAGGAGATCCTTCAGCTCATAGGCAAGGGACTCACTACTATTCAGATAGCAGAACAATTATTTATCAGTACCCATACAGTAGAAAGCCATCGTAAGAACCTGATGGAAAAATTCGGTGTGAACAATACGACTTCCGTTGTAAAACTCGCTGCTGAATACAAACTATTGTAACTGGGAATACACCTGCAGTTTCGCTGTATCTGTCACCGCTATGCTCTTGCCGGATACTGC
This sequence comes from [Flexibacter] sp. ATCC 35208, assembly GCF_001975825.1. Classification (GTDB taxonomy): domain Bacteria; phylum Bacteroidota; class Bacteroidia; order Chitinophagales; family Chitinophagaceae; genus Chitinophaga. The sequence continues at coordinate 94,346 of NZ_MTKN01000015.1, forward strand.
GATGGCCTGCTCCTGTATCAGTTCACTCATCACCCTGAAAGCCGTTTCATAAGTGGTACCTGTATAAGAAGCCAGATCCTGTCTGCTTAATATCAGGTCTATATTCCCCTCGGCATCCTGCCCAAATTTCTCCAATAATAATAACAGGGCATAGGCTACTCTTCCCTTCACCGGCATGTTCACCAGGTTCCGCATTTTCTGCTCTGACTCCTGTAGTTCTGCGGCATAGAAGAGCATCATAGCATACAGAAAATCATGGTTGACCTTTAGCGTAGTCTGGAAAAAATCAATGGGGATAAAACAAACTTCCGCAGCTTCCAGTGCGGTAGCTGATACTGGGTAAAGTTGGGTTGTACCTACTCCCCTATGACCTACAATGTCTCCCTTGCGGGCAAAGCGGACTATCAATTCCTTCTCCTCTCCCCAGTGCTTATGCACTTTTACAGAACCACTATACAAAAAGTAAATGCCCTGTACCGGTTCGCCTTCCTTAAATAATACTCCTCCTTTTTTGACATTATAGGTTTGTTTGTGTGCCTGTATTGCGGGTTTCCATTCGGGTACACAAAGCTTACAAAACATACAGGTGGCGACGTCGCAACCTGATTTATCTTTCTTCATCGTTCTTCTTTTTGATCAACGCCTGCACTTCGGCAGTTATATTACGCAAACGTACTACTTCTCCGACTACTATCACAGCAGGATTTGCCATTCCTTCATGATGTGCTTTATAATAGATATCATTTACTGTACCGAGTACCATTTTATCTCTGCCTGTAGTGGCTTCCTGTATGATGGCAACCGGCAGATCCTTCTTACCATGTTTGGAAAAGATTTCCATGATGGCTTCCAGTCTGCTCATCGCCATTAATATAATCACAGTAGCAGTCGATCGGGCGGCCAGTTCAATATCTCCTGAAATATCGCCAGTCAATGTAGTGCCGGTTGTTACCCAAAAGCTTTCAGTCACCCCCCTGCTGGTCAATGGAATCATCTGCGATTCCGCCGCTGCCAGCGCACTGGAAATACCGGGAATAACGTCCACTGGTATCCCTGCGGCATTCGCTGCTGCAATTTCTTCACCTGCACGGCCAAATACAAAAGGGTCGCCCCCTTTCAGTCTTACTACATGCCCATGACTACTAGCATACTCTACAATCAGGTGGTTGATCTCCTGCTGAGACAAAGAATGGCATCCATATCGCTTGCCTACAAAACGCAGCACTGCATCCGGCCGGGCATAACTCAGCAATGCCTCGTTCACCAACGCATCATATAATATTACATCTGCCTGTTTTAACACATTAATGGCCTTCAGCGTAATTAGTTCCGGATCACCCGGACCAGCACCTACCAGGGATAATTTTGCCATGCTTCCTTTATATTATAAATAACTATATTTGATACAAATCATACCATTCACTATAAAATTACATTCATTATTCTTAATTTCATGATACAAATCACATAAAAAGGAATAAAACAGATAGTCAGTCAGGAAAAAGTTATCATATTAACTATTTCGTAATAAATAACCTTCTGCTTCTTATCAACCATGAAAATAGTAATCATTGGCAACGGAATGGTGAGCTATAAGTTTTGTGAGAAAATAATCTCAAAGACACACACAACACCACCTCAGATCACGATATTTGGCGAAGAGCCCCGTCCAGCTTACGACCGTGTTCATCTAAGCGAATTTTTCGCCGGCAAAACTGCGGAAGACCTCCTCCTCGCCCCTGCCTCCTGGTACAGCAATAATAATATCAGGCTGCATACCGGAGACCCTGTTCAACATATTGATCGCGAAAATAAGACCGTTCACTCTTACAAAGGTATCAACGAATCTTATGATTTTCTCATATTCGCCACTGGTTCAGCTGCTTTTGTTCCTCCCATTCCCGGTGTTGACAAAAAAGGCGTATTTATATACCGTACCATCGAGGACCTGGAACTGATGCGCGACTACGCCCCCAAAGCAAAGCGTGGCGTGGTAATAGGCGGTGGCCTGTTGGGTCTGGAAGCTGCCAAAGCCCTGCTGGACCTAGGTATTCCTGACACCCATGTCATAGAATTTTCGCCAAGACTCATGCCCCGCCAGATTGATGATGCCGGCTCCCGCATTCTCCAATCCAAACTCAGCCAGCTGGGTCTGGAAATTCATACCAACAAGAATACCTCTATTATATTAGGTGATGATACCATCACGGGTTTACAATTTGCCGACGACTCCATCCTTGAGGCAGACATGCTTGTAATCTCTGCAGGTATCAAGCCCAGAGATGAACTGGCAAAACTGTGCGGTCTGGATACCGGCCACAGAGGCGGCATTGTAGTCAACGACCAGTTGCAAACCACCGATCCTGCCATCTTTGCCATTGGTGAATGCGCCTTACATAATGGTATGGTCTATGGCCTCGTTGCCCCCGGCTATGAAATGGCGGAAGTAGTAGCTTCTAACCTCACCGACAGCAACAAGACCTTTACTGGTTACGATATGAGCACCAAACTCAAGCTCATTGGCGTAGATGTTGCCAGCTTCGGCGATCCTTTTACCGGCCGTCCGATTGTATATGAAGACACCATGAAAGGCATCTATAAACGTATCAATGTCTCTGACGATGGTAAAACACTGATAGGCGGTATTCTCGTTGGCGAAGCGGAAGCTTACAACATGCTCCTGCAAACCGCTAAGAACAAAGTGGTTCTGCCCCCTAATCCTGAAGATGTACTGCTCGGCGCCCGCGGAGGCAATACTGAAGCAGGTGCCGGGGTATTGGGTCTGCCTGACGAAGCCATCATCTGTAGCTGTGAAAGTGTGACCAAAGCCACCATCTGCCAGGCAGTAGAAGCAGGTAATGAAACACTGAATGATGTAAAGAAATGTACCAAAGCTGGTACCTGCTGTGGAGGTTGTGTGCCTATGGTCAAAGACCTCATCACCTCTACCATGAAGGCACAGGGCAAATATATCCGTAATGTGCTCTGCGAACACTTCCACTATTCCCGCCAGGAACTGTACGACCTGATCAAAGTAAAACACCTTTATACTTTCGATGAAGTACTGGACACTTACGGTCATGGCGATGGCTGCGAAACCTGCAAACCCGTAGTTGCCTCCATCCTGGCCAGCCTCTGGAACGAACTCATTCTCGACAAAGGCAATGACACCGTTCAGGATTCCAACGACCGTTTCCTCGCCAATATCCAGAAAGGTGGCACGTATTCAGTGGTACCCCGTATTCCCGGTGGCGAAATCACACCTGCTAAATTACTGGTCATCGCACAAGTGGCCCTTAAATACAATCTCTACACCAAAATTACAGGTGGTCAACGTATAGACCTGTTCGGAGCTCACCTCAGCGATCTGCCTTCCATCTGGGAAGAGTTGATCGCTGCGGGCTTCGAAAGCGGCCATGCATATGGCAAAGCACTGCGTACAGTAAAAAGTTGTGTAGGTTCTACCTGGTGCCGTTTTGGTCTGCACGACAGTGTAAGCTTTGCTATTCAGATAGAAGAACGCTATCGTGGGTTGCGTGCGCCACATAAAATTAAATCAGCTGTATCGGGTTGTATCCGTGAATGTGCTGAAGCCCAGAGCAAAGACTTCGGCATTATCGCTACCGAAAAAGGCTGGAACCTGTATGTAGGTGGCAACGGCGGTTCCAAGCCACAACACGCCATCCTGCTGGCTTCGGACCTGGATAGCGACACCTGCATCCGCTACATCGACCGCTTTCTCATGTTCTATATCAAAACTGCCGATCCACTTACCCGTACAGCTACATGGCTCAACAAACTGGATGGTGGCATCACCTACCTCCGCAATGTAGTCGTGAATGATAGTCTGGGTATCGCAGGCCAACTGGAAGCAGAAATGCAATCCCTCGTAGACAGGTACAAGTGCGAATGGAAAGAAGTGGTTGACAATCCAGAACTCCGCAAGCGATTTAATCACTTCGTAAACGCCCCCGGCGAAAAAGATCCTACCGTAAAATTTGATCATCTCAGAGAACAAAAAAAAGCTGCCGAATGGAAGTAACAACCAACACTCAGAAAGATTGGGTACTCGCCTGTCACACCACCGACGTGCCTGCTAACGGTGGCGTATGTGTAAAACTGGGCGATGAACAGATTGCCCTGTTCCACTTTGCCCGCCGAAACGAATGGTATGCTACCCAGAACCTGTGCCCACATCGCCAGCAGATGGCCCTGAGCCGGGGTATGACCGGCACGCAGGAAGGAGAACCCAAAGTAGCCTGCCCCTTTCATAAAAAAACATTCTCGCTGAAAGACGGCCGTTGCCTCACTGATGAACATGAGTGTAACATCACAACTTACCCCGTGAAAGTGGTAGAAAATAAAGTATTTATAGGAGTTTATAATCCGGCGATGGTTATGTAAATTACGATAGAACCAGTCGTGTACTGAATAATAACAGTGTAACAATCGTAATTCACACCACTCAACCAAAATTTATGAAGCTACTGTTCCGCGCCGGGGCATTCTCCATCGTACTAAGCGCTATCTCCTACCTCCATGCAGATGCGCAGTTTTCTATAGGGGCTCAATTAAGAACACGCACGGAATATCGTGATGGACAAGGGGCCCCACTACCACAGGGATCAAACCCCGCCGTCTTTACATCTCAGCGTACCCGTCTCATGGCAGGTTTTTCCGGTTACCGTTTCAAACTGGGTGCTACTATCCAAGATGTAAGAGTATGGGGACAGGATGTATCACTGATCAACCGCACTACTACCCAGGACCTCAATGGCCTGATGGTACACGAAGCCTGGGCAGAAGTAATGTTGCTCGACACCGTTTACAAAAACAAAGCCCTGAACCTAAAGGTCGGCAGACAGGAAATTGCCTACGACGATATGCGGTTACTGGGGAACCTGGACTGGCTGCAACAAGGTCGTCGCCACGATGCAGCTATCCTGAAGTATGAAACAGGCCCTTTCCAGTTACACCTGGGTGGCGGCTTTAATCAAAACAAGGAAAACAGCACAGGAACCATCTACAACGAAACGCCTCCTGGCAACTACACAGCTACCACCAACGCAGGTACCATGTATAAAGCCATGGAATTCCTCTATGCCGGTAAGAAATTTAAGAAGGGCAATGTATCGTTCCTCTTCTTTGCCGACCAGTTCTCTAAGTATCACATCGATACAGTGGCTGGGGTAGCGACTAAAACATACGAACAGGCGACCTACACCCGCATGACCACCGGACTGTTTTACACCAACACGTTCAACAGGTGGACGGTGACAGCTTCGGGTTATTACCAGTTTGGTAAAGGTGCCACTGGCCTGAACCTGCGTGCAGCTACCCTGAATGGTAACTTCATGTACCAGGTATCCAAACCATTCAGCGCAGGTGCTGGTGTAGACTTTGCCACAGGTGGCACGTCGTCGGACGGCAAGACCAGCAATGCCTTTGACTTCCTGTATGGTACCCCGCATAAATACTGGGGCTATATGGACTACTTTTATGTAGGCAGTCCGTTTGGCAACAGGGGCTTACAGAACTACTATATCAAAACGAAGTTCAAACCAAATACCAAATGGACACTCACCGGCGATATTCATGAATTTCTTGCCAGCAGTGAGATCCCGGGGTATGACACCCGCCGTTTTGGGGAAGAGCTGGACATCGTAGCCAACCTTGCCCTGACGAAGGTAGTCAGCTTCGAAGGTGGTTATAGCCACTTCTGGAGCACCAATGCATTAACATCCGCAGGCGTTAAAAATGTTGCAAACGCTAAGAGCAATAGTAACTGGGCTTACTTAATGATCATCATCAAACCGGATTTTATTTTCAAGTAAAGGATTAGGATACATCGTTCGCCAGCCATAGCTGAAAGTACGCTTTCAGCTAAAGGGCACCGCCATGCCATCACTCAAATAAAAAACTCATTGCACTATGTCGCAAAACAACCAGCTCAAAACCCTCCCGCTGTTCTCACTGAATAGCATTAACATGCGCACCTTTCACATTACGTGGCTCATGTTTTTTGTTTGCTTCTTCGGCTGGTTCGGTCTTGCACCGCTCATGCCCACCATCCGTGAAGACCTGGGTCTCTCTAAAGCACAGGTAGGCAATATTATCATCGCATCCGTATCGGGTACTATACTGGCCCGCCTTATCATCGGTAAACTCTGTGATACCTGGGGGCCTCGTAAGACGGCTATCCGGCTGCTGATCGCTGGTTCATTACCGGTATTTTTGGTAGGACTGGCCAGAGACTATACTACTTTCTTACTTTTCCGCTTAGCCATCAGTGTGATAGGCGCATCCTTCGTAGTCACACAGTATCATACTTCCATGATGTTTGCTGCGAATATCAAAGGCACTGCCAATGCAGTAACCGGTGGCTGGGGCAATCTGGGTGGTGGAGTGACGAACATGGTGATGCCGGTTATCTTCGCAACCATTGTGGGCCTGGGGTTCACAAAATCTGAAGCTTGGCGGTATGCAATGATCCTTCCCGGCATCATGATGCTGATCGTAGCCTTCCTCTATTCACGCTATACAAAAGATACACCTGATGGTAATTTCGATGAGATAGACCATCATGCGAATAAAACAAAAACTGATTATTCCATCCTTGCTGACTGGCGCATTTGGGCATTGACATTGGCATATGCGATGTGCTTTGGTATGGAGATCACTTTTGACAATGTGGCTTCATTACACTTTGTTGACACGTTTCATTTATCACAGAGCAGTGCAGGTTTCTGGGCAGGCGTGTTTGGATTCATGAACCTATTTGCCCGTGCCATGGGGGGGATCGTATCTGACAAAGTAGGTGCCCGCTTTGGTCTCAAAGGCAAAGGCCGTCTGCTCGCCATCGTATTATTACTCGAAGGCATTGGCCTGTTGCTCTTTGCACAGGCTGGTAATCTCACATTAGCGATCATCTCTATGCTCACCTTTGCGCTCTTCCTCAAGATGGCCAATGGTGCTACTTACGGCATTGTACCTTTTATCAATGAGAAAAACATTGGACTGGTCAGTGGTATCGTAGGTGCAGGGGGTAACCTGGGTGGTATGCTCTTCGGCTTCCTGTTTAAGTCTGAATCGATCTCCTATATACAGGCATTCACTTACATTGGCTACATCGTAATTGGTGTATCGCTCATCGTGATGCTCACAAGATTTATCAGTAAACCAGCGAAATCATGGCTTCATACAAAACAACCTGTTGCTATTGCGGAGTAGGATGTGGGATCATCGTGCACCAGGACAGGCAGGGAAAGATCCAGGTAGAGGGAGATAAAGATCATCCTGTAAACAGGGGCATGCTTTGCTCCAAAGGGATGAACCTTCACTATACTGTGATGGATACCAGCGACCGGTTGCTCTACCCTGAGATGCGCTACAACCGCCACTTACCCAGGCAACGCGTATCGTGGGATCAGGCGCTGAATCGCACTGCTGCCGTGTTTACAAAAATCATTCAACAATATGGCCCGGATGCAGTAGCCTTCTACGCATCCGGGCAATGCCTTACAGAAGAATATTATGTTGTCAATAAACTCATCAAAGGATTCATTGGGAGTAATAACATAGATACCAACTCACGCCTTTGTATGAGCAGTGCCGTTGCTGCTTACAAACTGGCGTTGGGCGAAGACAGTGTACCCGGTGCTTACGATGACCTTGAACTCGCTGACTGCATCTTCGTAGCTGGTGCGAACCCTGCATGGTGTCATCCTATTTTATGGCGACGTGTAGAAGCTGCAAAAGCTGCTAATCCTGATTTGAAAATTATCGTCAGCGATCCCCGTGTTACACAGAGTTGTGCTACGGCAGATCTGCATTTGCAGATCCATCCCGGTACCGATATTGTATTACATCATGCCATTGGTCGTGTATTAATAGAACAGGGGCATATTGATCCTCTATTCATTCGCGATCACACAGATGGTTTTCAACAATACCGGGATATCGTAATGGAACGCAGCATAGCCAGTGCCGCCGAAATTTGTGATATACCTGAAAGTGCTATCTACGAAGCAGCGTCCCTGATTGGGAATGCGACCGGATTCATGACCCTCTGGACCATGGGCCTTAATCAAAGCGTAGTTGGTGTGCGCAAAAATCTCAGCCTGATCAATCTTCATTTGATTACAGGACAGATAGGCAAACCCGGTGCAGGACCTTTCTCTCTCACAGGTCAACCCAATGCTATGGGAGGCCGTGAGGTAGGTGGCTTATCCAACCTGCTGCCAGCACATCGTGTATTGGATAATCCTGCGCATCGCAAAGAAGTACAAGCGTTCTGGGGTGGCGTGCCGCTCTCAGAAAAACCCGGTCTTACCGCCACCGAGATGTTCACAGCGCTCAACGATGGTACACTAAAAGCCATCTGGATTATGTGTACAAATCCGTTGGTAAGCTTACCTGATGCACGATTAGCAGAAGCAGCCTTAAAGAAAGCAAAGTTTGTAGTGGTACAGGAAATATCCAATCGTCCTGAAACCCTGCAATATGCTGATGTGATCCTTCCCGCCGCTGCCTGGACGGAAAAGGAAGGCACTATGACGAATGCAGAACGCCGCATCAGTTATCTCCAAAAACTCACAACGCCTCCCGGCGAAGCGCTGCCTGATTCAGAGATCATCTGTCGCTTTGCAATCAAGATGGGCTTCCATGGTTTTGACTATGAAAATACTGCCGCTATCTATGATGAGCATTGCCGCCTTACAGCGGGTACCAACATCGATGTAAGCGGCTTAAGTTATACCACCTTACAGGAAAAACGCACTGTGCAATGGCCTTATCCACAGGGAGCAAAAGGCTTTGGTACACCCCGTCTTTTCACAGATCATACTTTTTATACCAAAACCGGCAAAGCAGCGATTCACTCCTTTCCGGACGGGAATAATTCTACCCCTCCTGATCCTGAGCTACCGCTCATTCTTACCACAGGCCGTATCCGCGACCAGTGGCATACCATGAGTAAGACAGGGAAAGTGAGCAAACTAAAACAACACATTCCAGCACCACTATTGGAGATCCATCCTGACGATGCAGCAGAAAGAGACATCAAAGCGGATGATATCGTTGAGATTTACAATGCTAACGGCAACGTCCGTGTGAAAGCACAGCTCAGTACCAATATCAAGAAAGGGGTGGTCTTCCTGCCTATGCACTGGGGCAAGACACTCAACAGTGATCTGAACAGGGCAAACAATCTGACCCATACGCTGGTAGATCCTATTTCCAAACAACCTGACTTAAAATATACCGCAGTACAGGTACAGCGCTTTCAAAAGCCCACACAACGTATCATTATTATCGGTGCGGGTGCAGGTGCCTGTGGTTTTGTAAAGTCGTACCGGACGATGAATACGACAGATGAAATCACCGTATTCAGCAAAGAGAACTTCCCTTTCTATAACAGGGTCATGCTCCCTGATTATATCAGCGGTACCCAACAGTGGCAACAACTGGTAAAGATGACAGATGAAGAAGAAGCTTCGCTAAAAGTGAATCTGCTCAGAGGCATCAGCATCGTAGATATAGATCGCAGGCACCAAACAGTCACAGATAGCCTGGGCAATGAACACCAGTATGATATCCTTATTCTCGCGATGGGTTCAAGGGCAGCCATGCTCAAGGGTGTACCACCATTAAAAGGGGTATTCACTATGCGCAACAGATTGGATGCCGATGCATTTATCAAACATATCGACCCGGCCAAAGGAAAGGTAATGATAGCAGGTGGGGGGCTCTTAGGCATCGAACTCGCTGCTTCGCTCAGAGAGATTGGTATAGAAGTAGGTGTACTACAACGTACTTCCCGCCTCATGTCCGCACAACTGGACAAGCTGGGTAGTCAGTTATTATATGAAGAACTGACTGACAGAGGCATTGAAATATTGTACAATGATGAAATAGAGCGCTTTACAGGCATACAGGCATTAGATGGTATCCGGTTGAAAAGTGGGAGCCATGTACCTTGTCAGGCAGTCGTACTCTCTATAGGTACCACCCCAAATATAGAGCTGGCGCAGGCTTCACAGCTCACCTGCAATAGAGGAGTGATTGTAAATGATTACATGCAAACCAGTGATCCTGCAATATTTGCTATCGGTGAAATCGCAGAGTTCAAAGGCACGCTCTATGGTATTACAGCTGCTGCAGAGCAACAGGCGGCCGTGGTAGCGAAGTTCCTGAGTGGAGATATCAGCACTTATTATCAGGGCTCACTCTTCATGAACATCCTGAAGATGCATGGCACAGACCTTTGTTCCATGGGCACTGTAGAGACACCAAACGACCCTGCTTATGAAGAAGTTGTATTCATCGATAAGTCCAAGCGCTATTATAAAAAGTGTGTCATTCACAATGACCGGCTCATTGGCGCTATATTAATAGGTGATAAGTCAGAGTTCCTGGAGTTCAGGGACCTGATTGCCAATAAGATCGAATTATCAGAGAAACGATTAGCCCTGTTGCGGTCCAATAAAAAGGCGACTCCTGTAATCGGAAAGCTCATTTGCAGTTGTGGCAGTGTGGGAGAAGGGAACATCAAAGAGAAGATCAAAGAAGGAATGCACACGCTGGAAGGCATCTGTCAGGCTACAGGAGCAGGATCTGGCTGTGGTAGCTGCAAGCCGGAGGTAAAGGCGATCCTTGAAAAGGTACTACAACCATGCTAAAGAAAACACAGACTATACAGATCAATTTTACGGGGGGGATTATTTCTCCCGGCTACCTGCTGTCTATCTTAGAAATTGCGGAAACAGCAAAAATATCGGAGGTTCGTTTTGGACAGCGACAGCAATTGATCATAGAAGTATCTGCTCAAACGGCCTCATTATTCGCGGATCATGTCAGCACAACACCTAATATCATCAGCGCTTATCCAGCCACTGGTATCTTCATTTCCAATACCTGGCTCTCTGAAGGTATCTATAAAGATGTCTTTGAAATGCTGAACTGGGAATCGAAACTCAAGATCAATGTCTGTGATAGCCGCAATACCTTTACTCCTTTCTTTACAGGGCACCTGAACTGGATAGCAGGTACGCAACCCAATTACTGGCATTTAGTATTTCGCTATCCGAAGAGTAACCAGCTCTTTGCATGGCCGGAACAGTTGTACACAAATCACATCGGTGAATTGAGCAGACAGCTGGAAACACAGCTGCTTAACCATGAACCGATTCAGGGAGTGCCTGTAGAGAAAGACCTGCAATTACCAGACTTTCACCTGCCTTACTATGAGGGTTTCAATAAGTACGATCAGTATTACTGGCTGGGTATTTACCGCAGGAATGAATACTTCCCTGTTTCATTTTTGAAAGGGCTCTGTCATATCTGTCTGGAAACAAAGACAGGCCAGCTCTATGCTACACCCTGGAAATCATTGATCATCAGAAATATTGAGCAGGAGCACCGCCCGCTGTGGGATTATTTATTAGGGAAGTATGGCATCAATGTACGACATGCGGCCAATGAACTGAACTGGCAGATACCAGATAATAATGAAGATGCATTGGTGCTCAAACGCCACATCATCCGACATTTTGATAGTGCGGATGTACGTACCTACGGGCTTTGTTTCAGCGTAGGTCATCATTGCTTTGGGAGCATCGTCATCACACAGCAGGAGGCTAAATACAAGACAGTGCTCAAAGGACAGCTGCGTTACGATATCAGCTATACGCCGGACTTCAATCCCAATTCAGGCATCCTGATCAATTACCGGTCTGGTGTAGCCAAAGAACATCTGGGTCCTTACATCACTGCACTCTGCAAGTACTTCTACGAAAGACACAACACCAATGATCCGCTGCCGGGCTATGTTGCAGCGCATACAGTAGCTATACCACCTGTGGAGAAATATGTGCACCAGTGTCCTGCATGCCTGAGTATCTATGATGAGCAGATGGGGGATCCTGATCAGTCAATAGTGCCCAATACCCCATTTGAGCAATTGCCGGATCAGTATCAGTGTGCACTGTGCGAAGGACCCAAAGCGGATTTTAAACAGGTTTCTTATGCTACACTTACGGCATAACGGAATTCCCCGGGAGTTATTCCCTTGCTGCCGCTGGCGAAATCGGCGCTTTAACAATACATTTGCATCTTTCTAATACCACCACTCCCAGTACCTTCCACACCATTCTCATCCTTTTAGTGCTATAAAAAGAGTCAAAAAACCCTGATTTCACTACAAAATCCGATCATTAAGTATTATTTTTGCGCTGCAAATCGCGTAAAAATAATAATATGTCTCCTAAATCGGCGCCTGACATCGTACTGATCGGTGCGGGCATAATGAGTGCAACGCTAGGCGTATTGCTGAAAGAATTACAACCGGAGCTGACAATAGAAATCTTCGAACGACTGGACGTGATCGCCGGAGAAAGCTCGGATGCCTGGAACAATGCTGGTACAGGCCATTCTGCTTTCTGTGAGCTGAACTACACACCAGAAAAGAAGGACGGATCTATCGACATCGGAAAAGCGATCAAGATTGCAGAATCTTTTGAAATCTCAAAAGAGTTCTGGTCGTTCCTCGTGCAGGCAGGTTGCGTAAACTCGCCGGGCAATTTCATACAGAGCGTACCTCACATGAGCTTTGTATGGGGAGAGAACAACGTAGAATATCTCAAGAAACGTCAACAGGCGCTTTCTGCAAATAATCTCTTTAAAGGCATGGAATTTTCCGAAGACCCTGCGGTGATCAAAAACTGGATCCCCCTGGTAATGGAAGGTCGTGACCCTAACGAAAAAGTAGCAGCTACCCGTATGGAAGCTGGTACTGATATCAACTTCGGTGCCCTCACCCGCTCTCTCATTACTTATCTGCAACAACAACCTGGTGTAAATCTTCACCTCGAACACGAGGTGAAAGACCTGGAACAGGGAGAAGATGGCAGATGGAGATTGAAAGTGAAGGATCTGAAGAATGGTAAAAAAAGAACATTACAGGCGAAATTTGTATTCATCGGCGCTGGTGGTGGTTCACTCCCACTGCTGGAAAAATCTGATATCGTAGAAGGTAAAGGTTTCGGTGGATTCCCTGTAAGCGGACAGTGGCTGGTTTGTAAAAACCAGGCAATTGTTGAAAAGCATGCTGCTAAAGTATATGGTAAAGCGTCTGTAGGCGCACCGCCAATGTCTGTACCTCACCTCGATACACGTATGATCGATGGTAAGAAGGCATTGTTGTTCGGACCTTATGCAGGTTTCTCTACCAAGTTCCTGAAAAAAGGTTCCTGGCTGGATTTACCACGCTCTATCAAGTTCAATAATATCCGTCCGATGCTGGCTGCTGGTCTTGATAACCTTCCATTGACAAAATACCTGATTGACCAGGTACGTCAGTCACCGGAAGAAAGGCTGGAAGCATTAAAGGATTTTCTGCCTGAGGCGAAGATGGAAGATTGGGAACTGGAAGTAGCAGGACAGCGTGTGCAGGTGATTAAGAAAGATCCGGAGCATGGTGGGATCCTGGAATTTGGTACAGAAGTGGTAAGTTCGGCGGATGGTAGCATTGCTGCATTGTTGGGAGCTTCTCCTGGTGCAAGTACAGCAGTGTCTATTATGTTAGAGTTGATGAATAAGTGCTTTAAGAAGGAGTTGGCGACAGAAGCGTGGAGGAACAAGTTGTTGCAGATGATTCCTTCTTATGGGAAGAAACTGGCGGATGAACCTGATATGCTGGAACAGGTGAGGTCATGGGCGAATAATGTTTTAGAATTGAAATAAAACAATCATGAAAGAGGGAATTGAATTCCCTCTTTCATGATTGTTTTATTCTTTTTTATATCAAGGCCTGTTTTTCAACATAGAAAGACGGCCCCTTTTATTCATTCGATATAAAAGCCCCTACCATACTGCTGATATCTTCTGTACAATAGGTATTCTAAATATAGCATCTACTATTGGATCACATACCAACTGCCGCAACTTTTCTATACTGATACCCACCACAAACACTACGATCCCTACACCCAGCAAACTGCTGAATAATTTCACATCATTATGTATAATACTGTCCAGATACACCACAAAGTCCTTTATCACAAAACAAACATTGCGCTGCTCATGTATCAGATACGTTCCAAATACCAGCGTGGAGATTGAATTAATAAATCCACTTCTAATAGATATATTCCTGAATGTATAAAACAGGGATGCCGCTGCCAGGATGATGAACGGACTATTGTAGTTATACACATTCCATGCCGTATCATATTTCCCCATTCTGAATGCTGTATAAGCCAGTGCAAAGGTCACAAGACAGCACAGGATATACCACAACCAGGGCACTCTGATTACCGGCACATAATAACGACAAAAATAAGCCAGTATATAAATAAAGATGAAATTAAAGATCCCAAATCCCCGATCGGAAATGAAGTTCCCCGGAATGTATTTAATATTACAGAACACCAGCAGGATGAGAAGTATCCATATCAGCTGCCCTTTACCCATCGCATTCAGCCCTTTATTCAATATCGGAGATATAGCATACAACACTAAGAACACTGGGACAAACCACCATCCTTTATAAATAAAAAAGAACGTGGTAATAAAAGTGACCTTATCAAAAGGTGCCTGCCCTGTAACTACAAACAACAGGTACAATAGCACAGAATACACCAGTGCCTGGAAGAATAATGCAAAGAATGATTTTACTTTGAACCTGATCTGAAAATAGCCGGAGATGAAAACATAAGTGTTCACGGCCACAATCAGAAAACTATTCAGTAATAACTGGAACGCTGTAGAAGAAGTAGGGATATACCCCCCTGTGCCCAGCTCTCTCAATCTTAATCCTCTTGTCACCACATGATGCATTATGATCATAAACATAAGCAGTATACGCAATAGTTCAATATTAGAGTCTCGCTGAACTTTTTCAATTTTCATTGGAGCAGATTATTATTATGATGAATGTGAAAAACAAAAAAATAGAGGATATGGATATATCCCCTTTGTTTTAACCTTATCTTATTGTTTCTAAGAGACTTTTTTCACCTCAACCCCGCTGCCTTATATGGTATCCTCACTACCACACTCACACTCTTCCCAGGCTCTATCACCAAATCAAAAATCCCCTCATGCAACGCCGCCATATAAGACATCAAATAACACACTGGCTGGTTGAGCAATTCATTATCAGCATCCCTGAAATAATTTGCATAGAAATTTCCCCTGATCTCAAAATAGCTTTCTTCAAAACTAAATATAAGCTTAGGCAACTGATGGCTCATTGAATGCCGGTTCATCCAGAAATAAAGATTCAATACCAACTGACGGATCACAAACTCATCTATGTAAGCATCAATCCCTTTTATTACAGATGGTAGCTCAGTGACGGGTTGCAACGCTTTATTATATGGTTCATCTCGGATCAACTGATTCAAAAATAAATGCAGGCTCGTTTGCTTCCTCTTAAACGCAAAACTTTTGTTTAGCATATATTGTACTATCCGTACATTTTGCAGCTGGAAGTCTAATTCGATCACCTGCGACTTGACGGCCTCCGTCTGACGGGTTATTCTTCCTTCGACTTGCTTCCCATCATATAACGCGATCAGCTCTACGCTGGAAAGTATACTCGCTACAATGGATTTCAACTCGTGAAAGATGTCCTCAATAAGCCGGTTGTCCTCAAGGAAATTTTGTGCTGACACAGAAGTTTTCATTTACAACGCTGTTTACAGGCTTCCTAAAGTTGGTTGTCGGCTTATAATAATGCCGGAGTGTAAAACTAACACTTAATGCCTGTTATTTGCTATTAACATTATTACTTATATTAGTAAAATATAGCCAATCTGATGTTTTTTTTCAAGGTTGTATCATGTTAGCTATCAAATAGTATACAACCCAACTGCCTTTCACTATATTCAAAAAAAAGTTAAAATGCATTTTTATCACCTCTGATCGTATTAAACACTGTCAGGAAAATGATCTTCAGATCCAGAAACACAGACCAGTTTTCCATATACCAGATGTCATGCTCTATTCGCTTACTCAGATGCAGATCGTCTGTAATCTCCCCTCTGTAACCGTTTACCTGCGCCCAACCCGTAATACCCGGTTTTAAGAAATGCCTGATCATATACTTCTGAATAATCGCCGAATATTCTTCCGTATGTTTCAGCATATGCGGCCTGGGCCCTACGATCGACATATCTCCCCACAACACATTCAGGAATTGCGGCATCTCATCGAGATTCGTCTTTCTCATGAATTTTCCC
Organism: [Flexibacter] sp. ATCC 35208; assembly: GCF_001975825.1. GTDB lineage: Bacteria > Bacteroidota > Bacteroidia > Chitinophagales > Chitinophagaceae > Chitinophaga. The sequence continues at coordinate 110,587 of NZ_MTKN01000015.1, forward strand.
AATCTGGTAAATCGCTTGTCATTTCTCGTAGCCTGCTTACTATTCGCATCGTTGTTTACATACATACTTCTAAACTTCAGACAACGGAATGTTTTGTTATTCCGACCAGTTCTGTTCTGGATAAAGAATACCGGTCCCCTGCTTTCCAGCTTCACCAGCAGCGCCAGTAAAGGTATCAGCCAGCTCAATAAAAAGACCGTCACCCCTAAGCTGAATATCAGGTCAAAGAAACGCTTCCTGATCCTGTTTGCAATATCATCCAGCGGCTCTGACCGCAGTGAAATAATAGGAATGTTATCCAGGTAATCAATGTAGATCTGCCTGTTTACAAACATCCTGAAATCAGGTACAAAGCGAAAACGGATAAAATGTTTCTCCGCTTCATGGGCCAATGTATACAGGTAAGGAAACTGCTCCGGTGATAAAGTCGAATAGATCTCCCTGATGTTATTTAACTGTGCATAATTGATGCACTCCTGCAAGTTGCCGATAACGGGATAATATGACAGCTCATGCACATTACTGTATTCCTCAAAATAACCCTCAAAACGGAGATTACCCTTTCTGCCCAGCAGGTTATCGACCAGTTGCTTGGAAAGGTCATTATAACCCACGATAACCACCTTCCGCTCGATTTCTTTCCGCCGCATCAGATAATGCGTCAGTATATAAAAGAAAAGCCTGTCTGCCAATACAATGATGAGGAAAAGCGAACAATAAGTGATGATGAAAATACGGTTATAGGCTTCTTTATTTAAAAATACAAATAACAATATTAAAAGCAGGTATAGCAAAATCCCCTGAATCGTTTTCCTGGCTATCTTTTCATAAGACATCTGCTGACTCAAAAAATAAATACCCGTAGTATACAACGCAATAACCCATGCAATATTTGAAGCGAGTAAAAAAGTATCTCTATCCAGGTGTACTGGTACCTCTTTTTGTTGTAACCAGTAAGAAACAAAGAAGAAAAAAGCATTCAGACAAAAGAAATCCATAATCAGGATCTGAATGCTGCATATTTTTAAATAACGGTTCAACATAAAAATAAGTTTTATCCTACTACTACATGTTCTTCGAATCGCCCCATAATCCTCCCTACTGCCAAATAATTCTCTGCATACGCTCTGCCGTTTCCTGCTATCACGCTCACATCTTCACTTACAGACCGCAGTATCCCTTCGTTGAGAGCCTGCTGATCTTCTGCATCAACCAGTATACCCATATTATGCGCAGACACCAGGTCATGCAAGCTCGTGCCGCTATTGGCCGTTATCAATGCCAGACCGCCCACTGCTAAAATTGTCGTAAGCTTGCTCGGCATTACCAGGTCACTGGCATTTGCTTTTTGTATCACAAGATGTACATCGGCCATATTCAGGAAGTGATTAAACCGCTCAAATGGTTGCAAAGGAAAAAAGATCACATTCTCCAATCCCATCTCCTGCGACTGCGACACCAACCGCTCCTTGTAAGGTCCTGACCCACAGATCAAAAATTTCAGATGTCTGTCTCCTCTCAACGTCTGTGCGGCCAGCAGAATGGATTCCAACCCCTGCTTCTCCCCGATCGCACCTGAATACAAGACAATCTTATCCGTCGCGGCAAAGCCGTATTCTGTTTTCAACAACAACCGCTCTTCAATAGGATGAAACTTGTTTACATCCACCCAGTTCGGAAAGAAAAAAATATCTTTCTTCGCCTTTTCCCGGATCTTCTTCATCATACCATCCGAAATACTGCCCACCATATCTGCCTGTCTGAAAATATACCGCTCCATTTTGAAGAGTATATTGATCAGCTTTGGCGAAGCTATCATCTTCAGGTCTCTCGCTGCCTCTATCTGCATATCCTGTATATGATAGAACACTTTCGCACCTCTCAGTTTCTTGTAGATCACCGCCAGCAATCCCAGATGGAAAGGTGGCACTACCGTAATCACGACATCATACTTCTTCCGGGGCAACAACGTCAGCAACTTAAAAAATGCAGATACGGCAAATGAAAAGTCGAGCATGATCCTCGTTTTGCCCGTAGGCTTTGCCGGCACATATTGCGGACATCGGTATACCGTCAGGTTGCCCTGCTTCTCTTTCGTATACCAGTTCTTTTTCCTGTCGTAAGGAGGCTGCACCTTCCACTCCGGGTAATAAGGGTAACTCGTGATCACTGTACAATCATATCCGTTCTCTGCAAGCCATTTCATCATCTCACCATTGTATTTCCCGATCCCGGTAGGTTCCGGTGAAAAGTTCCCACCTATCAATAATATTCGCTTGGACATAACTATACTAAAATCTCTCTTTTTCGTACTGAAATAGCAGGGTTCCCTGCATAAACAAGCCAGGCATCCATATCCTTCGCTGCGACTGACTTCACTGTCAGCACCGCATGGGAGCCACATACTATACCTGGACACACTACTGACTGTGCCCCGATCCAAACCCCATCTTCTATCCTGATACCACCCAGTCTGTAAGGAAAATCACTGCGTTTGTAATCGTGATTACCCGTCAGTAACATCGCCCCTTGCGATATACACACATGATTGCCGATATGCACCTCATCCAGATTGTCGATCCACACACTCTCTCCAATCCAGCAGTGATCGCCAATCTCCAGCTTCCACGGATATTTGATCCTCACCTTGGTCTTGATCACAAGACCTTTGCCCACCTTCGCGCCAAATGAGCGCAACAGCATCCGCTTAATACCATAGGGCCATGGCAAAGCACTGTTAAAAATGTAATAGTTAACCAGGTACCATAATCCGATTTTCCACTTGGGTCCGGCTGCATAGTTACCTGTGTTAAACCTGGATAGATCTGTGTTCATCGGTGTATGAAGTATTTGATTTGTTTTGAAAAAAGCGGCATAAATAAACTCCAGCTATAGCGCCAGTCGTATTGAGCAGTACATCGTCAACATCAGCGACTCCACTTTCTGTATAATACTGTATGATTTCAATGGCAAGGCTTAACAAAAAAGCTAATACGGCTATCTTCAGTACACTCTTCATATTGAATACCTGCATCATCACATATGCAAAAGGCAGGAACAACACGATATTGCCAAACAGATTGCCGAAGAAAAAGAAAGCATGGACTAACCACGTACCTCCATGTGTGTCAAACAACTCCTTCACACTATCCACGATCGGGTGTAATCGCAATCGCTCTGCATCTGACAACTTCACGCCTTTTCTCCACGGCGCCCAAAACACGATATAAAACAGCCCCACGAAATATGCAACACTATAAAAGATCTTTTTCATTAATTAAGCACGATATTATAATCCTCCTTCAACACAGCGAGCATCTTCTCCTTCCCTTTATCCCCATTCAACTTTCCTTCAAACTCTTCCAGGTTCACATCTACCAGTAAGCGATACCAATACCCCTGCATAAAGTGAAACACAAATCCATGATACCCGTCCATAAATCCGAATCGTAAAATGTACCTGTACATGAAGTAAAAGGAAGCCCGCATACCCGGTGATAAAGAAGAATATACCCGCTCCTTCAGGAACCGTTTTCTCTTCGCCTGCGTGCTCTCCATTTCCAGCAATCGCTTATCTGCACTCAGCAGGCCGTATTTAATATTCAGCAGGTCTACCATCTCACGGATGGCATAGTTATTATGCTTGTTCACCCACCAGTGTATCGCATTCAGGTTGTAATCCACTATGTGCTCTTTGAACTGCGCTGTCTTTCCTTCGGACAGTACAATGTGTTCATCCATCCAGCGCTGCTCTATACTGCCTATTTTATTTCGCCAGATGCGTAGCAGGTTGTGTGGATAGAAACCACCATGTTTGATCCACTTGCCTTTGAACAATACCTTTCTGCGGATGTATACACCACTCACTTCTGTTGGCAGTCCCTGTACTTTTTCATTGATCTCTGCAATCAATGCCGGTTCCAGGTATTCATCACTGTCCATGCGCATTACCCACGAAGCTTTGGTACCACAGTTATCCAGTCCCCATTGAAACTGCTGTGCATAATTCACCCATGTGTGCTGAAACACCTTTGCACCATAGCTCTCTGCAATCGCTACCGTACCGTCCGTAGAAAATGCATCTACGATATAAATCTCATCTGATACCTGTCGCATACTTTCCAGACAGCGACCGATATGCTTCTCTTCATTGTATGTAAGAATAATGACTGCCAGATCCATATTATATTACCTTTTTCGCTGTTCCTGAACTTTGATACAAGGTGACATAATCACCTGCCAGCTTGTTCTCATTAAAATCCCTGTTGATGATATCCTTCGCTGTAGCCGTAATGCGGTTGCGTTCCAGCTTATCGTTGTAAGCCAGGGTCAGCTTCGCTCTTACCTCTTCAATGTCTTCAATACCTGTAATCCATCCCAGCCTGTTTTGTTCTACATAGCCGGACAATCCCACATTGTTACTGATCAATACCGGTGTACCTACATACAAAGACTCGATCACTACGATCGCAAAGTTTTCATTGTGCGAAGTGAGGGCGAACAAATCTGTATTTGCAAGGAAAGGGAATTTCGTTTCTGAATTCTTCCAGCCTACCCACTCTACATGATCTTCCATGTTCAGTGTAGCAACCATCGATTTCAGTTCTGCCACATACGCTTCCTCACCTGAACCTGCTATTTGTAATTTGTAATTGAAAGGCACTTTAGATAAAGCAATGAGCAGAATATCCAACCCCTTCTTAGGATCTACACGAGACAAAAAGCTAATAGTAAATACTTCATTCTCCTGACGGGGACAGTCTACCACAGGGAGGTCTACCAGATTAAAGATCTTTGCCCCCTGCCAGCCGTTATTGATGCGCAGGCACTCATTCCACTCCATAGGAGAAGAAGTATGCAGATAAGTATGCTTAAGTAAACTCTTGCCGATTACATTGTGCAATACCTTTTTCTTTGCCTGGTTCTTAGCCGTCAGTACATAATCGCAGAACATACCATGCGGAGAAAGTACCTGTTTGATGCCTCTCAGTCTGCACATGAGCGAAGCGCCTAATACAAGGAAACTCCACCATGAATGAATATGTACCACATCAAATGACTTCGCTTTTTTCCACGTATGTTTCCACAAAGCAGGAGATACATGTGTATGATCGCCTGTTATTCTTGGAAAGTAATACACCGTTACACCATCCACCTGCACAGGCGTCTTTAAAGGCACCTCTAATTCCTGATGACCGTTTGCAGTGGTAGTGAATACAGTCACCTCATGCCCAAGGCTTACCAGTCTCTCAGCCAATCTGGCGATCACTACAATGGGCCCGCCGTATATAAAAGCCGGCTTGTAAGAAGGAACAATAAATAAGATTTTCATCATGATGCATTTGCGCTGATCACCGGCATGGCAACAGCTGCTTTCTTACGTTTTTTTATCAATAAGGGCATAGCCACTCTTTTCTGAAAATGTATTTCTAACAGGTAAGCCATCACTAAAGTCAGTCCTGTAAAACAGATCCATGTCAGTGCACCGGGTCCCATGTAGTGCTTTACCAAACCTCTAAAGGCCATAACTTATTTTGCGTCTTCATGTAGTACAGGCTTGGGTGAAGAAATATGTCGGATGGCGGTCACTGCATTATCCGCCATTGTATCCATGGTTAATTCTTTCCTTACATAAGCGCGGGCATTCTCGCCCATTCTGCCTATTTCTGTTTCTGTAGAGAGCGACAATACATCTACACACTCCGCCATGCTCTCGAAGATCATTCCATTGTGACCGTGTCTGATATAACTGTATTCCACACATTGCAATACAGACTCAGAACGTTTGAATGTAAATACCGGCTTACCGTAAGACATCGCTTCCACAATAGATAAGCCTACCCATCCCGGCTGAAAATAAATATCCGCCATGCTGAACAACTCATCCTTCACCTTTCTGTCATACAGGGCACCAAAGTCATGTACATGTGTATATTGGGTAAAATCCGGCTTCAATCTGCCATCACCGATGATCACAAATGCGAATCCTTCGGGTGACAATCTTTCTATCAGCTCTACCAGCAGATCTACCCGCCTGCCCGGCTCATTGAATCTTGCACAGTAAATGAGCACACGCTGCTGGGTAATACCATATCTTTCTCTCAAAGATTGCTTATCAGGCATGTTCAATTCGAGAATGGCATCCACACCAGAGATCGTATTATTCAATGCGTGTCCGTTCATCTTCGGCATAAAGGTTTTCCACACTTCCAGTTCTTTCTTTGTATAGAACCACACACCATCAGACAAGCCAATCATCCAGCGCAGTAACAGGTGCGGTTTCTTTTCTTCCTTCACATATCGCTTTACAGAAATCCCATGTCCCCACAACACAATTTTTTGTTTGATGAAAGGCTTCAGTAACAGGATCAGCCAGGTACTCAGGTGACCAAAGTTCAGCATCAGCACCAGCACATTGTATTTCCTGTTCAGCAACGGAAAAGGATTGTACAAAACGAAAGGTCCTTTCATAAATGCACGCAAAGGAATAATGCAGGTATTTCCCTCTTTGAAATGATGCTTGCCAATATCGGCCTGCTTCTCATAACAATAAAGGTCCATTGGCAACTGCTCCTTCAGCATGTTGAAAAACTCCTCCCTGTAATGAGGTATATATGGTTGCAAAATGCCAATCATGTTAAAAGTTTAATTGCCCATCAGGTACTTTCTCAAAATGTCATTCTTCGATAAGATCTCAGACACACCAAAGCTGAGCAGGTAAGTCACAATAATGGATCCCAATGTCAACGCAAGTCCCTGTACAGGATGATGGATGAGCTGCATGCCTGTTTTAATCCCTTCCAGAAACACGCCGTGTATCAGGTAAATGCCCATTGAATTTCTGGACAATGCCATCATACCCGGATAACTACCATTTATCTGGAATAGCAGCAATGGAAACAACACCGCTACAAAAGCCAATCCTGTCAATACATGTGGCATAAACAGCTGTGCAAAAAACAACGCCACCGCCCATATCGGTACCAGTATGTGTAAGCTGGTGCCATACTTCTCTTTCACCTTTTCATAGTTGATGTAAAATAACATCCCTATCGATGCTGAAATCAGTGAAGGCACGAAGTACAACAGGATATGCCTGGTGAACCAATCGGCCTGTTTGATATCAGCAGGTGTATACCATAACACAACAGCAGATATGCACACAATACAGAAGATGACCACATTTGCTATCTTCCGGTTTCGCACAGCCACATTCAATAAAGGAAAGAACAGGAGACTGAGGTAGAAAAGGTTTGGCAGGTACCACAACTGGTAAGAACTACCTTTGAACACGAACGTCTCTATCCACTTCATTTCAAAAGGTTCGTGTATAAACCTTGCTTTAAAAATTCTAATGCCCAGGTAAATCAGTGTCCACAAAAAGAAAGGAATCATCAGTCGCTGGATGCGGGTCACCAGCATTTCTCTAAAGTTTCGGCGACCCTTTCCGATGATCTGCCAGGCAAAGAGGAACATTGAAATAGCGATAAATACCGGTACCGCATAAGCATTCAACGGGTTCAACTTTTTCGTCAAGATACTGCCGGCACAGCCATGTATCCATACAACACTAAAAGCGGCGATAGGTCTGATAAAATCAAACCCCGTAATGTGCTGCCTGTCGTTCATGTGCGGGGGTTGTGTCTTTTGATTTAATAATATCACTTACATCGAATCCATAAATTTGCCTGCTGCCTTCATGAATGGAATCAAACGCTACCATGGTACCGTCTCCTTTCCATCTTGGGTGCAGATCACAGTGCAGACCACTGCGGGTGAAAGCCATCTGCTGAGGAGAGAATGCTTTCAACACCGTCTTTTCCACACCTTGCAGGTATGGCATAGATTTATCGAGGTCAGGCTGCTGATCCAGCATTTTATAAGTGCCAAGATCTATGCGTCGTTGTGTACTGTATTGGAATAAAAATAAGGTGCGGATACCTTCGCTGTTGGGATAGGTATCACAGATCATCCAATCCCTGTTAGCAGGACAGAACATCGGATGCCCATCTTCAGTAATTACATCCTTTGCCAGCAAAGAGTGCGGCGCACCTTCTGCATCTGAAAACAACAACCAGTTGAAACCTGGATTACTGTTCACACCTGGTTTAGGTTTATATAAGATCTTCTTGATTATTTTTTTCGCCCGGCCTACCAAACCAGTTGGGAGCATTCGATATAACAATGAACTACGCAGTTTTTCCACACTACTACCTGTACGTCCCCATATAGCAATATGGTTATCATCCTGCCAGTCAAAGTGGCTCAGAAAGCCGGTTGCCAGGCAATGCAGTTCAGAGCCATCCGTATTGATAGTCATGAGGCGCGTGGTCTCACCACCATCTTTCAGTTTATATCTGTGCAAAAAGCAAACACGTGTCTGTGAAGGGTTCAGCAACAAGTGGGTGAAGTAATGGTTATTCCCCAGGTTCGCATTCATCTGGTAGTTCGCTACCTCTGCTACAGAGATGATCATCTCTTCTTCCCCTGTGTATACATTGTGCTTCACGATACCAGAGTCTGCAGGTGCATCTTCATCTGCATATGCATCCGGCAAACCGGTGTAACCATAACCACCTACTCTGAACAACCGCGCATAGTCCAGACCAAACGCCCAGCCATCATCTGTAATCACATGGGTAGGAAATTCCAATGGTGTACATTCACCTGTCTTTGTATTATAGATTTTAGAACGCCATGCATGATTGATCTTATCATTTACAATGAAGAGATCTGATTTACCAATCCACTGCTGGCGTGCACCCTGTGGATAATTGTATGCATAAGTTTCTCCCATTTTATGATACTTCCCTTCCTTGTCCAGGTAACCGATATCACAGGGTACATCAGGATTTGGCGGTGTTAGCATATCATCGATCCTTAATGCGAGTAATTTATCGCCAGCATAGTTCCATGCGATCAGGTCATGGAAACCGAAATAAAAGTTTCCTTCTCCCTTAGAAAGTAAAACAGCTTTATGCATACATCGGTTCTTTTTGTAGTATCCAGTTGGAAAATTCACGGGAACGGGTTGTCCAGCTATGCGCTGTAACATCCAATGGCACACGCTCCAGCTGCTGCCGGACAAGCCCCGTAATCAACTCTGCCAGGGAACCCGGCTGAGTATTGTCGAAGTAGTACCCTTCGTCACCAAATATCTCTTTCGGCTCACCAATATTGCAGGTGAATACCGGTTTATGAAAAGGAATATACATGTAGATTTTGCTGGGACAACGCGCCCAATCCTGTACCGTATTGTTCAATGGAGAGATGAATGCATCTGCCAGTTCGAAGTAAGAACTCAGCATGGTTTCAGGTACATAACCCAGGAACTCAATGTATTCTTCAAGGCCATTCGCTTTCACATATGCTTTCGCTTCATCCAGATGCCTGCCTCTACCCAGCAGCAATAACTTGATATCGGGGGTTTCTTTCACTGCTTCCTTCACTGCTTCCAGCATGGTGAACAGACCATAGTTCTTCGTCATTGTTCCCATATAAATGAGCACCGTTTTCCCTGCATACTTTGCCTGCAGTTCATCGAGGTGCAGCCTGGGTGCGTCAATTACTTCTGTACTGTAAGCATATGGAGAGTACAGCACAGACAAACTGCGACGCATGAATTGTTTGGATCTCTTACGATAGAAAGTTTCGAGATAACGGCTGGCACAAATCAGCTTATCTGCATATACCACAGACAGTGATTCGATAAAGTGTGCCATGATCTTCTTCAACCCTTTATTATCAGGAATACCTGATTGTAGTTCAGAGTGTTCAATCACCATCTGCGGGTTGAAGCCCAGTGCGCTTTTTCGTATCCAGTTACGGAATCCAAATGAGCAGAAATAAATATAATCAGGACGAATCTCTTTCAGCAGCATGATTTTTTGTTCCACCTCACCATTCATGTTGGCTGGTTTATAAAAATATACAGCTACATCAGGGCCGCATTCTATGCTGGCTCTTTCCCTGTTCTCAGCACAGTCCATCGCAATGATGGAGACCTCCCATCCCAGATCAGCTAATGGATTGGCCATTCCCAGGGCGCGCTTCATAGTAGCTATCGTCGTGATATCCCCCGTTGTCAGGAAGCAGATCTTCTTCTTCATCGTCTTCTTCGTTTTGTATTGAATGGTAAATGGTAAGTATAAATCCGATTATCAATGGCAGCGTATTTCGGATATGTGGCAAAGGTGAAAATGGGAATACCCAGAGTAGCTGAACCGTAAAGTATACAAGGATCGGGTAGTAAGGTGTCTCCATAGCCCGCTCATTCATGATGAGTGAAAACGCCCGTTTCATGACCAACCAGAAGATGTAGAAAATACAGAGAAATGCAATGATACCTCCATACAACCAAGCCCCCAATAATATAGAGTGACTGGGTATCACACCGCTGTTATTAAGTGCCTCCATACGACTCCTGTCTCTGTCAAGATCTTTAAACATCAGACTGCGGTAATGATTGTTCTCATCTACTGCCCAGGAGCCATGTCCCAGCCAGGGTGCATCTTTTATAGCTTCGATGGCTACAAAAAATTCCCCGCGCCCCTGTCCGATCAAAGCAAATGGATTGTAAGGATTATCTGCTTGTGACAGCTGATCATCGGCATGCTTACCACCAAATTCACCAGACAATACCGCATTTACATAAAATATATACAGTATCTGGAAAAAAATGCCCGCAAAAATGGTTAAGCCAATTTTCCTGGCTAGAGTCATATGCATAAGTACCCTGCGGAAGTGAATGATTAATCCCCCAAAAAGGAAGAACATCCCGTTCGAACGAAAGTCCAGTGCCACATTTGTAAGTCCATAAGCCATAATAATGGCTACGGTGAGCACATCCTTTCGCTTATTATACGTGTAAAACGTAATGATTAAAATAATATAGTTGGTAATTGGTGCAATCCTGAACTTAAATACCGAATAGTCCTCCATCATAGAAGAGGTATCCTGCTCCAGACTCGAACTGCCAAAGAGAATCAACCTGACCACCTCGGCACACATAAAGGCGATAATGATCCGGGGCGTATCGTCGAACATCCTGAACATAAACGTAAAAACCACTAGAGATACCCCAATCGCCGCCCAACCTCTTAGCATATTGTTCACGCTATTGTTGTTAATCACATCGCTCAACATTTGTATGGCCAGGAATATCAGCAAAGCTCCCTGTATTCTTTTCACGTCAGGATTATTGCGGTATAACTGACGGATACGGCTAAAAGAAAGAGAATTGAGACCTGCATATATCTCACTCATAATTAGCGTACCCACAAATGACATCTGCACAGAACTGAGCAGAGAGTACAATACGATTTTTATATTCGATTTGTTCCTGGATAAATTCATGCGCTGATTATGCTTTTATATAGTTCAGTTACTTCCTGTGCATATCGTTCCCATGTATGGCCGGTACGAATCGTTTCTGCAGCATTGAGTCCCATTTCTTTTCTCAGTGCCGGTACTGCGCTTAGTTGCAGGATAGCAGCTGCCAGTGCATCGGCGTTATCATCGGGAATTAAAAAACCGTTTTCCATGTGTGTTACCGGCGCCCCGCTGTTTACAGTGGTGATTACCGGTAGTCCTGCTGCCATCGCCTCTTTCACAGATTGTGCAGCGCCCTCTACATATGTCGGAAAAATATACAGATCGCTCTTTGCGAGAAATGTCTTCAGCTGATCCTGTGGCATGGAACCATGCAGGGTGATACCCGGATGATTCCTGAACCAATCCGGAATAGCCAGTTCGTTCGATACATTACCAATCACATCCAGTGTGAAAGGAAAATCTTTTTGAATAAGTTGTTCGATAGCGGATACTATCAGGTGAGCACCTTTGCGTACACCGAAGTTGCCTGTGAACACCAGGCGGATCGTACCTGACTCATAAGATTGTTTTAGTGAATGAAAGCTCTCATCAATACCCAGGTGAATCACTTTGATCTTATCAGCAGCAAAACCCTGTGCAACAAAAGTGTCTTTCACATAGTCTGAATTCACCAGCACCACATCTGCTTCTTCACAATCTTTCAACACATTGTTCCAGAAGCCATCAGAGATATTGATGAATTTTGATTCTTTACTTTCGCTTAGTAGTTTGTCCAGCTGTCTTTTGATCTCGCTGGGGTGTGCAATGCTGTGGTCTACTACCACCTTCATACCTTGTGCACGGGCCTTTTCAATAGCGCCTGCGCGGCCTGCGCCGCTGCGTACATGAAAGATCTGGCTGTTGCGGATGTACTTTTTTGATTCTGTACCAAACGCTTTCCATCCCATTCTTGCCGCTTTATCTCTCGTTAAAACCTTCTTTCCGGTGAGGATAAAAAGAAACTGGATATAAAATTCTGAGAAGCTGCATGTGCGGATTTGCTCTCTCGGGAATCCTTTAGGAGAGCGTTTTCGCAAACCGTAGGCCAGATTACTCCGGCCTACCAGCTTGCCCATGACATTAATAAATTTGTCTGGAAAGTTCTTCCCAGGTACCCAACCTGTAATCACTTCCACATCTACTCCCTGCTCTTTGATGGCAATGGCGGACTGTATCAGATGCAACCTGCCCTGTCCTGTCGAAATAATAATCTTCATATTTGATTTAGTTCCTTGTGAGCAAGCGTTTAACTCCGTTGACAACGGGGAATTTTTCGAACAGTAATCTTTTGATCTCTGCAAATGTATCTGGCATAGCAAGGTATATACCACCCGTATAAAATCCTGAACCGACCACAGAAATAAGGATCATGGCTGTGACCGGGTTAGCACCCAGATAAAGGAATCTGAAGAAATACCAACAACTACCATAGCAAAGCATCGCTAAAGGAATCGGTATCACAAATACCTGCACTGTTTCTTTCAAGGTACCACCCAAAAGTTTAAAACCATTGTATAACCAGATTGGACTAATAAATATATAAAAAATCGATACGCCTGCAGCCGTGCCATGCACCCCCCAAAGCAGTGTACCAGATAAAACCAGAATCACCATGACAATCAGTCCATAAAAGGATTGCCTAGCCATACCGGCAAACATCCCTTTTAGCCTGTAGGGTGTAGACCAGAGCCATGCTACCGCACGAAAAGCCATACCTACAGACAGTATTTCTACCAATGAAATGGTCTGTACCCATTTTGCAGAGAGAAACACCTGAACGATCCAGTAAGCAGTAGCTCCCTGCCAGATGGCGAATGCTGCACCAAATACAGACAGATAAGTCACACTTTTTTTGAACATATCCTTGGCTCGCTGGCTATCTTTAATCGAAGCCAGGCTTGGAAACAATACACTGGGCAGGTTATTGGCCACAAAGCCAATAACCTGTATCGACAAGCTAAAAGCCATATAATAAATACCTACTATTGTCTTACTCACCAAAAGCCCCAGTACGATATAGTCTGCCTGATCCATGACCCGCTGTACAATAGAATTTATTAGCGACCAGGAGCTGCTTACGGTAAGGTACTTCCAGCGGCGCAGGTGTATATTAAAATGAATCTTCAGGTGTGTAACACGGTATTTTACAATCAAAAAGATAACTGAAACAACAAGTGGTGGTATGACAAAACTGTATACCCCAAAACCCATATAAGCCAGTGCTACCGTCATAAACATCGTCAGCACAGTCTCCATGATCCGGATTACCGAGAGCGTTTTGAAATCTAACTCTATGCGCAACTTGGTCAATGGAATTACACTCAGTGCGTCTAACGGTGTAGTCAATGCATAGAAAGCTACCAGAACGAAAATGTTATGATCCTTGTACACCAGACTTCCAACATAACCCAGCACCAGCAAAAAAATACAGGAAACAAATCCGAATACCCATGAGATGCCAAAGGATAAAGGAAGCCAGTTGGTGAAGGCCCTTTGCCGTCTGATCAATACATCGTTCAACCCAAACTGCTGAATGATAAGACCAATGCTGGTGACGGTGTACACCAGACTGATAAGACCAAACTGCGCCGGCTCCAGCATCCATGCCAAAACAATCTGACCTAAGATGGAGGTTAACTTTGTTGCTCCTGTCTGCATCAGCATCCAGCTGATGCTGTTAAATACATGTGTTCCGGAAAGATTCTTTTTGCTCAAAACTAAATAGATGACTTAATGAATGAAGATAATTTCTCCGCTTCTGAATCAATGATATCAAGATTAGGATACATGATGCCATTGTTCTGCTTATGATCAAAGCCTAGTCTGTTAAAAATACCCGCCCTCAGACTATTGGTCAGCAATCGGGCAGGCTTACCAAAGGCGAGACTTACTGCACAGGAATGTACCCTGTCTGATACAGTGAAGTCTGCCGATTTATACAAGGCCAGGTAAGAAAGCAGATTATAGCTCAAAAACGAATTAGGTAATGCAAAATTGATATGATTAAACTTTGTAGACACTTCCTGGTTAACTCTGACAATCTTATGTTCCTTTACAGCTTCCTGCACAGGTCGAAAGCGGTTCAGGTGGCGGCTAAAACGGTGATTGAGTCCCCAAAATGTCTTTTTACGCTCCAGCTCTAAGTTCGTTATTTCCACCTCTCCATTTACTTTGTAGACCGGTTCCAGTTCCCTGTAAAAACTGCTGATAAAAAATTTGAAATTTTTATCCAGTGTATCTACAGGCAACATTTTATTCACCAGGAAAGCGGTGCATATACCATTGTAAGAATTCTTTATATAATCTTTAAACTTCAGATAAGTATCCTGGTCCCGGGATGATAAGAACAACGGCGGATATTTTTGAAAAAATTCTCCCGTTTCAGTGTGCAAAGAATCTGAGATACCTGCACTTGATACGCTAACAAGTGCATACTGCTCCCCTTTTTCTTTGATCTGTTTGATCTTATCTTTATAATTGGTCAGTATCTGGCGAATTATAGGACCTGAAAAAATATGCAGATCAGCAAATTGATGATTCATCATATGAAGGGCATTCTTTCTTTGCCAGTCACTCTTCGGGCGAAATGCTCTGAAGATAGGCCCCTCTTCCATTAATACATTGGCTTCCGGATACAGTTTTTTAATTAATACAAAAAGTGCACTCTGGTAAAACCCATCACCGATGTTATTCCAGGTAGAATTTTCAACTAAAATTTTCATATAGATAGATATTTATTTCACCATCGCCGGCATAACTTCCGGGTGGTTGATTAGAACGCGCTTAAAGGTTGACATAAAAGGTTTTTCAGGGAAACAATGTAAAGCATATGCCAACAAGTGTGACAATAGCAACAGCCAACCTAACAATACAAAGGTTTTTGATATAACCATTGTTAGTTTGCAGTAATATTCAGTTCACTAAAAAAAAATGCTACAATAAATTATAATAGTAACATAGATTATCAAGTAAACAGATCAAATAAATAAATAAAAAGTAGTATATCGAGTCCAAACCTGCACATAGACATACCTAATGCAAATGCTTTGCCGATCACACCATACGCATCCCCCGCCTGCCTGAAACTCTCCCCTCCCTCCCACAGCAGCCAGGGGGCAGGCCCTGTAGCAACGTACAGAGCTGCCAGCCCACGAAAGCCATCGAGAAAGGAAAGATTGGTCTTTACCGGTAATAGCTTCGCCATATATATTTATTAACCGATGAGATGTTCAAATTGTGCAACAGAATCTTTGCGGAACAGCTCAATATCGGCAGCTACCATTTCTTTTACCAGTTCAGGCAGGTCATATTTAGGGTGCCAGTCCAGTTTTGTCTGTGCTTTGGTTGGATCACCGATCAGTAATTCTACTTCTGTAGGACGGAAGTACTTCGCATCTACTGCTACTACTTCTTTACCGATTGGCAACACAAATTCCTTATTACGGCAGGCAGTTACAATCGCCACTTCTTTTTCACCCTTGCCGGAGAATGCCAGTTCGATACCCAGTTCGTTGAAAGCCATTTTCACAAAATCACGTACAGGTGTAGTAATACCCGTTGCGATCACATAGTCTTCAGGGGTATCCTGTTGCAGTATCCTCCACATCGCATCTACATAATCTTTTGCGTGCCCCCAGTCCCGGCGTGCATCCAGGTTACCGAGGTACATTTTGTCCTGCTGACCGAGTGCAATCGCAGCTACACCACGGGTGATCTTGCGGGTTACGAAGGTTTCGCCACGCAGCGGACTTTCGTGGTTGAAAAGGATACCATTGCAGGCGAACATGCCATAGGCTTCACGATAGTTCACCGTGATCCAGTAAGCATATAGTTTTGCTACTGCATATGGGCTACGTGGGTAGAAAGGTGTTGATTCGCGCTGAGGCACCTCCTGCACCAGACCATATAGTTCTGAGGTGCTGGCCTGGTACACGCGGGTCTTTTTGTCCAGCTTCAGGATGCGGAGTGCTTCGAGAATACGAAGGGTACCGATACCATCAGCGTTAGCAGTATATTCAGGGGTGTCAAAGCTTACTTTTACATGGCTCATAGCAGCCAGGTTGTAGATCTCGTCAGGTTGCGTTTCCTGGATGATGCGAATCAGGTTAGTGCTGTCGGTCATATCGCCGTAGTGCAGTTTGAAACGCACGTTCGGATCGTGGGGATCCTGATACAGGTGGTCGATTCTATCCGTGTTGATAAGGGAAGCACGGCGTTTGATACCATGTACCATGTATCCTTTTTCTAATAAAAGTTCTGACAGGTAGGCGCCGTCTTGTCCGTTAACACCGGTAATTAAGGCCACTTTCATATTATATAGTTTTTAAAGAATTAAAGCTTTTATTTAGTAATAAATTCGATCTCTGTCGGCTGTGCTGTTCCAATACCGTAGGCCACTATTCCTTTCTTCTTCAAATAAGGCAAGTCATAAATATTCCTTCCGTCAAACACCACAATCCCCTTCATCTTATTCCAATCCGGTAACCTGAAATCATTCCACTCCGTCACCAGTACTACCGCATCCACACCTTCCACCGCATGGTACATATCTTCGCACCATATCACCGTATCGCCCAATGTCTTTCTTGCTTCTTCCATTGCCACAGGGTCAAATACTCTTACTATGGCACCCGCTTCCAGCAAGGCATTGATCAGCACGATACTTGCTGCTTCACGCATATCGTCCGTACCGGGTTTAAATGATAAGCCCCAGATACCGAATACGACCCCTTTCAAATCACCATCATAATGATTTGAGATCTTGTCGAACATCACCAGCTTCTGATCATTATTCACCGCTTCCACCGCTTCAAGTATGCGCAGCGTATGCCCATAATCTTTACCGGTTTTCACCAGTGCTTTCACATCTTTTGGGAAACAGCTACCACCATATCCAATACCAGGATAAATAAAGCTGGTACCAATACGTGCATCAGAGCCAATCCCTTTTCTTACCATGTTTACATCTGCGCCAACAAGGTCACAGAGGTTAGCAATATCATTGATAAAAGAAATTTTCGTTGCCAGCATCGCATTCGCTGCATACTTTGTCATTTCTGCAGATGCGATGTCCATGAAAATGATCGGTCTTCCATTCAGTAAAAAAGGTCTGTACAGTTGTTCCAGTATCTCTTTACTCTTACCACTGTTCACTCCCACCACGATCCTGTCAGGTTTCAGAAAATCCTGCACCGCAGCTCCTTCTTTCAGGAACTCAGGATTGGAAGCCACATCATAATCAAGGAGTTCATCGCGGTTAAGTACAGCCTGTTTGATCTCCCTGTTTACTTTCACCGCCGTACCTACAGGTACAGTAGATTTTGTCACCACTACGAGATAGTCAGTCATAGACTGTCCTATTTCTTTCGCTACCTGCAATACATATTTCAGATCTGCACTACCATCTTCACCCGGAGGCGTGCCTACTGCTATAAATGCAACAGCAGCACCCGGAATCACCGCTGCCAGGTCAGTACTGAAAGACAGTCTGCCATTGGCTACATTGCGGGTCACAAGTTCTTCCAGTCCAGGTTCATAGATGGGAAGAATACCACGATCGAGGTTCCTGATTTTTGTTTCATTCACATCCACACACACTACTTCTGTTCCTACTTCTGCCAGGCATGCGCCGGTCACCAACCCGACATATCCTGTGCCTATTACGATTACTTTCATCAGTTTACTTTGATTAACATTGTGAGCAATAAAAAAACTCAGCTAACGGCCATATGACGTTTCCTGAGGAAATCCGCGTATGCTTGTACTAATCCTTCTTTCAGTTCAATCGTGTGTTTCCATCCCAGGCTATGCAGTTTGGAAACATTCATCAGTTTACGTGGAGTGCCATCAGGTTTTGATGGATCAAATACAATTTTGCCATCATAACAAACTACTTCTTTCACCGTTTCAGCCAGTTCTTTGATGCTCAGGTCTTCGCCGGTGCCAATGTTGACCAGTTCTTTGCCATCGTAGTGCAGCATCAGGTATACACAGGCAGCAGCCAGGTCATCGGCAAACAAAAACTCACGACGTGGGGTACCGCTACCCCATACAGTTACACTGTTCTTGCCCGCTTCTTTTGCTTCGTGGAAGCGGCGGATCAGGGCAGGTAAAACATGTGAGTTTTCAGGATGATAGTTATCACCGATGCCATACAGGTTTGTGGGCATCACACTGATATAATTACAACCGTATTGATCACGGTAAGCTTCGCAGAGTTTGATACCTGCTATCTTGGCGATGGCATATGGTTCGTTCGTCATTTCGAGGGGTCCTGTAAGCAGACTATCTTCTGTGAGTGGCTGTGGGGCCATCTTCGGATAGATGCAGGAGCTACCCAGGAATTGCAGTTTTTTCACACCGTGTTTGTAAGCAGCATGAATAATGTTGGCTTCCATCATCAGGTTATCGTACAGGAATTCTGCACGGTAAGTGTTGTTCGCATAGATACCACCCACTTTTGCAGCTGCGAGGAATACGTAATCAGGTCGTTCGCTTTCAAAAAACTCATCTACAGCGGCCTGGTTACGCAGGTCCAGGTCAACGGAGCTACGGGTGAGCAGGTTGGTGTAACCTAAAGTCTGCAATCTTTTTTTGATTGCACCGCCTACCATGCCGCGGTGACCTGCTATATATATTTTATCGTTTAGTTGCATAGTATTGATTTAAAGTAATTCAGGTCTGTTTTCTTTTACCCACTGGTGCAGTTGTTTCACTTCCTGGCCTTTCCCTTTTTGCAGAATCAGCAGGGCTTCAGGCGTGTTCACCACTACTACATTTTCCACGCCTACGAGGGCAACCAGTTTATCTTTGCCAAGGACCATGCTGTTCACAGGGTCGCTCTGGATAAAAACAGCCTGGTGATTGCTGTACTGGTAGTGTTTGGCAAGTGCATCTGCGAGTGCTTCATATCCCCCTACGTCACTCCATTCCATTGTACTGGGTACCACTTTTACAATATTGCTTTTCTCAAGTACTGCATAGTCAATACTGTCAGCAGGAATTGCTTCCATGGTAGATAGCCGGATGCGGCCTGTTTCCAGGTATTCAGCAGCAGCAATGGCAGCAGCAGTGTAAATAGCTGGAGCATATTGTTGCAGCTGTTCCAGCAATACACCTGCTTTTCCACAGAAGATGCCGCTGTTCCAGAGGTAATCACCACTGTTGAGCATTGCTTCGGCAGTTACGATATCCGGTTTTTCAGTAAATCGTACTACATCGTAAGCATCGTATTGTATATACCCATAGCCTGTTTCAGGATAGGTAGGCTGTAGCCCGATAGTTACGAGGTGATTGTCAGCAGCCAGTTTCTCTGCCATGAACACGTTCTGGGCATAGATATCTGGCGTACCAATAAGGTGATCCGCTGGTGTAATGAGGAGAATTGTTTCCGGATCGGCGATGAAGGCAGCTAAAGCAATGGCAGCAGCGGTATTTCTACCTACAGGTTCAGCAATCCAGCGTGCATGTGCAGCACCGGAATTTTGCAGCTGATCTGCAACGGTAGTGACCTGTTGCTCATTTACAATGGCCAGTACACTGTCACAGGCAAACGCATTGCGTTGCCAGGTCAGTTGCAGGAGGCTCTGGCCGTCAAATAACGGCAATAGTTGTTTAGGCGTCTGTTTGTTAGACAGCGGCCAGAGGCGGGTACCAGACCCACCACAAAGGAGAATATGTTGCATGGAGAGGGAGTTAAAGCGAAACGTTAGAAGGCTGTTGCCTGAATTGATTGCTGTTGAGAAGCACCAGTTCGCTTTTCCTGACAGTAGCGGTAAGGGCAAATCCCATGCTGTATAATACAGCTTTCACCGTATTTCTTCCTGACTCCACTACCCTGCCACGCTGATGCATGAGTGGGCCAGCAGTGATCTGGATAAGGTCGTTCTGATGAATTGGAAAACTTTCTACTTCCACATTGTCATATTCATGCAGGAAACGCTTGATCAGATCAATCTCATGTTCAGGAATACAAGCTGGTTTACCCAGCCAGTATACGAAGTTTACGATACCCGCCGTTTCACGTACGGTCGTTTTCATTGTCTCTGGAATACGAACAAATACATAAGATTTAAAAAGCGGCTCTTCCACCACTTTTTTACGATCACTCCACTGATGAGTAACTCTGTTGATGGGACAATAGGTTTCGACCTGTTTACGAATCAATGACTCTGCAACTTTCTTTTCCCATCTAGGTTTGGTATACACTGCATACCAGAAATTCTGACTCTTTTCCATGGGAATGGTTTTAACGGTTAAAAAATCGAAAATGCATTTGGGGGGGAATTTATAAAGACAGGGGGGGGCATGGTCTTTTGATCAGAAGGCATGGCTTCGCCTCCTCAGTCCCATGAGTGTCTTGATGGATGTCTCTAAATGTTGATCTGTATAGGATCAGAACGTTCTGGTGTGTGTAACGCAGCTTATTTAAAAAGCCGGCTTAATCCTTTCTTCTTTATTGAACCGTTCTGATGTTCGTCGGTATAACCATAGCCATAACCATTGCCATAACCATAGCCGTAACCATTGGCATAACCATAGGAGTAACCTGGTATACCCCGCATTTTGATACCATTGAATACAATATTCAGTTTACCAAGTTCCTGCGAATGATAAAATTCGTCGATCATTTTTAAGTGGAACTTAGGCGTGCGCTGGTGGCGTACCACAAACAAGGTTGCATCTGTAAATGGTGCCAGCAGGCGGGCATCTGTTACCGGACCTACCGGCGCGGTGTCGATAATGATATAATCAAAAGTGGCACTAAGCGAAGCTAACAACTGTTCCAGCCTGCCATTCAGGATCAACTCGGCAGGATTCGGAGGAACCACCCCGGATGAAAGCATATAGAAATACTCATTCCCTTCTAAGGGTTTCTTCAGAATATCACCGATTACCGCCTGATCGATCAGGTAATTGGTGATACCGGGCGTATGTGGTACATTCAGCATCTTACTTACCTTGGGCTTGCGCAGGTCAAATTCCAGCAACACAACCTTCTTTTTCATCAAAGAGAGGCTTATAGCAAGGTTGATGGCAATAAAGCTCTTTCCCTCACCTGATATGGAAGAAGTAATCATAATGGTCTTATTTGCCCCGTTAATGCCTACATAGTTGAGGGATGTACGCAGGGCACGGAATTGTTCCGCTACTGCCGTACGTCGACCATCAGTGATGGCAATCGGATGGGCTTTGTCGTCCTGCATGATTTCGCCCAGTATCGGTGCACTTGTAGCCTTTTCGATGTCAGCACGGAACAATACTTCCCTGTTAAATATATCTTTGACAGATATAAATCCGGCTACCACAGCCAAACCTCCTAATACTGCAAGACCAAGTATCATTGACCTTCTTGGACTGAACGGGAAGGAATCAGCTTCTGCCGCATCTACGATACGGCTGTCTGAAATAGCCGCAGCATATTGTAGGGCAGTTTCTTCTCTCTTTTCCAGCAAGAATGTGTAAATGTTATTTTTGATCACCTGCTGACGACTGATGGACAACAGTGCTCTTTCTTTGCTGGGTACTGTTCTGAGAATGCTGCTATACTTCACATTATCTATCATCAGCTTTTGCTTGCCTGCTTCCAGGTTTGCACGCAGACTGCGCACATTTTCCAGGATGGCAGGTGTCAGCTTCTTTTTCTGATCCTGCAGACTGGATAACAGTGGGCTATTTTCACCCGTCGTTTTCTTCAGACGTGCGAGCTGCATTTCGATTTCGGAAAGCCGGTTCACAAGTTCCAGCAACACAGGATCTGTTAAACCAAATGTAGCCGGTACCATATTTTCATCTTCCTTTCTGCCCTTTACATAATCTTCAATTGAATTTAAAACGGACAACTGAATGTTCGCTTCTGTCAGTTTAGTATCATTCTCCTTTACACTCTCCAGGAACAACTTACTTTGTTCACTGATATCTACCAAACCTTCATTCGTTTTGAACTTTTCGATTTCACCTTCTACCTGCCCCAGCTCATTGGTCACGATCCGAAGGCGTTCTTCTACGAATGCCATGGTTTTAGCACTCATCCTATTCTTATCACCGATGGCTGCAGCATCGTATACCTTCATCAATTCATTCAGCACAGCTTCGCCCCTGGCAGGTACCACATCATTGTATTCCAGGCTGATCACGTTCGCTTGTTTATTAGCCTGTCCTACTTTGAGATTAGCTATCATTTGTAAAGTAAGTATTTTATCTCCGGAGACATGCAAAAAATAATTGTGCCTGACATCATCTTTCACATTGCCAGGTAGGAAAATCATCCTACCCCATTGTGTTTGAACAGTGTCACCCATGTGATAGGTAATATTACCTATAGACACCTGTTGGGTAGCATCATTTACTTTGAGCGGCAACTTTCTGTTCTCAAGTGGCGCTATATGATCTGGTTCCAGAAATAACATTCTCACGGGTGTCTGGTGATAGACTACCACATCCCTGATCTTGCCATCATCTACTACTTCGCCATAAAGATTCAGGTGCTGAATTACTTGTTTGGCAAGTGTTTTGGACTTAAGTATTTCGATTTCATTATCTATTTGCTTGCCTGATCCGAAGATATCCAGAGAAGAAAGCACTGAGCCATCCATACCCTTCGTATCATCTTTTATGAGCAATGCAGCTGTCACTTTGTATACAGGAGTAGCATATCTCAGGTATACAAAGGCACCAGCAAACGCAATCAGACCAGCAAGCACAAATAATGGCCAGTAAGGCTGATAACGGCTCCTAAGCAGATCCAGCAGATCAGTCTGATCTTCCTGCTGTTTACGAATATCTGTTTTCTTTCTTTGCATGTAATTCAGCCAACTATTTAATAAAAAATGGGGTTAATAAGTACATTACAATCAGCACGACCAATCTAATCTCGTCACATGGTTTTCCGATAAATCATGTCGATATATTTTTATATTCTAATTAAAGACTAACCGATCTAAAATAATTACCACCAGTGAGAGACTACTAAGGACAATCGGTATTATCTGCCGCGCCGTATTGGTGCTTGCCACCTTGGCCTTATTAGGTTCCACATACACTACATCGTTAGAGTGCAGGTAATAATAAGGCGATGATAAAAGTGACCGGTCATTCAGGTTGAGCCTTTTCACAGTTCTGGTCCCATCATCACTTTCACGAATCAGCATTACGTTCTCTTTCTTCCCGAATACCGTAATATCGCCTGCTAATCCCAGTGCTTCGAGAATAGTGACCCTGTCACTTCCAACGTTTACTACCTGGGGCCTTGCGACCTCGCCTATAATGGTTACACGATAATTTAAAAACCGAACACTCACCACCGGGTCTACGAGCAATTTACGTTCCGTGAGTTGATCCCGTATTGATTTTGACAACTGGGCCTTGGTTAGACCCGTGACCTTTACCTGGCCTAATACGGGATATTGTATATATCCTGAATCGTCTACTAAAAATCCGGTTGCCTGAGGGCCGCTGCTGGCGACACCTCCCACTGCGGCCATACTTGGCGTGTTGTAGATAACTGCATCCTCCACGTTCATTGAGCTAACCGTGATTTGCAGAATGTCATTTTTCTGAATAACCGGCTCAAGATTTCCTTTTATGGGTGCCAATACAGTGTCAGGTAAGTCATGAAAATATACTGACTGCTTTGTACTAACACAAGACATAAAGAAACAGCAGATAAGGACCGGGAAAAAAAATCGGGGTAAATAATCCTTACTTAAAAACATTGTTCCAATTTAATATTTGAAGGTTTTTTCTTCCTCGCTTTCCGTAGTACAATATTAGTTTATCATGCCCTAAAGCACTATTACTTACTAGAGTATAATTCGATGATATACCCAAAACGTGTCTACTTATTATAGTAGTGCTTATTCAAGCCACACGATTTATCATGCGAAAAACTGATTTGAACAAAATCCTGCAAAACCTACAAATAAAAAGGCTATACAAAGACTTTTCGACCAGATTTTTGAAATCAACTCCGATTTTGTAGCAACATTCAGCTTTTGATATACTTTTTTGAGATGTTGGTTGACAGTAAAGACAGTTACAAACAACTTGTCTGCCATCTCCTTATATGAGTAGCCCTCTTTGAGCAACGCGAGTAGTTCATATTCCCGCTTTGTCAGCTTGTGTCTTATATCTTCTAAGGGATCTTTATTAATATGGTTAATCAACAAATGTGCTGCTTTGGGTGACAATGTGCTTCCCTCACTGATGGCATCTAATATTGAATGATAGATTTCCATCAGACGACTGGTCTTAATGATATATCCATTAGCACCTTTTCGAATCGACTCTATAACATAATGCTTTCCATCATGCCCTGATAAGACGATGATTTTAGCGTCAGGATATATACGGCGCAATTCATGCATGCCCTGTATACCCGACTCTCCTGGCAGCGAAATGTCTAGAAGAATGACATTGACATCTGCTTCTTTAAAGGAAAGCTCTCTGAACTCCTCCATTGATTTACAAGCAAAGATAACTTTACACTCTTGAAAATCTTCGAGAAACTCCCGGTAATTATTCAATTGGAAATAGTTATCCTCTATAATTCCGATGTTGATCATAGGTGATTAATTAACTTGGTTTTTTTTTTCAATATGACATGGTCTAATACATTTTATATGAACAAAAATGATTCCAGAATATTTGTGTCGGATATGAATTTTTAATTAATGATTAAACAGAACTTTATACATTACTCTTAATCTTCCACTATTCTACTGTAGCTATTTTAAAAAAATCTATGTGTCTATTTTAATAACATCCTGTGACAAAAAATTGTTCAATTCAATATTACAGGCAAATTATGACTAATCTCTTTTAAAACACAATTCAACTTTAAAATTAGGGGGTAATTACCTATCTTGTTTTAGAAAGATGATTTCAAAGACACGAAATTGTGATTAATATATCATTAATTTCCATGTAAACAATTTTCTACAGATCGTGTATACCACATTTCATCAATTGCACGTTAACCATAAACAAATGAAAAATATAGATACTACTTCATCTAATGATGTTGCGAACTTACTTAATAACGCAAGCAATATTATTGCTATTACATCGCATGAATTTAAAACACCGCTGACAGCTATATCCGCATCAGTAGAACTATTGGCTGCAAGACTACATAGCAACCAACAAATGGATGCCTTCTATGAGAAAAATTTATCACGTATCACCACCGAAATTTTCCGCCTTAATAATATGCTGGATGAGATGCTTACCATCAATACCATTATGTCCGGTCGTATGACTCTGAATAAACAAATCGTAGATGTTGTTCAATTGCTTATAACATTGCGATCAAATTACTTTGCAGACCCGGAAGATACCCGTAGCTTCGAACTTATTGTTAGCGGTATACCACAGGGCATTTATGCTGATTACAATCAGTTGAACAGAATTTTTGTGAACCTCGTGAGCAATGCGTTTAAATTTTCAAGAGAGAAAGCCCCGGTGGTTGAAGTCGATTTCGAACATCACCAGGTAGTGATCAGGATCATAGACGATGGTATTGGGATTCCTGCAGATGATCTGCCTCAACTTTTTCAACCTTTTTTCAGGGCGAGTAATGTAAATGAGATAGGAGGTACTGGGTTGGGGCTATCAATTGTTAAAACTTTTGTACAGGAAAATAATGGCACTATTACTGTAAATAGTGTTGCTGGTGAAGGCAGTACATTCACACTTACTTTTCTATATTATTCTGATTCCCTATAGAGAAAAGCTATGCAACATACCATCTTATTGATAGAGGATAAACCAGGTTTGAGAGATACAATACAAAGCCTGCTGGAACTACATCAGTATCAGGTCATCACCGCCGGTAACGGGGAAGAAGGCATTCACATGGCCACTGAACACCTGCCTGACCTGGTGATCAGTGATATTTATATGCCTGTCTTGAATGGTTATCAGTTACTGGAAGCCTTTCGGGCGCATGAACAACTACGCTATATACCTGTCATCATCCTGAGCGCAAGATCCGCCACTGAAGAAGTAAGCCTGGCCATTGAAAAGGGCGCATCGGCCTATATTAACAAACCGTTCCTGTTTGCCAATCTGAATGCCAGTATCCAGCAACTGTTACAAACCACTAGCGGATCAGCACCACTGACCCTCTGAACTCTTTATGTTCATTATTCCCGTCATCGAAGGTGCAGACATATGCAAATGCCTGCTGATCCTGTATGATACCTTTTACACTTCCATCCCACCCTGCCTGCGGATCATTGGTACGAAATACCAGGCCTCCCCAGCGGTTGTATACACTTAGTTCATAATGAGTGAGTAAATCGTATACTTTGGGTTTGAACAGGTCATTGTTACCATCACCATTCGGACTGAAGGCAGTCGGCATGACCACAATACAGTTATGCAAGGGTGAAGTGATATTAGCACTCCCACCAATCTCACAACCATTGGCATCTGCTACCTCATATATATAGTGCCCTGCTCTCAGTGAGTATAAAACGCTGTCCTGCTGCCAGGTGCCACCTTCTATCCGGTATTTGTAAGGCTGTGTGCCGCCTTCAATCTGTAAAGCTATTTTTCCATCCTGTGTTTCACCACAACTACAGGGTTTTACTGTTATTTCTTTCAATACAAGTGGTTCGGGGTCGCGCAGCAATGCCGTGAGGGTATCGGTACAGATCTGTCCATCCTTTACATACACCTGGTAACTGCCTTCATCTAACCCTGTAAATACCGAATCGCCTACAGGTGTATTATCATCCAATACAAACCGGTAAGGAGGCATACCACCTGAAACGGATACATGAATTTCTGCATTGTGACGACCGTTACAGGTAGATGGAATTGTTGTGAGTGTCGTAGTCAGGTCAGACATGCCCACTGTAACAGTGCCTCCCCCCGTCGCACCATTTTCGGCGGTGACGACTACCGTATATTCACCGGGTGGTAATTGATTTACCCTGGCCGTTGTGTAATTGCCCGGTGTCCAGAGATAGGTATAAGTAGTACCATAATCTACCGGCGTGACCTGTATAGTACCCGTACTGGCATTGTTACAACTCGGCGTAGCCGACAGTGTAGTCTTTATCACCTGCCGGATGTTGGAGAAGTTATCAATCAGAACAGCTGTACCAATATCACTCTTTGTGCAGGTCTGTGACGGATCTGCCCAGATGGATATATATTTATAATTAGCTGTTGGCTCAAGTATGGCATAATACCGGCTCCAGGTCGTATCTGTAAACGGACCGGACGACCAGAGTCGCTGTGCGGTATCCCTGGGACTATTGCCTCCATAAATGGTAAGGTTACCATTGCAGGCAGCCTGCAGGTATTTTGGTGAATAGGCCAGGTCTACAGAGATAACATAGGCCAGTCCTTTCTGCAATGGAGCGGCGAGTAACTGTGCAAGCCCCTCCCTGTAAGCAGGGCCGCTATGCAGGCCAGTATAAGCTTTACCATCGGAGGGCCGCTTAAAAATGTTGAGCGGGCCGGGTAATACATCAGGTGTGTTTGACGCCGCTATCCAACCGGTAGGCACACTATCCCTTCCAATATTTCCTTCCATTGACGGGTTATTCAGCTCAATTACCTGGGCACTGGCAATCTGATGCATACAAACATTCAATGTTAAGACACACAAAACACGGGTGATCACACGCACTATATGGATATAGCGGTGTGTTACCCGTATTCTTGTAAATACAGGCAATGACATAGGATACGATTTTTAAATAACGGATGAAAAGCCAACAACATTCTATGCCCGTGGTATTGGAGCAAGGAATCATTCATTTTCATAGGTAGGGATTCAGAAATTGGGAGGTGATCCCAATTTCTGAATCCTTTATAAGGTTTATTGGCTATTGCATTCTCAGGTAAAACAAATATACAATATATTTAAATAAAATATATATTAAGAAGTGATTTTCTTGAACTGACGAGATTGTTAGAATTCCCTTGTTTGAGTAATACAGCAAATATAGCATAGCTTTCAGGCTATCCCGTAGGTAAAAAATATATGATCCGCCTATAAGCCGTAGATATCCC
>NZ_MTKN01000015.1:139021-148293 GCF_001975825.1 [Flexibacter] sp. ATCC 35208
GGGTTATCCCTCAGAAAGCCATATAGAAACCTTGTACAGACATACCTTCTCAGCGATACATATTAAATAAACGTAAAACCAGACCTTTAACTTTTCGCTTCCCCCTATTTTTGATAAATTGCAAACAGAGGCACCTATGCCAGGCCTGAAAGTAAGTATGAAGAAACAGACACAGTCCATAACAAGCACTTACTTCATCTCCCTGATCAAATCATGGTTACAGGGTACCAAAACACGACCTGAAATCATCTCAGAAACTGCAGATGTTTTGCATTTAAGTAATATCGCATCAACCGACGTTACTTATCAGCTTATCAGCATTGCCAGGGAAATGAATGAAGATTTTTACACAGATATCGTTACCCACATCAATTACGATGCGGATACGGTTCCTACACGCGCAGGACTGATACACCATCTCAGTGCCCTGCTGGCGGAAGAAATTACACTGGGGGAATTAGTTGAATGGGCTACCTGGACCAATATCGGCGAAGATGAGCTGAGTGCAGGTCTCTTTGAAGATTTTACAGTGGAGTATTTCTGCCTGGATTTCCTCCGGGCCAATAACGCTGTTTTCTCGCCTCATATGTGCAGGCGGGTATTAGAAATTCTGCAATATCCAGGCGCTTCGCCTACGCAACAGAAGATCGCCTTAACATTATTACCAGATCATGAACTGGATGATTTTAAGGAGTTTTTATCGAAGTATTCTCAACATCCACCCTCAATAACTTTACTAGACCTGTACCTCATGGAAAAGTTTGGAATGGATCACGAGAGCTTCCCATATATGCAGGAACTCAGTACACCAGGAACAGGAACAGCAACTTTATTGAATAGGGTACAATTAATCAACATTTAACTAACCATAAGGCTACATCCCCTTAAAGCAGAATTATCCAGTCTCCCTAATACTTCGAAAGTGCCATGCTCATGCAAGCGGCCTATATCTTCTGTTGCTATAAAGGAACAGGAATAGATATTCGCAAGGTCGATTACATTGATCACGCCGGCAGCTTTTTCAGTATAGAGCTGGAAGGGGTCATTTTCATCCCTGACCAGTACTTTCATCCATGGCGGGATGTTGAACAAACCCTGTCCATAACTGTATGCCTGGGAGAGTAACTCAGTCATCCCATATTCTGCATGGATCTGGCTGCACCCCAGTCGTTCCTTCAGGAAAACGTGTACCTGGTCGCGGGTCCATTCTTCTCTCCTGCCTTTCATACCACCAGTTTCCATGACGATGGTATTTTTCAGTTGCAGGGCATATTGCTCTGCAAAGTCCAGCAAACCAAAGGTGACACCGATCAGCAGGGTTTTCTGACCACGGGCTTCCAGTTCCTGGAGCTGGCGATATAATTTATCGTGTTCGTACAGGTAAAAACCGCTGGCGGGGTGACCGCTGCGCTGTACCATATTCTGTACCATGTAAACGAGGGAGGAGTGCTTTCTTTCCAGGTAAGAAGGCAGCAGGCCGACAACCACGAAATCCGTAACCGGACCATAGAACCGCTCGAAAGCCGTGAGGAAGCTCTGCTCGTAGATAGCCGCTTCTTTCACCAAATGACGACTGTTGATCGTCTGGGTGGTACCACTGCTTTCAAAGGTCAGCTGGGGCTCAAAAGTGCCACAGATAACCTGGTGGGTTTTGAAGAACTGAATAGGGAGGAAAGGGATTTGCGCCAGAGAGCGGACATTGCCCGGCTGAATGCGCAGGGCATCTGTGTAAGCACGATATAATGCATTTTCACGATACTGAAAACGAAATGTCTCAAGGGACAACGCTTCCAGGTCCGACCCGTTTGAAGAAAATATTGCTGCTGTAGAAATGCCACTCATATACACTGATTAGTAAAACCACACAAAGTTAGGGGGAAAGACGTAACAAAAAATGAATATTGGACGTTATTACAATCGGAACGCATTCCTGCCGGAGGCCCCCCTGTTTTGGGGCATAATCCTTTAAGGAGAGCAATTCCATATATTAGCAAGAGTTAAAAAAATAATGTAGGTTTGTTATATGAAGAAAATAGCTTTTTTATCCCTCTTCTCTTTACTTGCTATCAACGCCTGTAAAAAAGATTCCCTGGGTACAAAACCAGTGATTACGTTTAAATCATATTCTTCTTCCCCCGTATCCGCATCTACCGGTATGGACGTGACTTTCGACGTCTCAGACGGAGACGGAGACATTGAAAACACCTTCAATTTCGCCGCTATATACGACACCGCTCCTGAGGATACCGCCTTTGATGGAAGGCCAATGCCAAGTCTGGATGCGCACAAGGGTACCAAACTGACAGCTGAGGTGATCCTTCACCTGACTGCGACCGATTTCCCGCAAATAGGGGCGAACCCGGTCGCAAAGGATAGCGTACATTACCTGGTATATATTCAGGATGATGCCGGTAATTACAGCGATACCATTGTGACACCTAAAGTACAGGTGGTCTACGAATAATAGTTCAATACCTTATTTATATACCTTTTTAAAAAAACGCTTTTGCCTGTGGCAAAAGCGTTTTTTTATGTTTTTTTCCCCGATATTTAGTGTTCGCGCGTTATTTAACACCTTGATACAATGGACAAAACCACGGAACTCCAAAACAAAATAGCCGAAGCTATGCTCGGCGGAGGCGAAGCCCGTATCGCCTCGCAGCATAAAAAAGGAAAACTTACAGCCCGTGAGAGATTACAATTACTGATGGATGAAGGTTCTTTTGAAGAACTGGATATGTTTGTACATAATCGCAACCGTGGTCTGACCACCGACCAGGAAAATTTTCCGGGAGATGGCGTAGTCACCGGTTTTGGTACGATCAATGGCCGTCTCGTCTATGTTTTTTCACAGGATTTTACTGTTTATGGGGGGAGCCTTTCTGAACCCCATGCCCGCAAGATCTGTAAGATCATGGACCTGGCTATGCAGAATGGTGCCCCTGTAATTGGTTTGAATGATAGTGGCGGTGCACGCATACAGGAAGGGGTTGTAAGCCTGGGGGGCTATGCAGATATCTTTTATCGCAATACCCGGGCCTCGGGTGTGATACCACAGATTTCGGCCATCATGGGACCCTGTGCCGGCGGCGCCGTATATTCCCCGGCTATTACCGATTTTATACTGATGGTGGAACAGACTTCTTATATGTTCGTAACAGGACCTAATGTGGTAAAGACCGTTACACATGAGGAAGTCACTTCTGAAGAACTGGGTGGTGCACATACCCATGCCTCCAAAAGCGGTGTGACACACTTTAGCTGCGCCAATGAAGTGGAATGTATTCAGAGCATCCGGCAACTACTTACTTATGTACCGCAGAATTGTGAAGAAGATGCACCGAAGTATCCTTATACACCAGCAGATGAAAAGAGAGCAGCGCTGAATACCATCATTCCTCCAAACAGTAATCAGCCTTATGATATGAAGGACGTGATCGCTGAAGTGACGGATACGGATAGCTTTTTTGAAGTACATGCGAATTATGCAGAGAATATTATAGTAGGCTTTGCCCGTATTGCAGGCAGAAGTATTGGTATTGTGGCCAACCAGCCGGCACACCTGGCGGGGGTACTGGATATAAAGGCTTCGGTAAAGGGAGCCCGTTTTACCCGCTTTTGTGATGCGTTTAATATTCCATTGCTAGTGCTGGTAGATGTACCCGGATTTCTGCCCGGAACAGACCAGGAGTGGAATGGGATCATTACCAACGGAGCAAAACTACTCTTTGCACTCAGCGAAGCCACCGTACCCAAAATTACGGTAACTACCCGCAAAGCTTATGGTGGTGCCTATTGTGTGATGAACTCTAAGCATATCGGGGCCGACCTCAACTTTGCTTTTCCACAGGCAGAGATTGCAGTGATGGGACCAAAGGGAGCTGTAGAGATTATTTATAAAAAAGAAATTGATACAGCACCAGATCCTGAAGCAAGGATGAACGAACTGGTGGCAGAGTATACAGAAATGTTTGCCAATCCTTATTTAGCAGCAGAGAAAGGATACATTGATGAGGTAATAATGCCGGAACAGACAAGGATCAAGCTGATCAAAGGATTTGCGATGTTAGAGAATAAAGTAGTGACGCTGCCACGCAAAAAACATGGAAATATTCCATTGTGATTGCTGTAAATTGCATCCCACTATGTTCAGGGCATTCACTAATTTTTTATTATTCTCGTCGGTTTACGTCTCGCTCTGTGCCATATTACTTATATGGCAAACGAACACCTTATTGAATTTACATCCGGTCAATATTGACTATTATAAATTCGCATTTTTCTCGACGATCTGTAGTTATAATTTTCACTGGTATCTTACGCCTGCCGAGTATTCATCTTCGCCACGATTACAGTGGGGAGTGCGGCATAAGAACCTGCAACTCGTCTTCGC
The DNA here is from genome assembly GCF_001975825.1 of [Flexibacter] sp. ATCC 35208. Lineage (GTDB taxonomy): Bacteria > Bacteroidota > Bacteroidia > Chitinophagales > Chitinophagaceae > Chitinophaga. The sequence continues at coordinate 143,415 of NZ_MTKN01000015.1, forward strand.
TATTATCGGCGGCATAGGTGCTGCCATCTATTTTTGGGACCTGAAGACCTACTGGCTGGAACTCAGTGGAGCCGCCTTTCTGACCTTTTTGTATTCTGCTCCTAAAATTCCGATTTCTCCTTTTACCTGGCTGCGTAAAATTGCTATTGGTAAAACGATCTTCCTGACGGCGGTATGGGTATATGTCACGAATGTACTGCCCATCTTTTTGTCAGGCGCACACTTTACCACGCAGGCTGTACTTTATATCGTACACCGGTTCTTTATAATCTATGCATTGTGCATACTGTTTGACTATCGGGATGTAGAGTCGGATAAAAGAGAGGGGATCCGTTCACTCATCACATGGCTTAGTAAGCCGGAGTTGATGAGATTGTATTTCTTTTCATTGCTGATATCGGCTGTGTTTACGTTTTTGGTATGCAGGGATATCATTACCTTTTACCTGTTGCTACCAATCGTCATTACTGCTTTACTTACTAAATATACCCTCAACACAAGATCGGATTATTACTATTACTTTGTATTGGATGGGCTGGTTATGTTATCGGCCGTGCTACATTACATAGCAGTGGTTGCATGATAATTAAGGTCTATACACGTAATAGCTTTTCCTTACTTTTGTGCCATAAATTACATTAACAGCATGTCAAAAAAGCAAAAGTCCGTAATAAGCAAGGACGCGCTTACGTTCCTGCGGAATTACCTGAATAATCCCTCCCCTACTGGTTTTGAGAAGGAAGGACAGAAACTGTGGCTGGAATATATGAAGCCTTACATTGATGAGTACTTTGTAGATGCATATGGTTCTGCGGTGGGAGTGATCAATCCCAAAGCAGCTTTCAAAGTCGTGATAGAAGCACATGCCGACGAAATTTCCTGGTTTGTAAATTATATTTCTCCTGAAGGGTTGATTTATGTGATCCGCAATGGTGGTTCTGATCAGCAGATCGCGCCATCCAAGAGAGTGAATATTCATACTGAAAATGGTACTGTAAAAGCCGTGTTCGGATGGCCGGCTATTCATACACGTATGCGTAGCACAGAAGGCAAAGAGCCACAACCGAAGGTAGACAACATCTTCCTGGATTGCGGTGCACGTAGCCGTAAGGAAGTAGAAGAACTGGGTATCCATGTAGGTTGTGTGGTGACGTTCGAAGATGGCTTTGAAGAGCTGTCACATGACTATTATGTATGTCGTGCCATCGATAACCGTATTGGTGGTTTTATGATTGCAGAAGTAGCCCGTATGCTGAAAGAAAAGAAGCAGGAGCTGCCTTTCGGTCTGTACATCGTGAATGCAGTGCAGGAAGAAGTAGGTCTGAGAGGTGCTGAGATGATTGCAAAACGCATCAAGGCAAATGTTGCAATCATCACTGACGTAACGCACGATACCACTACGCCAATGATCAACAAAAATATTGAAGGTGAAATCAGGTGTGGTTCGGGTCCAAGCATTACTTATGGTCCGGCGGTACACAACATTCTCCGTGACCTGATCATCAAGACAGCGAAGAAGAATGATATTCCTCACCAGCTGCATGCAGTAAGCCGCAGTACCGGTACAGATACAGATGCATTTGCATATGCGAATGATGGTACACCCTCTGCATTGATCAGTTTACCACTGCGGTATATGCATACTACGGTAGAAATGGTGAAGAAAGACGATATAGAGAATACTATATTATTGATTTACAATACCTTACTGAACATTACACCGAAAACAAACTTCCTATACCTGTAATTAGGTGTTTAGACACCTAATCCGTTCATACTCCGTAGTTTGGCAGTATGGATTAAATGTATAGATTTGCTACTCAAATTACATTATTATGCAAGATGTGCAGATCCGTCACGACTGGTCTATTGAAGAAATAAAAGAGATCTACAATACGCCCTTACTGGAGCTGGTTTTCCGTGCGGCATCTGTTCACAGACAGACGCAGGATACGGCGGAAGTACAGGTATGTACTTTGCTCTCCATTAAAACCGGTGGTTGTACCGAAGACTGTGCTTACTGCCCTCAGGCAGCACGCTATAATACCGACATTAAAGTACATGGCCTGATGCAGAAAGATGCGGTGCTGGCATATGCGGCGAAAGCGCGCGAAGCTGGTTCTACCCGTTTCTGTATGGGTGCTGCATGGAGAGAGGTGCGGGATAACCGTGACTTTGACCGCGTACTTGAAATGGTAAAAGGTGTAAATGAAATGGGAATGGAAGTATGCTGTACGCTTGGTATGCTTACAGAAGATCAGGCGCAGAAATTGGCGGATGCAGGCTTATATGCTTACAACCACAACCTGGATACTTCTGGTGAGTATTATGAGCAGATCATTACGACCAGGACTTATGATGATCGTTTAAAGACGTTGGATAATGTACGTAAGGCAGGGGTGAGTGTTTGCTGTGGAGGTATTATTGGTCTGGGTGAGAGCCATGAGGACAGGATTGGGATGATCCATACGCTGAGCAACTTGCCAGTGCATCCGGATTCAGTGCCGATCAATGCGTTGACACGTGTGAAGGGTACGCCACTGGAAAATATGCCGAAGGTGCAGTTTTGGGATATGGTGAGGATGATTGCGACGACGCGTATTTTGATGCCGAAAGCGATGGTGAGGTTGAGTGCGGGACGTGCGGAGATGAGTATGTCTGAGCAGGCGCTGTGTTTTATGGCGGGTGCGAATTCAATATTTACGGGTGAGAAGTTGTTGACGACGGCGAATCCTTCATTTGAAGAGGATCATATGATGTTTGAGTTGTTGGGATTGAAGCCAAGAGAGGCGTTTAAGGGTGAAGAGGTTCAGGCGGCGATATTCTAAAATAATAAAGCATTATTTTAAATTTTAAGTAATTAAAATAGTATCAAAAAAAAACGCTTTTCCCTGCGGGAAAAGCGTTTTTTTTTGAGGCGCGAATTTCTATCAGCGAGCGGGGCTCGCTGATAGAAATTCATAAGCGAGTAGCAGGAACTTCATAAGCGAGTAGCAATAACTTCATAAGCGAGTAACAATAACTTCATAAGCGAGTAACAATAACTTCATAAGCGAGTAACAATAACTTCATAAGCGAGTAGCAAGAATTCCGTAAGCGAGCTGATAGAAATTCGTAATTATAGGAAGTAATTTATCCCTAACGCATACCCTTTCATTCCCAAACCAGCAATCGTCCCTTTACACACAGGAGCAATTACAGACGTATGTCTGAACTCTTCCCTTGCATGTACATTACTGATATGTATTTCCAATACAGGCGTTTTAATAGCCGCAATCGCATCCCTGATAGCAATCGAATAGTGTGTATACGCACCTGCATTCAACAAAATCCCATCATAGGTAAACCCTATCTCATGTAAAATGTCGATTATATTTCCTTCGGAGTTATTCTGAAAATATTCCAGCTCTACATCTGCAAATAACTGCTTCAGTTTTACGAAATAATCTTCAAAAGATTCATTTCCGTAGATACCCGGCTCCCTTTTACCCAACAAATTCAGGTTAGGGCCATTAATGATTGCTATTTTCATTTGTACAAATTACTAATTATTCTTGTCCCCATCTATAAGTATCCTGCTGAATGCCAGCCAGATCAATGACCCTGTCTACTACAGTGGCAGCCACTTCCTCTAATGTGGATGGTACACTGTAAAAAGATGGCGTAGCCGGGCAAATGATGCCTCCTGCCTCTGTGACCGTGAGCATGTTTTTAATATGGATCACATTGTAAGGTGTTTCCCTTACCACACATATTAGTTTGCGGCGCTCTTTCAACACGACATCGGCTGCCCGGGTAATCAGGTCATTACTCATTCCTCCGGCTATCCGGCCCAGGGTCCCCATGGAACAGGGACAAATAATCATCGTATCATACCTGCCTGAGCCACTGGCAAACGGCGCCATGAAATCCTGCTGGGTATAGGTTTTAAAGGGCAATGCCTTATAATCGTCCGTACCCAGCTCCGTTTCCCACACCGTTCTGGCATTTTCCGTCATCACAATGGCCACGGCTTCAGTCTGCGCAGCGGCTTTTTCAAGCTTCTGCAATAGCTGACGTGCATAAATGGCCCCGCTGGCCCCGGTAACTGCTACAACTATACGGTGTTTCATACTTACAAAGCTAGGTAAAAAGTAGCTCTCCTTTCAAATACAAACCGATCACTTAATAGTCACCAACTGATAAAAAAAATACCGGCCTGGTGGCCGGTACTAATTTCTTTGGATAAATAGCTGCTAGCTAATAACTCTTAATTTGCATGTGATACCAGCTCATCCATTATAATGGCACTATGGCTCTCATCATACACACACTTCCCATTTTTTATCAGCAACACCTGGGGAGATTCATGCTCTACACCATAAGTCGCTGCAATTTCATCTGATATTTTCCGATACTTAATAAGGTCCAGATAATAGAAGGTCATATTCTCAGGCGCTTGAGCTCTGTCGAGCCTTGATTTGGCTACCGCACTGATGGAACAGCGGGTGCTGTGCTTAAAAATTACGACGGTTTCCGTTTCAGATGCTTCCTTGATGGAATTTAACTGATCTTCAGTAGTTAAAGGTATCCAATTCATTAACAATCCTTGCTGTTTGTCGCATGGCCCACCTTGCCTATCTTCATCGGACAGCCCAATTTGTTTTGAGACGCACACGAAGTGAATAAAGTAGCAAAGATACAAATAAGCGCAGCGCCGCCCAAAACTTTGAATGATACTTGCATAAAGGGATGTTTAAGTGGTAAATGAAATTTCATAGGGAAAGGTGATATCACTTTTTTAATCGCCATTTTTTGACGTTACTTTGCAAATATAAAATTTATATTAAAAATTTTATTGATAATATCAGTCCTTTTTCCCGTTTTACATAAAGAAGAG
>NZ_MTKN01000143.1 GCF_001975825.1 [Flexibacter] sp. ATCC 35208
AAAAGTAAGATACACGCTCTTTTAATTCCGATACCTGATGGAGACAGGTTTCCATTTATGCAGTTCTAAGGAGGTTCATTTATTTTTGATACATACTGTTCTTATAATAAAATAGACAAACGTAGTCAGATGCTTACTTCTCCAGCCATTCCCTTGCATTTATAAATGCTGTCAACCAAGGTGATACTTCATCCTTACGTCCATCAGGATAATGTGCCCAGTTCCACTGAAATATTGAACGTTCTATATGTGGCATCATTACCAGGTGCCTGCCAGTTACATCACACAGCATAGCCGCGTTAAAACCAGATCCATTTGGATTAGCCGGATAACCTTCATAACCATATTTACCGACGATGTTGTATTTATCTTCTTCATATGGGAAATCAAATTTCCCCTCTCCATGTGAAACCCACACGCCTAAAGTACTACCCGCAAGATTTGACAACAATACCGATTTATTCTCCTGGATAGTCACCGATGTAAAGATGCTCTCATGTTTATGGCTGTCATTATGCAACATACGTGGTTTTTCTCCATGATCCAGGTTGATTAAACCCAGTTCTACAAACAACTGACAACCGTTACAGATCCCCAATGAAAGGGTATCTTTACGATTAAAGAATTTTTCGATTGCCTCCTTTGCCTTCGGGTTATAGAGGAATGCTCCCGCCCAACCTTTGGCAGAACCTAACACATCAGAATTGGAGAAACCACCTACAGCTCCTAAAAACTGAATATCTTCCAGCGTTTCACGCCCTGATATAAGGTCGGTCATATGCACATCCTTTACATCAAACCCTGCCATGTACATCGCATTCGCCATCTCCCGCTCAGAGTTACTCCCCTTTTCACGCAATACTGCTGCCTTGATACGAGGTTTTGTACTGTCAATGACAGGTTTCTTTCCACTAAATCCAGCTGGGAATGTAAATTTCAGCGGTTGGTTCTTATAATTTTCAAAACGCTCTTTTGCTTTTACCGTACCACATTGCTTTTGGTCCAACAGGTACGAAGTCGTAGACCATACATCCCGTAGGTGATTGATGTCAAATTGCCAGTCGCCCGTTACATGCTTCACCGTTAATGCAGCTGTTGCAGTCACTTCCCCAATCTTATGACAAGCAATGCCAGCTTCTTCCAGTAATGTTTCTACCGAAGCATCTGCCTGGAAAACCACTCCATTATTCTCAGCAAATAAGAGCTTAATGATATCCTCCTCGCCCAATCCACTCAAATCAATATTGGCACCCAGGTCACGGTCTGCAAAGCAAAGCTCCAGCAGCGTCACAATCAGGCCGCCACTGCCAATGTCATGACCTGCCTGTATACTTCCAGCTTTGATCAGCTGTTGCAGGGTGTTAAATGCCTGCTTAAAAGTAGCGGCATTCACCACATCAGGTGTCTGGTCTCCAATCTTGTTTACGATCTGCGCAAAAGAGGACCCACCTAATTTATAGTTATCTCCTGAAAGATTGATGTAATAGATACTGCCACCACTTTTGCTTAATACAGGCTCAACGACAGCCTTGATGTCATCGCAATGGCCGGTAGCTGATATAATCACAGTTCCAGGTGCAATCACTTCCTTATCAGGGTATTTCTGCTTCATGGATAATGAATCCTTCCCTGTAGGGATGTTGATGCCTAATGCGATAGCGAAGTCGGAACAAGCTTTTACCGCCTCGTATAATCTGGCATCTTCACCTTCGTTCTTACATGGCCACATCCAGTTGGCCGATAATGATACACTGGTAATGCCATCCTTCAAAGGTGCCCAAACAATGTTGGACAACGCTTCTGCAATCGCATTACGACTGCCTGCAGCGGGATTGATCAGTGCTGACAGCGGGGCATGCCCAATTGAAGTAGCAATACCGTGCTGTCCCTGAAAATCCAGGGCCATTACCCCACAGTTGTTCAATGGTAACTGTAGCGGGCCGGCACATTGCTGTTTAGCCACACGGCCACTCACACAACGGTCCACTTTATTCACTAACCAGTCTTTACTGGCTACTGCTTCCAGTTGCAGGACCTGTTCCAGGTATTGCTGTAATTTTTTTACATCGTAGGTTAGCGGCTGGTAGCTGCGGGTAATGGTTTTATCCCGCATGTATATTTTCGGAGAACTGCCAAACATGTCAGCCAGGTTCAGGTCTAATGGCGTGGCTCCTGTAGTGGCAGACTTAAATGTAAAACGATGGTCGCCGGTGACAGCTCCTACTACATACATAGGAGAACGTTCACGTGCCGCGATACGCTGCATGGTTTCAATATTCTCCTGGCCGATCACGATACCCATACGCTCCTGTGATTCGTTGCCAATAATTTCCCTGGCAGAGAGGGTCGGATCACCCACAGGCAGTTTATCGAGGTTGATCAAACCACCAGTTTCTTCCACCAGTTCTGACAGACAGTTCAGGTGTCCTCCCGCACCATGGTCGTGTATAGATATAATTGTATTATGATCACTTTCTACCAGGCCACGCACTACATTCGCTACACGCTTCTGCATTTCCGGGTTAGAACGCTGTACGGCATTTAACTCTATTGCTGAATCAAATGCACCGGTATCTGCCGATGAGACGGCAGCACCGCCCATACCAATACGGTAATTGTCACCACCCAGGATCACCACCTTGTCATCGACGGATGGCTTCAGTTTAGTAGCCTGACTAGCCTTGGCATAGCCAATACCACCTGCCTGCATTATAACTTTATCGTAGCCAAGGGTAATCCCATTCTCTTCGTGTTCAAAGGTGAGCAGAGAACCAGTGATTAGGGGCTGTCCGAACTTATTTCCAAAATCAGATGCCCCGTTTGACGCCTTGATCAGGATATCAACAGGGGTCTGGTACAGCCATTTACGTTCCGCTACCTGATTTTCCCAATCTCTGCCTGAAGTAAGACGGGAAAGCGCCGTCATGTACACTGCCGTTCCTGCCAACGGAATAGACCCCTGACCACCTGCCAGCCTGTCTCTGATCTCACCGCCAGCACCTGTGGCCGCCCCATTAAAAGGTTCTACGGTAGTTGGGAAGTTATGTGTTTCGGCTTTTAATGAAATAACCGATTCGAATTCTTTAACTTCATAGAAATCAGGCACATCCGGACGTTTTGGTGCAAATTGCTGCACCATAGGGCCTTTTACAAAAGCCACATTGTCCTTATATGCAGATACGATACTGTTTGGATTGGTTTCGGATGTTTTACGAATAAGTTTAAACAGGGATAATGGTTGTTCCTGCCCATCTATCACAAATTTTCCGTTAAATATTTTATGCCGGCAGTGCTCAGAATTTACCTGTGAAAAACCAAATACTTCTGAATCCGTCAGTTTACGCCCCATTTTCAGGGACAGATTATTTAAATAATCAACTTCTTCCTCACTTAATGATAAGCCTTCCTTTCGGTTATAGTCGGCAATATCCTCAATTTCGATAATTGGTTCGGGTACAATGCTGATGGAGAAGATATCCTGATTCAATTCAGCATATTTTTGAGACAGCATAGGGTCAAAATCGTTAAAGTCAGGATTTACCTTACTGTAAGTTTCAATACGTGCAATCCCATGAATTTCCATATTCTGGGTGATTTCCACCGCATTTGTACTCCAGGGTGTAACCATAGCCGCACGGGGGCCCACATAATAATCTTTCAGTACTTTTTCCTGGTGTAATTGTGCATTTCCGAACAGCCAACACAGCTTTGAAATATCCGGGGGTGTTAGCTCCTGCGCTTTCTGAACCGCAAAAATTGTATTAAAACTATTTGAAAAAAAATGGATCATACATGGTCAATTATTCGCAAAAGTATAATAAAATATGCCAAATTACCTTTCCTTTTAAAGGTGGTGAAATCGCTATTTATTTTTGTTAAAATTTCAATGGTTTTACATTTGCCTTTAAATTGACAAAGGCAGGTAAAACATCCCCACTTGTGCAGCGAGTTTTAGTCATCTATATCAGGGTGCAAGATGCTGTCTGATCTTAATAAAAACGACCTCTGTAGTTTATTCCTTTATATTATAACTGTCTTATTTTTCAGCCAGGCACCGGCGAACTAATTGAATTTGGTAATTGGAGAAAAGGTTAACTTAAAACACATCAACGTTTTCAGGTAAATCAAACACCACTTATTTATAATCAACCTCATTTGGCGCGAAAACGCCCCGGTACCGGGTTCCCCAAAAGCAAAGCCCCTTCAATGAGTTTTACTTTCAATACACACCCCTATCTAACTAATTCATTTTCAATACAATTCAGGTTCAATTATAGACAACCAGTAAAAAATTGTACTGGAAAATATAAATCTCTTAGAATTTCCAATGTTTGCTCGTCATCAAAGTTTACACACATTGCATAAAGTATTTGGTAGCGTATTCCTAGAAACCACTATAAGGAGACCAGGGCGATCGCTATTATAGATTCAGAAATGACAAGACTTCAAGTAGGGACTTTTGCACCCATCGATCTTTTACTGACGAAGATTTTGATTGCTGGTAGCATTCGGACTGAGATGCACCAGTAAAAC
>NZ_MTKN01000144.1 GCF_001975825.1 [Flexibacter] sp. ATCC 35208
CGTACATACCAGGTTTGAAGGCTATCTACCGTCTTGCTGATCCGATTACCCCCCGCATCATAACTATAAGAAATTACCTTTCCATTATGCTTATATATACGCGCAATCTTACCATACACAGTCCATTTAATACTATCAACTCCGGCCCTGACATCGGAGAGTACATTACCTATACTATCATAAGCATAATTCCCGGCATCCTGATTATCTATATCATTCCCATAATAAGAAGAATCTACAGCATCTGTTACATAGCTCAGCTTATTGGTACCCGGACGATAATTATATACAAGGCTATCCATCGCCAATGGTGAACCTGCAAAAGTGTTATTCCCATGCCGTACATACGTCTGGATATTACCATTCCCATCATAGCTGATCGTTTCTTTAAAATCAGAAAGTGTTGCAAACGAATTGTTCCATGCATTCGTTAAACTGTCAAATCCCTTACAAGCCACCATCCCTTTGAGGCGATTAAGCACATCATATGAATATGTATACTCTAAGGGCTTACCTAGTAACGGAATATTCTGACTAATCGCTGCTATATTCCCATTAAACAACACCTTTATACCGATCCCCGTAGCAAATGGGGTGGCAGCAGAATTAATTGGTGTATAATCCCTCCTACCATAGTAATGAATACCAAATCCATACACATCCTTCGCAACCTGGCTACCACTGGATCCGTCACCTCCCATATCAAAAACTGGTGTAACGGCTGTGCTATTAACACCTTTCAGCCAACCCTGCAATGTATATGCATAGTCAATACCCTGCACCTGCTGCTGCCCTAATACGGTACGTGAAAGTGGTCCATGCTTATAATATTCATAATAGGCTTCATTCTCCCAATAAATACTATCGTGACTGGTCTCAACATTCGTCAACCTGTTCTCCGCATCATAACTATAACGATGATAAAATGCATCCTTCTCTCCTGGCAGATAACCTACCCAATTCACTTTTCCACTTATAAGATCATACTTATACTGAATCTTTTTAAATCGGTTATACAACCGCGACATGGTCCCGCCCTTATAATCCTGCAACAGCATACCCACATTCCCATGTATGTCATAACTATAGAATGTTGCCGTAGCAAAGTTCATCGAATCCTGCGCCCCAGATGTATTAAAATACGAGGACCAGGAAACACGGTTTCTCAGGTTCTCCTGCGTCAAATAGGTACCCGATATCGGGGTATACGCTGTATCATAATCCAAGTACAGCTCATCCGTTGATTTGTGTAGACAACCTAAGAATTGTACTTTTAAGACCCAAGTGCTTTAAAGCCGCGGGAGTACCCAAAGAAAGATATAAACATAAAACTAAAATTGAACTGGCGATAGATATTGTAAAGCACCAGATAGAGATAGGCACCCGCTTTGATTTTTTAGGAGCAGATGGGTTATATGGCAACAGTCATCAGTTCAGGAAAGAAATGGATAATATGGAAGTACTGTTTATGCTGTACATTCATAGTGATCAGCATGTATATTCATGCGCCTCCAACCCTTCATCTTCCAGATAAGCAGGGAGTGAGAGGAGAATGCCAACCAGATATAAGGCTGAAGACAAAGCAGAAGACGTGAAAGATTTATGTCCGGCGAAAGGATCAACAAAGTGGAAGAAGATCCGATGGAGAAAAACGGGTAAGGGTGATTTGGTATGTATGAGATATGTGCAGAAAGTATATCTGTGGGATGGCGAATCAGCCGACTATGAGCAACGATTATTAATCATCAGCGCCACCAAAATGAGCAATGGAAATTCTGGAATACAAATATGCCTTAAGTAATGCAACAGATGGGGAGTTTGAAGTGGAAGAATTAGCACGGATGCAATCGCAGGAATATTATACTAACGCTGATTCCGGGATGCTAAACAAGAAGCAGGGATGAGTGACTACCAGGCCAGAGGCTGGCTGGCGTGGCATCACCATATGGGATTAGTGATGATGGCGCTTCATTTTATACTCAGTGAAAAGATCTTGTTCAGAAATGAGTATCCATTATTAAGTGCTTATGACATAAGAGAGATCATGATACGTGCTTATGCAAAGAAAACTATAATGCACAAAACGTAATGGAACAAATACGTAAAAGGCATGAGCAGAGAGGATTAGAAAAGATTCAAAAGGACTCATCTAACTTGTCAATGCACAAATTAGGCCGGTTGTTTTTAAAACAACCGACCTAACATATTAATGCATTCAAATGATAACTGGTATTCTATCTACAATTTTTAATAATCGCTCAAACTCAACAATATATTGTTCATTCGTGACCCTTTCCATCCCTTTCGTATGCAACCTAATTAATTCGGAGGTATTGCTTTTCCCCAACATTTTTGCAATTATTATTCCACGAATATGCCTCTCTGGATAAAGCCAACAATGAACTGAACTTTTATCTAAATTGGTATTAAAGATCTCATCTAATGACTGCCAATTAGCAAACCGTTCAATGTATGGTAAAGCTACTCCTTCAAAATATTTTAATAAAGCATTAGCAGTTGCATCCGGGTTTAATTCATCGAAGAATATTTTCAACTCATTATTTCTACTCAGATATTCGCCTGTAGGGTTGGCTATTATTTCAGCGATACTATTCCCGATTGTATAGAGACTATTTAGCTCAAGACCTCTGCTGGATATTTCCTCACATACTTTTTCGATCTCAATATTTTGTAAACATACATGTGGCTCTATCCTGATGCCAACGTCACGAGTGCCAGGATTGAGTCCATCATAAGCAATCAATCGATAATAACCTTTAAAATATTTGTCCTGCTGTTTAATAAACCAATGACGTCCAAAAGACTTTTTAAACCCAAAACGAGACATCTCTGGTTCCATTTTTGTCATTATAGCTTTAACTACTTCTTTCTTATTCATAAATAATAATTTAATGACTAATAATATATCCACTCCCGTCTGGATTCCATCTATATTCTGACAAGACCACCTTAGAAGGGTCAACCTTTATATCATTCAATTTTGCTCCTTCTGCAACTTCTCCTGTCATCTTACTCATTTGCTTTTCAAGAAAAAACAATTTTTGTCCATTGCTGAGTACTGAAGTATTGAACTTTGATTCCCCTACCTCCAGCACATTACCAATTGCATCAGTAACCACGGCATCGGCACGCATACCACCACCAAACATCTTAAAATACACCTGTTTGGTTATTGTAACATTCTGACCAGCATATTTAGCCGTTAGTGCCTCAAACATCAAATTTTCCCCCGTCACACCTGCTTGACCCGGGGTTAGTCCGCTGAATGGATTAGCCGTTAATTTAATTAAAGATACTCCTCCTTCGATGGTCATCAATACATTTGCCGTAACCTCAGCTCCGGCCTGCGTATATCTTAACCCATTATAACCAGGCAAATCATGCAAAAGCCCCTTATAGCTTTCCTTGTCATATGGAGTAGCTGTATAACCAGTGGCTCTCTTCCTTATTTCGTCCTCAACGACAGGTGATGCAGATGCATATTTCATTAATGTGACATAATCACGATCTTTCCTGGTTATAAGACCAAATAAACTCGTTTCTGTCAAACCACTCCGGCTATCTGGCCTCCATGGAAAAAACTCAACTGATTTTTCAAAAGTAGATGCCCCCCCTTTAGAATAACGGGTTGGCATTCGTACCTCTAACTCATGTGTATGGTGAAAAAACCTGTCAGGACCATTTTCTTTTACAATGACTACCATTGCAGATGACTTACCAGTCCTCACTCCATTGGCTCCCAGATACGAGGTAGTAAAGTAATGAAAATGAATTTCGTCATTACCATCCGGATCGAGATTATTAACAGGATTGTCTCCGGCAAACTGGTAGGTACTTATCCATGGTTTTACTATAGGGTCAGTAGAACCCCAGATACCAATACGCGGATCATAAACTCTATTTTGATAGCTTAACTCATTCCCCTCTCCCTTCACCTCATTATCATTCTCCTTCCCATTAAACCCATACCTATACCCTCCAGCATTATAGCTTCTACCAGGCTGTATCATTCCGAAAGGGTAATAATCCTGCGCAGACACTACATCTGCATTGTAATAATCTATCGTTGTACCATTTCCACTTACCTGTATTTTACGATCCGACAACGTAGCCTGCACATTACCCAAATGGTTCGTTAATTCAAAGAACTTCTTACCCCTCCTAAAAATAATATTTTTCCCCGTACCTAGTCCCGTAATATTCGTTGTTGCCCCTGCTGTCGTATCCTGTACATTGACCGACATCGTGGCCATGCCCAACCGGCTGCTTCCATACAAATGTGCCTCCGTCTGGCTTAAATCTCCACTGTTGATTGCTGTATCACCATAATTGTAAACACTCAGCACATTTCCGCCTGCATCCCGTACATACCAGGTTTGAAG
>NZ_MTKN01000145.1 GCF_001975825.1 [Flexibacter] sp. ATCC 35208
GGACTTTTTCAGTGCCCTCCTTATACAGCCGGGTCTTTTTAGTTATAGAAGCATCGAACAAGCATCGAACAAGCATCGAACAGCGCTTATAGAAAGGTCGAAGAAAGCTTATAGAAGCGTCGAACAAACCTTATAGAACTTCCTGTTTATTTCCATGTTTTTTCGCCTTTCTTCATCTTGTCATAAATCGCCTGATACTCCGGTATCTCTTCCTCATGCGCCAGTTCCACTGATTTTACCATCCATTTCAGGGCATTTTCCTTATCTCCCAACCTGTACAACAGGTTCGCATAAGTACCCATGGTAAATGTATTTCTTTCTATCTCCACCACTCTTTCCATCCATTTCAGGGCCTGATTTAATAAAACAGTATCCTCCGTACCATTGAATACCTTTTGCGCCATGCTGCTGATTTTGGTAGGGGAGAAGCTGGTACCGCCCTTACTCAGGTAGTCGGTCACGCTTTCCGTCATAGGCTGCCAGTCATGCGTCTTTTTCGCATCAGCTTCCATTTCCAGGATAGCGAGGAATTGGGGTCGGAATGGATCGGGTATAGAAGTCGTATCTGCATTTTTAAGCCCGAGATCCATATTGAATGTCTGTGGAATAAAGGCGGCGTGTATTTTACGCAGGGTATCGAGCGGTACTTTGATGATCTCACGATCGTAAGTCATGAGGCCATTTTCCTCAATTTCCACATCGTAAGGTTCAGTATATATGGAGCCAGACTGGCCCTGAGTTTCGTAGTCTTTTAGCTTTTTAACCATAGATGCGTAGCGGGTACTTAACTCCGCCGGGGTAATCTTTACATATCCCCAACCGGCTACAGCATCCCATTCATGGTTTTTGACAGGTACGCCGATGCCACCCCATTCACCCAATACCCTTGCTTTGCCGGGGAGTGCCGGTGCAATACCGGGGCCCGGGTAGTCATGTACATCAGCAAAGTCTGCACTGGCCCACTTTTCAGCAACCTCTTGTCCATCCATCTCGTAGTTTTCGCCGGTATGACCGTTTACAAGACGGGTAGGGTCTGTGCTCTTCAGCCATTTGGTCAGGCGGAGCTGATCGTAGGTAAACCAGCCTTCATTGAAGAGTACCCATGAAATGATGGAAGGATGGTTGTAAAGTTGTGCTACGTTAGCCGCGCTTTCTTTTTCAAAAGCCTCCTTTGCTTCAGGTTTCAGACTGGCACAGGTCACCATATCCTGCCAAACGAGCATGCCCAGTTTATCTGCATAGTAATACCACCGGGCAGGTTCTATTTTGATGTGCTTACGGATAGTGTTGAATCCCATGGCTTTGATGGCTTCGATGTCAAAGCGGAGGGCGTCGTCCGTTGGTGCGGTATAAAGACCATCCGGCCAGAAACCCTGATCGAGTACGCCAAGGTTGTAGGTATATTTATCATTCAGGTAAATCCTTTCCTGTCCTTTCGGATCTTTTTTGATAGCGATTTTGCGCATGCCGAAATAAGAAGTAACGACATCGGACGCATCGCCATTCTGAATGAGCTTCACAGAGAGGTCATAGAGAAAAGGATCTTCCGGGCTCCACAGGTGTGCTTTGGGAACAGGTATTTTGATGATTTCATTGGTTTTGCCTTTGGCGGAGCTGATTATTTTACCATTGGTGCTGGCGAATGCTGCAACCTTATAGTTTCCTGTCATGCCACCGGTTTTGACGGTGAGGGAAAGGAAACCGCCGTCTACATCAGGTGTAACCACGAGAGAGGAGATGTAGGTGTCAGGTACGGTTTCGAGCCATACGGTTTGCCAGATACCGGTGGTAGCGGTATAGCGGATGCCTTTGGGAGCCAGTACCTGTTTGCCATGGGGATTGATGCCCTGGTCAGAAGGATCCCATACGCTCACCAGTATTTCATTGTCGCGTTCTTTCAGCAGGCGGGTGATGTCGTAAGTAAAGTTCTGGTAGCCACCGGTGTGGGTGCCGGCTTGTTTGCCATTTACATAGACAGTGCTTTGCCAGTCCACGGCGCCGAAGTGTAAAAGGATCCGTTTTCCTTCAAGCCGTGAAATGGGGGGCAGGGTACGTCTGTACCAAAGTCGTTGTGAGGGCAATACAGCCTTTTTAACGCCCGATAATGCCGATTCGATAGGATAAGGCACCAGGATTTCTCCGGCGAAAATTACAGGCTTTGTAGCGTCTTTGTCAGTAATGGCGTATTCCCATAGTCCGTTTAGGTTTTGCCAGTTGTCACGGATCATCTGGGGACGTGGATATTCAGGCAGTGCGTTCGTGGGAGATACGAGTTTGGCCCAGCGGGTTTGCAGGGCTACAGGTTGTAGCTGCCAGTTGGTCTGCGCGTGTAAAACATGTGCTGTACAGGAAAAAGTGAGAGAAACAGCAAGGTGTTTAACAAAACGTTTCATTATAAAGGTTTAAGTGGCTAACGAATATAACTGCCACAGGGGAAGTATATCCGCAGTCATAAAAGGTGAAATATGATTAGTTGCGGATAATGAGAAAAAGTAACATCGCCCCACGCGGAATTCAGGTACAGCGGTAAAGCTGTCCTTTTCAGGATTTTTTTAATAATCAGACGCATGAAAGTTGGGCATTAGGCTGATAGGGAATTATTACGCATTACTTGAATCAAATGTGAGGAAAGAAACTGAATCTGCAAGTAGAAAGTGACCGGCGGTAGCTTCATTAGTAAAGGAATAAAGAGGCAGTGCGTGTAGCAAATGATGTAGTAATACAATACCCGGCCGATTCTTATAGCTGGTACATGTTGGGAAAGGCATACAAAGATGATGGCAAAATAAAAGAAGGGAATAAATGTTTTGAAAGAGCTGTGAACCTGGATAAAGATAATGTTGAAGCACTTGCCGCATTAAATAATCAACAGGCCGGAGAATGAAATCTCCGGCCTGTTGATTATACAGAAAAACCTTATTGTATAACGATCTTCTTCGTCACAGCCGCATTTTTCGTACTGATCTGTATAAAATACAAACCCGCCGGCAAGCCCTTTCCGATATTTATCTTTGATTGATGTTGGGGTTGCTGGTCACTCACCACTGTACCTGCTGAAGGCCGGCCACCGGTAGAACAGGCATAGCACAGGTAGTATTACACACATTCAGGCGCCCGGAAGGTGCCGGCAAAGTCCGTAACATACGTATTGATCCAGCTGGGCCAGGTACCGGATGCAAAAACCATGGAGGCAGTAGTCCAGTTGATCAGGTCTGTAGAAGTAAGGTGATAGATCTGCGCACCGGTGCCAAATACATGATAGACGCCGTTCCGCTTCATAATAGTAGAAGGGTCGTGGATGCCTGTGAGACCCTGTAGGGCATAGGATGAGAGGCATACGAATAGGGAAATAATGAAAAGTGTAAAAGTTTTCATAACAGTAAAAGGGTTTTATCGGTGAAATTTAAGAAAGCATCAATTTGGGGCATACAGCAGTAGAAAAGAGGTCTTCTTTTTATTAGAGAGCATTCAATCTGGCGTTAAAGAGCTATCGTGTTAATTTTACGATTAATTAAATGCATATCTATTTGTGAATATAGCATCAGGATATGATAATTTAGATCAACCCATTTGTTAAAATGACATAAATCATGAATGTCGATTGTTATTTGCTGTAGCTTTGCAAAAATTCGAGAACGATCAGTGTTGCAAATCACTAAAATATTCAACTTCGAAACGGCACATGCACTGTATGGATACGCCGGTAAATGCAGAAACTTACACGGGCATTCCTATAAGCTGCATGTAACTGTCAGTAGTAAAACACCTGAAGAAGGATACCTGGGGGGCACGGGGATTTTGATGGACTTTAAAGACCTGAAAAAACTGGTGAATGAAAAAGTGGTTGATAAATTCGATCACCGCCTTATTCTATCCAAAGCTTACTTGGCCGCTAATCCGAATTTGGGAGAGCTGGAAAACCTCGAAATCTGGGACATCGAACCATCCGCAGAAAACATTATCCTGTATATCAAACAGGAACTGCAAGGTGGGTTCCCCGAAGATGTAGAGTTAGTTAAACTGGTTTTGTATGAAACCAGCGATTCTTACGCCGAATGGATCAAGTAATATATTTGAATCTAAGCCGCAATAGAGTGGATCAAGTCACAAACTGGTGGTTGTATCATGGGAATCATCGCATAGCTTTAAGGACCAACATTATGGTAAACTGATACACCCTTTTTCCAATAAAAGGCCTGAGCAATGCTCAGGCCTTTTTGTGTGCGCCAGGC
>NZ_MTKN01000146.1 GCF_001975825.1 [Flexibacter] sp. ATCC 35208
GTAAATGGGTAATTCTATTTTATTATTACCCAGCATTATTCCACAACCTTATTTAACCAGCATTATCTTTTCCCAACTTTATTTCCCCACAAATCCCAAAACACCTTCGAATGCCTTTCTCCTTCTACCTGCATATGCACAGTCATCACTGCTAATCTATCACCCGGATCGCCTATGAGCCGAAGTTTAAATAACCCACAACACTTTCCCCGCTTATTCAAAACACATGTAGGCTATCCCCCACCGCCTATAGGCGCATGAATTAATTACTATATTTGTAACATGACATTCAAAGATTATTGTGATCAATTTGAGACGATACTCAATAAAAAAGACGAGGAGCAACCAGCACCATACGACAATCCTCACTATCTGGATTACACAAAACTAAACTGGACCAGAATGAACCGGTGGTTGAAAACCGGCAAACTCACCGATGCATTCAAAACTGCTATTCAAAATATAAACGAATACCAACACTGGATCATCATTACTGAACCATGGTGTGGCGATGCAGCACATAGCGTACCCTTCCTTGAAATGGCAAGTCATCTAAACCCGCTCATTAAAATCACTTATGAGTTAAGAGACAGCGAGCCTTTCAGAATAAATCAATACCTTACGAATAACGGAAAGTCTATTCCAAAACTGATCATCCACAATGCGGATGGATATGATCTTGCCACCTGGGGACCCAGACCAAAAGATTGCCAGGAAATGTATACACGCCTGACAGCGGAAAAGGCAGACTTTGACACGGTTAAGATGGAAATTCAAAAGTGGTATAATGCGAATAAAGGGCAGGATCTGCAAAAGGAGATGACGGAACTTTTAAAGCTATGACCAATTAAAGTTTTAACATTCTAAAGCATTCGCTCTTTAAAAATGTTAATCTTTTAAAATACCAACCTCTTAAAACCACCCCTGGACTACCCACTTTTATCACTTTTGGCCTACCTACCTAATCCAGTATCTCCTTACATTTGCGTATGCCAAAAAACATTATCAGTATCCAAAGCCAGGTAGCCAGCGGCTACGTAGGCAATAACATTGCAGGGTTCGCCATCCAGCTCCATGGCATCGACCTGACCTTACTGCCTACCGTTTTCTTATCCGCCCACACCGGCCACCCGGTGATCTTTGGCGAAGCCATCTCCCCTGCCTTACTATCCGACCTGGTAAAAGGCATCGGCGCCATCAACATCCCTGCTGACGCAGATTACCTCATCAGCGGCTTCTGTAACCTCCCCGAAAATATCGACATCATCGCCAATACGGCCCTACAATACCCACACCTGAAATTCGTCTACGACCCTGTCTTCGGCGACTTCCACTGTGGCGGTCTCTATTTCGAAGAAGAAATCGCGACCTACTCCGTCAATAAACTATTACCACTCGCTCATATCCTCACTCCCAATCACTGGGAACTGGAATTTATTCTTCAACATCCATTCAAAACTATCGACGAACTAAAAACCGCCATCCAGCAACACGACATCCTCAGGGATAAAACAATCGTTCTCACTAGTGCAAATCTGACCGATACGCCGCCTGAGGTCATGGAAGTGATATTAATCCAGAAAGGAGAAACAATCCGCTTCAACGGTCCTAAAATCGCCCTTGAGACCACCGGCACCGGCGACCTGTTCACCGCCATCATTACCTCCCAGCTCACGCTCGGAAAAAGCATCGATCAAGCTATCCGCATTGCCATGGACTTCATCTATCGCACACTCATTTATGTTCAGTCTGTCAATGAAAAAGAACTGAGTGCAGCTGCCCTCATGAAGCACCTGGACCTGCTAAAATAACAGACTATGCACATACACTTTATCATCCACGAGGCCTAGCGCCTGGTGCATACCTCCTTTGGGCCAACGCAAGGAAGACGAGACCCAAAAACCGGACGCTGACTTCTCTGAAATGAACAACAAGTTTTTCACCTTTTGCAATAAACTCATTGCAGCCTATGCAGGAAATAAAAAATAACATCCAAACCGTTCACCAACGGATCAGGAACGCCTGCCAAACCGCAGGCCGTGATGAAAAAGAAGTACGCCTACTCCTCGCTACCAAAACAGTCCCCCCGGAAAAAATACGCATCGCCATCGAAGCCGGCGAAACCCTGATCGGCGAAAACAAAGTCCAGGAGTTCCGCGACAAGCACGAAGCCCTGAAAGACCTGCGCATCGAACGCCATTTTATCGGACATTTGCAAACCAATAAGATCAAAGATGTTCTAAAATATGTAAGTTGCATCCAATCGCTGGACCGGGTATCCATCGCACAGGAACTGGACAAACGCCTGCAAAGCGAAGGCCGGCGCCTCGACGTCTTCATACAGGTCAATACCTCTTATGAAGAAAGCAAATTCGGGGTGCCACCTGAAGATGTCGATGCCTTCATCAAAGCCATCCAAAAATTGGATACGCTACATATCAAAGGCTTAATGACAATCGGTCTGCTGGATGTGGAAGTTGAAAAAATGCGCCCTCCTTTAAGGTTATTAAAAACAATTAAGGAACGCATGGGTATGAATCACCTGCAACTTTCCATGGGCATGTCACAAGACCTGGAAACCGCCATTGCCGAAGGATCCAACATCGTACGTGTAGGTACCTCCATTTTCGGCAATCGCTTTTTAGGCAAGGAAATCTGGAATGAAAACGAAATTATATCATGAGCGTATACGACCTTACTATACAGGAAACGGTAAATGTTGATTTTGATGAGATCTTCTTTACACCTGAAAATAAAGTGGCCCTGGCCCAGGTGATCAAAGAATACAAATACCTCGATGAGCTGAAGAAATACGGCTTACAGATCGACAATAAGATCCTCTTACACGGCCAGTCCGGCTGCGGCAAAACCACGACTGCCAAAGCGATCGCCACTGCCCTGAAAAAAAAGATCACCATCGTAAACCTGAGTAACCTCGTATCGTCCCGTATCGGCGAAACTTCAAAAAATCTAAAGTCATTATTCGATCTTTCTGCCAGACAAAAGTCTGTGCTCTTCCTCGATGAGTTTGACCTGATGGGTAAAACCCGTGACAATAATGAAGACAACGACGTAGGCGAAATGCGCCGGCTCGTGAACTCCCTCATCCAGGAAATCGACTACCTGCCTGCAGAGAGTCTGCTGATCTGTGCCACCAATCACTACGAAATGATTGATCCCGCCATCCTGCGCAGGTTTCAGTTAAAGATCAAATATGAATTACCTTCCGACGAAGACCTGGATGGTTACTATGATAAAATGCTGGCGCCATTTCCCGCTCACCTGCAGGACCTGGAACGCAGATACGGCATCTCTTATGCAGAGGTAAAAGACTACATTCATACCTCCATGAAGAAACGCATCATCGCAGAGCTGGAAGCACACGAAAATCAATGATCATCGCAGAGTTAAAACCACAATGCTACGTCCCTGGAAATTAGAAATACAACTGGATCCACAATCTGAAAAAGCGATTTATTTACAAATCGCTGATATCATCATTCAGGGTTTGCGATTAGGCCGGATATTCAGTGCTGCTCCCTGATAGGGTCCTTCCGGAGAATACACAATCACAGCAATACAGTTTTTGGCAGGATCTGTTTCAAAAGCAATGCCATGACCAGCATCCCATACTGTGCATTCACCACCGGCTCCTGTATAAGTAGTCGTTTTCCTCAACTGGTACATTGCATTTAATTCATCTATCGAAGATCCAACATGCAAACCATCTTCCGTTTTAAATGCAGGCGATGTCACCCTGATCTGTTTTACTTTGGCAATCGGATTGTCTCCATCCGGATTGCGGGCAGACAATATTGAAGTTGCATATGCACCTTTGTAATAAATGACGACTGATTTCTGCATAGCCGCATCCCCATCATCAGGTTTTCCCAGCAATTTGATTACTGAGTCCATATTATCATTAATATGGGTATTCCCTATTGCTTTGCCCGGTACGATGAGGTAAGCTTCATTGGGTGCAACCGGATCAGTAGAAGGTACGGGCACTGCTACAGGAGTTGGCGCAGCAGGGGCTGCTATGGTGGAATCTTTTTCGGAAACAGCACCAGGTTTTGAATTGCATGCTGCCAGTATTAACAAGGCTAAAATGAGGTTCGTTTTCATACCTATCACCACATCAATTATTATTCCGAATTAAAACCTTCATGAAAGAGG
>NZ_MTKN01000147.1 GCF_001975825.1 [Flexibacter] sp. ATCC 35208
TAATTGCCGATTACACAATGGCGGTTGGTTATAGATTCTTACACTCAACTTGAATCGTTACATAGAAGATTAAATTCTTTTAGTGATGATTCTACTATTGATAATATCATCTCACATTATGATTCATACTCTATTGAATATGCTGGCCCAATAAGGGATTATTCCTACCTTATGATCATTAGTATCAAATCTTTCATAGATTTATTTTCATGTTTAGTAGATGTAATAGTTAATCAAGAGATCAGGGATGATCATAAAATGCCCGATATTAGAAATATTAAAAATAATTTAAGTAGTTGTCAGCCAGTATGGTTAGCCATACAGGAACTTACTAATCCAAATTTAAATACATGGATACAAAAAGTTAAAAATTATAGAGATTGTCTAATACATCGTGGTTATAGATTGGAACCTTCATTTCATTTCAAAAAATGTGACGAATTAACAATCAAATTGATAAAAGGTAATTCTGAAGAAAAGGATTATATTCTAGTAGGTGAAATCTTTAATGATACAATCTTGGGCTTGTCACAATTTGAGAATGACATTTGTAAAATTCTAATGGATACTCGTCCAGAACTTTTAAGAGAGCCATTAGTAGAAATGAGTTACAAAACAAGTGGAGGTGCATCATTCTATAATATCAAACAAATAGATGAGGAATAATTATTTAAAAAACACCTGGTATCGGATACATTGATCTAAGCATATTTTCATTTCTAAAAAAAATAAAATCATGCATTCACCCCAATCAAATTCAGATATAAATTATAAGAAACACCCTATTTTCAAAGATCTGGATGTCTATGAAACATTTTATGAGGATCTAATATTTACTATATCTTCTGTAGGATTAGCTGGTGTCGGGCCCCATATCAGTATAAATTCCGACATACTTGCTAATTTAAAAGGAACTATATATTCTTTTAGATTGCTTTTAGAATCCAAATTGCTCAATGATGGAAATGCGCTACTGAGAAAGTTTCATGAAGTTTCCAATTTTCATGTTTACTTGCTCTTGTATATTTCACATGAAACAAAAAAAAACTTGGAAAATGGAACCCTTGAATTGTTTGTTGATAAAGTGAAAAAATGGATTGATGATACTGCCCAATTTGACAGCTTTGCGAACCAGTTAAGCTATATCAAAACTTCCCATGAGTTGTCAGATGCTTACGCAATACTTGATTATGACAATAGATATGCGAGTATTAAAAAAAGAGCAAATGAACATATTCATTTAAACTCTTGGCATAACTCATTTTTGAATAATAATACTATGTATTATGAAGGGAGAGAGAATATTCTGGACATTTTCCGCATAGACTTATTAGATGTCATCATTTGCCATACAATGCTACTTTTTGTTTTACAGCCTTTTTATATGTGTAGCGAAAATTATTTAGAATTTGCAGAAATGAACCAACCTTTACCTGCGGAATTAAAAAACAAGGCAATGCCATTTATAGATATTTTTTTTATTAAAGTTGTTCTGCCACATCGAAAAGATATTTATGCATTCGTCGAAAAAGAAACTGGAATTCTATTTGAAAGTCCTCTGCATGGGATTTAGGTATTTTATTAAATATCTTAAGCAACAAAATTTTAATAAATTGACTAGTATGAAAAGTAATGGATATGAAAATTTAGAAGGACTATCTAAGCAATATAGAAATAAATTAGAATTATCATTTGAACGAAATTTGAGCTCAACAAAGGCTTTAGATACTAATCATTATTACCTATTTTCAATATAACTATATATGGAAAAGCTGCCCCGCATTAGTCGAAATCTATTTAATATCTATACGTTATTTACAAGAGAACCATTTATTCATCACCTTGCACAGGAATTAGAATTTTATAGTGATCATAACGGTATATTAGGAGTTATTCTCATTGATCTTATTGACAATGACTTTTCAGCTATACTTCTTTCAAGAGATTCATCTAAGCAATATAAAGCAGAAAGTCTTCAAGTAAGTTTTCCTAACATTGAAGAAGCGAGAATATGGTTGGAGAAAGAATATTGTTCAGATCGAGTATCACACCATGAGGAGTCAAAGTACTTTGATTTATTTAAGCCAATTGTTTCTCAAGAAAAAAGACATCCAAATTTCGATTTTTTAAATGAACATATAGGGTTTCTGGCGGCAAAAGAAGTTATGAAGGAAATTTCATACCACTATAAAGATATTGATGGAAACTTTATTCAACAATTTCAATCGCTTAATGGTTTTGATGCTCGGTTGTGGGAAATTTATTTATATTGCTTCTGTCGAGAAGAATATTTTTCATTCAAAAAAGGTAGTCATGCCCCAGATTTAATAATAGAAAAAATGGGAGTAGAAATAGCAATTGAGGCCGTAACTATTAATCCAACTGAAAACACTAGAGAAGCATTATTAAATATATCAAGACCTTTTACACAAGCTGAAGTCGAAGAAAAGTTAAAGAATGAAATGCCAATTAAATATGCTACAGTTCTAACTAAGAAACTTAAAAAACGTTATTGGGAACTTAGTCATGTGGCTGGTAAATCAATAATTATTGCTGTCGCAGATTTTCACGCTTATATGTCGATGACATGGTCATTCTCTGCACTGCTTGAATATTTGTATGGATACAAAATATCCCACAGTAAAGATGTGAATGGAAATGTTAAAATTGATTATACACCAATTGAAGGGTTCGTAAAAGGTACTGGAATTAAAGTACCGGCAGGCTTTTTTTCGTTGCCTGATTCCGAAAATATAAGCGCCGTATTATTTACAGCCGCCGGAACGATTTCTAAATTTAATAGAATGGGAAAGCAGGCAGGATTAGGTTCTATGAAAAACTCTTTAATTAGAGCTGGAATGCGTCATGATCATGATCCCAACGCAGTAGTCCCAATCCCATTTCATTATGTCGTTAATGAAGAATGCAATGAAACTTGGGCTGAAGGAGTATCTATCTTCCATAATCCAAATGCATTAATAAAAATTGACCCTAAACTTTTTCCATCAGTCGCCCATCATTTTCTTATTGATGGCAAGATATTAAGCACCTTCCCAGATTTTTTCCCTTATTTTTCAATGACAAATAATATTGTCACAGTAGAATAATATGTTACTTCTTGTTATTATAATAAAAGAATAAGGATATCTACATTTTAGAAACCTATAAATAATTGGGATATATGGCTATACTTGCTCTCTTAAATTTGATCCGACTTACATGCTAAATGATATATGATTGATGATGATTGCAATACGCGTTTAAATAGGGCAAGACAATATAAACATACTACTTTGACAAAATATGAACGTCTATCAAAGTCCGTCCAATTTGGTGAATTGTGTCCTCGATTTTTTTTGCTTGCCTTGCTGAGGGAAATTTGACTTTATTTTTATATTGTCTTAATAAACTGACATTCATACCAGACATTTCGGCAATTGCGGCTACATTTAAAAAACTGAAGTTTTCAAATAATGCTGAAAAATCATATTTATATTCAAACCTAATATCCGCAGGATTTAAATCATGAAATTCTTTCAAAAGATTTTTCATGTTTTTTTCCAAAGTTTGAACATCATTTGCATCATCTACTATAAGGTTATCCTCAAATTTAATGCGTCCAAAAAATTTATTTTCTGTTTTCTCGATTACAAGATTAATAATTTGCATAGACATTTGCTTTTTCTATTATAAAATAGGATAGTGTAGGATTTAGGGAGGAGAAGCAAGGGGGATTATTCCCACCCCGCTTGCTCCCAAATACTATCTAATGTACCAGGAGGTAATGACTCTTTTCCATATTTCTTAGATAAGGTTACCTTGCCCGGCTTGATAGGATGGGTCAGTTGTACATGACTCCCCTTTGTGTTCTTGACTGTCCAGCCATCATCATACAGCTTTTTTAAAACTGCTTTGTAATGTAAGTATTCGGTTCTCGGC
>NZ_MTKN01000148.1 GCF_001975825.1 [Flexibacter] sp. ATCC 35208
AACTTCTTCAGTGCCCTCATCCCGAAGACGCCCCCTTTTTATTCGGAAAATGGTTTTCATTCCCCGGTGGTGAATTCCCTCTTTTATGAATGTTTTTATTTATTTTATTGGTTATTCTGCTTTACATTCATACACGACAGAACTACATCTGTCTACATCCTTCAATCCTTTGCGCCAGGAGATGAAACCATTCCAGAAGCCTTTGAATAAGCCATTCCCACCTGTTTTATATTTTTCACTCAGCAGACTCACATAGAAACCATCGAACACCATCGGATGCTTTTTCACTACTCTGATCTTATGTTGCTTCAGGAGTACTTCCATGGCAGCAGGAGAGAAGTGGTAAAGGTGACGTGGTACATCGTAAGCCGCCCAGTGTTCACCATAATGTTCTGCATCGGGAGAGGTGTAGTTGGGAACAGCGATGAGGATTGCGCCTTCCGGTTTTAATAAGGTGCGGATCTGGCGGATATAGTCATGTAAGGTATGTACGTGTTCCAGTACATGCCACATGGTGATAGCATCAAACTGTCCGGCAGGCAGAGAATAGAGATCTTCTGAAGGACGAGGTTCGATGTTGTATAATGTCTTTGCGTTCTGACGGGCCGTTTCGTCTGGTTCAAGACCGGTGATCTGCCAGCCGCCCTGCTGCATGAAGTGAAGGAAGGAACCTGTTCCGCAACCAATATCGAGGATGGAACCTTGTTTGAGACCAGTTGCTGCTTTTACCCAATTTTGTTTACTACGCAGGGTGATTTTCCTCACGCTGTGGTATAAACGGTTGATGAGGCCCTGACGGGTTTCAGAGTGGGAGATGTATTCCTGCGATTGATAATAGCGGCCAATGCTGGCGCTATCAGGAACGTTTTGTGTGAAGCGTACGCTACAATGTCCGCAATGGTTAATGTCGAAGGTTTCCTTTGAAACGGTGTAATCTTTGGCTGTCAGTACTTTATGTGAAGTTGCGGCTCCACATACCGGACAGGTGTTATGGTAGATAAAAGACATGGCCAAAAATAATGAAAATCATAACGAAAAAATCGCTTATGCCTTCGGTACAAGCGATTTTTTCGTAGTCGGGGGCATGACCTGCGGCCGGCTAAATTTTCGTAGTCATCGGAATGGCCTTCTGCACAAGCGATTTTTTCGTGTGTCCGGGCATGGCCTGCGGTCGGCTAAACAGGTAGGACCTATTTATATTCACCGAATACCTTCCTTAATGTATCGGCTATTTCACCGAGGGTACACAAAGTTTCCACAGCTTCCACGACGATAGGCATTACATTTTCTTCCGTATGGGCCGCGGCTTCCAGCCTTTGTAAAATTGCCTGTACCGCTTCATTATCCCTCCTGCTTTTTAGCGATTGCAGTCTTTCCGTTTGCACCTGCCTGATACTGTCATCTATCCTGAATATTTCTGGTGTTCCTTCATCCTTTGCCGTAAATTTATTCACTCCCACGATGATCTTTTTACCGCTCTCTATTTCCTGCTGATATAAGTAAGCACTTCTCGCTATCTCATCCTGTACAAAACCTTGTTCTATCGCACTCACCGCGCCACCCATCGCATCTATACGATGTATCAGTTCCCAGGCCTTTGCTTCCACCTCATTCGTCAGGGCTTCTACATAATAACTTCCGGCAAGGGGATCAACTGTATCTGCAATACCACTTTCATAACCTACGATCTGCTGGGTACGCAAGGCTATCCGCGCTGCTTCTTCTGTAGGCAGGGAAAGCGCTTCATCATAGCCATTGGTATGCAATGATTGTGTACCACCCAACGTCGCCGCCATGGTTTGCACGGCGACACGTACTATATTATTATGGGGTTGTTGCGCTGTCAATGTGCTTCCACCTGTCTGTGTATGAAAACGCAGCATCTGTGCCTTTGGATCTGTAGCCCCCAGTTCCGTTGTCATATGGGCCCACATTCTACGGGCCGCTCTGAACTTCGCCACTTCTTCAAAGAGATGGTTATGCGCATTGAAAAAGAATGACAATCGCCGTGCAAATACATTGATAGCTAGCCCCTTTTCAATCGCCGCTTTTAGATAGGCTTTGCCGTTAGCCAGTGTAAAAGCCAGTTCCTGTACTGCATTTGCGCCTGCTTCCCGGATATGGTATCCCGAAATAGAGATTGTATTCCATTTAGGGACCTCGGTACTACAATATGCAAAGATGTCTGTAATCAGGCGCATGGAGGGTTTGGGTGGATAAATATAGGTGCCTCTCGCCGCATATTCTTTGAGAATATCATTCTGGATAGTACCTGATATTTTATGCAGGTCCGCTCCCTGTTTTTTGGCAAGGGCGATATACAGAGCGAGTAGTATAAATCCTGTTGCATTGATGGTCATACTCGTGGAAATATCTTCCAGTTTGATACCGGCAAAGAGTCTTTCCATATCCTCCAGTGAATCGATCGCCACACCCACTTTGCCTACTTCCCCCTCCGACATGGCATGATCTGAATCATACCCGATCTGGGTAGGCAGGTCAAAGGCTACGCTCAGCCCCATTACCCCCTGGCTAAGCAGGAAATGATAGCGCTGGTTTGAGGCTTCCGCAGTACTAAAACCCGCATACTGCCGCATGGTCCATAGTTTATCGCGGTACATGGAGGCATGTACTCCTCTTGTAAAAGGGAATTGTCCGGGCAACTCATCCATGGGTACCGGTTGGGTATAAACTGGTTCAATGATAATACCGGCATCTGTTTTGATGATATTTTCCATTTTGTGTACGTTCGTGGAATAATGATGTATGATAGACAATGTTACATAATTATTACCGTATTGCTGCGAAGGCCAAAATATTGATAATTTGCAGGACCATTCCTGAACGATTTACCGAATAAGCTATGTTTATTTACGCACTGTTACTACTGACTTTTACTTTGGCCCTGTTCAGCGTTTTTTTTACATACACTGCTGCCGCAGCCCTATTCCGCCACAATTGGTCACGTCTATTAGCCGGATTGTCATTGGGTGTATTTATTTATCTCTATGGCACCTGGGTGTACCTTACGATCGAAGCCAAGTATGGGTTTGGCATTTGTTTGCTGCTGGCCCTGATCATTGGCGCCATGCGCCGGAAAAAGGGGCAGCGGGCGTCAAAAAACTGGCAGATGGTATTTAATTTATTCTTTACTGCTATTTTGACGCTGTTGAGTGTTCTTTATTTCACCGGTACCACCGGCAAACCTGAAACCATTGAACTGGCTTTCCCCATGAAAACCGGGCGGTATTTTGTGTTGCAGGGAGGGAAGGGATTACCCACTAACCTGTTTCACTTCAGTTTGCGGGGAGCGATTTATGCCATGGATATTGTAAAACTGAAACCCGATGGCAGGCGTGCGAATCAGATCTTCAGCAGAAAGCTGGCGGATTATGAAATATTTGGCGATACCTTATATAGTCCCTGCGATGGACGGGTATTAAAAGCTTACGGAGACAACCCGGATAATATCCCTCCTGATATGAGCCGGGGACCAAACAATACCAACCAGGTCATCATCGAAACCTCTAACAGTTACATCTTTTTAGGACATATGAAGGAGGGGAGTGTGATTGTGCACGATGGCGATGTGATTAAAAAAGGGCAACCCTTGGGTTGTGTGGGAAATTCAGGATTTAGTACCGAACCACACCTGCATATTCAGGCACATAAGAAAATACCGGGACAGCCATGGTATCAGGGGCCGCCATTATATATACACTTCAATGGAAAAGGCTATTTACTGTATGAGGTGATCCGGCCCAAAAGAGTGACGATGATAAAAAAATAACAGGAAAAGGGGAGTCTCAAAAATAAAATCAGGGTCTGAGAATTGTGTAACGACTATAAGTTACTGAAAGCTACCCGAATAAAACATTCATGAAAGTGGGAATTCACCAACAGGCATGAAACCCATTTTCATAAAAACCTTCATGAAAGAGGGAATTCACCAACGGGGGATGAAAACCATTTTCATAAAAAACCCTCATG
>NZ_MTKN01000149.1 GCF_001975825.1 [Flexibacter] sp. ATCC 35208
TTAGATTTGGAAATTGATGTGCAAAAAGATGATACCGCTTACTACAATGCAATATCCAAAAAGGTGAATAAAATTGACCCTCAACAGCGGTATATGGACTTGTTTATACCATTAGGGATTTTTATTGGAGAAAAGATGAGAAGGAGTAAAAGTGCCCACTGGCAGGTAGAAAAGAAGTATGGATACAGACCCTATTTTATGCCAATTTTAATGGATGGGAATGATAATAGGTATCTTCCCTGGTATAGATTAGATCAACATTTAAGTAAGAAGAAGTTCGATCTGGATACATACCTGACGTATATGAACAAACTCGGAAGTCTTTAATAAATGCCTATTTAGATAGCAATGAGAAATTATATATTTGGGTTATCCATTGTGTTTTGGTTTTCGTGTACTAAAAGCACAGAAGCAGTAAATAATCCAGGAGAGTCTGCCGGCTCAAAATCCGCTAATATCGTAATTATAGGTTCCTCTTCCGCAGCAGGTATTGGAGCTAATCCAACTGATTCGGGGTGGGTAAACAGGTTAAGGTTGGCTACTCTGGATAATAAAAAGACACTTTATTTTATTAATCTCGCTGTAGCTGGTTACACTACCTATCAAGGAGTTCCTGAAAATTATTCCGTTCAGGAAGGTATGCCACTAACAGATACTACAAAGAATATTACCAAGGCGTTATCTTACTATCCTTCTTTAGTGATGATTACATATCCAACCAATGATGTTGCAAATGGCTACAGTGATAATGAAATAATGAGTAACTATAAGGAAATGGTGCGGCTGTTGGATTCAGCAAAAGTAAAATATATCCTGTTTGGTACCCAGCCGCGCAACTTTGATGATGCAGCAATTAGAAGTCGCCTGAAAACGCTGAATGAAAAGATGATGAGCAACTATGGCGACAAGTTTAATAATTTATATGACACCCTCTCTACTCCAGAAGGTTATATAAAACCTGAATTTGCAGCAGCTGATGGGATTCATCTGAATAACAGAGGCCATTATTTAATTGTTCAATCAGTTTTGTCAAATTCTATTTTTAAGACCACTATTCAGTAGCTCATATTTTCTAATCTTATTGTTATAAAACAGCTTTTGGAATAGAACGTATTTTATAAATGCCATTCAGATTTTTTGGACTTTTATGGGATGTCAGGGTCGGGAAAATTTAACGGATGATAAATAGGCTATAATACAAGCTACTTATTCCAGCCGCGTTTTTCTAGTTCTGGACAGTTAAACTAATAGCCATAGGGCACCATTTGTTATATGATGCATAGTTAGTACCTTTTCCTGTTGTTCCTGATTTTTACCTTTAATGAGCATCACATGCAAAGTGCTAACAAACCGGCTACAACCAGCTCACACACTATTCCCATTGATGTTTTACTGGACATCATTCGCATCTTGTTCAATAACCACCTGTACTGGAAGGAAGAAGGTATCAATGAGCAGGAAGGCACCCTGATGGTGCAAATTACCCACCAACAGGGGAACCCTAAACACAAGAAAGCCTTACAAAACATCATTGGCATATTGGGTGATTATAGTTATTACGTTAAAGGCAGTCCACAGGATGAAGCCCTTGACTATTAACAAGATCGTTTACCGTTAAACTGACATCAATGACAACTACCTGTCAACCCTGCGGCACACCGATGCAAGCCTTACGAAGCACCCGTAAATATTGCAGTGATACCTGCAAGCAGTTAGCATTTTACAAGCGGAACGGATTGGCATTGGCAGATGCAGAGACTAACACTTTAACCAGTAATGAATCAGCAGTTTTGCTGGAAGAAGCAAAAACAGATGTAGATAAACCAGATTATATGGTAAGGCAACAAGACCAGCCCTATCAGCAGGTATATTCCCGGCTGCTGGAAGCGGTACAGGAATGCCTGGATAGTAATAACTACACATTTATATTTGAAAACCCGGATCAATATTGGGGAACCTATGCCATACAGCCAGTAAAATGGGTAAGCCTTCGATTGCGCTGCCTGTTGGAAAACATGCTTCGTTTAAGCAATATGCCTTCCATACCCAACGAGGCATTAGTTCTTTTGCGGGATTCGTTTGCTGAAATGGCAGCTGCAAGTCCTTACCGGCAACTGCCTACTGACTATCCCTACACCACGTTGGTAAAAGACATTATACATAACCTTGACCGCATTGTTCATAACGTTAAGCCGAAAGGTGATACCCGCTTTCGTTTAACGCTTAACCGGAAAGCATCACTTATTGCCTGCCGTTTTACGCTGGCAGCTATGGTGCCGCTGGTAAAGTTCCGTGAACTCAACTTTTCAGAATAATTATTTCTAAATCTCTAAATCCGATTATTGTATGTTGACAGTTATTACAAAACGCGAATTGCAGGTGCCTATAGATGTGCTGATCCGGGTAGCCGATGTACTACTGGAAAACGATATCACCAATAGCATTACAGGCACGGATGAAGATGAGGGTTACATCACTATTGAAGTGGAATACGAAAAAGAGCAGCGGGATGCCATCCATGAAGCAGAAGACATTATCTCTGATTACCATGAGAATGAGGAAGACGAGGATAATGACGAAGAGGATGAAGACTAACACCAGTCTTACCACCACCGCAGGATTACCTGTAGTGGTGGTTCTCTTTACCCAATAACTTAACCCTTACTCTTACAGAAAGGTAAAATTTCAACACTAAACTATACGGTATGATAAAACGTGATGATCTACTAATCATGCGAGCAATTGCAATCTGTTTTAAACCCTTTCTAAAACCGGAAGAAGCGCTGATTTATTGTAACCTTGGCCGAACGCAATTGGCTAAGAACTGTGAAGAATATGGGGTTTACAAAACCAATAGTGGCTATTACAGGAAAGAAGATATTGATAAAATGCTGTCCGGTGAAATGGCGGTAGTGCAGGCTGCACCACCATTGATAAAGCTAAGAGCTGCATAGTAAACAGGGCTATTCGATGGTGAATAGCCCTGTTGCTAAAACTTGCACCATACTGAAATTAGTTGACCCCCTAAAGGACACCCGCAATATTAAAAGAAGGCAAGTGACTGATCGCCTCCGACTGATCTTTAGGTTTGTACCTTTTGTAAGTCTGCTGCACCTGTCTGATAGTTGTATGCCCCATTAGATAAGCGATAGTGACATCATCCACGTTCTTATCCTTTAATAGTATGGAAAAACTTAATCTTGCACAGGACCATGTTACGTATTTATTGACACCAGCCCGTTTAATCCATTCTCCCAATACCTTGTTGGCTCCATTCGCCGTAGGCAGGCTGAAAACTTTATTGGCAGAAACTGTCTTGCCAAGAGATAGTTGTTTAATTTCTTCCAGAATTGCAAGGGCTATTGAGTGTAGGGTAAGTACCACTGGCTTGCCGGTTTTCTGCTGGATGATCCTTGTAATTAATTTACCACCCTGTAAATCCTGCCATTCCAGCCTTTTCACATCCACCCATCTCAGCCCGGTATAACAACTAAACAAGAAAGCCAGCTTCACTTGCTGATTAAAACAGGGTGTATTGAGTAAGGCAACATATTCTTCTGATTCCAGATGCTCCTTCATCGTTGCACTTGGATTGCGTACTGCCGGAATATCCTCTGTCGGGTTGCTCCTGAAGTACCCATCCTTAGTGGCAGCTTTCACCACCCATTTGAAACGTGCATAATAGTTGGCCGGAGTTTCGCCAGTCAGCGTATCCAGCAAATGCCGCCGGAACCGTTTGCAGAAGTTTTCCGTAATATCTACTGGGTAAGTATTCGGACCTCG
>NZ_MTKN01000150.1 GCF_001975825.1 [Flexibacter] sp. ATCC 35208
ATAAAGACTAAACAACTTCACCTATTAAAGACGTTATATTTGCCCTCATGAAAAGAAAATTCATCACGGGGGAAATATAGCCCGCTTCCGTCAAATTTTTGGAATGAAGCAGGATTTACTAGCAACTATTATGGGTAATGACTGGAATCAGATGAAGATTTCATGCTTAGATGGTAAAAAAGAAATTGAGGATGTAATTTTGGATGAAGTGGCAAGAACGTTGAAAATACCAGTTGAAGCGATAAAGAAATTTGATGAAGAAGCGGTTATTAGTATTGTTGCAAATACTGTTAATAAACACGATAACGCAACAGGTAATTCTTTATTCAGCTATATCCTACTTTCAATCCGGTTGACAAAATTGTTGAGATATTGGAGCAGACGAATAAAGGAAAGAATGAAGATATTGCCTCGCTAAAAAGGAAATTGAAAAGTTAAGAAAGGGAAAGAAGTAGAATATTAATACGGCAGCCTTTGATGCATCTTCCGATCGGAAATCTAATACAAATATTAACCAGCCGTCCTAATAATGGATGGCTTTTTTATAACGCATTCCCAACACTAGATTATGGAAGCAGTTACAGAATTTGTTATTGATCTTTCTGGGAGTATGGAAGATAAGATCGGCTTAACAAAGCAAATGCTACTGTCTGATATTATACCTGCTCTCGATTATTCATCTAAAATTGGTATTAAATCATTTTCATCCGTAAAAGGATTACCATCAATTGTTCAGGAGCTTCCATTAAGTATAATCGATAAAGATGCTATTTCTATGGCAGTTAATAAATTAACAGTAAAAAAAGGAGGAACACCTATATCTGAAGCAATAAGACAATCAGTCGCAACACTAAAAGAATATTCGTCAAGTAATAAAAAAATTATACTGGTGACAGATGGCGAAGAAGATAAAGGAGGAGATTATGTGTCTGAATGTAAAAAAGCTCAGACCGATGGTATTAATTGTGAAATTCATATCATTGGAATAGGATTGAAAGCACAGGAGGAATCTAAAGCAAAAGAGATTGCTAAGTTAACCAATGGAACGTATAGCAATATACCTTTTACTAAGGGAACGGCTTATAGTCAATTAAGTATTAAATCAAATCTTTCAACCTTTTATTCCGTTATTTCTAAAACAGTACCTACACAGCAGCCAATCAGCACTTCAAAAGATATATTGCCGTCTCAAGCAGAAAATGTAAAAGTATCAGGAAAAATAGAACAAGAACCGCCTAAATCTAAAATATCAGAAAATAGCAGAGAAACAAACGAAATTCTAAAAATGCTTGTTCTGGAAATGAAGAGCATTAAGCAGGAAGTTAGAGAACTGAAAGCAGAAAAAAAAGGAATCCCTGAAATCTTAGAAGATTATGAATTAAACGAAAGTATTCGTTTAATTTCAGAAAAATATTTGTTTGAAATTTTAAAAGCCAAATACCCGAATAGAGTAAAATGGTTAAACGAAAATGGTGAAAGTAAGTTAGACCACGATTTTGAAATCTTAGAAGAAGGTGGTAACGTCGAATACTTTATTGAATGTAAAGGTACCGCAAAACAAAAAGAGACATTTTTTCTAACAAAAAGTGAATGGTTGTTATTTTTGAATAATACAAAAAATTATCAAATCTATTTTATACAAAACTCATTCACTTCGCCTTCTGCCATCTTTATCAATAATGTATTAGATTGGTTATTAAAAGGTAAACTTTTACCTTATTTAAAAGCGCGGGATATTGTAAAAGAGGAAAGAGTATTTCTTACTATTTCGGACTCACAATTTATAAAATAATATAAAATACTTTTATCGTTATCAAGTTAAATAACTCAGATGGATATTAGAGCAATTTTAAATTGCGACTTTATCAATGAAACGCTTTTTACTAACTTTAACTAAGGAGGTAATTATGGGGATAATATCAAAGATATTCATCATTCAATCACTAAAGACTACTGATAGTATTAAATCAGGATTAGAGTTATCAATAAAATTAGACGGTAAGATTACCAATAGTTTCATTAATGTGGAAGATCGATCTGGTCTTTTCAAAGAAATAGATTCAATTAAATCAGAAATATCAGGCTCAAAAGGTCTTTATGTTATCCATTTTGATTGTCATGGTAATGAAGATGGAATTGGTCTCTTCGATAAGTCCGATCAACTTTCATTTGTTGAGTGGGAAGATTTTAGGAAAAAGTTTAGAGATATTTATACCACAATTCATATAAGGCCCATTATTAGTTTTTCAAGCTGTTACGGGTTTAATGTTATGAAATTGATAGCTGCTTATGAACCTTGTCCATATCATATTATAACGGGTAGCTTAATTAAAATTCCCTTTAAAGAAAGCATCGAAGGGTATTTTTCCTTTTATGATAATTTGAATAATGGAGTTAATCTACCTAATAACATCGAATCGGTACGGAGAATCTATCCTAAGCTAAATTTCATAGCTTTTCCCGCAAATTACTTATTTGAAATGGCTTGGGAGAAATACAAGCAATTGCAACTCTCACCCGAAAGAATACAGGAAAGGAAGCAACAGATTATTTCAGAAATAATCTCGATTGCAGGTTCAATAACGAAGAAACAAGAAGCATATCTGGATTTTGCATTGAGTCCTTCAGAAGGTGAGAAGGATTATCAGCGATTTAAAGAGAAATTCTACTCTTGACTTTTTAATCGCTGCCGACTGAAAGCCATCCGAAAAAAGGAAACAAATGAGAAGAAGTAATAAAAAACACTTTATTATATTTAATAACGGAGGTGTAATTAGTGCAACCCGAATACCCTTATAACAGTAGGGAACTAACTAACAACAATTAAACCTTTCAGTTATGATATGGCATTTTCGTTTTTCTGATTGTAGCATTACTGTTCGTATTAGCGATTGTAGCTCCAGCTTCTGACAAAGTCCCAAAAGCTAAAAAGAACACAAAACAACTGCTCAAGGAAAGCTAAAAAGTTTGTCTCTGCGCCCCTTCTTGTTTTTGTTGTTGGTGTTCCGCACTGTTTCGCTTATAAGTTGGGGCTGGAACACGCAACAACGGAGGTCGGATAAAGTCATAGCCCGGTGAGCAAGTCTCCTGCCGCTTTACATTCTTCGGTTTTTACCTTGCAAAACCGAAGAATTTACTCTCGCTCTGCGTCTTAATCATCCGTGCTATAATCAATCACTAATCTTTAAAAATGCAGCAGCTAAAGAAACTGCCACAGGAGAAGGTGAAAAACTTACAAGCATAGTTTGTTTTACCTATGGTGGCGCAAACACTAATGCGGAAAGGGGAAAACCAGAAAATTACACACCTGTTAGTTCTTCCCTTTGTCCAAGTGTCTAAAACGGAGGTCATTGGGCCACCCGAAACGGAGCGTATACTCCGTTTGGGCTGGCCCAGTATCACCGTAATAGACAGTCCAAGTGGAACTTCTAATTTTTGCGGCATTAGCTTCGATGCTGACCAAAGCGGTTATGGACTAATGCTAATGGAGAACCCAATGCTACTTTCTTAACCAATCAGGTCGCGGCACATTATAATGACGGTGGCCTTACCGATCACACTTTTACGGTTAATGGTGTTACTTATTACCGGAACCCCTAAAGAATTATAAACGCAATAAAAAAGGCGGCAATTGCGTAAGTATTCGGACCTC
>NZ_MTKN01000151.1 GCF_001975825.1 [Flexibacter] sp. ATCC 35208
CGAGAACCGAATACTTACTTAATGGGAAGGAGAATGATAATGAGGTGAAGGGAGAGTGGAATGAGCAGGATTATGGGATGAGGGTGTATGAGAGTTAGACAAGAGACTAGAGCTGTGCTAGGTCGCTCACCTCCACCGATTGATCAATCATTACCAGGAAATCAATAAAATATTATGAAATATAAATTAATTGAAATTGAAAAGAATGACAATGTTTTTATTACACGGAATCTCGAAAGATTTAATCAAAAGAATTTACGATTAAAAGCTTCTAATAACGAAGAAGCTGATTTGAATCTATTGAGATTTTTAGTTGATTATATTATTGAGGAAAATATAATGCTAAAGGAAGATGCAACTATCACATATGGGCTGTGGAGCCTAAAATTCATTTCTGATAAAGAATTGCTTAGCATACACGAATTGAATGCTGATTTTTCTGATTGGGTAACGGGAGCGAAGAATGCAACTTATTACCTTGAGCTACAAAGGATTGTTTGTAAAGAAATAGGTGTAAAATCCATGTTGCCAAATCTAAATCAGAAGATTGTAGTAGATAATGGTACATTAGGCGGAGAGGAGGTACAAGGAATTAGATATGATGCGCCTCCGCATATGAGCGGATGGTATATAACTTCAGACAGTTATAATGGGGATATAAATAGTTTAAATGTAATTGATCTTTTTTCATTTGTTCCAAGGCGAAGAGATTTAATACAATTTTTGGCATTACCAGTGGGATATTCATTTGAAGTGAAAAATGGAAATTACGATGCGTGGGCTATTAATTTGTAATGGAATCAGTTGTTTACAAATGTATGCATCTGGGAGGAATGGGAATGTTGTAAAGACCAGGGCCCCACATTTTTTATACACCATATATCAAACCTTAATAAATAATGAACATTGAGTTTATTGGTATTTATTGGAGTTCAAGGTATCAATCTATTGAAGATTGTGCTATAAGGATGGAGCAAACAGTTAAATTTTTGCAGAAAATAGATCAAAGTTTTATTTATTGGTATTCTACATTAAAGCCTAAAAAAAATCAGCTTTTAGAGGCTGTCGATTGTTCTTATGAAGGTATAATTAAACTATTGGATTCAAGCAGGCAATATGATGAAGTTGGAAATATTCTTGATAAATTAGGTTATCGAATTTATCTGAAGTCTGGATTGGATTTTAGTAGGTCACATGTATTATCTATTTCCTGTAATAAAACAAGTGAGTATCTTTCTAATCTAGTTGGGCTCAGCCTAGCCAATCCAGACCAATACAACTACTTGAAGCAACTTAAAATAGCAAGAAATATTTATGACAATTTAATTGATATTTGGGATGGGGAAAATGGTGTTTTAAGAGGTAAGGATAATGTAAATTACTTGTGAATGTTTAATAAAATTAATATTCAGTGACCGGATTTTACATGTGATGCAAGTTCAAATGATAAGCGCAACAGGTGAGTTTACAATTTGGTTAACCGCAAAGTGATTTTGTTTGATGATATGGAGGCTGAGTATACCCATATAGTTGATAGTGAGATTCCTTAGTTATCTTAGGATTTACCTGGAACAAGTGTTAAGATGTTGTTAGTCAATATAATATGCCGTTTCTTTGCTAAAGAAGTGTTTCTATATTGAAAGATTCATCTCTAAAACCATGCACCCATGATACGGTACACACCGGTAAAGCCGTTGACATTAGAAGGCTTTTCTCCTTTTTCGCAGCAATTATCCACAACTAACCGATGGGTAGTACTAGCTGCAAAGATTCCCTGGGATAAACTGGCGGATGTTTACTATAAAAAGATGCGTGCCGATTTTGGTGCTCCAACGTTGAGTGCGCGGATGGTAATTGGTGCGGTGATCATCAAACATATACTCAACATCGATGATCGGAAGGTCGTAGAGCAGATCACGGAAAATATATACCTGCAATATTTTGTAGGCTTAAGCAGTTTCAACAGGCGGCCCCTTTGATGCTTATTTGATGGTAAGTATTAGAAAAAGATTAGGCATAGAAGTAATGTCCGGATTGAATGAGATTATTTTGCAGGAAGCGAGATTAACCAAAGCCAATGAAGAGAAAGTAACAGATAGGGAAAGAGAGGATGATCAGGAATGGAATGCTGGAGAAAGTAATAGTGATAGTTTGCAGGAGCGTTCAGACAGCTTAAAAGACAAGCACATCAGATGTGATATCAGGAACAGTAATGTTAGATGCGACGGTATCAGAGCAACAGATCGAATATCCAACAGATATCAAATTACTCAATGAAGGACGCTGTCAACTGGAAGGGATGATAGAGCGGGGATGTCGGGCAAGCGGAACTGGTTATGCCACGCATGT
Source organism: [Flexibacter] sp. ATCC 35208 (assembly GCF_001975825.1). Classification (GTDB taxonomy): domain Bacteria; phylum Bacteroidota; class Bacteroidia; order Chitinophagales; family Chitinophagaceae; genus Chitinophaga. The sequence continues at coordinate 2,350 of NZ_MTKN01000151.1, forward strand.
ATCGTAAGATAGCCAGGAAACAATATCTGAACATTGCCAAAAAGAAGAACAAGAGCAAAAGAGACATACGCAGGGATATCCGGCAGCAATTACAATATGTTAAGCGGGATTTAAAGTATATCAATTGGTTGATAGAATCATATGCTACATTTAAGGGTACGTTGAAAAGGAAAGAGTGGAGGTTAATACAGGTGATCCATGAAATGTATCGTCAGCAGGCAGAGAGGTATAAGAAAAGAGAATAGAAAATATCAGATCGGATTGTAAGTATCTATCAACCCTATGTACGTCCAATACCAAGGGGTAAAGACCGTGTATCAACGGAGTTTGGCAACAAGCAACTGGTGCTGTTGAAAGTTGGTTACACACACATAAAGAAGCTAAGCTGGGATAATTACAATGAAGACGATTGCTGATCGAAAGCCTGGAAACACATAAACGCCTGTTTGGATGTTATCCTGAGCGGGTATTGGCAGATCAGTTGTTCGGGACACATGAAAACAGACGATTCATGAAGGAAAAAGGGATCCGTTATGTTGGCAGGCCATTGGGTCGTCCCTTACCGGATAGTAAGCAGCAAAAGCGATTATTACAAAAAGAGATGCCGGAACGAAATGCGATTGAAGGGAAGTTTGGACAGGGAAAAAATGCATACGGTCTGGGCAAGATAAAGGCCCGGCTTAAGGATACAGCTGAGAGTTGGGAGATGTCCATATACTTTGTTATGAATCTGCTGAAACTGGCAGCAGGTTCTTTGTTGTCAGCACGCCAAATCTTTTACTGGCTATTAGCAGACTCCATGCACAATTTATACCCCGATATATGAGACATCATGAATAGTAAATAGTTATGGTGTTAAAATGAAATATAATTGATCGGGAACTTATTCAGCAGGCCCTATTTAAGTATAGATCGTAATTTTGATTAGTAGAAATACATCCAATAAGGTGTGCTCTTTGTCTGGCTGCGCATTTACTTACTATAGGCAGTTGTGTTTTTAAAGTCCCGGATCATCATATCGATGTGTTCGAGTATATAAGTTTTAGCATCGGGCGTCAGGGTATTATGAAACCCAATCGAAAAATATCAGGGGGAATTTCAAAACGTACAATTGGTTTACAAGATTTCCAATAAATCAATAGTCCGGTAAGTTT
>NZ_MTKN01000152.1 GCF_001975825.1 [Flexibacter] sp. ATCC 35208
CTATTTTCAAAGAAAAAAGCTATTTAACCGACTGTCGGACGTACATTTGGATCAATAAATTAGTTACTAAGGGATGTTACCTTTAAATAAGGCTGCCAACCGTCATAATCATAAAACTATCGATAGGTAAACCATGTGAGTTTTTAGTACTCAAAACATTAACAATAATCAGAATTTATGTTTGAGCAAAAATTGGAATTATGGGAGAAAAATGAGGCAGGCAATTACTATAAAATGGCCGTCATACAACATAGGTGTTCAGTTACAACCGGAAATCGCGTTAAACGATGTATTGACTGATTTTGGGAGCATGCCGTTAGAGCGTGATTCAGCAGGTCGCCTGTTGAGCGTACTGATCGACAGAGGTAGAAAAGCAGGGCTGAAAGTGGCCTTACACATGTAAAACGTAGATGCAGCCCTGAAAGGCTTAACGGAAAGGCAACGATTAAAAGCAGTTGTCCTGTCTATGGATAGAGAGAGCTTTATAAGCCGTAGCCCTGACACCACAATAAAATACAGCAAACAGAAATTGAGAGGACTGTTTGGCTTGTCTTAAGTAAAACTGTAGCTTATAGTTGTAGTTACACCTGGAAGTACCTTCGACAGACCTTAATAGCCTTTGGATAAATACCGAATCCTATAAGAAAACTAAGGTATTTTTCTCTTAGTAGAACACACCATTACTCAATGCGGTTTGTTGAATTGTCAATCACTTAGTGGGTATTGAATCACTATTGACACTGAAACAAGGTCGGACATAAATTCACTCACCAGCCTGTAACCGCTTATGCCATAGGTCATGAACCAGTTCAATCCTGTCACTGGTATACTCATACATAGCCCACTCTTCATCACTTCCCTCATTGAAATACTTGCCATAGGCTTCCGCTCCCTCTTTTAACCGCTCTAAATAAAGCTCATTCTCTGCATCGCCAATCAGCTCTAGTATGCACTATAATGTTATACAGGATCAACTCTTCCGGCACCACACCGTTAAATGAAGCCATCCTGAAACCATAGGCGTTCTCCCCTAACGTTGTAAAACAGATACGCTGGTATAAGGAAATGGCGGAGGGATGGAGTCAGAGTTGCCGATCAGTAGTTCTACGAAGACGTTATGCGCAAGCATCCCCTCCGTAAAAGCAAAGTCTAGATAAATACCAGAAGAAGCGAACTACAGCCGGGCATGGCTTTGTACAGCTCGCAACCAATATACCTGCCAGTAGTTCTTGTTTTGCAGAGTGTATTTTATTGAGTGGAACACGCATTGTACTGCATCAGCCCGTACCTGTTGACTATCTCAAAACGCTGGCAGGTTAGCAATGTTGCATCTTTCACCCAACTGCCATTATTTTTTATACCAGGCAAAGCCGACATCCTGTTCTTTTGGGCTCGTTCTGACGGGAAAGCAAAATAAACTTACCCTTTCTTCAAATAATTTACAGGATTTTTCCGGGCGATAAGGTCAAATTCCTGTGGCAATAATCCTCCCATCATATCGGCCAGCATATTCTTCTCCGATTTGTGGTTACGGACCACGAAGAAGTCGCTGCCATACAAGACCCGTGTTTGTAATATTGGGTGCTTCATTGTATGGCGCAACAGAGGCAATATCTCGAGGTCGCCGTGCAGGATATAACTAATGTCGGCGTATATGTTTGGATGTTGAAGCATGAGGCTACAGATGATACTGTACCAATCGGCGTTTTCCCAAATATCTATCGGCCTACCGGGTTTGAACTCCCCCTCCTCCGTTGTCAGGATCTCTATGCCTCGGTTAGGATTGTTGATCAACTGATGGCCATAGTTGTTGCGGTCCTGTTCGAAGAAGCGCTTCCATTCATCTTCTCCACCGAAATGTCCAAAGCAAAGCTTGAGGTGGCAGAGTCCGCGCTGCAGGAAACCTTTTTCCTCGTGCCTGGTTTCGCCCTTGCCTTGCGCTCCCATGTATACGGGCACTTTTTGAGTATGGTATCCAAACAATTGTTTTACCCGTGTATCCTTCGCTTTACCCACAGCCTCTGCCAGCAATGCTTCTTTGTAAAGTACCGCATAATTAAGCGGGTGGGTAAATATCTCCTGTACGTCCACCGGTTTCATCTGTGGCAGCATAAGCGGGGAGCCTTCAGCATGCCTGAATACTGGATGCCGGTCCCAATCTTTTTTCTTACTGCCCCGGTAATAGATCACGCCTCGAATGCAATGTGTCATGATAGGGATGCCATTGTCGGCCGCATATTTCCAGAGTGGCAGCAGTCGTTCGTCAAAAGGGTAATAACCCAGGGCCGGGTAGATCTTGAAGCCTGCAAAATCCTCCTTTTCGATATAGGTTTTGATCAAGCAGTCTTCCAGTACTACTTGATTATTTTCGATGCGGTATCTGAAGAACTTTTCGCCGTCTTCCTTCATTCGCCGAGGATCAATAAAGACAAAAGGATACACTTCCTCGTGGTTGCGCTTGATAGTCGCCAGCATTGACATTTGTTCATAGTAATCTCTGACAGGTCTGCCGGCATCCATATAGCGCATGTCCATTGGCAATACGATAAATTTGGTGCCGGGTGGATACTGCTTCTTTAATCGGTCATACACTCGGAATTGATCTTTGTAATTGGCAAAGCGGACGATGTTAGTATACCTGCCTAGGATAGCGAAAGTTTGCTTACCTGGTATCAGTTTTAAAAAAAGATTAGTGCTGCGCAGTATGGCGAAGAGGATGTTGCGCCCCAGGGGAAACAGCAGCAACAGAACGCAGAGCGCTACGAGTTTTACAAGCAAGTTGTCGGTGATAATGACAAAGGCTGTTTCCTGTAACCAGGAATACAAGCTAGTGGCCAGTTGAGCTAGCCAAGCAGGCACTTTCTCCAAGGCGGGTTGTACGATAGCGGTGTACTGGTCATAAAACACTGAGGCCAGCAGGTAAGTAACAAGGCTTGTTTTCAACAGCCGCAGGATGAAATACCGCTTCAAGGCGATCCGTATCGAGTACTGCGTACTTATAAATATGGGATACCAAGAAGTCTTGAATTTGATCTTATGTCGGATGTCGGTAAACCATTTCACGAGGCTAGCTAGCCAGTCAATCCGCAATAGAAAATGAAAAGGCCAGGGAAGGATCGATTTGGCCAGGTAAGGCGGCACATCCATGACCGTAAAAATATGTGTATGGCAATTGTAGATCGGGTCAATTGCTGGCTTGTTCATTATGCAGTTGTTTTAGTTTAAAATACTTAAAATTAAAGGATCGTGAGGAGTTTACCCACTGTGTTTTCACCCAAGTCATTAAGTTAGCACACAGTTATCTATAAGTCTTAGAACATGTTTAAAAATAAATCGGCGGGAAATTAGTTGAAAACGAATCGATCAATTAGTTTGGATTTACCAGAAACAAACTATGAGACCGAAGTACACATTATTGACCGATTCGCAATGGCAAAGTATAGAAAAATTATTAACAGACAAAAGAAAGCGTAAAT
>NZ_MTKN01000016.1 GCF_001975825.1 [Flexibacter] sp. ATCC 35208
AATAAGTACCCTAAACAAATGAACAGAACCAATGCTCTTGCCATATGCAAAGAAGTATGGGAGGGCTTATGGATTCGATCAATGGTTTCAAAATCTATAAAAGTGATTGATGATATACTTCTTAAAACATGTGAAAGTATTAGAACTGGCAGAAAGTTTCCAAGGAATCATAAAGTCAAGAAGCCGCCTGCAATGGAATACAAACAACTTTAGCCTTAACTAAACGACATTGATTTTAATGCCTGAAAAATTAACGTACCATGACCAAGCTACCCATCTGCTTCATGGACTGACCTTTGCTATCCGTATAGGTCACTACGTATACATAACTGCCCGAAGGCATCCGATTACCTCCGAAGATGCCATCCCAGCCCTGATCTGGATTTGCGGAGTGAAATAGCAACTGGCCCCATCTTCCATAAACTGACAGGTTAAATGCTTTCACATCATCGTGTACTACCGCCCTGAATATGTCATTCTTACCGTCTCCATTCGGACTGAAAGCTGTGGGCAGATACAGCGCACAATCCCTGGCCTCTCTGGAAACATCTGCCTCCCCTTCAACCATACAACCATTGCTATCCGTGACCCTGAACCGGTACTCACCGTCATTCAACCCTATAAATGTACTATCCATCTGGCTGGCCTCATTACCCAGGATCGTATATGTGTATGTGGGAGTCCCGCCTTCTACAGTGATCGCAATCGCACCATTCTGTGTCGTATTACATGAAATATTCCTTGTCGAAATATGCACAATCTTCAACTCCTCCGGCTCCGTAATATGCAGGTTATTTACATCTACATCGCAATTAGCTGCATCCAGCACTTTTACATTATATTTACCTGCAGCCAAAGAAGAAAAACCGGAAGAATAACTATAAGTAATCCCCCCGTCAATACTGAATGTATAAGGAGATATGCCTCCGGATGCTGACATATAAATAGCTCCGTTGTCAGAATTGTAACAACTGTTATTGACGATCGCTGCTGTTGTCTTTACTTCATATTCGCCAATGATCACCTCCTGTTCCACACTAATACCATTCGCCCCCGTCACTTTCACTGAATACTTTCCCGACGCCAGATGGGAAACACATGAATCATTGTATTTAAAGGGATTCCAATCGTACTTATAAGGACCTTCTCCTCCTTTCACTTTTACAGCAGCCCAACCATTGCTCGAGTTCTTACAGGCATTGCTAACCGACACTTCTATCTGCGGTACCTCCTTAATAGTAGCAGATAAATTATCCAGCAGCACTGCTGAATAATTCTCTGAATCACAGTTACCTGCCAGGTAAGGACTGAACAATAAATATTCACAATCTATCTTTGGACGGATAGTCACTACCTTTCTCTGCCAGTCAGTGTTATAAAACTCGCCGGAGGTCCACAAAGTATCTTCCTTGCTGTTGATACCACTACCACCATAAATACCCAGTGAACCAAAACAGATTTTTGTATAATAAAAAGGAGGGAAAGCGATGTCAAAACTAAACATGTAAATTCTGCCCGCTTTCAACGGGGTAGAGAGCTTTTGTCCATACGTCTCATCCCATGCACTTCCATGCATAGCCCCCACATACGTTTCCCCGTCTGAGGCTGTTCTGTCTACTCCCAAAAAACCTGGTTGGGTATCCGGAGATTTACTACCGATCACCCATTCAGCAGGCAAACTTGCCTGCCCAACGGCCCCTTCAAGTGACGGATTACGTATCTGTATATCTTGTCCAAATATGCCTTCGCATAAAGAACAATTAATGGTTAAAATAAGAATAGCACGAATGAATAGAAAATACACTTTACAGACAGATGCTGTGCTCTGAATTAGTGTTCTCATAGGATAATTAAAAATAGTTGTTCACTTCAATTAATGGGTGAATCCATTAATTGAAGTGATATGTTTTTTCATAGGACGAAAAATAACATTCCAAATATATGATTTATTTTTAAATATTAAATTTTTAAATATTAAACCCGGTTAAAAATAATGACTTATTAACTTCCTATAACGAAAAAGAGGGTTCTCCATTATCTGAAGGCACCCTCTTTTATTATTTGAAAATCCTGATTTTAATCGAACAAATTGCAGATAATATTCGTTACACGTTCCAGGTCCGCACGGGCTAAATTGGAACCACTTGGCAAACATAAGCCCATATTAAACAATTCTTCGGATGTTCCATTTACATAAGCAGGCGTACCGACAAAAACGGGTTGTAAATGCATTGGTTTCCATAATGGCCTGGATTCAATATTATCAGCGGCCAGTGCCAGCCTGATGTTTTCCCTGGTCACTCCTTTACTTACTGTCGGATCAATCACCAGCGTAGTCAACCAGAAGTTGCTCATGGAACCTGGTATTTCATCCAGGAATTTGATGCCTGGCAACTGTCCCAACGTTTTGCTGTAATATGCTTTATTACTTCTGCGTTGCTGTACGCGCTCGTTCAGTACTTTCAGTTGTCCACGGCCGATACCTGCGCAGATGTTACTCATTCTGTAGTTATACCCTACATGACTATGCTCGTAATGCGGAGCATTGTCTCTTGCCTGTGTAGCCAGAAAACGCGCCTGTTTCACAGCTGCCTCATCATTACTTATTAATGCACCGCCTCCACTCGTAGTGATAATTTTATTGCCATTAAAACTTAGAATACCAAAATTACCCATCGCACCGCATGCAATACCTTTATAAGATGAACCCAGTGCTTCTGCCGCATCTTCTATAAGTGTAATCTCATATTTGCGCGCAACAGCAATGATCTCATCCATTTTTGCGGGCATTCCATACAGATGCACTATAATAATGGCTTTGGTTTTCTTACCTTTTTTAATTCTGTCGAGAATTGCCTCTTCCAGCAAATCCGGATCCATATTCCAGGTATCCTTTTCGCTGTCCACAAAAACCGGTAATGCCCCCACATACATAATAGGATTTGCTGATGCCGAAAATGTCATACTTTGACAGATGACTTCATCTTCCCGACCCACACCCGCCAGAATCAATGCCAGGTGTAATGCTGAAGTACCTGACGACAATGCAGCTACATGCTTCACGCCTGTAATGCCAGACAACTCCACTTCAAATCCGTCTACGTTCGGCCCTAAAGGCGCAATCCAGTTAGCAGCAAATGCTTCATTTACAAAGTTCAGCTCCTCTCCTCCCATATGTGGAGATGACAGCCAGATTTTTGTGCTCATTATTTCTGATTAAAATTATTTTTGTGTAATTCTTTTGCAGGATTACCAACCACCACTGCGTTGTCCGGCACCTCCCTGGTCACTACTGCTCCTGCCCCTATTGTCGCCCACCTACCGATGACGATACCGGGTATTATCACTGCACCGGCGCCGATATGCGCACCTTCCTCGATTTTTACGCCTCCACATACTGCCACATTAGGTGAGATATGTACATAATCTGCAATGATGCAATCATGGTCAACAGACGCATTGGTATTGATAATACAATGCCTACCTATTATCGTATCCGCATTAATAGTTACACCTGCCATCAACACAGAACCATCACCAATTACAGCCCTGCATGATACAGTCGCGGCAGGATGAATGCTTTTCATAAAGGGGACTCTCAGCTGCGCTGCCACCTTTTTACGAAGATGGTTGTCTCCCAGGGCTATCACCATCCCTGTAATTGTGTTGTCCCACTCCGGATTATACCTGCTTACTTCGTAATCCCATAATGTATGTACCGCCTGATTGTCGTCAAATAAGCCAGCGGCTTTAGTTCCCTGCTGTTCCAGGATTTCCAGTATTACTTTGGCATGGCCACCGGCTCCGTACAAATAAATCATTGGCTGTGCATTTTAATTGCCTGTAAATTTCTCAGCTGTAGCTACATTGTCAGCATTGATCCCTTCTGATTTTGCCACTTTGGTAAAGGTCAGATATAGGATCTTTAAATCCAGCGCGGCACTGATATTTTCTACATAATAAACGTCGTACGCGAATTTCTGTTGCCAGCTGATGGCGTTTCGGCCGTTAACCTGCGCCCAGCCGGTAATACCTGGTCTAACGTCGTGCCTCCTTGCCTGTTCTACATTGTACAGGGGTAGGTATTCTGGCAACAGGGGACGTGGCCCTATCAGGCTCATGTCTCCCATTATCACATTCAGGAGCTGTGGCAACTCATCCAGCGATGTCTTTCTTACAAATTTCCCTACAGATGTTAGTCGCTCCGCATCCGACAATAAATTCCCCTCAGCATCTTTTTTATCGTTCATAGTTTTGTACTTCACCACTTTAAAAATCTGCCCGTTCTTTCCGGGACGCCGCTGAAAGAAAAAGGGTGTACCTCCGTTAAAAATGGCCAGTAAGATAGTCATGATGATAAATAAAGGGAATAATATTATGAAAGCGCTCACTGCTACTATCAGATCTATCAATCGCTTTACAAATATGTTATAAAATTTGCCGGACATTACTGTTTATATATTTTTACTCTGATAAAGCAGAGATTATTTTATCTCTCGCCGCATCCGCCTGTGACGCATCGCCAGGTGCCCCTAACACTGATGCAGCAAGTGCTTTTGCTTTTGAAGCACCCAATTTCTTTGCATACAATTGCAATAATTCATAATCTTCTACTCCCATCATAAATCCTTCCCAACGCCGCGATGAGACGATATTGTCACCGTCCACATATACGGCTGCATAATTAGTAGATCCTGCAAAGTAACGTGTCTTCAGGATATTATTAAATGCATCCTTTGAATCAGCATAAGCCCAAAAACCAACACCTTTATATCCGTTTGCGAAAGCTTTCCAGGACATCAGGCGGTAATAATTATATGGGCTTAGTAACTCGGCATTTCCCTTTGTATTATAAATCCAGGATTTATCAGCTACAGTCGGTACGGTATATATATAGTCCTCAAAGACCTGCATGACATCCATATACTGATTTAACTGCGATATTTTATTATCTGGCAGTTTGCCAACCGTCATATACAACTTTATTCCAGGCACTGCACTCTTTGCCCATTGGGCAAAGGCTATCAGCTTATCCACGTCTTTTACTTCAATCTCATCATATGGGTAAACATACACGTTTTGCATATTCCAACCACTCTGTGTAACTACCTTGCTCAGATTCTGATACCATATTTTAAAATCCGATTTCCATCCGTCAGACAGAAAGTCATTTTTCTTACAGTAATTCAGATTTTCCGCAGATACAAAATTCATGTATAATAATAAGGTTCTGGGCTTATAATTTCCAAAAGCAGACAAATAGCCATTCAACGCGGATCCCGTATTATGCTGTATATCTCCTAATGCATTCGGAGGGATCACAGCAGTATTTATATGATGATTATATAAATCTTTTACAGCTGTAGCTTTCCGAGTGTTCAACATCGGGTAATACAGGTAAGCCCATACATTTGTATTCAAAGCAAACTTACTTTCATCAAACCTGATTTTCGCTACCGAAACATTTATTGTAACAGTTTGACTGGTCTTACCATCACTTACACTAATACTGTTCTTGCTACTTCCGGCGCCACTACCTGTCAATTCAGCCAGAAATAACCTTGACTCACCGACATCTAATGTCAGCTGTTTATCTGCTATCTGCAGCGGATCAGCTGTTTGCTGGTAATTCATATGAGAGGTAAGGAATGGTACGGTATACAATGTAAGCCTCCCCGTGTGCTGATCACCGCTGACATTAATTGTATAATTCGCTTTCTCCTGACTCAGATTAGTTACAATAAAACCTACATAGGAATGTCCGTTGATCACAGTCTTAACATTGACATTATCTGAAGAGCGTTTTACTGGTTTATATACAGTACCCAGGGCATCCCAAGCATTGAAAAAATTAACTGTAAAATCATTGCCCAGCTGCTGTTTCAGCTGACTTGCAAAAGCAGCACCAGAGGCCCCCTTATTGTTACTACTGATCGAACCCACTGCCGCCTGATATTGCAGATTCTTTGCCAAACCAGCTCTATTGGCTGCATCCTTCTGCACCAGGTCATCCACCTGCTCATCTACCGGCTTATTGCTAAACGCCATTCTGGACGAAGCACCTCCCCCTGCATTGAAGATCTGTATTTCATCACAAAACAATAATAAACCTTGTACGATCGCTACCAGTTTTACATAGCGCCCATGTACCATAGCTGTCTTCAACTGAAATTTCTGTATTTTATAATCTCCGGCAACATTATCACCACCTGCCATCACATCACCCACGTATTGATAGGTGGACCCGTCATCCGATACAAATACAAACACATTTGAAGGATAATACACACTCGCCTGTTCCCTTCTGGCAGTATTAAACGTTAACTGATTAAAATCAACTGATTTCCCCAGATCGATCTCAATGCTAATTCTGGAAGCCTTGTGCCAGCCTGCTGTTTGTTTACTATTCCAGAAATATCCTGAAGTATAAACACCATCCGTCAATAAACTTTTATCATCCCCTGGAGCTGTGTTCTGATAGTTAGGGGGTACACTCAGCGTATAGGGCCTGTTCAAAGCCAGGTCCTTCTGTCCATTAGCAACATTACAAGCACCAACGGTAATCATCAACATGGAAAAAAACATTTTAATCCGGTTCATCCTTCTTAGTTTTTTAATGTCAACAATACTAAACAGCCAATAAAACATCCTGGTACCTTGCAGCTGCAATATCCAGTGAATACCGTTCCTCGGCAAGTTTAATTGCATTATTACGTTGTTTCGCCAAGGTTGAATGATCGTTAAGATAATTGGACAATGCGGTAGCAGCAGCTTTGATATTGCTTGCTGGAGATAATACTATCCCCACCTCTTTTTCATGGATGGCAGTTGCCTGCCAGCCTTCATAGTTGATCAAAATAGGCCGGCCAGCGGCCAGACAATCAAAGAACTTGTTGGCCGAGTTAGCCCAAAGCTCCTTAACAGGAATAAAAAAAGAACTGCCAATTGTACTTTCTGCGTATAATTTTGGCAACATATTTTTAGGCACCGGGTCAAGGAAGAAAACCTGTCTGTTCAGTACCTGCCTTTCTGCTGCATACCGAAGCAATTCCGGTTTTTCCATACCATCTCCCAATACCATGAATACGATCTCAGGATCAATCTGAGCGGTTTCAGCCGCCAGGTCTATTACATATTTTATGCCATTCACCATGCCAAGCGTACCTGCATATAGCACAATTTTATCAGATGCTGTGTACTTAGGCATTATTGGCGCGCCTTCTGGCACATTAGAAAATCGCTTCATTTCTGAAATATTATAAATAACTGTAACCTTATCGCTGTTTGTTCCCGTTCTGCTAACAATAGAATGTTTCATATCTTCCGAAAGCGCTACTATATGCTTTGCATTACGGTAAATATATTTTTCAAATGAATTCAGTATCCTGATCAATTGACGGTTCCTGATTACACCTATTGCAACAGGTACCTCCGGCCATATATCCCTCGCCTCAAAAATAAATGGTGTATGATGTAACATTTTTTTCACCAATGCAGGTATTGCAATGGTTAAAGGAGTAGAAGTAGCAATTACCACATCTCCTTTTACCTTCAATACTCTTCTGGATGCATACAGGAAAAACTGCAGGAAAACAAAGATACGCTTTGCAAAACTCAGTTTATTATTATACTCCTGCTTTAATACATGCAATTCAATCCCTTCATAGTTGATAACTGTCCAGGTGCCAGTTAATTCAAAATCCTTCAAAAAAGCACTTGTTGTGATCATGATCACCTGATGGCCCTGCTCCAGAAATTTTTTTGACAAGTCATAGGAACGTGTTCCCCCTGACATTGAAGGGATTGCAAAATATTGGTGTAAATAAATAATTCTCTTAGTCATTTAATAAGGCTATTTTTGTGTAAATTTTCTCCAGTTTCTGCATATTTATCCGGCGGTTTCCTTCCACTACTACATACTCCTGATTTTGCACAAGGATACCAGGTACCTTTTCAAAAAATTCGTCCCTCAGGTATATCAATTGTTCTGCCAGTTTTTCAGCATCCCCTACAGGGAACAACAAAGCGGATCTTTCATGTGCAAGAATAGCCTTGTTCGCCACTATATCAGTCACTACCGGAAACAAGCCAGCAGCCATTGCTTCCAGCAGGCTAAGGCTTGTGCCATCCGATCTGGAGGATGAAAGGTATACACTGCACTTTTCAAATACCGATAACTGTGCTGTATTTTCCACTTGTCCGTAAAATGTGACCTGGCTGTTCAGATTATGTGTATTTACAAAATCTAAAGCAGCCTGTTGGAATGGCCCTCCACCAATAAAAGACATTTCAAATGGCACCTGATTTTGCTGCAGCACTACCAATGCCTTCAGAATCGTCATATGGTCATAAACGGGCTCAAATCGCCTGTTACAAACCATCCTTAAAACATAAGGCACTGTATGGGCTGCATGATGCTCCCTGAATAAATCATAATTGATACCTACATTAATATTGTAAACCTTCTTATCTGATATACCCAATTGCAGGACTTTGTCATACAATTCCCCTGATACCACATTCACTGCCGATGCCCTGCCCAATATGCGTTTGAGTAAGACGCGCCATACGCAGGATTTTACACTAGTATTTATGTCACTGCCATGGGCCGTTACTACTGTTCCCGGATGATGAATGATATAGGCAGCTAGTCCTCCACTTGTCACATAATGTGCGTGAATAATATCAGGCCGCAGTTTTTTTATAATTTTCTTAGCTTTAAAAGCGGCTATAATGTATTTATATTTATATTTATTTGTCTTTACATCATATTCTTTACCCGTCCAGGCATTGTGCACCGGTACATTCCTTTCAGGAGAAGGACTTAACGCAATAAAATGCACCTCATGCCCTTCTGCCCTGAAGTAATCTATATAGGGCTGAATATGGGTAAATGTACCCGCAGATAAAAAGCAGATTTTCATTACTGATCCCTGTATTTAATAATTTTCGCAGGATTACCTCCTACAATTGCATAATCAGGAACATTTTTAGTCACTACCGCACCTGCTGCTATTATTGCTCCTGTACCAATGGTGACACCTGGCAATATAATCACTCTCGTACCAATCCAGACATCATCTTTAATCTCCACTGGCTTCACAACCGATCCTTGCTGCATATTCATGGGAATGCTCAGGTCATCATACTTATGGTTGCGGGTGAGAATAATAACCTCTGGTCCCATCATGACATTTTCTCCTATAATCAGCGGCCCTCTAACATGTGCGCGGACACCAAGCCCGGAATTATGCCCAATAGAAATTCCCTTTCCCGAGCCTACATTCGCGCGACTTTCCACATTAATATCCTGACCCGCTTTATCAAGGATTCCGCTGGCAATAAATGCACGAATCTTCCTGATAACGAAAAAATACCGGTTATTCGTTTCCGGAAGGTAATAGGCAAAGCCGTAATAGAAGAATAAACTGATAATTCTGATCATACCTTCAATAAGTTCAGATATTTATTTAAGAAGACCGATTTGTCAAACTCAGCTGCAGCAAAAGCGAGGTTCTCCATACTCATCTTATCTACCTGTACCGGAGATAAAGCCATTAATTTTTTGATTGCATCGGCTATAGACGTCACATTATTGGGGTCAAACAAAAATCCATTCACACCTTCTTTTACTAATCTCGGATTATCACATACATTGCTGGCCAATACCGGCTTACCACATGCCATTGCTTCGCAGATCACATTCGGGCACCCTTCATAAAAGGAAGGCAGACAAACAGCACTCGCCTCATTAAAAAGACGGGGGATCTCCCTAGAAGGTCCATCCAGAAAAACCACCTTTTCCAATCCATGTGTTTTCACATATGACTCGGCATCCAGGTACCGTGATGTATTTTGGGGCACGCCATCCTTCATCATCTTATTGCCATACCAATATAATTCAACCGGCTGTCCCTTCAGGAAATGAATTGCCTTAATAAGATTTTCAGGATTCTTCAACCGCTGGTAACTGGCCGCTACCACAATTTTCACCACATCCTTCGCTGGTGTTACCTCCATTGGTCTGAACTTCTCAAAATCCACTGCATTCACGATCGTATGCACTTTCTTCTTCAGCCACGGTGCATTATTCATCACAAAATGAGAAAGATTATAGCTATTCGTCACTACTACATCTGCCAGCCGGTGAAAATGGAAACGCACCTTATCCCTTGTTGAGATCTTCCCAATTTTACCTGTACGCTCAGACACAATTAGGCCCCACTTCCGAAACGGCAGGGAGGCCAATTCTGTAATAAGATTTGGATTATCTAAAAAAGAAATAACATTATCAGGCTTCGCCTGCTTTACCGCGAGCAGAAAATTATACGTTCTTGAAAATAGGTTTGTCCACTTTACAGTCACCACATTAATCCCTAATCTTTCAGTCACTTCCTTATAAAAATTGTCATCCAGATACGTGATAAACTCCACGGTATGACCGCTGCTGATCAATAGCTCAGCCAATAACACAATTTGACGCTGTGCACCTCCCGATCCTAATCCGTCAATACATAAAACAACCTTCATATCTAATGCTCAAATGTTAATTTAATTGATGCACCGTCATTGCAGGTATCTCTCGCTGAATGGTATGCATATTCAGATAAGAAACCATAGTAAAATATAACAGCCAGAACAACTTCTCACCCAGCAAAACAATTGCAAATGAACTAACTATCACCATCAGGGCAAAATAACAGGTCCAGATAATATTATTTTTTCGGTAAATGTCTGACCGGTATGCCATTATAATCAGCTGAATCAACGCTGCATGAAACAACAGAAATCCTATAACTCCCGTATTCGCCAATAATTCGATCATATTGTTATGCGAATATAAGTCATATCCACCCAAATACACAAAAGCCCCATAGCCCCAGCCAAATAAAGGTTGTTGTGTCCACATATCCCATCCCTTCACTGCCAGATTATACCGGAGCAGATCGGAATCACTATAACTACGATTCCCCGCAAATACATCCTGCAAATACTGGAACCGCACAAAAGCTTCTGAGTTATTATCTACCATGAAATTGGAAATAAAAAAACCAGATAAGAATATGAGTAGAATAGATATAAACACTAGTACAGTAATATTCCTGATCACACGTATATAAAATATTAGATACAGGATATTGAAAAGATACATCAGTAATCCCAACTTAGAACCACTCATCAACACCTGATGAGCAGCCAACACAATAAAGATCAAAACAAGGTTTCGCCAAAACTTCGAATACAACTTGTACCGCTGCAATAAGAAAGAGATACAGAAATTGACCATCAGAGAAAACAGGTTCGCATTCCCCAAAGTACCGGCATAACGCCCTGTCCTGCCAAATTCATCTAACTGTGGTATGAAAACATTGAAGACAAATCCAACTAATAAACCGACTGTAATTCCAAATAGCACCATATCAAATGCCTTGATATTATCCACAATCCGGGTTAGGATGTATGACAACAGAAAAATCATCATTATATTAATGATTGATTCCCCAGTAAGATCATACGGAAAAAAAGCAAAAGAGATCAAACTGTACATAGAAAAATAGAGCAGACAGCAACTTCCCCAACTCCATGGCATTTTTTTGCCAGAGCGTTTCAGATGTATTGTCTGAACGAAATACTCTACCATCAGCAGACCTGCAAAAATCTTCGGAATAATCGTCAGATTCTCGTAATCAAAACAAACGATCGCTGTTAAAGCATATAAGAACAATAAAATATTAATACGCCTCATTACTGTACTTTACCTTTTATCCAGTGGCTAAACCACATTTGAAAACATAAGATCCGCCAGATTCTGTCTGCATCCGCCCTTCGCTGCTTCTCCTGAAAACGGCGACGTAATTTTTTTATTTCCTGATAATCAAATATTCCACTCGTAGCAATCTCCTGCTCACTCAGATAGGTATCACAAAATACCGCCAGCTCATTCAGCAACCAATGCTCTATCGGCACAGCAAAGCCACGTTTGGGCCTGTCCAACAGCTCCTTAGGTAACATGGTATAATCTATCTCTTTCAACAAATATTTAGGAATATTATCCTTAAACTTGATGGCAGCCGGAATCTGCGCCACATACTCAAACAACCGGTGGTCCAGCAATGGTTCTCTCCCCTCTAAGCTATATGCCATTGTAGCCCTGTCCACCTTCACAAGAATATCGTCCAGCATATAGGTCTTGACATCCGTAGACTGCATCTTTTCAATTTCACTGTTGTCAGCAGCCAGACTGCCAGATACATCAAATGCTGTATCTAATTTTTTAAAAGCCCCTTTCATCAGTTTCTTCAGCTCATAATTACTGAATAATCTATAATCAATCTTCTTTAGAAATGAAACACTTTTGTCATTTGCGTGCACAATCTCCTGCGCTCTTTCCAGAATCGCATCCTTGTCATACCGTCCCTGCATTCGCCGATACCTACGCATCAGCCCTAGTCCCCAGCTAATCGGATACCGCAGTACACCCGGAGATTTACGCAACATATTATACAGCCCACCTCTGGAGAAATATTTAGTATACCCACCAAAGATCTCATCGCCACCGTCTGCCGATAAAGCCACAGTTACATGCGGTCGTACTTTCTGGCTCAGCAACATGGTTGGTATGGCAGATGAGTCTGCGAATGGCTCATCATAATATACAGGTAGCTGTGGAATGATCTCCAACGCATCCTTTTCCGTGCAGATATATTCGTGATGCTCCGTATTTAGCTGTTCTGAGACCTCCTTTGCGATCTTCGCTTCGTTAAAAGCTTCATTATCGAACCCGATTGTGAAGGTCTTCAGTTTGTAGCCCAGCTGTTTGGTAAGCAATGCCGTCACCAGCGAACTGTCTATACCTCCGCTTAAGAATATCCCCACCGGTACATCTGCCACCATGCGATATTGAAAAGCAGACTTTAGCAACTCCAACGTCTCCGCAATGATCTCTGCTTCTGTTTTATGATAGAATTTTTCTCTGTTAAATGCATCCAGCGGATCCCAATATATTACCTCTCTTACAACCTTGCCCTTTTCCATATCATACTGCAGAATCTGCCCGGGCTTCACTTTCCGCACATGTGTAAAAATGGAATGCGGAGTAGGAATATATCCGTATCTCAGAAATAAAGGAATTGCATCCAGATTAATATCATTCTTAAACTCAGGATGCTCATAAAATGCCTTGATCTCCGACGAAAACATCAGGAGCTTCTCTGATTCAAAAATAAATAACGGCTTTACACCAAATCTGTCCCTGATAAAATAAACCTGCTTTTGCTTCCGGTCAAACAACACTATTGCAAACATTCCAATGAACTTCGAGACCGCATCTATGCCCCACTCCTTGTAAGCATAGAGGATCATTTCGGTATCACTCCCGGTTTTAAAAGTATAACCCAGCATCTTCAGCTCGCTCCGGATTTCATCAAAATTGTAGATCTCCCCATTAAACACCACTACAAGGTCCTCATCATTGCTTAACATTGGTTGTTTACCTGCGTCAGAAAGATCAAGTATTGCCAGCCTGCGGTGGCCCAGAAAAACACACTCATCCTCATTTCCCCAATGACTTTTGTTATCAGGACCCCGGTGTGCAAGCACCTCCAGCATTCCCACTATGACACTATCATTGTAAGTCAATTTTGTCTTATGAATATATCCTGCGATACCGCACATGAGTTACTTTTTATTTAAATCAGCTACAATAGAAAGCCCTTTATATGAAAAAATTAGCAATTGTGTGGCAAAAGACAGCCATGCCAGACCAGTCACAGAAAAATAATAGATGACAGGAACTACAAGTACCATGTTCATCACTGCTGAATACGTCACCGCACGCAGCAATACCTTATTCATATTTTGAATTGCCAGCATGTTCGTAAAGAATGCGCCAAAAGGGTAAAGGATCACGCTTAATACAAACACCTGCAACACCGCCAGTACAATAACATCTTCATGCCCGACAACTAACTTCACAATGAATGGAGATCCGATAAATACGCCAACACCTACAGCGGTACAAACCGATAATAGTATGAAAAAGATCTTCTTTGATTCTTTAATATAGGCAGCTATAGACTCCTTGTACAACCTTGCCTGCAAAGGGAAGAATACCTGCGTAAAAGGCGTAGATACATTATAAAGTCCTCTGAACACCTTGTCCGCAGCAGCATACTGCCCCACTACAAACGGTGCTTTAAAATAAGCGAGTACCAGTACATTCGTGGAAGAATATAATGTTACAAATACCCTCGATAAAAAGATCCGCCAGCTTTCCGTCAAATCAGCCTTCACATCCTGCCAGGTGGGTGCAAAATACCTCAGCTTATATTTGGTGTACACGGGGATCACTGCTATGATTCCTCCCACCAGAAACCCTACCGAGTTGAACAAAAACACTGTAGCCAGCTGATCTGCCCTCTTAATAAAAAGGAAGATGCAGCCGGTAAAAAAGATTTTGATCAGCGCATTGATCATCGTCGCCACTTTCATTTTTCGGATTGCCTGATAGAACCAAATCGGGAAAATAGCTTGTCCTACAACCATTGGAAACGCCAGTATATACGCAATGAAATGATTTCTCACCTCAGACGCACATAAACCTGCTATCATTAACACTAGAAAAGAAATACCAATCAATAACCCTTTGGATGCCATAATAGTGTTGAATACTTTAGACTTCTCCTCTTCAGTAGCTGCCTGCGAAATATTCTTAACACCCGTTACATTAAAACCAAAATCTATCAGTATGATAAAATAAGTTAGAACAGTCTGTATCACTGTATACTCTCCAAATACACCTAATCCAAACACCCTGATGAGATACGGGAACGTTAGGATAGGTAATACATAATTTGAAGCTTGAAAAAGTGCCAAATACAAAAACTCAGAAACTAATTTTTTCAACGACTTAAAATTTACTTTCTAACTGCAATTGCTTTTCAGGAGGAATGATATGCTGAATAGAAAGAACCCTATTTCAGGTTGTGCCAATACCATGCCACAGCCTCATTCAGCCCTTCCTTAAAGGAATAGGCAGGTTGATACGCCAACAGTGTTCTCGCCTTCTCAATAGAAGCCAGTGAATGTGGAATATCACCTATCCTGTTAGTACCATAGATCACAGAAATATCTCCTACCTTCTCATCGAAGGCAACCAACTCGTCTTTAATTGCTTCGGTGAGCTGTGTCAGCGACGTCTGCTCTCCAAATGCCACATTATACACCTGCCCTATTGCTGCAGCATCTGGCACAAACAGAGCTTTGATATTTGCCTGCACTACATTGTCGATATAAGTAAAGTCGCGGGAGAAAGCACCATCCCCGTTAATAACAGGACTTTCATAGCGAATGAACTGAGACACGAACTTAGGAATTACTGCTGCATATGCTCCATTCGGATCCTGCCTTTGTCCAAATACATTGAAGTAACGCAACCCGATCAGAGACATGTTATACGTTTTCCCAAATACATCTGCATACAGCTCATTAACATACTTGGTCACAGCATAAGGGGATAAAGGTTTGCCAATCTGATCCTCTACTTTGGGCAGACCAGAATGATCTCCATAAGTACTGGAACTAGCCGCATAAACAAATCGTTTGCAGTTCTCGTCTCTTGTCGCCACTAGCATGTTCAGGAATCCTGAAACATTAATATCATTAGTAGTAATCGGATCATTGATAGACCTTGGGACTGAACCCAATGCCGCCTGGTGCAATACATAGTCTATTCCCTTCACTGCGGCTTTACAATCTTCCAGGTTGCGGATATCTCCTTCAAGCAATTCGAAGGCCGGATTACCCATGAACTCACTTAAATTCCTGCGGTGCCCGGTAATAAAATTATCTAAGACCCTTACTTTCCCTGCACCATATTTGAGAAGGTACTCGACCAGATTGGAACCAATAAATCCTCCTCCTCCCGTTACCAGAAAAGAGTGTGTTGAAAGTTGAACGGGATGATATGCTGTATTATACATGAATTGATTAATTGAATTAAAGTCTGCCGTCTACCGTTTCCTTATCCAGCACACCTTTTACATCATAGACAACACTGGTATTCTTGCACAATCCTTTAATATCAAGACCATTGAACTGCTTATGCGCTACAGCGGAAATAACCGCATCATAGTCACACGAGCCATCGAGTTCCAGCACAGAATCCCAGCCATATTCATGCTTTACTTCTGCCGGACTCGCCCACGGATCATACACCACGATATCTGTTTCATACTCTTTCAATGCATTTAGGATATCGATTACGCGGGTATTACGTACATCAGGGCAGTTCTCTTTAAAAGTGAAGCCTAGTACAAGGATCTTCGCACCCTTTACAGGAATGCTTTTCTTCACCATCAGTTTTACCACTTCCATCGCAACATATTGGCCCATGCCATCATTCAACCGGCGGCCCGCCAGAATAATTTCAGGATGATAACCAAGTTCCTGGGCTTTCTGTGCCAGATAATATGGATCTACACCAATACAGTGCCCCCCTACCAATCCTGGTTTGAACTTCAGGAAGTTCCATTTGGTACCGGCTGCATTCAATACGTCTTCTGTATCGATACCCATCCTGTTGAATATTTTAGCCAGCTCATTTACAAAAGCGATATTGATATCTCGCTGGGAGTTTTCAATTACTTTGGCAGCTTCTGCAACTTTGATAGATGCGGCTTTGAAGGTGCCCGCAATTATTACGGAATTGTAGAGTGCATCTACTTTGTCAGCTATTTCGGGAGTGGAACCGGAGGTAACTTTCAGTATTTTGGCAACAGTATGTTCTTTGTCGCCGGGATTGATACGCTCAGGGGAATAACCTGCAAAGAAATCTAGGTTGAATTTCAGACCGGACACACGCTCCAGTACTGGTACACACTCATCTTCAGTTACACCTGGATAAACTGTGGATTCATAAATTACAATATCACCTTTGCGCAGTACTTTACCTACGGTTTCACTGGCTTTGTAGAGTGGGGTGAGGTCAGGCCTGTTGTGCTTATCAACTGGTGTTGGAACAGTAATGATATAGTAGTTACAATCACTGATACCATTGAGATTTGCAGAGCAAAGCAAGCCTTTCTCAGCCTGCAGATCGCTGGTCAGCACCTTTTGTAACTCTCCGCTGGCGACTTCAAGTGTAAAGTCGTTTCCACTATTTAATTCTGCTACCCTTCTCTGGTTAATATCAAATCCAACGGTAAGGTATTTTTTTGCAAATTCGACGGCCAGGGGTAAGCCGACATATCCAAGTCCAATTACCGCTAATTTTGCGTTAGGCACCATAAAACTGTGATCATTTATTCTTTATAAGTAAAGGTGAAAGGATCTTTTATCCCTTCTTTGATTTTTGGAGTTTCGACATAAATAGTCCTTTGGACTGGGAACGTCTGTTTGCATTGGCATCACCTGCATAACCATATCCATAACCATACCCATAGCCGTAGCCATAACCGCTGCTACGATCCATTTTCACATCATTCACAACCAGGTTGACTTTCGGCATTTTCCTCTGCAGGAACAAGTCACGGCTGATCTGTAATTGCGCCTTAAATGTGAATCCTTGTCGTACAATATACAGGGTGGCATCGGCATATTTGGCTAGCAGCTGGGCATCTGTTACAAGTCCCACAGGGGCAGTATCTACTATAATAAAGTCAAATTCTGTTCGTAAATACGAAAATAATTTTTCAGTCGTCTCAAGTAACAATAATTCTGCCGGATTGGGAGGAATAGGTCCTGAGGTGATCAGACTACAATTCGGGTGAATATCAGAAGGACGGATCAGGTCTTCGATTGTCGTCATACCAATGGCATATGTGCTGAAACCTGTCTGGTTATTGATACCCAGATTCACTGAGATCTTTGGCTTTCTGAGGTCCATCTCCATCAGCACAACCTTCTTGCCGGATAAAGCCAAAATAGCGGCCAGATTGGTTGCTATGAAGGATTTACCTTCACCACTCATACTGGACGTAAGCAAAATGGTTTTCTCAGTTTTGCTTGACAATACAAACTGAAGGTTGGTTCTGATAGCACGGAACTGCTCTACCAGTGGCAGGGAAGAATTTTCTTTCTTTACTACCACAATATCTTTATAATCACTATGCCCTATCTCTGCCAGGATAGGTACAGGGGTATTATCCTTAATGTCATTTTTATATGCGATCCTTGTACTCAGGATATCTTTCAGATATAACCAAAGTGAAGGAACTGCGATACCGATCAGAATACCGATCAGGATCACCAGCGAATGCTTAGGCTTAAATGGAATCGGCTCACTCTTCGCTGCATCTATCACACGTGCTATTGCCATGTTGGAAGACTTGGAAATAGCGGATTCCTCGCGTCTCTTCAGCAGGAACAGGTATAATTCCTGCTTGATAGCCTGCTGTCTGGAAAAGTCCAGGAATACCCTTTCTTTTCCGGGCACCTGATGGATCTCACTATTCAGTGCTCTAGAACGTGTCTGCAATTCCCTGATACTTATTTCCACGCCGCGTTTGTAGGTACCCAGACTCGTTTGCAGATCTGCTCTTAAACCTGCGATCTGTAAGTTTATATTCTTTACCAACGGGTTCGCGTCTGTATTCGTCATTAGCAAACGCTCTTTTTCCAGTTCCAGATTATTGTATTTTTCAACCAGGGACATGAACGTAGGATCCTGCACGATCAGAGCAGTTGGCACGATGCGGGAATTATTCTTTTCATCTTTGATATATGATTCCAGGGATTGAATCACACTCAGGTTCACTTCCTGTTCAGTCAGTTGCCTTGTAAAATCAGTCGTACCATTGATCAGGGCCTTGGATTGCTCAGTAATATCAGCGAGGTTGTTATCCTGTTTGAAATGCTGAATATCCTTTTCAACACCTGACAATTCACTACTCACGTCCACCAACCTGTTATCAATAAAGGAAATCGTGCTGTCTGCGATCCTGTTCTTATCTTCCACATTAGAACGCAGGTAAGCATTGATCAGGGAATTAACAATCAGTTCACCCTTAGCAGGTACAGAAGAAATCAGCGACATATCGATCACGCTCACCTGTTTATTAGGTACAGAGATCGCAAAGTTTTTATGGTAATCCGCCACAGCCTTATCAATAGAGATGACCTGAATGCCGTATTTGTGACTTGCTTCAACCGGAAATTGCCATTCCCTTTTCAGCACAGCGGTACCTTCCGTCAATTGCAGGGTATCTCCCCACTTAGCAGCTTTTTTAGGCATTCCATTGCTGTAGATGGTAAAACCATCTTCGCCACTGGTAACTATCTGATAAGCATTAGGAATGAGAGTATCTTTCAGGGATACCCATTGTAATTTAAAAGGTACAATACCGAAGATTTCAGCAGTTTTGATACGTCCAAACTCAATATAGGTTACATTGAGCTGCAGATCACGTACTACTTTTTCCATCAGGGAACGGGACTTCAGCACTTCCACTTCATTATCTACGTTGTCCTTGTTATTGAACATGGACAACTGAGACAGGAGTTCCTGGCCGGGAAAATTACCGCCTTTCTGGTCATCTTTTACAATGATCTTCGCATTTATCTTATAATCGGGATTTGCATATCTTAGATATGCCATCGCCCCTCCCACACCGAGGACCAGAGACAAAGCAAACCAATACCAGTTAGTGATCACTTTATCCACGATTCTTCTTACAGCTATTTTACTATCTGCACTGTCACTTTTAAAGGCCTGACCATTTAGATGACCATTCAGATTTATATTGTCGCTACTATTCATTTTCTTTATATGAAAAATTATACTAGAAATTAATTCTGGAAACTGCAATGATCACTAAAGATAATACAGAGGTCAGGATAGATATGTTTCTCACCTGTGACATGTCAGTCGAATTTACCTTAGATTTATTAGGCTCAACATATACCACATCTCCCTGGTGCAAATAGAAGTATGGAGAAGAAAACAATTTACTATCATTCAGATTAAAACGTACGAAATCCTTTTTACCATTGTTATCTCTTATCAGCAGGACATTTTCTCTTTTGCCATAAATGGTCAGATCACCGGCCATTCCGATCGCATCCAAGATACTTACTTTTTCATTCGGCATTATATATGCGGATGGTCTTGCTACTTCTCCAAGTATAGTGATTTTAAAATTTGCGAAACGTACATTTACAACCGGATCTTTATAATACTGTTCTGCACCGTTCCTGATTTCGTCTCTGACGAGGTCTGTAGATTTACCGGCTACCATTACTTTCCCGATGATGGGAAGTAAAACGTACCCGTTTTTATCTACCAGGTAACCGTTAGGTACAGTGGTGTTTACTGTAGGAACCCCGGGGATGGCTGCCGGACTAGTACCATTGGCAGTAAAAATAGGACTGCTCTGATTCATCATAGATGTAGCGCCAGCATCTAGGGTCTGTATGGTAACTTGCAGTATATCATCTGGCTGGATAACGGGAGTCACGAAAGTGGCCAGCTCAATACTTCTTTGTTTGATTGTATCGGGAATATCTTTGAAGTACGTAACATTTTTAGGAGAGGAACATGAAAATAGGCAAAGTATGACAATACATCCTATCCACAAATATCTAATAGGGCTATATTGTTGTATCCCTTCCTTTTTAATTAAATTCATTTATATAAATAATTGTTTTAAGAATGATGATTCCGCAATAAACACTTTTTGTGTCTGCAAACTTAGGATAATTTTATTTTATCTTTATCCAACTGCTCGTATGTGGAGTTTTTACTAATAAACTCGGGGACCAATTGCTTCATGAGTGCCACTGTGGGTGTTATGTAGTGTTTATTAGCGGATTCTATCAGTTGTTCAATTCTTGCATTCACCTCAGCAAAATCGTACTCTCTTACCTTTGCTATCATGATCTTTTCATGATAAGTGCTTACTGTATTTTCAGAATTATTAAGTAGTTCTTCATATAATTTTTCTCCCGGACGGAGGCCAGTATATACGATCTGGATGTCTTTCCCGGGTTCGTGACCACTCATCTGGATCATTTTCCTGGCCAGGTGAGCTATTTTTACAGGCTGTCCCATGTCGAACACGAAGATTTCACCTCCCTGTCCCATTGCTCCGGCTTCCAGTACGAGCTGACATGCTTCTGGAATGGTCATGAAATAACGTGTAATTTCGGGATGTGTTACCGTAAGAGGTCCACCTTTCTCTAGTTGCTGTTTGAAGCGCGGAATAACACTTCCATTAGAACCAAGTACATTTCCGAACCTGGTGGTGATGAACCGGGTAGGCCGATGACCATATACGGGACCGGTCTTTTTGTACTGCTTGTGCATGTGATGGTTGAAAGATTGGGTAAAAATCTCGGCGATTCTTTTGGAGGCCCCCATCACATTGGTAGGATTAACAGCCTTATCGGTAGATACTGTCACAAACTTTTCAACGCCAAAATCTGCAGATAGCTCAGCCAATATCTTGGTGCCTAATACGTTATTAATGACGGCGACAGACGGGTTCTTTTCCATCATGGGTACATGCTTGTAAGCTGCTGCGTGGTACACCATGGTAGGCTCATATACCTCAAAAAGCTGTTGCATGCGATTCTTATCGCATACGTTTGCAATAAAAGGAATGATTGTAACCTTATTATACATCATGTCCTGGAGTTCCAGTTCCAATTCATGCAATGGAGATTCTGCTTTATCACAGAGAATAAGTACAGCAGGCTCCAGTTTTACCAGCTGGCGGACCAGTTCGCTACCAATGGATCCAGCGGCACCGGTCACCAGAATTGATTTCCTTTGGGCCTCTTTTCTCACCTGTTCATTATTGATTTTGATCACAGAACGGTCCAGGAGGTCTTCTATTTTAATATCCTGTAGTTGATTAGAATTCCATCCAGAGGCAATCCATCTGTTTACAGGTAAAACTTTCTGAATTTTGATATCAAGAGCGAGACAGTTGTCTACCAGGTTATTTAACAGTTGTGGATCCATGGCTTCTTCGGAAATAAGGAGGAGTCTAATTTTCTCCTGAGAGACCAGTTTTTCCAAAGAAGCCCTGCTTGTAGCATAGATAGGCAACCCTTCCAATCGTTTTCCGGCGCGGGTCAGTTTATCATCAAGAAATCCACAGATCCGAATACTGCCAGAGGAGTCTTCACTGATGGCTTTGCGGACCATGAGGCCAGAATAGCCCGCGTTGTAGATAACCGCTTTGGTCTTATGGATAGTTCCGTAATGAGCATAGTAGTTAAAAGCCCATTTTGCGAATAACCGATAAGATAAAAGTAAAGAGATACTGATAAAGAAATTAATGAGGATGATGGATAATGGGAACATGATACCAGTGCTGTAGCGTACAGCAGCATAGTTCACAGAAAAATAGATTAAACTTCCAAATACCCCCATTCCCGATATTCTGCTTACATCGGACATGCTGGTATAACGAACAATACCAGTGTAAGTACGAAATATCAGTGATGATAACAAATTCGTACACAGCACTACCACCATGATATCTTTAATGGGGTAGTGGCTAAAATCTTCGAGGTTAAAATTGAGCCTTAGCAAATATGCAAGGTTCATAGCAACAATAGAACACCCGAGGTCTAATAGCAATATCAGCCAGGACGGGGTTATCCAAGATCTCTTAGTCATCGAATTAATTAGATAAGGTTAAAACTGTATCAGTGATTCATAATTATTCCAATCGTTATTACTTACCCTTATAACTTGTTTATGTCATTTGAGATAAACAGCATGCAAATAAATACATAATATTAGCTTTTGCGTAAAGAATAAGTAATTATGATCAGATGTTTTTTTATTTCATACATCACGCTCAATATATATTTAAATCAGTTGCAAACCATTAAAAACCAACAATAAATACTTGCCGCTCAGTCCGAAAGGATTATTATAGGCCCTGCTGAATAATTGCTGCGAAAAAGGAGTGGAAAAGCCTTCTAATGTCAACTGTTTTGCAGGTGTGTACCGTATCATGGCTGCATGGTTTTGGAGACGAATCTTTCAATACAGAAACACTTCTTTATCAAAAAGGATGCCATATAATATTAATTAACAACACTTTAATACTTATTCAGCAGACCCTACTATAGGAAGCAACTTAATCTATAAAAAAATACGCATTTATACGTATCACATTCCAATCGGCCTCACTTGGCAACTCACTACCAACCTAACACAAAGTGAATGCTTCAAAAGGTTGCAATTAAAATTATGATATTAGTGTGTCAAAACATTCGCCTAAATTGAATATATATGTTTGGAGATTGAATAAACTCTAAAGAAAGTTACTTAGAATAGATTCCCATTCACCACAATTATCGGGAGTTAGATTAATCACTCAAACAATATACCAATTCAAGTAATTAGTATATAGTCTTTCCAGATTGAATAACAATTTTTATAGAAGATTGTTTTCATAAAAGCTGAAAATAATTTATTAAAGCAGCAATATATTCAATATATTCACCATATTAACAATCAAAGTTTTGGGGGCGCATTTTAGGAGATGGGAAAAGTCATTCCCTATGCCATACATATGATTTCTTGAAACATTTGTAACAAATATATCTTCTAAGTGGAAATACCCCCAATAAATATTTAACGATAAAACCTCTTGGAACTCTGTCTTCCAGAATTCCCCCTTTACATCTGGGACAACGATGTACTTTTTTGGTAGCAGCACTTTCGGGAACTGCTGCTTGATGATTCTGATTCATAGTTTAATTAGTAAGTTGTGTACATATAACCCTGGTGGTTATTGGTAAAAACGACGACATCCGTTCTACCGATAGCCTTCACATCAGATGGTTAAAATTTTTTAAGGAGGGAAAGTAGTTGTAGTGATCATGTGCTTGTACACCAAAATTAATACTATCGTTGGTAAAAAAGCAATAATGATTTGTTAATAGGTAGTTTCCACCTATTGAAGTATCAATTACGGCTACATATAAACGAAAATGCATGCATAAGGATCAAAAATTAATGGCCAGAAGTGTGTAATGCCTGTTTGTCCAATCGATCTATTCAACTAGACCAATATAACATTACTAGAACAATAATTATGCAAAATATGTTCACCAGCATATATATATTATATAACCATATCATAGTTTCGCCATACACGTATATATACGCAACATGAGGGAAGTTTTAGTATTTTGGAGGTATGAAAGGGCTGAAACTTGATACCAGTAGCAAAATTCCCGTTTATCAGCAGATTGTACATTCTATTATGGCAGCCGTGAGAGATGGCATATTGAAGCGCGACCAGCAAATTCCATCTATTAATGAATTAAGTGAAGAATACCTGTTATCACGTGGAACTGTGGAGAAGGCGTACAATGAACTGAGGGATAAGAAAGTAATTATATCAGTAAAAGGTAAAGGGTATTTTATAAATCGGACCGATGTCACCATCCCTTTACGGGTGTTACTCTTATTTAATAAAATCAGCAACTATAAAAAACAATTATATAATGCATTTGTACATGCATTAGGAAATAATGTATTTGTAGACCTCCATATTCATCATCACAGTGTGACTTTGTTCGAGAACCTGATGAACAACCGGATCGGTGACTATGATTATTATGTGATCATGCCGCATTTTTATGAGCAGCCGGAAAAAGTACTTGAGATTATACAGCGGATACCAGCAGATCAACTGATATTATTAGATAAGGACCTCCCCGGGTTGAGAGGGAAGTATGGTATCGTATATCAGAATTTTGAGAAGGATATATATGCTTCATTGACAGATGCTTTACCTCAATTAAAGAAGTACGACAGGTTGGTGTATGTGAACCCCGGCATGACACCTTACCCTGAGGAGATTAAAATGGGGTTCCAGTATTTCTGCAGGATGAATGATTTTAATTATTCGGTGATAGAAGGAGTCGAGTTAGATACCCCGGTCGTAAAAGGACAGGCATATGTGATTATTGAGGAAACGGACCTGGTCAATCTGGTGAAAATTTGCCGCAATCAGGGATTGTCAATTGGAAAGGATGTGGGGATTGTTAGCTACAATGAGACGCTTTTAAAAGAGATATTATTAGATGGTATAACAGTTATTTCCACAGACCATGATGAGATGGGCAAGGCAGCAGCGAAAATGATATCAGGAAAAAAGATGGAGGTAGTGAAGAATGAGTTCAGGTTAATCATGAGGGGGAGTTTGTAAGCCTGAAAACCCCTATGGATTTTCCATGTACTCTCCTAACTGAGTGACGATACTATCTCCGGAATTTTTCAATGATGCAATGATTCTTTTTCTTTCTTCATCTGTTTTATTCTGACTGAGTTTCTTTTTGCCTTGTAATGTCGTAACGACTATTTCAAAAGCGACAATGCCATTCGCCATTTTGTACCTGAATGTCTCCGACAGTTCATTCCACTGTGCCATATACCCCGGTTCATAATCCTTGATTGCTGCTTCCAGCATTGCCATGACGGTTTCCTTTTCATTAATAATATTTGCCTTCCCATAAGCATGCACAGACAAATAATTCCAGGTAGGAACCGATTGCAGACTATCATAATTAGTGGGAGAAATATACGCATGCGGCTCAGAGAAAATAACTAAATTCTGTTGCACGGTTATCGCCTGCCATTGCTTATTTGCCTTCGCAATATGTGCGGTAAGGATTAGCTGATCCGCTCTCATCTCTGCATGAAAAGGCAGGTGGGTGGCAACAGGTATACCTTCAATATTCGTTATCATCGTTCCAAAGCTATACCGCTGAATGAAGGACAGGATTTCAGCAGGGTTATCCATGAGATTATCGTGTGGTATATACATAATGCAAAGGTGTAATTTTTTAGCCGATCAGCAGGGGGCCAGCGGGGAAATAAGTAATAGTCCAGAGAATATTTACTTTTGCATCATTATGACCTTAACTGAAATTATACATCGGATTCATCCAATGCCTCCTGAAGCGGTCGAAAAACTACTGGCTATAGCAGAAGTGGTGTCTCTTCCTAAATACCACCTGCTGTTCAGGGCAGATAAGATAGATCATAATTTGTATTTTATTAAGAAAGGTATTGTCCGGGCTTTTACAGAAAAAGAAGACACAAGCATTACCTTCTTTTTTGGTATGGAAGGCGACCCGGTGCTGTCAATGAAAAGCTATGTGAGTAAGGAGAAGAGCTATGAAGATATCGAATTACTGGAAGATAGTGAATTGTATCATTTTGATGGTGCCTTACTGGAAACACTCTATCTTCAGGACATTCATATTGCCAATTGGGGAAGAAAACTGGCGGAGATTGAACTGGCAAGAACAGAGGTAAGACTAATAGCCAGGCAGTTCAGAACAGCAGCCGAAAGGTATGCAGATCTAATGCAGGATACCCCGGAACTGCTCAGAAGGGTATCATTGGGACACATTGCGTCTTATCTTGGAATTACGCAGGTGAGTTTGAGCAGGATAAGAACGAAACAGTAGATGGTACCTGTTAATTGTCCTCTTTTTTATCATTTGTATAAAATATTCTCCCTCTCTCTTCAGACCTTTGCGACCATGAATTGGATAATATTAGTTCTGGCGGGGTTATTAGAGACAGCCTTTACCTTTTGCTTAGGAAAAGCACAGGCTGCCAACGGGTCTACTGCTTATAGCTGGTATACAGCGCTGGTGATAGCCATGGCTTTCAGTCTTGGGTTGCTGATGAAAGCCGCACAGACCATTCCTATTGGCACAGCCTATACTGTATGGACAGGGATTGGTACAGTATGTACGGTTTTAGTGGGGATCTTTGTATTCAAAGATCCGGTGAATACCTGGCGGATTGTATTTATTACTTTACTGATTGGTTCTATTATTGGATTGAAAATAGTGGGAGAATGATCCTTTTCAGGATCATTCTTTATAATGTCATATCAAATCTTAACTCTGTGAGTGGCTTGTCAAAAGCGGTCGAAAACTTCTCTCCTGTTTGTTTAAACCCAAATCTCGTATACAACGAAATTGCCGTTGCCTGTTCGGTGGTCGTCCACAAATAAATATTCTTACACCCTGACGCTCTTGCGTAATTCATAAATTCTGCCATGAGATGCTTGCCTAATCCAATCCCTCTGTATTCCGGCAGGAATATAAAATACCTGAATTGGATATCACTGTTTCTATGAAACCCAACCAGGGAACCTATTATTTTCCCTTCATGCTCACAAATCCAGACTTTATCTTTCGTAGGATCATATTGATGCGCAAACTCTCCCAAACCATTCAGCACATATCCTTCAAAATTAATTCCATACCCCATTTCCTTTGCATACAGCATCGCATGCATGTAGGCCACAAAACCCAGGTCTCCGGGCTGTAAGTTATTTCTGATGGTGATATCGGCTAAACTAATTCCTGCATTCATGATTCTCCTGTTTATTGATTGTCTTGTAATATCGTTCTGATCGCCTGCATATGCGTAACCAGTTCCACTTGTTGTTGGGTATTCAGATGCGTTATCAATCCACTGATCTGGTCTTCTGCTGCCTTTGTCAGTTCTTCAAACAGCTTCTCCCCTTTTGCGGTTAGTGACAACACTGTAGCACGCCCATCCTGTTCTGAAGCCTTTCTGGTAATCACACCGTCTTTTTCCAGTTTTTTCAGGATCCTGCTCAGATAGCTCTTATCTATATCCATTGCAGACATGATATGGGAAGCCTGGGCTTCTCCGGCTGTATGGATCTCGTACATTATACGGATTTCAGATAGAGAGTAAGCACTGTTGAGCAAATGCTTGTTTAACAGGCCGATAAGGTCTGTATAGAAGCGGTTGAATACGCGAATTTCCTGGATGGTTTTGGTAAACATGGTAGGGTAAAGATAACATATTTAGTGGACGTTGTCTACTAAAGTAAAAAACATCCTTCTAATAAGGAGATCACCAGTCCTTTCGGTACCTGACCATACCAGCGCTTCGATATAACTTCGTCACCATTTCGTCACTAAAAGGTCACTTGTATATCCCTGGGATATTGAAGTGACCTTTTGGTGCCCTTTTGATGCCCTTTTGGTGGCGAAATGGTGACGAAGCTATATCGAACCCTAATCGAAGTTCTACTATACTACCACTCCTGTTTAATCCCCACCTTTTCCATCTCACCCACCATCACACTATACACCCCAAACTCCTCTATCACCTTTCCTTTCAACCTATAAAACCCTCTCCCCTGGAATGGGTACCGCCGTGCCGCTTCCGGGAAATGTACTGTATCCAGCCAATCTCCTGCCGCATCCAGAAATGTACCGAAATGCATTAACTCCCGCTTTTCTCTTGTCATCGTCTCCTTTGTACATACCAGGTATCCCAATACGAGCACCTCGTGCCCTAATAAAGACGGTAAGGTCGCTGCCAGCGGATACTTCGACAGATCATCATCCACCAGCTCAAATACATTCCCTATCGGAAACCCCATTAACTCCATCTCCTTCATCATATCTTCCCTTTGATTATCAGGCAGCATGGGTAACTCAAACGATACCGGTTCTTCTGCAAACAACGCCTGCCGTCCCGGTACATGATCATCCATGTGCACCTGCAAGAAATTCCCTTCCCACAATAACTGCTTCTTTGTTCGCCCTGTAAAACGAAATGCGCCCACTTTTATGAATAAGTTCAATTGTTCTATCCCCACCTCTGTACGTTCTATAAAATCCTGCAAATGGACATAAGGACCATTTTGTATGCGTTCTGCCAATAGCTTCTCTGCGAATTTCTGTTCGAGGTTTTGGATATGAATAAAACCTACGTATACCTTCCCGTCTCTGATATCTGTGAGGTATTCGCTATTATTGACACAAGGCCCCTGTAAATTGGCACCGGCTTTCTTTAACTGCTGAAAATATAACTCCCGTGAATAAAACCCGCCGAAGTTATTAATCACCGCCACCATGAACTCAATTGGATAATACGTTTTCAGGTATAGGCTCTGGTAACTCTCCCCCGCGAAACTCGCAGAGTGCGCCTTGCTAAATGAGTATCCTCCAAAACTTTCGATCTGTCTCCATACCTCCCTGGCAATCTTTTCAGGATGCCCCCGCTCCTCGCAGTTGCGAAAGAACTGCTCTTCCAGTCGCTTCATTTCCTTATTTCCTCTATACTTTCCACTCATCGCCCGCCGCAGGATATCCGCCTCTCCCATATCCAGACCGCCAAAATAATGTGCGACCTTGATCACATCCTCCTGGTACACCATCACACCATAGGTCTCTGCCAGCAATTCTTCCATCACCGGATGCAGGTACTCAAACTTATCCGGGTTGTGAAACCGCCAGATATACTGTTGCATCATCCCGGAACTCCCCACCCCCGGCCGGATAATCGAAGATGCCGCCACCAGTGTGAGATAATCATCGCACCGCAACTTGCGCAATACCCCTCTCATGGAAGGACTCTCTATATAAAAACATCCAATAGTATCCACATCACGGATCTGCGCAGCCAACTGCGGATCCTTTTTGAATTGCTCTACCTGGTGAATATCGATATCTACATGATGGTGCTCACGCACCAGTTCTATCGTGTCTTTGATATGCCCCAGTCCCCGCTGACTCAATATATCCAGCTTAAACAAGCCCACATTCTCCGCTACAAGCATATCTATCTGTGTAGTGGAAAATCCCTTCGGTGGCATCTCTAATGCGGTATACTGCGTAATGGGCAATTCACTGATCAGCATACCACCGGGATGTATGCTTACATGATTCGGGAAATTTTTCATCAGATCGCCAAAGCGTATGATCTGCCTGTGATTGTTATCATTCGTATTGTACTCTCCTCTTGACAAGCGGTCTATCTCCGATTTGGGCAAGCCATACACCTTTCCTAATTCACGGATGATCGCTCTGCGCTGGAAGGTGGTATGCATGCCCAATAGCGCCACATGCTCTTTACCATAACGCTTCAGGATGTAGTCGATGATCTCATTCCTGTCTTTCCAGGAAAAGTCAATATCAAAATCAGGAGGAGAAGTACGGTACGGGTTGAGGAAACGCTCAAAATATAAATCCAGTTGTATCGGATCGACATCGGTGATCTGCAGACAATAAGCCACGATCGAATTGGCTCCACTACCACGTCCTACATAAAAGAACCGCCGGTCTCTCGCATAGCGAAGCACATCCCAGGCAATGAGAAAGTAGGCATTAAATTTTAAGTCGTTGATAATCTTCAACTCTTTTAATACGCGCTCCCGGGCTTTCTCATTCTTACTGCCATAGCGATATGGCAGACCATCCATAACAAGCTTTTCCAGCAGAATACGATCATCTTCCCGGCTAGTTGTAAATGCCTGTTTGTTTTTGTCAGCTTTAAAATCAATTTGTATGTCACACGACTCCATTATCCGCAGCGTGTTCATCAAGATCTGTGGGTATTGTTTAAACTGCTCCATGATGGTTGTCATTGGCATGAAGTATTCATGTACGGCAGCTTTGTGCGTATCTTCCTGTTTGCTCAGTACGATGTTTTTATCGATGGCCCGCAGCAGCCGGTGTACGCTGTAAAAGGTACGGTCCTGAAAAGTAACAGGCTGTCTGACGACGAACTTTGTACTATATGCCCCTAAGTCAATCCCAAAGAGTTTATTAACTTCGGTAGGTTGCACACCGATGAGTTCATTGAGCGCTAACCTGGCCGGCGAAACCATGCCGAGGGCATAGATTACCCATACGCTATCGTCTATGACAGGCTTTGCAGGGAAAGGCTTTTTTTCCTGCAGGTGTTCAGTCAAAAAACGATTGATATGCAGGAAGCCTGTATTATTTTTTGCGAGCAATAAATAACAGAAATGATCACCATTCCGGATTTCAGTGCCGGGTACGGGATGAATACCGGCACTGTGACAATGTTGTATAAAGTCCCATACATCCGCGGTGTTGTTGATATTGGTAATGGCCATGCTGTTGGCGCAGGCATCGACGCCGGCGGCGACCAGTTCTTCTGTGGAGAAGGTACCGTATCGGTAGGAAAAAAATGTTTTACAGTTCAGGTACATAAATAATTACTTCATAGTGTCCGTGCCCGCACTAATGCACCCGCGCCAAACTGCTTCTTAATACTATCTATTGCATGGTACAATTGAATCATCTCCTGCGTATCGTCGAACAAACTAATCTGATAATTACCGGGTACGAGATCAGAAAATCGAATGCCTACCAATCTTACCAGCATACGCCGGTCATACAATTTATCAAACAATTCTTTTGCTGTGCGCAACAGTATATGATCAGAGGAGGTATAAGAAATAGACAGCTGTTTGGTAACCGTATCGAAATTGGCATACCGTAATTTTACGGTTACACACCCCGCCAGATTATTCTGCTGGCGGAGTACAAAACCGATCTTCTCGGTCATGCGTACCACTTCTCTGTTCAGGAATGCTATATCAATTGTATCATTATTAAAAGTCTCCTGTGTAGAAATACTCTTTTGTTCAGAATAAGGTACAACGGGCGTTTCATCAATTCCATTTGCACGTCTTGACAGTTCTAGCCCATTTTTCCCAAATCTGGCACCTAACAAACTGGGGGGAATTTCAGATAATGTACGGATCGTACTTACACCCATTTCTCTTAATAAGGTTGCAGTCTTATCTCCTATCATTGGCATTTTTTCAATGGCCAGTGGCGCGAGGTATGATTTTTCTTCTCCGAAAGGAATGATTGTCTGGCCATCGGGTTTTACTTCATTTGTCGCTATCTTACTAATCAGTTTATTCGATGCCAGTGCATATGTAACTGGCAGGCCGGTCTCCTTATAAATCTTTGCTTTGAGTTCTTTACTGAATTTTTGAGTACTGTGAAACTTATCCATCCCTGTTAGGTCGGTATAAAATTCATCGATAGAGGCTTTTTCAAACATCGGTACTGATTGGGCAATCACTTCCGTGACCTGACGTGAGTAGTTGCTGTAGTCTTCATGATCACCTTTGATAACGATAGCCTGCGGGCATAGGTACAAGGCAGTGCGCATAGGCATGGCAGCATGTACACCAAAAGCACGGGCTTCGTAACTGCAGGCTGCGACTACTCCCCGCTCTCCCCCTCCTACGATCAGGGGTTTTCCTTTGAAAGCACCATTCTTCAGACATTCAACGGATACAAAAAATGCATCCAGATCAAGATGAATAATGGATCGCTCATTTAATTTCATAGCTTCTCTATTTTAAGGTAAGGCGGCAACGCAATATTACTACTATATTTAGTAATAAAAACTAAACAAATTAGCATTTTTGCCGAAAATACAATTTCCTTTGAAATCAGCCACAGCTGATGGTTTCATAGAATGAAAATAGTTGATAAATATAGCCGATCCACTACTTTTTTTTAGTAAAATTTAGCTTATGAAAATGGATTTTTGATTACGGGATCATTTTATTATTGGTGCAGAAAAATTGGGGAAGTGCACTTTTGGGAAGTGTGTGTTTTTTTTGACTTTGGGGGAGTATATATAAATGAATTGATGGTGTATTTTCAGACAAAGTGCAGCGAGGTTTCGTGTAGGTGATTTTAAAAACAGTGAGTAGTATGGGAAAGGCTGTGGGTATTGAGTTGTATGGAATTTCAGAAAAGTAAAATGAACAAAAATGAACAAGAAAAAACCGGAAAGGAAGGAATAAATTTGGGTATGCACTTCGAGAAATATGTTTGTTGTCCCGATAGCACCTTTGCCAATTTCACTTTTGAAAGTTTGGGGCCAAAAGGGGTTATCAAAAAGAAGATACGATATGAAAAAGTTGATGATGGGGATGGGCCCCTATTCAATTTATCATTTGGAGATTATGATGAAGTTACTGACAGCGTCAGTGATAATGTTACTTCAAATAATAAAGATAAGGCTAAAATTCTCGCTACAGTTGCGGGTACGGTCGTTGATTTTACAGATCATGCAGGCCGTGTCTATCTACATGCAAAAGGAAGTACTCTTTCAAGGACAAGATTATACCAGATGGGCATAAATGCACATAGAGAGGAAATAGAGGAGCTATTTCACATTTTCGGGTTGCGGGGCAATGAGTGGGAAGAATTCCAGCCGGATGTCAATTATGACCGATTTATGGTAATTAGAAAAAAGAGAAATTAAAAACAAGAAAATATGTTAAGTACTACTACAACAACTAATGAGAGGATCAAAACTGTAAGAATAAAATCACAGTGTCCTCCTATAATGCGCAAAAAAGCGGATTACGTTTGGGCCGCACCATTACCAATAGCAATGGAAGGATATGATAAATGTCCTTTCCCATTTGCAACATGGACATCATTAATTTCAGAATAAAGTTTTCAATTTATTCCAAATGCCTCACCTTTGTGAGGCATTTTATTTTCCAAGTTAATCCAATGACCTACGCCCAACAACACCGCGCTTTTATCAAAGGCTATCATCTCGCCTTTAATATTCATGGGAGGAAAAAAGACTGGCAGGTTATTTTTGACCTTTGGTATGCTGCTGCCTGTAATGGCCACAAAAGTGCCCAGTTCTACCTTGCCACGCTTTATG
Organism: [Flexibacter] sp. ATCC 35208; assembly: GCF_001975825.1. GTDB lineage: Bacteria > Bacteroidota > Bacteroidia > Chitinophagales > Chitinophagaceae > Chitinophaga. The sequence goes on from NZ_MTKN01000016.1 coordinate 33,500, forward strand.
ATCATGGCAAAGGTATTCCCCGGAATATTCCCGAAGCATTTAACTGGTATATGAAAGCTGCAGAACAGGGACATATGGAATCGATGTTCAATATCGGATTCTTTTATTATAATGGAGAGGTCGTAGCACAGGATTTTAAAACCGCTGTTCGCTGGTATACACGGTCTGCTATCAAAGGAGATTTCATGGCACAACATGCTCTGGGCATTTGTTACTTTTTGGGACACGGGGTTAAAAAAAATGATAAAAATGCTGTATTCTGGTATAGGAAAGCTGCCCGGGGTAGCCATTTAAGTGCTATTTATAATCTGGGGCTGTGTTATAAATATGGTGATGGAGTAAAGCAATCTGACCGCTGGGCGAAGCACTATTTTGAAAAAGCAGCGGAAAAGGGGCATAAAAGGTCGCTAGGACAATTAAGAAGGAATTATAATAAATGAATGTAGTAGTCAATATAATGACTGAAAAACCAATTTAAAAAATAGTATTTTGGGCTGAATGCAAAATGTGTGTCTAACTTTCGGCTGACTTGACAATTCTTACACCTTATAACGATCCAAATATCATCCTGCGCTTCTCGCAGGGCGACGAACAAGCATTCCGCACCATCTTTAACGCACAGCTTCAACCACTGTGCTATTTTGCCTATAAGATCTTAGGGCAGAAAGAAGAAGCAGAAGATGTAGTCAACACCACCTTTGCGGTTCTATGGGAGCGGCGTGCACAGTTTAATAATGGAGAAGTCTAGTTTCCTGTGGATGTATACAGGGCACCTTCCAAAGATGATGCTGTAAGGGTATCGGCTGCGGGTGTAAATGTGATCAAATGGATATTACCAGGATTGCTGCCGGGGTTGATAGCCGTGATCGTAACAGCTGTTTTGGTGAGAAGGCAAAGAAGATAATGAAATGGAAAAAGCCACTTTGAGAGGTGGCTTTTCTATTTGATCATTCTGTTCGAATTATTTGAAAGAATGATAAATTATCTGGATATTGAATTATGGAACAGTTAAAAATCAGAAAATTTGGTCCACTAAAAGAAGTGGAATTGAACATACAGGATTACATGATTTTGATTGGCCCGCAGGCAAGTGGGAAAAGTACGATTTTAAAGCTGCTATATATTTTCAAATCTTTACGGGAAGAGGTTTTTAGAACAGTATCAGATTTGGTGGAGGGGTTATGTGCAGACCCACTTCCTGAGGTGATATTAAAGGAGCATATAGTTGGTAAATTTAACCACTTCTGGAATAACCTTCCGCGCTATGGTGACTTCTTTTTGAAATATGATTATGAGGATGATAAGGTGATTACCATTTTTCAGAAAAAGAAAGTAATTCAGGTAGCCTTTAGTGAAAAACTGGAAGTAGAGATCAGGGATATTTTTGCTGCTTTGAGAACTTTTATAACTGAGCGGTATATTGATGCCAGTAAAGAAACGAAACAGAAATTCTACCAGGAGATAGATGGATATATTTCAAAGTTGTTAGGGAAAGAAAAGATACCGGTGTATATACCTGCGGGCAGAGTAATGGCTTATGGGGTTTCTGACAGGTACCTGGATCAGCGGATAGACAATACGATGAAAGTTTTTATTCAGCAGGTAGCGGACATGAAACCTTTATATTTTGATCAGTTGGAAAAGATGGTGAATAAGGAGGCCGCACTTAATATTGTGGACAGGGAAAGTCTGGAGATGGGCATTAAGCTTATAAAGCAAATACTGAGAGGAGATTATGTATATGAGAAAGAAAATGAGCGGATCAAACTGGAAAAGAAAGGAACATTTATTGAAATGCCATATGCATCGACCGGGCAGCAGGAGGCATTATGGCTGCTCATGCAGTTGTTTACTATTATGCAGACAGGGTTAGAATATTTTTTAATCATCGATGAACCGGAAGCACATTTGTATCCGTTAGCACAGCAGCAAATGATAGATTTGATCACGCTGGCAGCAAATTATTCAGATAATCAGGTGGTGATGACCACTAATAGTCCAACAGTGTTGCAAACCATCAATAACCAGGTGTATGCAGGCATGAAAGAGGGACTCACTATGCATAGTAATTTATGGCTGGAAAGCGAAAAGGCAAATGCGTATTTATTGAATGAAGGTGTAATGAGAAGTATTGTGGAGAAAGATAGTAAGATGATAAAACCGGCTGAAAGCTGGATACAGCCGTTTTTTTGATTTCATTATATCTGCGGATTCCAATGCAGGGCTATTCCCAGCCGGTTCCAGCTATTAATAGCGAGGATACTCATCATCATCTGTCCGGTGGTTTCTTCACCGAATAATGCCACTGCTTTTGAATAAACATTTTCTGTGAGACCCTGTTGATGGATCAGGGTCATTTGTTCTGTTAATTCCAGTATGACCTGTTCTTCTTCTGAGAACATATGTTTTGCTTCTTTCCATACAGTGATCAGGTTGAGGCGATAGGCTGCTTCATCATATTTCAACACCAGCTCTACATGCATATGCAAACAAAAAGCACAACCATTGAGCTGGGATGCCCTGATCTTTATTAACTCTTTTTGTAAAGGTGTAATTTCAGATCGCCGGTCGCTTTTTCCAGTCCACGGATGGCGGCATAAATTTCGGGAAACAGGTTGGTGATATCCAGTCTTTGCATGCTTTTTTTGTCAAAAATAAAGCAATGGGAAAGGAAATGGATAGTCCAGTTAGCCGAAAGGAAATAGTCCAGGTTAATCCATATGAAAAACGGATTCAAGGGGGATGGATACCGGGGAATGATCTTCGTTTGTTTCCATAATATCGGCCATATAAGCCCACCAGCGTTTCACCACCTCAGTAGTACCCAGCTCCTGGGAAGACTGTTCGCCTGACTGCTGCTGAACGGCGAATAAGGTATTGGTAGTCTCGTCAAGAAAGATGGTATAGTCGCTGACACCATTTTCCTTCAGGAGTTGTTTCAGCGTTGGCCAGATGGCAGCATGTCGTTGGCGATATTCTTCTTTGTACCCGGGTTTGAGGTACATTTTAAAGGCGATTTTCATACGTGGGTGGGTTAAGTAAAGTATGCAGGCAATGTACCTGCATACGGTATAATATTTCTAATCTATCAGGAACACGGTCAGGCTTTTTGCGCCATGTGCACCTAAAACCAGTGATTGTTCGATATCTGCGGTCTTGGATGGGCCGGCGATAAATACTCCAAAACCGGCGTCCGGACCGCCTATTTTGCGATAAGCATCATGCATGGTAGGTAGGATCTCCGAACTTTTTAAGACAATCGCCAGGTGCTGCGCAATAAACGGCAGCGCCCTTACCTTCAATTCATCGTCAGTGACCCATACAGCGCCATTTTCCGCTACGCCCAGGCGCCCCTGGATGATGGCCAGGTCTACCTTTTCAAGCTGGCGGCCCTCACCTTCCTCCCAGTTTTGCATACCATCCGGATAAAATTCAGGGTGGGTGGTAACTACCAGTGGGTGTTCTTTTATTAGGGGGAGCATATCGGCATAAGTTTTTATGGATACTACCTGGCCACCAAGAAACGCTACGACTTTCGTAAATGCCGCAGGATCGCCTGCTTCACTGTGGTGAAAGGGTTCCAGTTCCGGAAGGGGATGCTGTTCAGGCTGATTTTGCTTTACAGCGGATAATATGCTTTCTCTGCTCATGGTATGTCTTTGAATTACAGGTGCAAATTACGGGGAGAAAATTAAATAATGGAGAAATTAGAGAATTTCTTTATATTGAATATGACATTGTTAACCATTTAAATGTTACCCACACTATGAAAGATGTAAATTCTATATGGGAAAGACCCATTACTCTATCCGATGTTCAGCCATTACTTACTCCGGGAATGGTTCAATCTGCTGAAAAGCAATTGGGATACCGCCTGCCTGCGGCCTACATTGAGTTGATGAAAAAACAAAATGGAGGGAATATACGATGTGGCTTAAGAGATGAAGATTACAACCATACCAGGATTTTTGGCATCGGTCCGAATGAAAACTCAATTACAAACAATGAGTTTTTGCCATCAATACCACACGGGCTGATTCCCTTTGATGGACTTGCTCACTGGTGTCTCTGCCTGGATTATCGAAAAGATCCGGATACACCTTCTGTTGTGCATATTGAACTTGAATCTGGTATTATTAAATCAGAGGAAACAATAGCTCCAACATTTAGTGAATATCTTGAGCAATTAATCATAGTTGAAGAGGTTGAAATATTTGTAGTGGAAACAACAACGTCGATTGGGGAGGTGGTAAGAATAATATCTACCGTTTTAGGTACACCCATCAGACCACATTTTTCCGCTGGTGATTTACATTATTTTGGCTTTCATGGGGAAAACGATGTCCGAATCTATTTACATGGTAATAAAGTACCTAAGTACCATCAGGAAGAATTCTTACCAGAACATGCTGCAGAACGGGATGATTTAAATGCCAGCATTCTCCGGCACCCTGAAGTAGATGAAAATTATGTATTCCTGGAGATAGAGAATGAAGAGTATGAAGGTCAACGACAAGAAATGGTCCAAAACTTTCGTGACGCAGGTCTGATTATCAACTCACTGAACCATTACCTTTCCTGAACTAAAAAGCACTTTTGTCCACCACAAAAGTGCTTTTTAGTTTATCCTCCCCGCGAAAAGGTATTTTTCTCCCGCCTATTCCACAAGCCAAAATTAATTGTATTTTGTACACTCACACTCTTCACCAAAATCTAAGCTGACTCATGAAAAAGACGTTCATCCTGCTGACCTTTGCTCCTATGCTTTCTATGGCCCAATCCACCCTCGACAAAAACGTGTCCTCCATTAAAGACTCTGTCATCACCTGGCGCCGGGCCATCCACCAACACCCGGAACTCTCCAACAGAGAATTCAAAACAGCCGCTTTCGTCGCAGAACACTTAAAAAAACTTGGTCTCGAAGTGCATACCGGGGTTGGCAAAACAGGCGTTGTCGCCATTCTAAAAGGTGGTAAACCAGGCCCTGTTGTAGCCCTCCGCGCCGATATGGATGCCCTCCCGGTTTATGAAAGAGCCAATATTCCTTTCAAATCTCTTGACACCGCCGAATACCTAGGTCAGCAAGTGCCTGTTATGCACGCCTGTGGTCATGACTCTCACATCGCGATCCTGCTGGGCACCGCCGATGTACTTACCTCCATGAAAAAAGACGTTCCTGGTACCGTAAAATTCATTTTCCAGCCTGCTGAAGAAGGTGCTCCTGCTCCCGAAGAAGGCGGCGCCCCACTCATGATCAAAGAAGGTGTAATGGACAATCCAAAAGTTGATGCCATTTTCGGCCTGCACATCAACTCCCAGACACCCGTGGGCATGGTCAAATATAAATCCGGCGCCGAAATGGCTTCCAGCGACTGGTTCACCATCAAAGTAAAAGGGAAACAAACCCACGGCTCTCAACCCTGGAACGGCATCGATCCAATCGTAGTCGCGTCCCAGATCATTCAGGGATTCCAGACCATCGTCAGCCGTCAGGCGGAATTGACCAAAGGCCCCGTAGTCATCACTGTTGGTAAAATAAATGGTGGGGTAAGAAGCAATATTATTCCTGAAGAATTGACAATGGAAGGAACCATTCGTACATTTGATAACAAAATGCTGAAACAGGTGCATGAGAAAATGAAACTCACAGCCACCAAAATAGCTGAAGCTTCTGGCGCCACCGCAGATGTTGTGATTGAAAATAAGACCAAAGTGACCTACAACGATCCCGAACTAGTAAAACTCATGGTCCCTTCTATCGAAGCCGCTGCCGGAAAAGATAATGTAAACGAAACTGAATGGACGACAGGTGCTGAAGACTTTTCCTTTTATGGTGACAAAGCTCCTGCATTTTTCTTTTTCCTTGGTGGCATGCCCGCAGGCGCAGATCCTGCAAAAGTTGCCGCCCACCATACACCGGATTTCTTTATTGACGATTCAAAACTGGATGTGGGTGTTAAAGTGTTCTGCCAACTGGTATTTGACTATGCGAAAAAGAAACCCCTGTATAAGGTGACCAATAATAGTACACCCGGTACTTTGTAAACACACTATACTATATGAAAACATTTTTTGCTACCTCCCTTCTGCTGCTGAGTGTCCTGTTTGTAAACGCACAGAGCAGTCCGCAATTCCCTGAACTGAAAGTTAAAGAAGATTATGCGAAAGCAGCACCCATGTTCCTTCAGGCGACTGAATGGCTGAATGAAACACCACTCAATGAACAACTGGAACTACGTAAGCGTACAAATGCATTTATCCTTACATGGGTAATGGGATCACCTGATGTGAACATTAACCTGGGTGATCCTTTGATCGAGCTGATGAAAGATAACCCGCAACTGTACCCTATCTACCTGGGAAATTATGCGTCCTTTTGCATCAATAACAAGGATAATAAGAACCCAAGGGATGGTGCCAGAGCAGGGCTTCTGGGAATAGTGAATGTCTATAAAAAGGGGGTTGGTATCAAAAAGACGAAACAACTGAAAAAGTTCGCCGAAGCCGTTGATTCCGGCAATATGGAGGAATCTATAGATGAACTCCTGAGAATGGATATTCATGAACGTAAATAAATTAAAAAGCCGTCTCCTGAAAGAGGCGGCTTTTTACTCAAACATCTACACCGATATTATTTACCCTAATTCATTTACTCCTTTCTCTCCTTTCACAAAACAATCTAAGTTGAACATCGTCGTTGCTGCTATATTCTTTAATGCGGTGTCGGTAAGGAATGCCTGATGGCTCGTGATCAGTACATTGGCAAACGTGATCAGTCGGGAGATCACATCATCCTGTACGATATCACTGGAATGATCTTCGAAAAACAATCCCCTCTCTTCTTCATATACATCCAGTCCCAGATAACCTATCTGGCCTGACTTCAATCCCTCCGTCACATCCAGTGTATTGATCAGTCTACCACGGCTGGTATTGATCAGCATTACCCCTTTCTTCATTTTGGCAATGCTTTGTTTATTGATAATATATTCCGTTTCGGGTGTCAGCGGTGCATGCAGCGAAATGATATCCGCCTGCCGGCACAACTCATCTATACTTAGATAAGTAGCCTCATAAGACGGATCCGGGTATCTGTCAAAAGCAATGATCTTACACCCAAAGCCCCGCATGATTTGGCCCACGATCTTACCAATCTTTCCCATGCCGATGATACCGACTGTCTTGCCATGCAGGTCAAAACCGGTTAGCCCATCCAATGAGAAGTTCAGGTCCCTGATACGGTTGTGTGCCCTGACAAGTTTTCTATTGAGTGCCAGTATTAAGGCAACTGTATGCTCTGCCACGGCATAAGGTGAATACTCCGGTACACGCGCTATGCGCATACCTAATGCATGTGCCGCCTGTATGTCTACATGATTAAACCCTGCGGAGCGAAGCGCGAGATACTTTACGCCCAGTGCCGCGAGTTTTTCTAATACCGGGGCTGAACCATCGTCGTTTACAAAGATACAAACAGCCTCACAACCCGCTGCCAGCGGCGCTGTCGCCAATGAGAGTGCCGGTTCCAGCAAAACTAATTCATGCTGGTCGCCGGCTGCCTGTAACAAAAAATCCCTTTCAAATTTATGTGTACTGTAAAAGGCGGTCTTCATGTTGATCAAAGTTATTCAAACAATAGTAAATATTACGATGATAACTGCTATTATATCGTCTGACTAATATCATAAAAATTTGCCAATCTGATGACAAGAATTTCTAATTCAGGGATAGAAGTTCCAGACTCATAGATTATACTACTCTATTTTTATGAAAAGACGCGTCAATACATTAGCTTTAACGTTTTAGTAACAGGAACAAGCTACTAGCTGTTGACTTAATTATTGTGAGAAACTAATAATACTACTTTATACAACCAGACTATGAACAATGAATAGGTTTTGCCTGACGGGGGAACGTATGGGCTAAAGGATCATTTTAAATCTAACAAACATAACAACACATGAAAAACAAGGCATGCGTTAATGCCTAAGGGCAACTTATGCCTATTCCTTTTAATCTAATTTGCTGGTAAGCTTTACCAACAGCTTCGTATTGCCTGTACTGTTAGTCTTTTGGAAACTTGTCATTTTTTATAAACCAAAAACTAGCACATGATGAGGAAGCTATCACTTCTTTTGATGGTACTGCTGCTTTGTCAGACAGTATTTGCACAAACCCGACAGTTATCCGGCACTGTCAAAGACGCTAAAACCGGAGAGACCCTTATCGCAGTTACAATCAAAGTAAAAGGTAAGAACAACGCTACCTTTTCAAAACCCGATGGCTCTTATACTTTGCTAATTCCCCCCGGCTCAGTGGAGCTGGAAGTATCACTCGTAGGGTATGGTACCAAAACCATACAGGTAGCGCCCAATCAATCTATGATAGATCTTGTACTGGATCAGTCCTCCACCCAACTTGGCGAAGTGATGGTGACCGCATTGGGTATCACCAAAGAATCGAAGAAATTAGGTTACTCTGTGTCTAAAGTAGGCGGAGACCTGATGACACAAGCACGTGAAACCAACGTAGGTAATTCCCTTACAGGTCGTGTAGCTGGTTTGAATGTAAGCGGTACCAGTGGTGGTCCCGGTGGATCTGTAAGAATACTGCTGCGCGGTATGGCGAGCTTCTCTGCTTCCAGTCCGCTCTTCGTGATCAACGGTGTTCCAATGGATAACACACAGCGTGGTAGTGCCACAGAATGGGGTGGTGCCGACTATGGTGATGGTTTATCTAACATCAACCCTGATGATATTGAAAGTATGAGTGTATTGAAAGGAGCATCTGCTGCTGCCTTATACGGTTCCCGTGCTGCAAACGGGGTGATACTCATCACCACCAAAACAGGGAAAAAGAACACCCTTCAGGTAGAATACAACTCCAATTTTGCTGCTGATAAAGCAATTAATTTTACTGACTTCCAGTATGAATACGGCCAGGGCCAGAGCGGTGAAAGACCGACTACCACTACTGCCGCGCAAAACAGTACCCGCCTGGCATGGGGCGAAAAAATGGATGGTGTACAGACCATTCAGTTCGATGGCAATACTTACGCATATGCAGCTGTGAAGAATAACCTGGAGAACTTTTACCGTACCGGTACAACTTTTACCAATACTGTATCTGCTTCCGGCGGGGGCGATAACGGTACCTTCCGTTTATCACTGTCAGATATGAACAATAAAGGTATCTTATCCAATAATACACTTTACCGGAAAACCATCGGCCTTAATGTAGATCAGAAAGTATCTGAAAAACTTAAGGTGACAGTGGCGGCTAACTATATCGACGAACAATCGAATAATAAGCCCTACCTGAGTGATGGGCCACTGAACCCAAACAATGGCATGTTCCTCGCTGGTAATATCAGGGAATCTATATTAGCACCGGGTTATGATGCTTCGGCAGATGGGAAGGAAATAGCCTGGACAGACGACACATACGTCACCAACCCTTACTTCGTACTCAACCAGAGCAAAAATAAAATTACCCGCTCCCGCCTCATTTCCGCTATGACTGCCCGCTATGACTTTACTGACTGGATCTATGCACAGGCAAGGGTCGGCTATGACTTCATCAGTGACGTTACCCGGCAGATCACCCCATGGGGTACCCTGTACGATTGGTCATCCAGCGATGGTACCACTGTTAGCGGTGACTACAGCCTGAATAATGAATCCCGCAAGGAAATGAACACCGACGCGTTGGTAGGCATCAAACACAGGATTAAAAATGATTTTGATTTCAACCTCTCACTCGGTGCCGCACTGAGAAAGTACAAAGATGAAATCATAGGTGTAACCGGCGACAACTTCATCATTCCTTACCTGTATAACTATACGAATGTGGTGACCTATGGCAGGACCTATGACCTGACCAATAAAGAAGCACACTCTGCTTATTATAACCTGGATCTCTCTTACAAGAACTTCCTGACACTAACGACTACAGGTCGTTATGACACCTATTCTACCCTGCCGGCTAACAACAGGAACATTTTTGTGCCTTCTGTGTCTGGAAGTTTTATCTTCTCAGAACTGGTGAAGGTGCCTAAAATGAGTTATGGTAAGTTCCGCGCTTCCTGGGCCAATGCAAGTGGCGAGCCTACTGATGCTTATATCACCCAGACTTATTATACGCAACAGAACAGTATCAACGATTATATCACGGCCAACTTCAGTAGTGCATTACCCAATACAAACCTGAAACCTTACACCCTTAAAGAGGTAGAAACCGGTCTGGAGGTGAAGTTCTTTGATAACAGGTTAGGGGTAGACCTGGCTTATTTTCATCGTAAGACGCATAATGAGATCATCAGCGGAAACCTTTCTACGGCCTCCGGTTATTCCACCCAGTATATCGGTACCGGTTCCACACAAAACCAGGGCGTGGAAATATTGCTGACCGGCACACCTGTTCAAGATGATGATTTCAGCTGGAATGTATCTGTGAATGCCACTAATGTGAAGAATAAAATCATCGATATTTATGGCAGTAACAGTACCAGTACTACCCTGAGCCTGGGTACCTACCGACCCCGAAATGCAGCCACAGCACTGGTAAAAGGCATGGCTGGTCCACAGATAATGGCGTACGATTACCTGTATGATGACAATGGTAACATTGTTGTAAACTCTTCCGGTATTCCTGAGAGAGGTAGTTACAAGGCCTTCGGCAGTGTGCTGCCTTCATGGTTTGGCGGCATCAATAACGATTTCCGTTATAAACATTTCAATTTCTCCTTCCTCGTGGATGGCAAATTTGGTAACAAGGTATTGTCTGCTACCAGCTACTATTCCATGTATCGTGGTCTGAACAAGAATACCCTGGAAGGTCGCGAAGACGGTGTAACGGCCAAAGGTGTGTACGAAGATGGTACAACCAATACCAGTCAGACAGAAGCCCAGACGTACTACCAAGCTCTGGCTGTCAACGTATCCCGCCTGCATGTGCTGGATGGGAGCTTCATCAAGCTACGCCAGGTAACACTGGGCTACAGCCTGAACGGAAAAACATTGAGCCGCACCCCCTTCTCTGCTATCAATGTGTCACTGGTAGCACGCAATCTGCTGGTATTAATGAAACATACTGACAACATTGATCCTGAAGCTGCCTTTTCATCCACGATCAGTTACGCAGGTATCGAAGGAACCAGTTTGCCCAGCACAAGGTCCTACGGTATTAATGTAAACTTCAAATTCAAAAAATAATGACAATGAGAAAGCGTTTCCTCTATATAGCAGCCGTAGCTGCACTGTTTGTCAGCGGTTGTACCAAGAAATTTGATTCAGTTAATACGGATCCTAATGCTACCAGTTCCTCTTCCCTGGATCCAAACTACCTGCTCTCCTATTCCGAATGGTATTATTCCAATACGGGGTATAACCAGTTGTTGTTTGAAAGTATGTGGGTACAGGTGTTGTCTTCCACTTATGGCTATTATAGTAATGGTGATAAGTATGTAGCTTCTACCAACCAGGTGTCTTACCAGGATAATCCCTGGAATGCAGACTACCAGGCAGCAAGTTATGCGTACGAGATGATGACCCTTGCAAAAGAGAAAGGGAAAATGAACCTTTACTACATCGGTCTGATTATGAAAAATATGATCCTGCAGCGAGTGACGGATTCTTATGGAAATGTTCCTTTCTCCCAGGCCTTGCAGGCAAAGGAAGGTATCACAGAGCCCGTATATGATACCCAGGATTCTATTTACTACAACATGCTCGCACAGGTAGACAGTGCGACGGAGAAACTGGATGCTTCGGCAGATGAGATCACTTCTGACTTATTTTATGATGGGGATATTGCACAGTGGAAAAAACTGGGTTATTCACTGATGCTGAAAATGGCCATGCGGCTTACCAAAGTGGACCTGACCACGGCTAAGACCTACGCAGAGAAAGCATATACCGGTGGGGTTTTTAGCAGCATTGACGACAACGCGTTTGTACTGGCAGATAATTCAAATGGCTATACGAATAGTACCGCCAGCTCGCTGCTGGTATCAGATGATTTCAGAGAAGTGAAATGGAGTCAGTCTTTCATCGACTACCTCCGAACAAACAATGACCCGCGCCTGTCTATCATTGGAGAGATCCCGGAAGCAGGGCTGACAGCCAATAATGATCAGTCACTCGCAGGTGATATGGATTCAAGCGTACAGCTGGGTATGCCCAATGGGTATGATCTGAATGGTGGTACGACAGATATCAGCAATGCTCCGGGCTATCCTGGTGCGACCGGCAGTAGTAGTGATGAAGCACCGTTGGGCAACTATTCCAGACCTACGGTCGCCATTTTCAGGGATAAAAGCGGTCCTAACTTTGTCTTAACCTATGCAGAGACAGAACTGTTGCTGGCAGAAGCAGCTGTGAGAGGTTGGAGTGTAGGTAGCGCGGCATCTGTGCACTATGCAAATGGTGTGGCAGCAGCAATGCAGTCACTCGCTACTTTCAGTTCTTCAGAAGCGACTATTTCTGCAGCTACCGCAGCAACCTATACGACAGCGCATCCACTGGATGTAACTTCCACTACGGCTTCTCTGAAGCAGATCAACGAACAATACTGGATTACAGATGGTACGCTTTTCAATCATATTGAAGCATGGATCAACTGGCGCAGATCAGGATATCCGGAGCTGACACCAGTGGTATATAGTAACAACTTTACCAACGGAACTATTCCAAGAAGGATCCCTTATCAATCCAGTGAGAAAACAGCGAATGCTACGAACTATAATGCAGCCGTGGCTTTGCTGAGTGGTGGAGATAATTACACCTCCCGCATGTGGTGGGATGTTGCACAATAATAAGTGGTTCAATAACAAAACATGAGGCAGCAGGAACACTCTTCCCGCTGCCTCATGTTTAACCCAATGAAACATACCTGGACAAGCATATTTAATCAACGTGTAATTAATGCGATATGTTTATGGTCTTCTAAAACCCCGTCTTTTACAAATATAATTTCCCCGTTCTTATCGATCACTGCGCGCATAGCGTCTTCAACGGCATCAATGGTATGAGTTGTCTCAGGGCTTTGGGTTCTTAAACGACCTGTGAGTTCATCGGTAAAGTCTGCCGGGTTGAAATCTTTTTCAATCAACAGCTTACTACCCTGTCCATTTCTGGCGGCACGCAGTACATCCCGTATCCCATCTACCACCTGCGCATTCCGATCTTCCAGTTCACGGATCACCTGCTGATCCCGCATTTCAATAAAAGATTTTACTGCCGGCCATGCTTTGTCTTCCAACGTCTTCAATGGCACACTGGAGAAATTGCCATGAACGGAAGCGGTGACATTTTTTTTGTGATTGGATACATCTTCGAAGTATCCGATATCTTTAGTAGGCCCGGTTAAGATCAAAGGCTGTCCGTGCAGGTAAGCTTCCAGCAATTTGTCTGCCGCCTTATAGAAACTCTTCTGACGCAGACTTGCTACCACAGATTTATCCTTATTTCTTTCGCCTGTGGTAGTTGTACCATAGTCGTATTCGTTATCAAAGTTGAATGGGAAGTTAGCATCGTTCATCTGTTCCAGCCGGCCCATCCTACCACGATATAGCTGGACCTTTTTCTCTTCCAGGTGCAATACGAGGTAGTCAAAACCGTATTGTTCCTGGTACAATAGCTCACGCAACGCGAATTTTTTCCCAAGGCACACTTTTGCCTGCACCGGGAAGGAGAAGCAGAATAGCGTATTATAATTTGGCGCTACATATAACCCTATACCTTTGTCTACAGGGCTGTATGTATAACTATCGGAGAGTTCAATTAACGCATTAGTCAGTGCCTCCGCCTTGTCAGGCCAGGCGGTACGGAGGTGGGCTGCGGTTTCTTCAATGGATTGGTTTACCAGTTGTAAGGCCGCTTTTCTATCCTGCGCCCCGTCTAATGCTACGACAATTGAAACACAGGGCGGGGTTTCGTGTTTTTGCATTACAACTAAATGATCTGATAACATAGTTCAGCATTTAAAGGATGAATGATAGGTCAACAACGTATTGAGATACAACGAACGTGCCGTGTAAGAGAAGGAAAGATGGTAGGCCCCTGCCACGGATGAGGTGCCGCCTACCGCTGTGTACCGGGAGGGTACAGGAAGTGGAAAGAAGGCTACAGAAGAAACTTGCACACCTCGCTAACTGTTGTTAGCTTTGTAGTGGAACTTATTGTCATGAAAACAACTCCTCTTATTCTTCTACTTTTGGCATGCAGCAATGCTTTTGCGCAGCATTCTATCTCTTTTAAAATTGATGGTTTCTCGAACAAATACTACGGACTGGTGCAGGTGCGCGATACGGCAGACGTGTTCAAAGCCGGTACAGTAAAGGTATTTGACAAAGCAACAAAGAAAGAGCTGATGCACACAACGTCGGATGAACTCACCTTTGATTTGCATGATGGCCAGGTGAAGGCCAATATCATGGAGGCTCCTTATGGGGAGCAAAGCCTGATCATTTATGAGGATTTCAATTTTGACGGGGTGAAGGATTTTGCACTCATGGATGGACAAAATAGTTGTTACCACGGGCCTTCTTTCCAGATCTGGCTGGCGCAGGGAGCGGGTTTTAAGCATAGTGACGCTTTTACCAGGCTGGCGCAGGAGTATTGTGGGATGTTTGTAGTCAACCAGAAAGATAAGGTGCTGGAGACCATGACGAAGAGTGGTTGTTGCTGGCACCAGTTTTCCCGGTTTAAAGTGGAGAATGGACAGCTAAAGACACTGAGTGTGGAAGAATCCAGTTTGAGTAATACAGAACCTTTCTTCGAAGAAGTATCTCAGCAGACCTGGGTGAATGGGAAGGAGGAACAAACTTTGAAACAATATATCTCAGGAGCAGATACCCTGTTCTCATTTACACTGGCAAAGAACGGGAAACAGGTCGTACTGTTTCAGGCTGCGCAGGGCGAGTTCCTGTTTTATGCCCTGTGTCAGAAAGATGGCAGTATAGAATTTTCCTATCCGGAGGTCATATACGACGAAAAGACGCAGGAGAATGTAGGAGGTGCCATGACCCTCAGTAATGGGAAATTAACCTTTAAAAATGACGATGCGGCCTATGAAATATACGACGAGGGAAATGGGAAGATTGGTGTGAGGGTGGTAAGTGATGGAAAGAATTACGTGTTTGAAGGGGTTGCAGGCAGTGTGAAAGGAGATCTGGATCATTTAAAAGGCCTGGACAAAAAGAATTTAAACAAAACGCTTTAGCCTTAGGCTAAAGCGTTTTGTTCTTTTTATACCAATCAGCGAATGACTGTTTCGGTGCTTCCGGCATATCTCTTTGTTTATACCATGGGTTCAACCCATTGTTCACCACGCCCGGGAAATGTCGCATTACCCAACGTCCTACCCCACCAGCCGTTTTAAACACTGTCGGTCTTGACAGCACCATGTTCATCATCTGCATACTTGCTTTCTTGGAAGTCGTCGCGTATCCTTCCTGCACAATGACCTGTCTCCATTTATACAGCTGCTCGTGAATATTGATCTTCACCGGACATACATTTGAACAGGAGCCACAGAGCGTAGATGCAAATGGCAGGTCCGCATTCTCTTTCATATCCAGGTTAGGTGCCAGGATCGCCCCGATTGGGCCCGCTACCGCGTTATGATAACTATGACCACCGCTTCTGCGATATACCGGACAGGTGTTCATACATGCACCACAACGGATACATTTCAGTGAGTTACGGAATTCCTCCCTGCCCAACTGACGGCTACGTCCATTATCCACCAGCACGATATGCAGTTTTTGTCCTGCTCCAGGTTTCCGGAAATGACTACTGTAAGTTGTAATCGGCTGCCCGGTTGCACTACGCGCCAGCAAACGCAAAAATACCCCGAGATGTTTACGCTGCGGGATGATTTTCTCAATCCCCATACAGGCAATATGTACATCTGCAAGGTGAGCGCCCATATCGGCATTCCCTTCGTTGGTACACACTACCATCTCACCTGTTTCGGCTACGGCAAAGTTAACGCCCGTGATCACCGCGCGGGATAGTATAAATTCCTTCCTGAGGTGTAGTCTGGCAGCCGCAGTGAGGAACTTAGGATCCGCATTTCCCGCAGGGGTACCTAAGTGAATATGAAACAGATCACCGATTTCTTCTTTCTTTTTATGGATACAAGGCAGTACGATGTGACTGGGTGGTTCCTTCGCCAGCTGCACAATGCGCTCGCCCAGATCCGTATCGATCACTTCAATGCCATGTTCTGCCAGAAATGGGTTCAGGTGACATTCTTCCGTGAGCATGGATTTACTTTTTACCATGCGCTGCACGCCCTGCTCCTTTAATAGTTTTAATACGATTTCATTGTGTTCTTTAGCATCAGCCGCCCAGTGAACGGTCGCACCGTTGAGTTGCGCATTCTTTTCAAATTCTACCAGGTAATCATGGAGATTGCCGAGTACATTGAACTTTATCCGGGACGCGGTTTCCCGCAGGTCTTCCCATTCAGGGAGGGACCACGCCATTTTATCTCTCTTCTGACGTACCCACCACAGGGTCTCATCATGCCAGTCTACTCTCGCTTCGTCTTTATTGAAGCTCTCCGCCAGTTCAGCGTGCTCTTTATGTGCAGTTGTTGGTTCCATTCAGATCAGTTTTGGTGTTTAAAAAGCAGCATTCAGGATCTCTGCGAGGTGCAGTACTTTCACCTTGCTCTGCTGTCTTTTGAGAATACCTTCCAGGTGCATGAGACAGCTGACATCATTACCTGTGATATATTCGGCACCATGCTTTTCATGATCAGCTACACGGTCCTTTCCCATTTTCACAGAAACTGCTTCTTCAAATACGCAGAAGGTACCACCGAAACCGCAGCACTCATCCTTACGGTCCAGTTCTATCAGTTCCAGGCCATCTACCATTTGCAGAAGTTGCTGTGGTTTGGAATAAGGGGCTGCTACCAGCTCCGTCATCTGTGCGAGGTGCAGGCCACGTTGTCCGTGACAACTCTGGTGAATACCAACTTTATGAGGGAAGCGGGCGGTCAGGCTTTTGACCTTGAGTACGTCTGTCAGGAATTCAGACAATTCGTAGATGTGCTGACGAATATGGGTCGCAACATCTTCTTTATCATGCACGTGCAGATGGTCTTTGATATGTAGCGTACAACTACCCGATGGCGATACGATGTAATCAAAGTCTGCAAAGTTGTTGACAAATAGTTCATTACAACCACCGGTGAGGTGTTCAAAACCAGAGTTTGCCATGGGTTGTCCGCAACAGGTTTGCCCCTGCGGATATACTACCTCGCAACCAAGTTTTTCCAGCAGGGATAAAGTGGCAATGCCCACCTGCGGATAGAACTGGTCAATATAGCAAGGTATAAAGAGTCCTACTTTCATGTAAGTTCGTTTAAATAAGGCGCTACCTGTACGCGAATTCCCTGTTCACTGCATAATGCCTCATTTCAACCAGATCGCCGGGTAGAGGCTGGGTATTCCAGTGCTGGTGAATAGCCAGCGCTGCCCCGATGGCCGTTGCCTGTGCGACAGAAGCTGCAAATACCTCCATCTGGGGAAATGCCGCTGCCAGCATGTGCATGTACACCGGGTTTTTACCAAAACCACCGTCCACAAAAATACGCCGCACCGCTGTACCGGTAGTCACAAGCGCAGTAGAGTGCTGCTGTTGTTTCATCAGGTCCATAATTAGCTGGTGATAAGCAATCTCGTAACTCGTGAAATCTGACAATGATCTATGAGCAAACCGGGAGGCCTGTAACAGGTCTTTTCCTGAGAGCGGTGCTTCCTTTACCGCTGTTGCCTGCAAATGAGCAAATATAGCGGGGTCAAAGGCGATTTGCTGGTAGTAATTTACCGGTGTTTGATAATATTCTGACAGCCTGCGAACTTGTTGCTCGTGATCACTACCAGCAAAGAGACGGGCAGCCTTGACAGGGCGTCCCTGGTAGGTAAGGTAGCAGAGGCAGTCCTGTTCCAGTTCATCAGGGGTTAGTGGTTGGTCATTGAATGGGTTCAGGGTGATGCACCAGGTACCTGTACTGATGAGTACAAAGGGTTCCTGGAAGCTTTCCAGGTAAGGAATAAGCGCTGCGGAACTGTCGTGCAGGCCGGCACCGACTACGTAATCGATGGGTCGGTTTGAGGCATCCACATTTCCTTTGCATCTGGTAACGGCGTTTGCCGGGAAGATTGGGGGTAGTTTGTCGCTAATTCCTTCCTGAATTACCCAGTGATGATATTGCTGGTGATTGAAATCCCATAGCATGGTATGACAGCCGATGCTTGTAATATCAGTCATGTACTTGCCAGAGATCAGGTAACTTACATATTGCGGAAGGTGTAAGGCATAACGAATCTGGTTGTACAACTCTGGTTGTTGTTCTTTGATACGATAAAATTGTAAGCCGGAATTCAGGCTACCGAGTGCAGGCGAAGCCGTTTCGCTACAAATCTGCAGCTGTCCACCGTATTTGTTGTGAAAAGTATTTTGTAATGGTGTGGGATACGATTTGAGGTAGTTGTACAAAGGGGCAATGACTTCGCCGTTCTCATTGAGGTAAACGAAGCTGGCGCCGTATGTACTGAAGTTCATGGCTTTGACGTGGAAAGCAGGTTGAGTGGTGAGTTCTTTCAGACTATTTTTCACCCATTGGGTGAGAAGTTGGATGTCTTCACAGTTGTCACCATCTTCGTCTTTGGTTTCAGGGAAGCTCATGCCTCTTTCATAGACGATGTGGTATTGTTCATTGATAAGGAACAACTTTTTGTTGGTCTTACCGATGTCTAAGATAGCGATGCAATTCATGGCTGCTGTTTAGAAAAGAATTTGTCAATATGCCTTTTGCACATTGACAAATTCAATCTCAATCTCAATATGTAAATGGGCATTAGAAGTGGCGGTGATCCTGAGTCTATAACCGGCCAGGATTACAGGCCTGTCGCGACCGTCTTCAATCCTCTCTCTTTGATCAGGTTTTCTCTCACCTTATACTGGCGGTAAAACGCAATCGGATCCAGTACACCACCTGCATTCAGGCGGGCCTGTGCAATCAGTGGGCGTACATCTGTGCGGTAAGCCTGTTGCAGGATCTCCTGTGCGGCTACTGCATCATTATTCTGCTGTGCAGCCTGTAGCGCTTTGGTATCAACCAGCAGTGCCTGTGCGTAAGCGATCTTGATGGCTTCTACGGATTGCAGCAGATCTTCTAACGGATCTTTTACATTGTGAGAAGCATCAATCATCCAGCCAAGGTCGCTGGCGTGGTGCATACCACGGGCATCCATGCCTTCTACCAGTTCATTGAAGATGAGGAATAACTGATAAGGGTTGATGCTACCAACTGTGAGGTCGTCATCACCATACTTGGAGTCATTGAAATGGAATCCGGCCAGCTTGCCTTCCATAAGGAGGAGGGCTACAATCTGCTCGATATTTGCATTCGCGAGGTGATGTCCCAGGTCAACCAATGTCTGGGCTTTCGGACCTAGTTTATTGGCAAATAAAAGGGATTGACCCCAGTCGCCGATAGTAGTGCTATAGAAATTGGGTTCGAAGGCTTTGTATTCGATGTAAACTTTCCAGTCGTCAGGCAGTGCTGCATAGATATCCTGGAGACTTTCGTAAGTACGTTTAAATGCACCACGGAAATTGAGCTGACCAGGGAAGCAGGAGCCATCAGCCAGCCAGATGCTGAGTGCGTTAGAGCCAAGTTCTATTCCGTAGCGGATCACTTCGATGTTGTGTTCTACGGCTTGTTGTCTAACACCTTTGTCAGTATGGTGCAGAGAGCCGAACTTATAGCTATATTCCTGTCCGGGCTGATCCTGAAAGGTATTTGAATTTACGGCATCAAAACGGATGTCGTATTGTGCAGCGAGGGCTTTGATGTTTGCTGTGTTTTCAGGAATATCCCATGGGATATGCAATGAAACAGCGCCACTGCTGCGGTTCAGGGCATGCAGCAAACCGATGTCAGTGATCTTTTCTTCCAGGTTACGCGGTTCACCACCACCGGTAAAACGGCCAAAGCGGGTACCGCCGGTGCCAAGGGCCCAACTCGGAATAGCTACCTGGAATTCTTCCAGTTTTTCAAGAACCTCATTGAGATGGTTGACTTTTTCAGAGATATGCTGAAAATTGCGATCGTGGGCTTGTTTGCGGGCGTCGTTAAAATCAGAAATGTGGAATTTTTCGATATTCATAACCAGAATTTTGCGCGTGATTCAATTTAACGAAAATATGCCGGATAGGCAAGGCCTGCATATTGCTTTGCAAGCCTTGCCGGGGTTGTTTATCTTACAAAGGCTGTCGCCACACCACCATCCACGTTCACCACGTTTCCGGTTGACTTGTTCAGCAAGCCACCAGTCAGTGCGAAGCAGGCGTTGGCAATATCCTCAGGTAATATGATCTGATTGAGCAGGGTACGTTTTGCGTAGTAACCAGGCAGTTCTTCTACAGAGATGCCATAAGCTTTGGCACGACCTGCAGCCCAATCACCTTCCCATATTTTACTATCAGCGATCACAGCATCAGGGTTGATGACGTTTACGCGGATATTGTCTTTTCCTAATTCAGCGGCATTGAGGCGGCTCAGGTGCAGCTGTGCAGCTTTCGCAGAACCATACCCCGCGTTGTTAGGACCACTCATGAGGGCGTTTTTGCTTACGATGTTCAGCACATCGCCACCCATATCCTGTTTACGCATGATTGCTACGCCAGCCTGCGTGACGAGGAACTGACCTTTTACCAATACATCATACAGCAGATCCCAGTCTTTTTCGGTATGTGCTTCCAGTGGTTTGGAGATAGACAGACCCGCACAGTTCACTACGAGGTCTACCCCACCAAATGCCAGGGCGCCTACAGCGAATGCTTCATTGATATCAGCAGATTTAGTCACGTCGAGTATAGCTGCAGCAAATACATCGGGACCATATTGTTTCTGGAATTCGACTTTTGCTTTTTCAAGACGGCCGGCATCGTTGTCATTGATGACAACGCATGCGCCTTCGTCAGCGAATTTCTTAGCGATTGCTTTACCGATACCACCAGCGCTACCTGTTACCAGGGCAATGCGACCAGATAAAGCTTTCGGCTTAGGCATACGTTGCAGTTTTGCTTCTTCGAGCAACCAGTATTCTATATCAAATGCTTCCTGACGGGGTAAGGCGGTGTATTCAGAAATAGCTTCTGCGCCTTTCATTACGTTGATAGCGTTGATATAAAATTCAGCAGCTACGCGGGCAGTTTGTTTATCTTTTGAAAAAGTAAACATACCGATACCAGGATAGAGGATCACTACCGGATTCGGATCACGCAGTGCAGGGCTGTTATCATGACGGCAGGTATTGTAGTATTCAGTATACATCTGGCGGTAAGCTGCAAATGCAGGCGCCAGTTGTTGTTTCACAGTAGCTACGTCATCGAGTGATGCCAGTGGGTCCAGGTCCAGCACCAGCGGACTGATTTTAGTACGCAGGAAGTGGTCAGGACAGCTGGTACCCAATGGCGCCAGTCGATCGAGGTCGTTGGAATTAATAAACTCCAATACACGTGGATCATCGGTAAAGTGCCCGATCATACGGGTATGGCCGGAGCAAAGTCCACGTAAAACAGGCGCCAGTGCAGCGGCTTGTTTTTTACGTACTTCAGGAGCAGCAGGAGCACTTTTAGCGCCACCGAATACGGGGCGTTTTTTGTTATAATTATCTTCGAGGTAAGAAGCGCAGCGCTCTATTACTTCGAGGGTATTGATATAGCTTTCGTAGGCGGTATCACCCCAGGTGAAGAGACCGTGAGAGCCGAGCATGATGCCCCGGATACCCGGGTTCTCCTGCAAACATTGGCGGAGTTGCAGGCCGAGGTCGAAGCCAGGGCGCTGCCAGGGCACCCAACCGATGGTGCCGTTAAAGAGTTCCCGTGTGATACGTTCACCATCTTTGGCCGCAGCGATAGCGATGGCAGCATCCGGATGCAGGTGATCGATATGTTTGAATGGCAGGAAGCCATGCAGGGGAGTATCGATAGAAGGAGCTTTGGATTTCAGGTCGTAAATGCAGTGGTTGAAGAGTTCAACCATTTCATCTTCCATCTGAATGCCATTGTAAATATTTTCGAGGCTGTGCAGGCGGTCTACGTACAAAGCGGCGAGTCCGCTACGTTTGAGGGTGCCTAGGTCACCACCCGAGCCTTTTACCCACATCACTTCTGTTTGTTTTCCGGTAAGCGGGTCTTTGGCCATGGCTTTGCAGGAAGTATTACCACCGCCATAGTTTGTTAAGCGAAGATCTGCGCCCAGGAGGTTAGAGCGGTAGATTAACAGGCCTACTTCGTCACCGGCCATTGCGGCGGCCTTTTCCTCATCCCATAAGTAGCTTACGTGCTTGAAATTTACAGACTGAATCATGTATGTATGTTTAAATATTTTTGTCTTGATTTTTTATCCTAGCGAATTACCATAACCCACCAGCAACACTGAAATCATAATCGTCAATACACCTGCCAGTATAGTTTTAAACGTCGCCGAACTCACGCCTTTCCATTCTTTCAATGTAATTCCCCACAGGCTGGAAATCATAATGATAAATGCCATATGCAATATCCATGAACTGGCGCCATTTCCCAGTTTGCTCTCACCCATTCCATAGAAAAAGAACTGGAAGAACCAGGTCGTACCGGCAATAGCAGCAAAGAAATAATTGCCTGCCAGTGGCGTTTTCTTATTGGTATAATCGCTGAAGGTTTTATTACGTGCATTCAGCAGCAAACACCAGAACAGGTTGGTAGTTAAACCGCCCCAGAGCAGCACCACGAAGATGACATTATTCTGAAAGAGCGGGTTGCACCCCTGCTGGATCGCAATGGCAGCCATTGGTTTTCCTGCTTCGATACCGAAGTTGAAACAGGCGCTGAGGATACCTGATACTGTACCTACGATCAATCCTTTTTTCAGATTGAACTCAGATATGCTCTCTTTCTTCTGATCATCTGACAGTTCATTTTCTTTCATCATCCCGGCTTTCCCGCAGATGGCAATACCGAGTAAACAAACGGCCACACCGGCAAGGACGAGTTGTCCGCTGATGTGATGAATCATGGAAGAAAAAGTATGGGCGGTGTCGCTGGTGAAGAGATCCCTGTAAATAGGCGGGATCAATGCGCCGAAAGCAGAAGTGTAGCCGAGGGCTACAGACATACCAAGAGACATTCCCAGGTAGCGCATGGTGAGACCGAAGGTGAGACCGCCGATGCCCCATAATACGCCCATCAGATAGGTCCAGAATAGTGTAGTGCCGTCAGTCGCGCGGATGATGCTAAGGAAGTCGGGGATGGTGATCCATGCTGCGAGGAAGGGCACGATCAGCCAGGAAAAGAATCCGCCTACTATCCAGTAACTTTCCCAGGCCCAGTTTTTAACTTTTTTAAATGGGATGTAAAAACTGCCCGAGGCAAAGCCTCCGATGAAATGAAAAAATACACCAAGAATAGCTTGCATAAATAGTGGAATTGTGGTTTTTATCTAGTTTAACTGTGGAATTTGAATAGTGGCTACACTATCTGATTTTTCAAATGTAGGGAATGGGGTTGGGGCAACTGTCCTATACATTCCTATTGGGGAGGAAGGACGAGAATAAAAACCCCATTAGCGCATTGGTTTAAATGTGCTAATGGGGGGTATTGGTTGGTTCTTGAAGGGAGATTAATCTTTCCAAATGATTTCACCCCAGGGGAGTGGATGTTCCTTCAGAATACGTATGGCCCTTTCATTTTTCTCTTTAAAATAAGGGCTATTGTTAATAGCTGCTTCTTGTTCCGGGGTCATTATTAAAATGCCCGGTTTGGGGAATTTACTACAATATTCCTCCCAGGTAAGTGGTACTTGCTTAGTCATGTTATTCAATTTTATAGTTTTTCTTTTTGGCCATAAATGCCGTATAATTTACCCCTTTTTTGAAATACTCCCAGCCCATGGGAGTTCTGCCTAGTATATCAAAATGAGAGTCAATTTCCGCTTTGTTTGCATTTATGCCCATTTGATATAATCTATTTCTGGCGGGTGTTCCTCCTATAACAAGAATTACTGCATTACCCCAATGGCTGAAAATATTGAAAATAGTATTTGCTACCGTTGCTAAAACCTTACTTCTATCTCCATTATTGGAAGTAATGCTATCATTAAATTCATTCGGACTATCATCAGCATCACCAAATCCTAAATTCAGAATAGGAGTTCCATCAGGTAGCCGTCCTATTTCAAAGTATTTGATCGTCTTGCTAATCGTCCCATTTGGCCCCAGGCTTTCAAATGTGAACGTTGTCCGGTCTTCGTTGGCTTCGAATAAATACTTCTCTAAGTTCATCCTCCAAATCTATATCTTCCCCCAATTACTTTCCTGTTCATTCCTTGTTCATTCCTTCCAAACCCTCCACTACTCACACTTTTACTCAAAAACAAGGCTCGTAAAACAAGGTTTTACGAGCCTCCAAATATCTACTACTCTTTCTACTCCATCACCACCGTCACCACACTCCTCTCCTTCAGTTCAATCTGTTCATTCCCTGAACGAACTTCATGCAATTTCATATCCTCTTCCTTACTGGTTTCATAATACCTCACCTTCTTTACCTTTCTTCCCTTCACCTCCATATTCACTACAACAGCCTTCTCCCCATAGTTCACACACACCAACACCACCTGCTTCTTACTTACAAATGCACTCACCAACACATCCTCATCCCTGCTCTCCGCCATCACTCTCTGCATTCCCGGCCTTACGAATCTGCTATACTGTCCCAGCGCCCACAAATTCTTTACCGCCGTCACCGTACCATCTTTATACGTTTTATCCTTCGGATGCAATGCCACCAGATAATACCTCGTATCCATATCAGACTTTCCCGGCTCCCAGCTATTCCAAAACTGCCATGCCGCAGCATTTCCATATACAAAATCATCATGCATCACTTTCGCAAGGAACAACGCACAATCCATGGCTGTACGCGGCCCATCATGCCCATCTTTGTATCCATCCGCCAACATGGAATACTCCGTTTGCCAGTACTGCAGACCATATTTGGATGCCGTATCTGCCACATGCTTACGAATCGCTCTCCTGCTGCTATCTCCCTTATCTGTAAAATAACTATGCCCACCAATAATAGCCGGTACATGAGAAAGCTTGTAAACACCACCGGCTTTCAATGCCTGTATCTGATGCGAAGCCGTCCCTTGCTGCGCATACAGATATTCCAGATGTCCGGCTTCGGAAAGTAATATCTTCGTTTTGGCCCTCACCTTATTGAGTGCAGTATCCAACGCCCCCGCAATTCTTACCACCTCACTATTCGTCCACGCAGTACCTTCCTGATCCGCATCCCCATAAGGATGACTCCAATCCCACTGTGGTTCATTCACTGGACTGATATAATCAAAATGCAATCCTTCCTTATCAAAATGCTGCCACACATTCGTTAAAAATGCAGCATACGCATCATACTGATCTAGCTTCAGATTAGACCGATGATCCTTCTCTGTCTTATACCCCAACCCATTCTGGTTCATCCATACCGGTGGCGTATTCGAGAATGCAATTAATGTTTCTACGCCATAATCCTTCGCCTTTTTCGTAAACCAAAGATATCCTGACTGCTTAGACCAGTCATAGGTGCCATCCGGTTTCAAAAAACACTCCGCACGCTTCCTGAAATCCTTTATTCCACTACTGTCCCCCTGCTCCGCCGTACCACCACCAATATTAAACCGCCAGCTGGAAAGCCCGATCCCCTCCGGCGAACCATCCTTATTAAGTCCCTTACTAAAAAGCCAACGGGCCATCTGCTCCCGTACCTCCGGCGGCCAGTATTTACCTATCCCCTCCGAAAACCAGGCACCGGAAGAACCTATATTATCTATTACCTGCGCCTTTTTGTTGACATCAATTGTAATGCGCTGCTGGGCATGGGCAAAGGCAGCCGTCATGAGCAGCATGATTGTAAAGCGAGACCGTTTCATTTATTTAAACATGGATTCAAAACAAGGTAGGCATATTATTTTTAATTGTCAATCAGACAATGAAAATTAACCGGAATCAAACCGACTTTTAGACCAGTTTTGCCGACTATTGAACCTTTTGGTTTAAATTTATAATCAGAACTTTACATCCGGATTCAAAGACCACAATTATGAAGCATGGCAGGTAAAAAACAGGGAGCGAATGTTTACAAACATTCAGAACTCGTGCAGGATGCAGAAATTGACTTGAAGTCAACCGTACCCGGTTTTGCGGTCAACTGCAATCTCCGGTTCATGGACATCCCTGCATTGCGGAACAATTTCCGGTCTGACTTCCTGGGCATCATTCTCGTTGTTAAAGGTACACTCACTATCTCCATCAACCTCGAAGAACATATTATGGAGCCTAACAGCCTCCTGCTCGCCACACCACACGCACTGAAGCAGGTGATTGCAATGGATGACAATGCCATACTCTGCGGTCTCTCCGCCACCATCGATTTCATGGGCAAGATCTTCGCAGATAAGCTACTCGATCTTATGAACTACTTTAGTACGAAATATTGTCCTCACTGGCAACTGGAAGATAAAGATGCTAACACTATTGCCAACACCTTCAATTTGCTCCTGCATCGTACTGAAGAATACAATACTCATACCTACGGTAAGGAACTCTTCTATCATGCCTTCGCCAGCCTACTGTACGAACTGGGCGGTATGGGACAGAAGTATGCAAGGATCAACCACGCCGACTTTTCCCGCAAAGAAAATCTTGTCATGGCATTTACCTCGCATGTTCAACAGCATTTCAGACAACAACGCAATGTACAGGCATTTGCAGAACTGCTGCATGTAACCCCTAAATACCTGACTGAAACCGTTAAAGAAATCAGCGGAAAAACAGCAGGAGAAATTATTGATCACTTTGTGATACTCGAAGCCAAACGCATGCTTAGCGACACGACACTCAGTATCCTTCAAATAGCAGAAGAACTGAACTTTAGTGATCAGTCCTTCTTCGGAAAATACTTCAAACGATTCGTCGGCCACTCTCCTAAAGAGTACAGACAGATCCAACGAAAATACTAAAGATTAGTGTTACAACACAGTGTAACAGTTGTAGGTTTAAGGAATGGCCGGAATAATCATATTCCGGCCTTGTTATTTATTTCTACTATAAATACTGAACCGACATTCAGACCATTTTTACCGATATTCTAACCTTTTTCTCCGCTTTAATACATCCACCTTTGCCATGTGAAATCATCTGTTCAATTTTCAATTACCAATTTTATGACATTGATTGTAAGGCAGGCATCATTATTTCTAATGGTTACCCTGATGGCTGGCTGTGGCACCAAAGCCGATAAGCAACCACAGTCCGATCCGGTTAAAGTAAAAACCATCCGCATTCAAAAGGATCCGCTTCCTCAGCAGTTAAGTTATTCCGGCACCATCGAAGCTGACAACACCGCCGACATCGGTTTTGCGGTAGCTGGTACCATTAATAACATCAGTGTGCAGGAAGGCGACCATGTGCAACAGGGACAACTGCTGGCCAGTATCGATGCCACTGAATACAACAATGCACTGGCTATTGCAAATGCCTCCCTGGACCAGGCTGAAGACATGTACCGACGTCTCAATGACCTTTATCAGAAAGGAAGTCTGCCCGCCAAAGATTATATCGAAATAAAATCTAAACTCGCACAGGCACAAGCCAACAAAAGTATCAACGCCAAACACATTGCCGATAGTAAATTATACGCACCCATTTCCGGCATTATCACTGCCCGTAAGATAGAAAAAGGTAGTACCGCCGCTCCCGGTATTCCTGCATTCACAATTATCAAAACTGATATTGTCACCGCAAAGATCACTGTACCCGAAACAGAAGTAGGCGCTATCCGCAATGGGATGGATGCCAAAGTATACATTCCAACCCTTGAAGACACCATTCCCGGCAGGATCACCATCATTAATCCACAAGCCGATGCTGTTTCCCGGACATATACCATCAAAATAAAACTGGCCAATAGCAACAACCGGCTGTTACCCGGCATGCTCACTGCTGTATTTATCAATACAGGCAAAACCGTCAACACCATTTCCATTCCTGCTACCGCCATTGTCAGAGATGCAGATGACCTCACTTATGTATACATCGCCAATGAACAACACAAGGCCATCCGCAAAAGGATCATCGCAGGGCTGCTCACCGGCAGCAATGAAGTGATCATCACCAACGGTTTACAGGAAGGCGATCAGCTGATCACAAACGGACAATCACACCTCAAAGATGGAAGCACCGTGACGGTTGAATAATCATTTAAACAAGGCTAAATGAAAAGACAAAGAATCAGCTTTATTGAAGCTGCCATGAAATATAAGCAGGTGACGTTGGTAGCCATGGGTATGCTGCTCCTGCTGGGACTCTATGCCCTCCTGAATATGCCCCGTTCGGAAAATCCAAAGATCGATATGCCTGTCGCCATGGTGTATGCCTTCTATCCGGGTGCCGACGAAGTGCAAATGGAGAAACAGGTAACGAATAAAATCGAACAATTTCTTTTTTCCTACGAAGAAATAGATAAGAAGAAAACAACTTCACAAACGAAAGACGGACAGGTATTCATCACCGTCAACCTGCATACCGAAGTAAAAGACCGTAAGAAGTTCTGGAGCACTTTACAACACGGCCTTAATACAACACTCAGATCAAATATTCCTTCAGGTGTAATTGGCCCTGTAGTCAACAGCAACTTCGGCGATGTAACGGCACAGATTATTACCGTCTCCTCTCCTATCCGCACCTATGCAGAACTGGAGAAGTACATGGATAAAATAGAAGATGGTCTGAAAGTTATTCCCGAAGTATCCAAGATCAATCGTTCCGGTGGACAGCAACAACAGATCTATGTCACTGTGAATGATGAACAGTTGCAACAATACGGCTTTGATCTGTCCACTATTGTACGCACACTGCAAATGGAGAACGTGACCGGTTATTCTGGAGAAGTAACTGTCAATTCCAATACAATTCCGGTATTTACAAATAGCCAGTACAAAACAGAGAAAGATATTGCTGAACAGATCATCTATACCACACCTACAGGCACTGTCGTAAGACTGAAAGATGTAGCGACCATCACCCGCAGGTACGAAGAACCCTCTTCATACATTCGTGTAGGTAATGACCGTGTATTGATGCTGGCCATCGAAATGCAGCCCGGTAATAATATCGTGCAGTTTGGACATACCGTAGAAAAAAAGCTGGCCGCTGTCAAATCCAAATTACCTGATGACATCCAGATCAACACCATCGTCAATCAACCTGAAGTAGTGGATGAAAGTATCAAACACTTCATGCGTGAATTTGGATTGGCCATCGGTTCTGTAATACTCGTTGTAATGCTACTTCTGCCATTCCGTGTAGCAGCTGTAGCTTCGGTTGCAGCGCCTATTTCCATCCTGATCACATTTGGTATCATCAATATTATGGGTATTGAATTGCACCAGGTTACACTGGCTGCACTGATCATTGTATTGGGTATGGTGGTGGATAATGCCATTGTGGTAGTAGACAATTACATTGAAAAACTCGACGAAGATATTACTCCATGGACGGCGGCCTGGCAGGCAGCAAAGCAGTTGTCTTTGCCTATCTTTACGGCTACACTGGCTATCGTGTTTGCATTTGCACCACTGGCGATTTTTATGTTTGGCATCGCAAAAGACTTTATCGCTGCACTGCCGGTAACAGTAGCTGTCGCACTCATTACCTCTATGGCAGTGGCTTTGCTTGTGACGCCGTATACCTGTTATGTTTTTATCAAACAGGGATTAAAGCATAAGATGAGCAACAGGAGTAATAAACGTAGTCTTTTAGACAGATTGCAGGAGACTTTCAATAAAGGAATTGAAATCGCCTTCCGCTTCCCTAAGATCACTGTATCTATTGCTGTACTGGCGCTGGTGTTGGCACTGGTATTAGCAAGTAAAGTCAGCCAGGAATTCTTCCCGCTGAGTGAAAGCAAACAATTCAATGCAGAGATCTGGATGCCCAATGGCACCTCTCTGGAAGAAACAGAAAAGGTGGTGAAGGCAGTCGAAGCAGAACTGAAGAAAGATAGTCGCGTAGTGAATACCGCCAGCTTTATTGGCACCAGCTCTCCCCGTTTCAATGTGACCTATGCACCAGAGATGCCAAGACGCAATTTTGCACAGGTCTTCATCAATACAGTGAGCAGTGAAGCGACAAATGAATTGGTGGCAAAATACCTGCCCATCTTCGATAAATATCTTCCGGATGGTTATGTACGTCTGCGTCAGTTAAGCATGCAGGAAGGTTCTCCTATTGCGGTACGTATTGTAGGTGAGGATCTGAATGATCAGAAAAAAGTAGCAGAACAGGTAAAAGATATCTTACAACAGGCTGAAGGCACGAACTGGGTACGCTCCGATTATGAAGATGATTATCTTGGCATCAGTCTGAAGGTAAAAGAGGATGATGCTGCCCGTCTTGGTATACCCAATCAGGCCATTACCCAAACCATGGGAGCAGGTCTGAAAGGCTTTGCTGTGACACAATTATGGGAAGGCGATAAACCCATACAGGTTTATCTTCGGTTAGATACTGCCAACAGAACGAATTTCAGTGACCTGGGTAATCTGCATATCAATAAAGTTCTGCTAAAACAGGTAGCTGACATCGGGCCTTCCTGGCACACCGGTGTCATTGCACATAGGAACGGATTACGTACACTCACAGTACTCTCCGAAGCACAACGTGGGATAAGGGCGTCTGATATTTTAAAGAAAGTACAACCAGCTATTGCAAAATTATCACTCCCGGATGGCGTGCATATCGAATATGGTGGTGATGCAGAATCATCCGCAGAGAATGCACCAGGCATGGGTTTAGCATTAGGCACAAGTCTATTATTGATATTGCTTACACTGCTCTTTCAGTTTAAAACTTTTGGCAAGACACTAATCATTCTTGCTACTTTCCCATTGAGTTTATTAGGCGCTTTTTTAGGACTATACATTACCGGTAATCCAATGGGTATGACTGCCTTCATGGGTATTATCAGTCTGATTGGAATCGTTGTAAGAAATGGTATCATCCTCGTAGATTATGCAGATGAATTAGTACGAGATCATCACTATAGCATTAAGGCCGCTGCACTCGCCGCCGCAAAACGCCGTATGCGCCCGATATTCCTGACCTCAGCAGC
Source organism: [Flexibacter] sp. ATCC 35208 (assembly GCF_001975825.1). Lineage (GTDB taxonomy): Bacteria > Bacteroidota > Bacteroidia > Chitinophagales > Chitinophagaceae > Chitinophaga. The sequence continues at coordinate 64,744 of NZ_MTKN01000016.1, forward strand.
AGCAGCGATCGGTGTCGTTCCAATGATTGTAGGTAAGTCACCGCTATGGGCGCCATTAGGGAGTGTATTGGCTTCAGGATTGATCGTATCTATGGTACTGACATTATTCGTCATACCGGTCTTATATTATTTATTCGTACGTCATCCGCACGAGACGACAGGCACACCTGATATTCAATACAAACCAGCCAAAACGGCCTTAATGATAATAGTCTTGATTTGTAGTCCGTTCTTTTTGCATGCGCAATCAGTCACACTTTCGCTGACAGATGCCCGCAAAATGGCACTGGAACAAAACAGGCAAATGAAAGCGGCACAATACGAAATAGATGCCGCCAAAGCAGCCGCAAAATCAGTTGCTGCAAATGCATATCCTACTATAGACGGCTCTGTCACAGGCGTTTACCTGGGCAAACCAATCGGAGGTGCATTCAATGGTTTGATCCCGGATTATTTCGGTAGTGCCATGGTGACCGCTTCAGAAGCCATCTATGCGGGTGGTAAGATCAGGACAGGCAAAGCTGCTGCCAACAAAGGCGTAGAGATCAAAGAAACACAACGTGTGCTCACCAGCTCGCAGGTATTACTCAATGTAGAAACTGCCTACTGGCAGGTGATACAGGTGCAGGAAAAGATCATACTCGCCAACCGCTTCAGAGACATGCTGAAAGTACTCCACCAGGATTTGCAAAACTCTTATGATGCAGGTCTCATTTACAAGAATGACCTGTTAAGAGTGGATGTCAACCTGAATGAAGCGGAACTCAACATTACCAAAGCAGAAGACGGCCTGGTACTCGCTAAATTACGTCTTGCACAACTCACCGGTATGGCAGGCAACACAAGCTTTATCATTGCAGACAGTATCTCAGGCGATTTTCAGACACAATCTTTACAAAGTAATGGAAGTGATAAAAGACCGGAGATCCTCTTATTAAATCAGGCGATCGAAGCAGGTCAACTGCAAAAGCAACTCCTGAAGGCAGAGTCACTCCCCACTATAGGTGTTGGTTTCAGTGGTCTTGCCACCGCCGGCAAAGGCATCAATCTCAAAGATGGCAGTGATTTCATGGGCTCCTATTTTGGAATAGCCAGCATCAGCGTGCCCATTTTTGACTGGGGTAAAAAGTCCGGTAAAGTCAAAGAACAAACCCTGAAACTTGCTGCACAGGAGCAACAACTCATTGACACGAAAGAACTGGTAGATCTGGAAATACAACAGGCATACCTTGCACTGAATCAATCTTCCCGCAAGGTAAATCTCTCTTTACTCTCCTTGCAACAGGCAGATGAGAACCTGAAACTCGCCACTGACCGCTTTGCAGCTGGTACCATCACTGGCAAAGATGTGCAGGAAGCACAGGTCATCTGGCAACAGGCATACAGCAGTCTCATTGATGCAAAGGTGGAATACAAAATCAATGAAGCCAGTTATAAAAAAGCAATAGGTAGTTTATAATACACATATCTAATGAAAAAGGAAATGATACGGATCATGACAATTGCTTCCAGGGTATTAGCTACGCATGGATTACAGGCGACTACCATAGATACTATCAGTAGTCATTGTCAGATAAAAAAACGAGAATTCTATACTTATTTTGAAAGCAAAGAAGCGCTGATACGCGACATCCTTGCCGAATGGATAAGTAAGAGCGGAAAGCATTTGCGCATGATCCCTTCATTTTCCTTTAATGCAGTGATTGAATTGCAAACTTATTTCACCTTTATAGAAGATACGCTTGCTATGCTTACTCCCACGGTTATCGCTGAATTACAGAATGATTATACGGAACAATGGTTGAGGTTGTCATATTTTCGTGACTCAGAAATCTTCCCTTTTGTGGTGCGTAATATAGAAAGAGGGTTATCAGAAAACATCTATAAACCCGACATAGATAAATTCTTGCTGACAAGGTTATATTACTATCAGGTACAGGCTGTTTATCACGACAATTCACTATTACATGAAATGCACCGCATATTCATCCACGGTATAGTCAATAGTAAAGGGTTACATTTTACATAAAATAAAAAAGTGCTTTTGCCTTTCGGCAAAAGCGCTTTTTCGTATATACGTCTGTTAGTATTGTACCTTCACATCAGCGATAATATGATCTGAAGCCAGGCTCTTTACCTTCACAATCCCTTTTTTCCCGTTTCCATTCTTAAAGAACACCAGTAGTGGCAGATCAGTCGCGCCAAAAGTATTTTCATCATTTGTCACATACAGCTTCTTTAAAGTCACCGCATGTGTCAGAGTATCAAAAGCAGATACTGCAAAGGTATCAGCAGGTACATAATTGCGCACCAGCGACGTCTTTGCACCTGTAATATCCAGATCAAAAGAAGCATCATCAGGACTCAGGAAATTCATCTGAATTGTTCCGAGATAATTGAACGCAAGGTCAATATATTTACCCATCGTATCAGGAATCGCATTGTCTAAATAAACAGTTCCTGTGTAGGATGAGAATACACGTCCGTAAGTACTGCTATTGGGGCTCCAACCAATGTTAACATCCTGGAAGGTGACAACGCTGTCAGCTCCGGTAACCGGGGTTGTTGTTACGGTAGTATCGGTATTATTGTCTGTACCACCCTCTGTAGCCCCTTCTTTAGTACAGGCTGAGATTGCAATCGCGATCATTAAAACCGGCAGCAAAAGTTTCTTCATAGGAAAGGATCTATTATTTATTACAAAAATATGAATATTTTATAATAAATATGTAATATATGAGCAGAAAGCCCGAATTCGCTGGCTATCAACTGGTAAAAACTGGTAAGATCACAATAAATGTAGCTCCCTTCCCCTCTTCTGACTCCGCATAGATCATTCCATGATGCGCGATCACGATTTTCTGACATAGGGCCAGTCCGATACCGCTGCCTTCATATTCGCCTCTTCCGTGCAGACGCTGGAAAATTACAAAGATCTTTTTCGCATAGGTAGGTGCAAAACCAATACCGTTATCAGTTACCCGGATCTCGCAGTATGGCATTCCATTCTGCAGCTGCGGATGTTCCGCTACTTCCAGGTCGGATAAATGGCGGCTGCGGATCTTTATAACCGGTTGTTTATCCAGCTGGGTAAATTTCAGTGCATTGCTCAGGAGGTTATGAAAAAGCTGTGTCATGTGCAATGGAATACCCTGTACGGTGCATAGGGCATCCATCTCAATCATGGCATCCTTTTGCTGAATAAGTATATCGAGGTCAGCGACTACCTGCTGGATGGTTTTATGTAGATCTACGGCTTCGAACAGGTGATCCTGGCGGGATACCCGTGAAAAGGCCAGCAGGTCCTGGATCAGTGTAGTCATGCGGGTAGCGGCATTCCGGATGATACCGAGATTGCGCATACCGGTTTCGTTCAGCTGGTCCTGGTATTTATCCTGCAGGAGTGCAGAGAACATATTGATCTTACGCAGCGGCTCCTGCAGATCATGGCTTGCCACATAAGCAAACTGCTCCAGGTTCTGGTTCACAATATTCAGGTCGATATTGGCCTTTTTTAGCTCGCTGGTGCGCATTTCTACCATGCGCTCAAGTTCTACCTTATTTTCAATCTGTTGCTGGCGAATCACCTTTTCCTGTCGAAGATCGCGGGAAATAGTAGCTTTACCTTGTGAGACCCCGGTTACAGTGTCCAGCACACGCATAGTAGTCACAGATACCGGAATCGCTTCTCCGGTTTTAAAATGACGGTAGTTCAATTCGCCGGACCAGTGTCCTTTTTCAAGTACAGCTGTATTGATTTCCTGCATAATGGCCTCCATCACTTCCGGGAAGAGAAAGTCGGTATTGAACCTTTTCGCATCTTCCAGGCTATCTAATCCAACGAGTTGAAGTCCGGCAGGGTTTACATAAGAAACGATGCCTTCTTCATCGGAGAGGCTCACAAAATCGCGGCTGTTTTCTAACAGGGCCAGTAACTTCTGTTGCTCCTGTTTTGCCTTCAGGGCAGGTCGCAGATCGCGGAGAGTGGCCCCGCGGCCAATGATCTTGTCAGACCCTGCATCCTGGATGGCGATAAAGTCGGCATAACAAGGTATGCGCTCTTTCGTCACCATATGCTGGACATGAATATTGCCGGACCATTTTCTACCTGCGAGGAGGTGAGTATATACTTCTTCACCCATGAACTGGAAATCAGCAGGGTGAAAAAGGTCTTTATTGACAAGTGTAGTAATATCCAATTCATCAGAAATACCAACCAACCTTTTGCCAGCGGTATTCATATAGAAAAAGCGTCCCTGGTTATCGGCAGCGGCCATGTAGTCAGGGCTGTTTTCGACAAGGGCTATCATCAGCTCTTCCCTTTCCCAGTCTTCGATTTCTTTCGTAATATCCTGTGCGGTGCCTGCAAAGCGGTAGGCAGTGCCATCGGGATGGAAATAGGATTTTCCCTTACAATCAAGCCAGCGAACCTTTTTATCCTGCGCACCGATGGTACGAAACCGGGCGAAATAGTCTCCGCCGCTTTCGGGTTGTAAAGCATTGGTGACTGCCTGATCAACCCTGTTTTTATCATCAGGATGAATGTATTTCAGGACGTCCTGGTATTCAATCACATGCTCTTCCGGAAACCCAAACAGTTCCCTGCAGCGATCGTCCCATTTTACTTCCTTTTTCAAAGGGTCCATGTTCCAGGTACCCAATCCGGCTGACAGGAGTGCAAAGCGCATCCATTCTTCATTATTATTCTCCCTGAAGTTGCCAGTTTCTAATTGCTTTTCCATGCGTGTGAGCAGTACGTTTAAATTCTACCTGGCATCTGATATAGGAGCCACCCGACATACTACAACAAGTATACCGGATAATACGCGTATTATGTATTATTTTTTTTTAATCAGTATTCCTGGTTTCGAGTTGGAATTGTTCTGCTAGCAGCTCATATGAACGGAAACGGTCCTCAGCTTTGTCGGCCATAGTGGCAATGACAATCTCATCTACCTGATAATCATCGGCCAACTTCGTCAATTTCATTTTCACATTTGAAGGTGTACCTGAAATCATACGGGCTCTGTTGGCCATCACGCGTTGCCATTCCATATCGGTATATTCATAATCTCTCACCTCTTCCCAGGTGGGATAAACGTCAAATTTGCCCTTTTCAAGACTGAGAAGACGGTAGTCCATCATAGCTTGTAGTTCATCTGCTTTCTCCTGAGTATCAGCGCAGAAAACGAAGATACCCACGTTGGCTTCCGGTTGAGCAAGGAAGGTAGAAGGCTGGAAACGGTCGCGGTAAGTCCTCACTGCCTGCGGACCACCTACCGGGTAGATAAAGTGAGCAAAGGATAAAGCCCAACCCTGCCTTGCAGCGAGGAGTCCACTTTCCCCACTGCTGGTCAACATCCACAAACCGGGGAAGGTGTCGATATGGGGGATGGCTTTTACCTTTTCGTGAACGGTGCCAAGGGCATCGCTATCGGTGAGGTAGCCTTCAAGATCGTGAATTTGCTGTACGAACTCTCTGGGTTCGAAGCTGTTGGAAGGATTGAGTACATGTGCGGTGAGGCGGTCGCCACCGGGAGCACGGCCTATACCGAGGTCAATACGGTTGGGATAGAGGGCTTCCAGCAGACGGAAGTTTTCCGCAACTTTCAGGGTGCTGTGGTTGGGTAGCATAACGCCACCGGAGCCAAGGCGGATGTATTTGGTAGCAGCTGCCAGGCGGGCGATGAGTATTTCAGGCGCGGCACCGGCGAGTGCGCGGGTGTTGTGATGTTCGGAAAGCCAGTAGCGGGTAAAGCCGAGGCGGTCCGCCAGTTTGGCTAATTGTATGGATTCCTGGAGGGCTTCAACTGCGTTGGATCCTCTGCGGATAGGAGATTGATCTAGTACACTGAGTCTTATTTTCCTGTCTGACATATATTTTAGAATTATCGTTCCAAAATTAAGGAATAATAATGATTGTGTGTTTAAAAAATTAACGTTCATAGGGCTTGGTGCATATAGCAAGCCCTAAGAACGTTAATGCCTGTTATTTATTCTTTCTCAGTTACCTTCTTCCAATACTGTTGCACAGCTCTAACTTCGCCCCAGCTTACATTATCTCCCAATCTCGCTTTAACAGGTGCAGATGCCGTCACGCCCATTTCCTTTACCAAAGGCAGGATCAGTTGAATCTTTTCCTCACTAAGTACCTGTTTCAGTTCCAGCTCTCCCTGCCCGATAGCATCAGCCAGGTGGCTTTCAATAGTACTCACGGCCAGATTTCTGGCTGTTGCAATATCAGCTAATGACTGCCCTGCCTGGAACATCTCTACGGAATCTCTGCGACTACCACCTGTTTCCCGTTTTTTTGCCTTTTCTTTTTCCTTTTCCTTTGCAGGCGTACGCATCGCTGCATAATCCGGTAGTCCTTCGCTAAAACGCAAATCACCATAACTGGCATTTACGAATCTAAACAACCGGTTCCACAGGAACTCTTCCAGCATCATCAGCTGGGCTGTATATTTCTTAATCTTTGGAATATCCTTTACCAGTTCCAATTCCCGTCGGATAGGCTGAATAAGTCCTTCATACATATCCTGCGTAAAATAAGCCACGGCCTTGGTCACTCTTTCCCTTAGCAATGTAGTATCCCCATCAGTCAGCAATTGATCCAGCAAAGGTTCTAACTGCGTCCGGAAGCGGTTCCCTACATCCTGTAGCTGCGTCGCTTTTAGTTGCAGGTTACGGCTCAGGGTGAGGGCACTCTCCATTCCATTCATCTTCTTATCTCTTAGCCAGATAGCGTGTAATTGTAGTTCAGATGCAATCTTTCCCGCACTGAATAGCTTTATTAGCTGTGCCGCCCAAAACACCAGTTTCTCCTTTTCCAGGTTGGCAAAGAGGCGGCCTACTTCAGTTTCCCTGTTAGAATAATCCAGTACCTTTTCATCCGTACGGATTGCGCCGGGATGAATCCGGGTATTGAGTACAAGGCCTTCCAGTGAAGTACAACGGCTGAGCGCCACATAAACCTGCCCGGGGGCAAATGCATTGCCGGCATCAATAATTGCTTTTTCGAAGGTCAGACCCTGACTTTTATGAATGGTAATGGCCCACGCTAACCGGATAGGGTATTGCGTAAAACTGCCAACTTCTTCTTCCTCAACAGTACCTTCTGTTTTATTCATTGAGTACCGGATATTACGCCAGGTCTCCTTTTCCAGCACCAGTGTTTCATTACTGCCGGCCAGTACGACTACAATTTTATTATCATCGATCACACGTTCTACAGTAGCTAGTTTACCATTGAAATAACGACGTGGCTCTGCCAGGTCATTTTTGATAAACATCACCTGTGCACCGGGTTTGATTTGCAAAAGCATATCTGTAGGTAGCGCCTTATCACTGAAATCTCCTTTTATTTCACCAGTGAAGCGATAGATCTCCCCTGGCATATTTGCTAGTCGTGCGGCATTGATTTCATCTGCACGGCGGTTGTGTGTAGTGAGTACGATGTACTGATCACCTTCTCCGGTAAACTGCGGATCATAGCGTTCATTCAGGGTTGTAATCCCTTCCCAGTCAAGCGTACAGTTACGCACGCCATTGAGTATATCAATGAAAGTACGTTCATTCTGCCTGTAGATCTTCTTCAGTTCGATATATATTGGCGGTGCCTGTTGCAAGACACGTGCATGAAAGAAGAACACGCTTTCATAGTGTCCTTTCAGTAACTGCCATTGATCGTCCGGCATCACGGGTGGCAACTGAAACAGATCCCCTATATATAGTACCTGCACACCGCCGAATGGTACCAGTGGCTGGTTACGAAAGTGACGTAGAATAGCGTCAATGGCGTCCAGTGTATCGGAGCGCACCATGCTGACCTCATCAATGATGAGGAGTTCCATTTCCTTGATCAGTTCCTTTTTTTCATAATTGAAACGGATATTCCTGAAAAGAGCATGCGTATCCGTTACGCCATTATCTACGCCGAACAGGTGTGCACCTGAAGGGACATATGGGCCAAAGGGCAGTTGAAAAAAGGAGTGCATGGTCACACCTCCCGCATTGATAGCTGCTACGCCGGTAGGCGCAACAACGACAGTATTTTTAGATGTGTTTTCTCTGATGTATTTGAGAAAAGTTGTTTTACCCGTTCCGGCTTTTCCGGTCAGAAAGATATGACGGTTTGTTTCGTTTATATAATTTGCCGCCAGGTGAAACAGGTCATTGGTATGATCCGGTTGTGGCATAAGCTGGTGCTACGATGAGCTGATTTTTTAATGTTTTGAATGACCGTGAAATTAAGCAAAAAAGTGCGATAAAAAGTTTATTCATTCTGTTCATTCCTTTTTAGCAATTTTTATGCTTATCCATTTTTTGAACTAATTTCTACTTTCCAATCGGGTCCACTATAAATGTGGTATCTTAAAGAAAAGCTTTCCATGTTCAATGCAAACGATACATTTAGAAGGCTATTGAGATAAGCCAGTGGCGAGCCATCCGGAACTGCGGAAAATGTAGTAACGTAAGGCATATCTCCGGTGTATACTAATGCATCACCATGGAAAATTTTCACATGCAGGGTATCGCCTGTATGTAATTTCAATTGATTAAAAGTAGCACCGTCAATATTGGTCCAGATGTTTCCATACTGAATATCCAGTACAGGAATATTACCGCTAATGACATGATTCCTGTAAACAGGCTCCTGGAAAGGGATACGTACCACGCTATCTGGTAGTTGAGACCCTACCTGTTCAAAGGTGATCGTGCCGGAAGCCAGGCGGGCAGCGGTGTAGGCGTATACATCCCTGCCATGGAAAGTGTAAGATTCGCCAGAGTGCTGACGGCGATTACGGGATTCATCAATTTCTCGAATAGCGGCAATACCCAGTTGTTTTGCTACGAGGGTAAGGGTACCATTATCAGGAGTGACAAAGAAATGGCCGCTCTTTGTTTTTAATACCACCGATTTTCGGGCAGAACCCACACCGGGGTCTACCACAGAGACGAATACAGTACCTGCAGGCCAGTAAGGAGCCGTTTGCTGTAAACGGTAGGCTGCCTCCCATATGTTGTAAGCAGGGATCTCATGCGTAAGGTCAAATAACTGAAGCGCCGGAGATACCCCGATAGCGACACCCTTCATTTCAGCAACGGCCCCATCTTTAAGACCAAAGTCAGTTTGAAAAACGATGACCTTGTTCTGGGCAAAGGCAGAGTGGTGGGCAAGAACAGAGAAGCTGCAATAGGAAAGTGCGAAAATGAGAAGTTTGTTCATGGAAGCTTGCTGAATTAATGACTGATAAGATACCAGGCTGAAGTACATTATACAAATGTAATTATTTGTCTAGTTCGAAAAACAACTGTAAGCTGAGGAATTTGTTTGAATCAGCTAGCAAAGTCAAATGGGCATATAGATAATAAAAATTAAAGACATTAAAATTTAGGGAAATTTGATCAACGAACCGAATTACATTTTGCCAAAGGAGACATTATAAAATAAATAATCAAAATTCCATTTAATGTTTATTCGAATTACGGCTACTATTGGAGCGTGCTTAAGCATTGACTATCAACAAAGTTTTTTTATATATTGGAAAATATTTGTAATATGCATTGTCTGATTATGCAATAACCAATGTTCCGCGAATGCATTCTTTTACCTACATGAGAATGTTAATCAAGCCTATATTCATAAATAATCCACAGTAATAAATCTAATGAGGCCCCTCAACCAGGTGATGAATAATCATGTACTTCCCCATGAGTTATTATTTCTCAACATATAGAAAAATCAAAACAACATGAAAAACAAACTTATCCTTACCACTTTTATGGTGGCTGGTATAGCTACCGGTGTGCATGCCCAGGAAACTGCCTCTGCCACAGCTACCGCCACCATTGTTACACCTATCAGCATTACGAAAGATGTTGATATGAACTTTGGCAATGTTGCCGTTCAATCCACTACGGGTGGTACCGTGGTATTATCACCTGCTGGCGGACGTACCAGAACAAATGGAGTTACCCTTCCAACCACTACCGGAACAGTATCTGCAGCCTCCTTTACTGTAAGTGGTACCGGAGCTTACACTTACACGGTTACATTACCTTCTTCAGCTCATACTATCAGCAGCGGCGCTAATACTATGACAGTAACACTGTTTACCAGTACACCATCAGGAGCCGGTGGTCAATTAACTGCAGGAGAACAAACACTGAATGTTGGCGCCACGCTGAATGTTGGTGCTGCACAACCATCAGGTGTGTATGTTTCAGATACCCCTTTTGATGTAACTGTAAATTATAACTAACCATATCATATACCTATACCGGTTACGGTACAGATACCGTACTCAGTACTTTAATTCAATATCGTTTAGTTAAGCATATATAATGCTCGTAACAATACATAATAAGCGCCGTTAGGAGCCCGGTGTTTGAAGAAAACGTGCATAAAATAACAAAACACAGACTCAGCAGGGGTCAATTAAAGAGAATATTATTATATGCTACAAACACGTTGCTCCTAACGGAGCTTAACTAAACGACATTGATTTCCAATTAATTTATTTATGAAATCCATTCTACTTATAATTATTATTGCCTGGGTCTTACCAATAAAAACAATAGCACAGGGAAACCTGTTAATTACACCCGTGAGAGTGGTCTTTGAAGGACAAAAGAAAATGCAGGAACTGAACCTGGCTAATACAGGGAAGGACAGTGCAAAATATCTTATCTCTTTCATGGAAATTAGGATGAATGAAGATGGGACATTTGACAAGATCAATGAACCTGATTCGGGACAACATTTCGCCAGTAGTAATCTGCGCTATTTTCCACGTACTGTTATACTGGCGCCTGGTGAAGCTCAATTAGTAAAAATACAAACGATCAAAACCAATCAGTTAACAGCAGGTGAATACCGCTCTCATATTTATTTCCGGGCTGTACCTCATGAAAACCCTTTAGGTGAGCAGATACCAGCAATGGATTCCGCAGGAATATCAGTAAAACTAATCCCTGTTTTTGGTATTACTATTCCTGTCATTATAAGGATAGGCGCCTCTACTACAAAAGTGACTATCTCAGACCTAGCAATGGATGACAGTATCCCTTATCAATTGAATATGTCATTTACCCGTACTGGTAACTTTTCAGTATACGGGGACATTACGGTCAATTATATTTCTCCGCAGGGAAAAATAACAAAAGCAGGTGCTGTAAACGGGCTGGCCATTTATACTCCAAATACAAAACGCCATTTTCATATGAAGCTTGATAATAAAGCAGAGATTAATTTTCATAAAGGCAGATTACAGGTAATATACAACACTAAGACAGATAACACACCAGCATCGGAACTTGCGCAAACCGAACTCGAATTAAAATAAAGCAGAATAGACCATACACCTCAAACGATGATTCGTAAAATTCCATCCGGAAGTAACATAATGAATACGCTGGTAGGTGTATTAACATGTCTGTTTTTTGCACAACTATCAGTACATGCACAGGAGGCGCCTCCACGGCCTATTTCCATTTACGTTAATCCTGCACAGGGACTCATTTTTGGAGCTTTCTTTCAGGGACCGACAGGCGGCACTGTTACTATTTATCCTGATGGCTCAAGAGTTGTAACAGGCAGCATCATACAGGCTAATCTGGGCTTTCCATTTTCTCCTGCCATATTTGAAGTAGATGCTAATCCCGGTACCCTCATTACGATCATGAACGGTTCGGATGCAACGCTCACAGGCAGCAACGGGGGAACATTATCCATGCATATAGGCACATCCAGTACAGGTTCTCCATTCGTTGCCACCGCTACCTCCCCTGCACGAACACAGGTAAGGATAGGTGGCACACTCATAGTAGGTGTTCCACTCGCAAATCCGACAGGGTCGTATAGCGGTACCTTTTCGGTCACATTTATACAGCAATAAAAAATGATATTAACCAATAACAGCAACACCAAAATCATTCGCGACACCCTGCGTATGACATTGTGTGTTCTGTTATTGTTACTCACAGCTCTTCCCACGGCTCATGCGATCGGAGAAGAAGATGATCCTCCATTTTATGAAACATCCGTATTCCTGGTAGTTCCGGGCCTTGGAGGACAGGAAGTTTCCAGTGTTATCAATAATGATTCCGTATACCTCTCCATTACAGACGTATTCAATTTTTTAAAGATCAGGAATAATATATCCCCTGGCATGGATAGCGTTTACGGATATTTTATTAATGAAAATGCCCCTTTCCTGATAGATAAAGTCAATAAACGGATTCATTACCAGGGTAAAGTATTTAACCTCCATAAGAATGATTTTGTACTGACAGAAACCAGCCTTTATCTGGAAGTTAATTACTTCAGTAAAGTGTTTGGGTTGGACTGTAAATTCAATTTCCGTAATCTCTCCATATCACTGAATACAAAAGTGGAATTACCCGCCATCCGTGAAATGAAACAGGAACTGATGCGCCGGAATATTAACCGTCTGAGAGGCAAGGTGAAAGCAGATACGGTTATCCAACGCCGTTATCCCCTGTTTCAGTTTGGTGTTGCCGACTGGTCGGTGGTGGCCACGCAACAACTACCAGGTGTGAAAAATACCTGGCTGAATCTGTCCATGGGTGCAACCCTAGCCGGCGGAGAAGCGACCGTATCTCTTAATTATAATGATTATGCCCGTCAGCAACAACGCTACAGCCATGATAGTAATGCAGTAAGACCATTTGACGAGCGGCAGCAATATTACCGCTGGCGTTATGTAAACAATGATCACCGTGCATTACGGCAGATCATTGCAGGAAAGATTTTTACACAGTCTACCTCTTCTATCTTTGATCCGGTAGTAGGATTTCAATTTACAAATACTTCTACCTCCTTCCGCCGTTCATTCGGATCCTTTACCTTAAGTAATTTCACCGGCCCCGGCTGGACAGTTGAACTATATGTAAACGACGCCCTTGTAGATTACATCACCGCCGATGCATCCGGATTTTTTACTTTCCAGGTACCCCTGGTATATGGGAACTCTATCCTGAAACTCCGTTTTTATGGCCCCTGGGGAGAAGAACGTACCAGCGAAGAAAATATCAGTATACCTTTTAATTTTCTTCCCTTACATGAATTTGAATATACAGCCAGCGGAGGCATTGTTCAGGATAGTTTACACAGCCGGTTCTCGCGTGTACAAATGAACTATGGTCTTACACGCCGAATAACCTTAGGTGGTGGTATTGAATACCTCTCCTCAGTTTCAAACGGAAAGAAAATAATGCCATTTGCAAATACATCCCTGCGGATAACGCCTACTATGTTATTTTCTGGTGAGTATACACATGGTGTGAGAACAAGAGGGATATTGAGTTACCGGCTGCCATCCAACCTTCAGCTGGACCTTGATTACACACGCTATGCGAAAAATCAGAAAGCAATTATCTATAACTACCGGGAAGAGCGGAAAGTGGTCATATCCAAACCTTTTTTGAATCGCACATTTTCATTGTTCACCAGGATTACACTCGACCAGATCATTTTACCTCAAAGCAATTATACTACGGTAGACTGGCTGTTATCCGGCTCGCTGTACAAGGTAGGCACCAACTTCACCACCTATGCTGTTTTTCTGCCAAAAGAAAAAGCATTCGTGTACAGTAACCTTGCACTAGCCTTCCGCCTGCCCGGACAATTAATTGTTACCCCACAGGTGCAATATGAATATAATGCACACAGAGTGATGACGGCAAGATGCGAAGTAGGAAAATATTTTTTCCGCAATGGATATGTCAATGCCTCTTTTGAAAAAAACTTCAGAAATAACTTCAGTAATATCACGATCGGTCTACGATATGACTTTTCATTTTCACAGATCGGCTTCTCCGCACTGCGCAGCAGCGGCGTAACATCATTGGTACAATCTGCCAGGGGAAGCCTGATGCATAACGGTGAAACCGGCTATACCAGTGCTTCCAGCCGTAGCCGTGTAGGTACCGGAGGCGTGGTGCTCCTCCCCTTCCTCGATCTGAACGGCAATGGAAAAAGAGACGCTGGTGAACCAAGAGTATGCGGCCTTAGAATAAATTCCAATGGAGGCAGGGTTTTCCATGATCTGCGTGATACCACGGTACGTATCACAGAAATGGAAGCCTATGAAAACTATTTCATCCAGCTGGAACGTAACAGTTTTGAAAATATAGCCTGGCAGATAAAGAAACCCGTGATCAGTGTAATGATAGAACCTAACCAATTGAGATTGATTGAGGTACCTGTTTCCATTATAGGAGAAGTAGCCGGTTATGTATACCAGATAGGCAGTAACGATGAGAAGAAAGGCCTGGCGCGTATGAAAGTTTGTATCCTGAGAGAGGATGGCTCACAGGCAGCATGTATTCAGACAGAGTCAGATGGATATTTCAATTTCATAGGATTAACACATGGCAAATATATCGCTGAACTGGATAAACAGCAGGTACATAACCTGAGAATGAAAGTCACTCCACTGACGATTCCTTTCCAGATAACAAACAACAGGGATGGAGATGTAATAGATGGACTTGAGTTTACCACCTCTAAGATCCGTGATCACAAAGAGCATTAATAGCAAAGCATATGCGCATTCATAGAAAAATATTATTGTCAGCCCTTTTGCTTTTGCCTCTCTTCACTATGGGCCAGACAAGCTGGACAGGTGCCAGCAGTACTTCGTGGAATAATGCCAGTAACTGGACTGCCGGTGTACCTACAGCTACTGTTGATGCAGTGATTGGGGATGCCAGTTTTACAGGTCCCTTCCAGCCTACTGTAAACGTTTCTGCTGCCTGTAAATCACTCACTATTGGTGCTGGTACAGGAACACCTGTGCTGACGCAGAATAAAAGTCTGACCGTGGCCGGTAACTTCACCATTGCTTCCAGCGGAAGGATCAACCAGGGAAACGTTACCCTTACTGTTAAGGGTAACTGGGTTAACAACGGTATCTATTCTACTTTGGGTACTAATTCAAAAGTAACATTTGCAGGCACTACCCAGTCAATAAGCGGCACTGTTTCTTCTACTTTCAGAAAGGTAACTGTGAACGCAGGCAGTACCGTTACATTGAATATAAACACTTCTATCACCACCACTTTTGCCGTGAACGGCACATTCATCCCCGCAGAAAATGCCACTCCTTTCGTCATATCAGGAGCCACCACATTAGCCGTGGGTGCATCAGGTATACTAAAGGTGAATGCATCCACTTTTGCAGGCAATTACGCACAATCCGGAACCGTTACGCTCTCCGCAGGATCAACCGTTGACTACAGCGCTACCCTGGTGAATCAAACTGTCTTGCAATCACTTACCTATTCCACGCTCAGAATAAGTGGATCCGGGACAAAAACTGCAGGTGGGAACTTAAACGCATTGAATTCCGCTACTGCTACTGCAGGAAACATTACTGTAAGCGCAGGTACACTGGACCTTTCTACTTTCACAGCTAACAGGGGTACCACTGTTGCAGGCGGTACGCTGACTGTATCCAATGGCGCCACATTGAAAATAGGTGGTACCACTACCTTTCCAGCTAATTACAGTACCAACTCCCTTAGCTTAACCAGCACAGTAGAATATTCAGGTACCAATCAAAGCGTTGCGACAATGACATACGGTAACCTGACATTGTCCTCATCCAGCGGGGCCGCCCTAAAAACAATGCCTGCCACCGACTTTACAGTAGTAGGTAACCTCACAAGTACGATCGGGGCCGGCACATCAGTGAGCTTTACAGCAGCATCGAATATTACAATAAGCGGTAACATAACAATAGGCGCTTCCACTACTTTCAGCGGCAGCAGCTTCACACATAATGTTTTCGGTAACTGGGTAAATAACGGCACTTTCACAGGAAATACCAGTACGGTTAATATGACAGGGGCCGGTTCTTCCATCAGTGGTACAGGCACACATAATTTCAATAACCTTTCTCTTAATGCCTCCAATATTACCGCTGCCGCTACCAGCAATATCACCGTAACCGGCAACCTTGCTACCACAGGGGCAGGATCATTTACACATGCCGTCGGAGGTACATTCACACTATCCGGTACAACAAAAACAATTACAGGTACAGGTCTTATATTTGATAACCTCACCATTTCCGGGACTGTAGTCTCTACCAGCAGTATTACAGTAACAGGTAATTTATCCGTCTCCGGTAGTTTTACAAACAACAGCAACACTGTTACCATGAGCGGCACTGCTAAAACCATTGCAGGAGGTGGTACGATCACATTCAGCGCATTATCTGTTCCAGGTACCATTACCACCACCAACAATTTTTCAGTGAATAATTCCATGAACATAAGCGGCAGTTTCACTGCCAGTGCAGGTACAGCTACCTTTACGGGTACCTGTACACTCAACGGAACAGCCAACCTGTTTAATGTAACACTGAATGGTACTTCACTGCAATTATCCACTAACGCCGTACTTGGTATTGCCGGCGCTTATACAATAACTGCCGGTACCTTAAACGCGACGACCTCCACTCCCAATACGGTCAACTATAATGGCAGTGGTGCACAAACCGTTACGGCAGGCAATTATGGAAATCTCATATTATCTAATGGCAGTACTAAAACAGCCGGGGGCGCGATCACGGTAAACGGTGATCTTACAATTGCAGCATCCACCACTTTTAATGCGTCCTCATTTTCACATACTGTACTAGGGAACTGGACGACAACAGGTACATTTACCGCATCAACCAGCACCGTTTCGTTTACAGGTACTACAGATGTTAATATCAACGGTGCTACTACTTTCAATACTCTTACCATCAACAAATCTGCTACTTCCAACCAGGTGACTATCCTCAGTAATGTGGATGCAGCTACCCTGAATATGACCAGTGGTGGCATGCAAACCGGCAGCAATACTATCAATATTACAACAAACCGTAGCGGAAACGGTATCATAATAGGTACAATAAAACACACACATAGTTTTACATCAGGCACATCCTATGCATTTGAAGGACCTAATAATACCATCACATTTGCAGGGGTGAACTTATTGCTTACTGCTGTTACCGTAACGGTCACCAAAGGATCGATCAGTGATTTCCCATTTGGAGGGTCTATTAACCGGGTATATAATATTCAATTAACAGGTACGGTTGTATCCCTGGCTACACTCCGGTTACACTACGAAGATGTTGAACTGAATGGTAATAATGAATCTTCCAGCCAGCTATGGCATTATAATGGGTTATCATGGGGTGTATCCGGCAAAACGACTAACAGTACCACCTCTAATTACGTTGAACAAACCTTATTACTGGACGTAAGTAACCGATGGACACTCTCTGATAATATAAGCCTGGTGCGGTGGAACGGCTCTGTGAGCAGTGACTGGTTTACAGCAGGCAACTGGACAACCGTACAGGGCACACCTTCAAAACCACCAGCGGCCACAGATATCGTGGAGATAGGCACAGCCGCCTTTACCAATCAACCCGTTATTGCTACCAGTGCAGCCGTAGCTAAAAGTATCACGTTTGGAAGCGTGCAGGCAGTCACGCTTACATTAAATAGCGGTGGTTCTTTAACCACACAGGGAAATATCACCGGTACATGGTCAGCCAATGCCATACATACTATCAATGCCAATAACCAGAATATTACCGTAAACGGAGATCTCACGCTCAGTGATGGAACAACAAGCCATGCAATCAATCTTAACATGGGAACAGGGACCACTACTATTGCAGGTTCGCTGACAGAATCAGGCGGTGCCAATGTGACCATCTCAGGGGCGGGGGCCTTGAATATAGGCGATGACTTTAATTACACCAGCGGCACCTTCACCCCTTCTACCAGCACTGTTACTTATAATGGCAGTGTGGCACAAACCGTGGCAGGAGTCACTTACAACAATCTTGCCGTGAATAAAACAGCTGGTATCGTAGCTATCAATTCCCCGGCTAATGTGAATGGTAATGTTACCGTCACAGCAGGTGAACTGGATATCAACGCCTCCTCCACTATAACCGGGGATGTAAATATTGCCTCAGGCGCCACCCTGAATGGTGATGGCGTCACCACTACTGTAGGCGGCAATTGGAATAACAGTGGTACATTCCTATCATTAAGCGGTACCATTTTACTCAATGGCAGTGGTCCACAAACCGTTTCTGCCACTACATTTAATAATTTTACGATTAACAAACCAGGCAGTACGGCCACACTTTCCGGGAATTTAACAATTAATGGTAATGTATTATTTAGCGCCGGTACATTGAATATTACAACATTTACTATTAACAGAAGTTCTGTCGGTGGTACACTTACGGCTGCCAATGGAACAACACTGCTGCTCAGTGGGGCTAATAATGTACCGGCAAACTTCAATACTTATATAGTGTGCAATACCAGTGTTATACACTTTAATGGTACCGTTGCACAAACTATACCTCCGATAATTGTGGGCACCATTATATTCAGTAACAGCGGCACTAAAACATTAACGGGTCCTCTTACAGTGAACGGTGACCTCACCATCAACAGCGGTGCTACATTCGACGCAAATAGCAATACCATAAACCTGGGCGGTAACTGGGTCAACAGCGGTACCTTTACTTCCGGTACAGGCACTGTCATCCTGAATGGAACCACTAAGACCATTACAGGTAATACCACCTTTAACAGGTTAACTATTTATGGCAGTTATGCTGTAAGTGGAAGCGATATCACCTACAATGGTCTGTTAAACATTACTTCCACCGGCTCCTTCGATGGGGGTTCAGGTCAGGCAACAATAAGCGGAGACCTGACCAACAGTGGCTCATTAATAAGTAACGGTACCACTACATTCGCAGGAACCAGTGTGCAAACCATCCGCCTCTTAAATGCCATTACCTCGAACTCAAGCGGTATCATCAATTTTAACGGGAATGTTTCTCCTGTACTGAACTCTACCAGCGCTCCCATATTTGCAACACTCAACATCAATAATACTGCGGGGATAAATCCCAGCGTAAACTGGACCGTAGCCATTGCATTCAACATCAGCAGCGGCGCTACGTTTAATGGGGGAGCTCCTACACATAATATCCTGGGAAGCTTTACCAATAATGGTACCGTCACCAGCAGTGGTACAATAAATTTCACTCCTTCCGCAACACAGACTATCAAACTGGCAGGCACTAGTTTTTCAAGCACTGGTACCGTTATATTCGGGGGCTCAGGCGCTATAACTGTTACAGGTACACCTACCGCTTTAAATAATATAAACGTCACCAATATCAACGGGGTAACACCAGCAGCCAACTGGAATATAACAGGCGACTTCCTGATAGCGAATAATGCTGTTTTTAACGCGGGCAGCAATACTTTTACCGTGGCAGGAGATATGGAAAGTGATGGTACATTAAATGGCGGCACCTCCCTGTTTACGCTGAGTGGTACCAACGCACAACTTACCGGCAGCCCTGGAACAACCTTCTATGATCTGACAATCTCAGGCACCCTCATGGCCAATAGTGATTTTAACGTATCTCATAACTTTACCAATAATAATAGTTTTGATGCTACCATAGGAACCCTCACAATGACTGGTTCCACTCCTTCTGTAATAAGCGGAACAGCCGCTTCTTTTGATTTGGCACAGATTGCCATCAGCAAAAATACCGGCGCTACTACTACGCTGGCAAAAAACATAACAGCTGTAACAGATCTGCATATTCACAGCGGCATACTGGATGCCGCTACATTTACCATCACCCAGGACCCCGGTGGCGGAACATTCAGCATTGACGACAACTCATTTTTTAAAATAGGTGGTACAAATTCATTGCCCACCTTCACCACATATGCATTCGATACGTTAAGCAGCGTAGAATATAACGGAAGTACGCAAACAGTATCTTCTGCTACACCATATGGCTATCTCACCATTTCAACCACCGGTACTAAAACAGCTACTGCTGCTTTATATATATTAAGTGACTTCACCCTCACCAATGGCACCTTTGTTCCGGGAACGTTTGCAGATACCATCAATGGCAACTGGAATATGACAAGTGGTACTTTTACCAACACAGGAAGTACCTTTGTCTTTAACGGACCAGCACCGCAAAGTATCAACTCCACAGGAGCATTCAATAATCTCACCGTTAATAAAACGACGAATCCTATTACACTTGCCTCTAATTTAACAACAAACGGGATACTTAAATTCAGCGCAGGTAACATACAAACAGGCAGCAGTTTTCGAGTAATAATTCCAGCAGGTGGCAGCGTCACAGGGGCCGCACAGGGTACCGGATGGGTAAATGGAAAATTACAGAAAAATATAGCTACCGGCTCTGCTGTATCCCGCACTTTTGAAATAGGCGATAATACTTCTTATACACCGGCTACAGTCCTTTATGCCAGTGTTACCAATTCCGGCAATCTCAGCGCTGTAACCACCACTCCGGATCATCCCAACATCGGTACTTCAGGTCTTAACACCATCAAAAGTGTAAACCGCTACTGGTCATTTACCAACAACGCTACTGTTTTCACAACGGCATCTGTTACAGTTAACTGGGTAGCTGCAGACGTAGATGCGGAAGCTACTACCGTAAACTTTAAGGTGGCCAGTTATAATGGATCTTCATGGTCTTTACCTACTACGATTTCTCCTCTTTCAACGTCTATACAGGGAACAGGACTCAGCTTCGTTGGAGATATTGCTGTAGGTGAACTGGTAAACAGCGCTACCTGGACAGGCGCAACAAGCACCGACTGGTATCTTAACGGGAACTGGTCAACCGGTTTTGCCCCGCTCATTACCACTGATGCGATTATTCCTTCCAGTTTAACCAATTACCCGGTGATAACCACTGGCACAGCTACCGTACAAAGCATTACTATACAAAACGGTGCTTCCGTCACTGTCAATGGTGGCGCCATGCAGATAGCAGGTACTATTACAAATAGCGGTACTTTCACTGCCAGCAATGGTAGCATCGAACTTATAGGCATCACGGCACAAACAATACCTGCGGCCGCATTTGCAGGTAACCTGATCAAAAACCTTACAACAAACAATAGTGCAGGCGTAACATTAGGCGGTACGTTGAAGGTCTCCGACGTATTAAAAGCCACTACCGGTCAGTTCAGCACAGGCGGTTTCCTTACCCTCCTGTCCACAGCTACGCAAACAGCGTTGATAGATGGCAGTGGATCAGGTTATGTAACAGGCAACGTAACCATGCAACGCTATCTGGCTTCCGGTTTTGGTTATAAATATGTCAGCTCCCCTTTCACAGCTGCAACAGTGAATGAATTTGCTAATGACCTGAATCTGGCCGCCACCTTCCCTACTTTTTATAAGTACGTAGAGAACCAGGCTTCCTCAGGATATACTGTCTATACAACGGCTACGAGCATACTCACACCCATGGTGGGATATTCTGCCAACTTTGGCAGTTCTTCATCGCCTAAAACAATTGATATGACAGGCGTGGTGAATAATGGTACCATTACCTCGCCAACAATATACAACCATAACCAGCCGTACACACTCGGTTTTAACCTGGCAGGAAATCCCTACCCTTCTCCGGTCGACTGGAACGCTTCGGGGGGATGGACAAAAACAAACATTGATAACGCGCTTTATTATTTCAATGCCGGTAATACCAACCAATATACCGGTACTTACTCCACTTATATCAATGGAATTTCCAGCGATGGCATAGCCAATAATATCATTCCTGCCATGCAGGGATTCTTTGTCCATGTAAGCAATGGCACCTATCCTGTTACCGCATCTTTTGCTGTTAATAACACCGCCAGGGTAAACAACCTGACGCCTAACTATCACAGGGATGCACCATCAACTGTTCCATTACTTCGCCTCAATGCATCCTTTGCAGATGAAGCTATGCCGGAAGATGCAACTGTTATCTATTTTGATCATTCCGCTACCCTTTCAACGGACCCTGAAATGGATGCGCTTAAACTGATCAATACAGATCCTTTGGTGCCTAATCTCTATTCATTATCCGATACGACAAAACTATCTATCCATGCCCTTCCTTATGTGCAGGATAGCTCCAGCAGGATACCGTTAGGATTGATCACGCAAAGGTCAGGATGGATTACGTTTAAAGTACAGGACCTTGAGAGAATACCTTCCGGTCTGCACATTTATCTGCACGATGAAAAAACAAATATTACCCAGGACCTGCAACGTAACCCCAGTTATCGCCAACTCATTGAAACAGGAAAATACAACGACCGCTTCTCGCTGGTATTTAGTCTGAAAGACCTTTCTCCATCCGAAGAAAATGCGACTGATACATTTAACGTGTACAGTGCCGGTCGCAAAATATACGTATACCTGGACCTTGCTTCAGGAGATAAAGCCGGTATTATGTTAAGTAATATGTCCGGACAGGTAATCCTGCGTCAACAATTATCAGGCAAAGGTTATCACGACCTGGGACCTTCGTTCAGCAGTGGCCTCTATATAGTAAGTTACTATTCGCAGAAAGGATTGCGATCTAAGAAAGTTTTTGTAGGATATTAAACTCAATATCGTTTGATTAATTTCTATGTAGGTAATTCAATTTTACTTTTGAACAAAATAGAGCCATGTGACCAATGCTGGAATTGGGCTTAGATATATTTCAGAAGAAAACCCGATTCCAATCTCACTTAAATAGATTTTACCTGCTTCCACATTTCCTCATTCACTGGAATACCTTCCAGTAAATTTTCCATTCTTGTCTTATAAGTATTCTCTCCCGGAAAACTAATCTGATCTGGATTTTCAGATTTGGTATATTCTAAGATACCCGCTATCAAACTTTCATGGAAATCAGGTTTATGAATCGCAATGAAACATTGTGACACGCCAAACTCCTTTCCACTAGCTGTAATCTGCTCTACAGAGCGTCCCCCGGTCAGGGCTCCTAATAACACATCCAACATGAGGGCCAATCCGGAACCTTTCCATAAACCAATAGGTAATGCTCTCTTTGTTTTCCTTATCTCTGCAGGGTCCTTTGTAAGTGCTCCATTACTGTCATATCCTCCTTCGAATGGTAGTTCTTTTTGTTTCAATTCATACTCCTGCATCTTGCCATAAGAATACTGAGACATGGCCATATCCAGCACAATTGGGTGTTCAGGGCGGGGTACAGCTATTACTAATGGGTTATTGCCAAGGCGGGGAACTGTACCTCCCCAGGGCGGCATGCTACCCATTGCATTGGTAAAACAAATACCTATACAATCTGCCTGGGCTGCCTGCCAGCCGTAAGTACCTCCACGCATCCAGTGGTTGGTATTCCGGATGCCTACAATACCGACACCGTATTGTTTAGCCAGTTCGATTCCCCGATCCATACATACAGTGGCATTGAACATACCAGCACCATTGTATCCTTCCCATGTTTCAATCAGACCATGTTTCTCAACCATTTCCGGAGTGGCATTGGGGTCTACGAGGCCATCTTTTATCAATTGCGCAAATACAGGAAAACGGTTTAATCCGTGGGAATAGACACCGTCACGGCTGTTATCAGCAAAGATACCGGCTACAATGCCGGCCTTTGCAGTGTCAAAACCAAGGTCAATCAATTTCTCTATAAAAACCTGTTTAAGCTCTTCATACTTTACTCTCATGATAAAATAATTTATTTATACTGCAACAAAAATTGCAGGATAATGATCAACCCAATGTTATCCCCTACTCATACCTCAACGCCTCTATCGGATCCAACCTCGATGCCTTCTGTGCCGGATAATATCCAAAAAATACCCCCGTAGCCGCACACACCAAAAATGACAACACTATTGACGACTCCGACACCAACGTTGGCCAGGACAAAAATATCGTTATCAACTTCGCAGAAGTGATCCCTAATACCACCCCAATTATCCCTCCCGTTATACTAATCATAATCGCTTCTATCAAAAACTGCATCAATATATCAATCCCTCTCGCGCCTATTGACATCCTCAACCCTATCTCCCTCGTACGCTCCGTCACTGACACATACATGATATTCATAATCCCAATACCTCCTATCACCAACGAAATACCGGCTATCGCCGTCAATAATATAGTCAGCAAATTGCTCGTAGAACTCAATGTAGCGATCAACTCCGCCATCGTGCGCACCTGAAAATCGTCCTCATCTGCTGCACGCAGTCGATGCTGTTTGCGAAGTATACTCGTGATCTCATCTGTCGCCGCATCCGAAGCACTTTCATTCACCGCCGATGCATAGATGGTTCGAAAATAAATAGACGCTAATATCCTCTTCTGCACAGTCGTATACGGCGCAATGATCGCATCGTCCTGATCCTGCCCGAAGGAGCTCTGTCCCTTGGCTTCCAGCACACCTATTACCTGAAAAGGAATATTATTAAAGCGAATGATTTTCCCAATAGGATTATCGCCACTGGGGAATAAATTAGTTACTACCGTCTGACCTAATAAACACACTTTTGCTGATGCACGGACATCTTCTTCACTGAAAGGTATACCGTCCTTCAGGGCCCATTGACGAATATCTAAATAAGACGGACTCACGCCATAAATAGTAGTCGGCCAGTTCAGCGCGCCATTGATCGATTGTCCGCTGCTATTTGCTGCTGGCGATACCGCACTTACATTTTCCGCCTGCTTACGGATGGCCTTTACATCATCAATAGTCAGGGTATTTACTGAGGTCCCTCCCAGCCTGGCCCCACCAGCCACATTGCTGCTGGGCAGAATAGTGATCATATTGGATCCCATGCTGGATAACTGGGACTGAATGCTCTCTTTACTCCCCTGTCCAATCGCCACCATAGCTATCACAGCCGCCACACCGATGATAATACCCAGCATGGTCAAAAAAGCCCGCAGCTTATTGCGGAGCAGGGCTTTGAAAGCAATCCTGATGAGGTTTAATATATTCATATGTTTAATAATCATCTGAGACCGGCAGCGAAGCCAATGCTTCCTTTGCAGATCTTACATTTTCATTCTTTGTATCTTTCACCACTTTCCCATCACGCAACATGACCGTACGACTACTAAATGCAGCAATGTCCGGTTCGTGGGTAACGAAGACAATTGTTTTGCCCTGCTCCCTGTTTAGCTCCTGCATAAGGGCCATAATCTCGTAGGATGTTCGCGTATCCAGGTTTCCCGTCGCTTCATCCGCTAATATCATCACAGGTTCATTTACCAGCGCACGGGCTATGGCCACACGCTGCTGTTGTCCACCAGATAGCTGATTGGGCGTATGGTCCATGCGCTCTGCCAATTTCACCGCTTCCAGTGAATGTATAGCTTTCTTACGACGATCCTCATGACTGATCTCCATATTGTACAGCAAAGGCAGTTCTACATTCTCCAATGCAGATGTACGCGGAAGCAGGTTGTAAGACTGAAACACAAATCCTATTTTACGATTGCGTAGCTGCGCCAGTTCATTCCGGGAAAGTTGTCCGATGTTTACACCATCCAGTAAGTATGTGCCTTCTGTAGGTTTGTCAAGACAACCCAGTATGTTTAGTAAAGTTGTTTTACCGGAGCCACTGCTTCCCATGATGGTGATGAACTCCCCCGCAAACACATCGAAGGTGACGCCTTTGAGCGCTCGAACAATTTCTGTGCCCATGCGGAACTCCCTTTTTATTTGTTGTATTTCCAGTATCTTTTTGCTCATCGTTTAAAATGAATGGAACAGACGAAAACCCGCCTGCAAATGAATCGAAAAAACAGTCATCAACCGTCTGTTAATGAAAGATATTAAATCATCGTTTTCTCCGCTGCGGCATAAACGGACTACTACCAGAACCTGAAGTCTTTGTCCCCTTACTCTCCGCCTCCTGCATCATTGCCGTTATCACATCATCATTTTCTGTCAACCCTGAAATTACCTCTGCATGCGTATTATCATTCAACCCAATAATCACCTTTCTCTGCACCAACGAATCTCCCTGTCTCACCCACACATAAGTAGTCGTTACTTTCGACGTATCCGCATGCTGCCTCCTCACTGTATCCTGCGCCCCTCCCGTTACAGGCTTTGATAACTTATGCTTCTCGGCCGCCGCAGGTGCTATACTCACCACTGTAAATTTCTTTGACATCGCTGAATCTGGCTTAAACATCAACGCCTTTGCAGGAACCAATAACGCATGATACTTTTCTGCCGTATAAATAGTTACCGTTGCCGTCATACCCGGCTTCAATTTCATATCTTCATTCGGCGCACTGATAATCGTGGTATATGTAACCACATTTGAAGACACCGAAGGTTTCAAGCGTATCTCTTCTACCTTGCCGGAAAATTCATCCTCCAGGAACGCATCTACCGTAAAGGATACACGCTGACTATCTTTTACATTCCCTATATCCGCCTCATCCACATTGGCCTGCACCTGCATCTTCGTAATATCTTTCGCTAATATAAACAACGTAGGCGTGCTAAAACTTGCTGCCACTGTCTGTCCTACACTCACAGAACGGCTCAAAACGACTCCGTCAATCGGTGAATAAATTTCTGTAAAGAATAAGTTCCGCTTCGCAGTCGCCAACGATGCCCGAGCACTTTCCACACTTGCTTTCGCCGCCTGGTACAGATACTTCGCATTGTCATAGTCTGCTTTGCTCACCGCACCTACATTATATAGTTGTTCTTCTCTTTTGAACTGTGCTTCTTCATAGATCAACTGACTCTGCGAACTGGCCAGATTACCTTTGTTCCGATCCACTTCTGCCTGCAACAATACCTTGTCCAGCTCAGCGATCAATTGGCCCTTCTTCACCTGCGAATTAAAGTCAGCATAAATGTACTTGAGCGTACCAGATACCTGCGTACCTACTGCTACAGTATCTACTGGCTGCACATATCCAGTCGCTGTGACGCTCGTATATATATGACCGTATTTCGGCTTTTCCGTTTCAATGAACACCGGCATCTCTTTCTTTCTAAAAAAGAAAAACCATACGGCTAATACAGCCACCACGATCAATATTATTATAAGGACCTTTTTATTCATCCTATATCAGTTTATACAAATTTTACAATGTAACAGGTACTCCCCTGTAGAAATCATAGATTCTGATATACAGCGCGGAACTATACTTAGCCTGTATATAAGACTGTAACGCCTGTATGTAGAGATTTTTCTGCACCAGCACTTCCGTCGTATTGGTAGCGCCGATCTTCAATTGCTCATTCGCTATGCGGTAGGCTTCCTGTGTATACCGCAATTGCTCAACAGCCGCATCATATTGTGACTGAGCATTGAGCACATTGATATAAGCCTGCTCCACGTCGTAAGATAAGGTAGTACGTGTATTCTGCAGGGTGAGTTCCGCCTGCCCCACTTCCAGTTTTGCCACCGCTTCATTTACCTTGTTCGCCCGCTTGCTGAAGATGGGCACGGAGAGCGTCACGCCTATTTGCTGGTAGAAATTATTGTCCATCTGCCGCATGAAAGAATAGTAACTATTATCTGTATAACTGGTCCCTATCCCTGCTCCTGCTGACAATGTAGGCAGATAACCCGCACGGGCTTTCAGTACCCCTATTTTAGCCGATTCCACACTCAGCTCACTGCTTTTCACTTCAGGACGATTATCCAATGCTGTTTGCCTTGCTTCTGACAAAGTGGTCAACACAGGATTAGACATGATTGTATCCGGTTCCAGCACGGCAAAACCCGTATCCGGTGGCAATTGCAATATTTGCTTTAACGTCAGCATATTTTGACGGTGAGTATTCTCCGCCGCTACCAGTGTATATTTATCATTGGCTAATTGCGCCTGCAACTGGATAAGGTCCTTCAGTGCCACCGTACCCGCATCATAGAACTGTTGCTCCTGTTTTACCTGGGCCTCCGACGTTGCTACTACATCTCTGACATACACAATGTTCTCCTTTGCCAGCAGAATATTCAGGTAGGCCTGCGTAATGCTCAGGGTAATATCATTTTCCGAAGCCGCCAGGTCCAGACCCGCCACCTGCACCAGCAACTGCTTTTGCTTAATATCATTTCTGAGATACCCACCATTGTATAGTGTAACGGAAGCACTGGCGGCCGTAGTACCCGAGGTAGTTACCCGGGATCTGAGGTCGCCATTCGAGTCTGTCACCTTGGAATAGGTCACAGCAGGTGCTAGGGAGGCCGATACGCCGGGCAATACTGCTGACCGGGATAACAAGAGGTCCTGTTCAGAAATACTGCGGCTCAGACGTAAACTATTCAGTGTGATATTATGCGTTTTAGCATAATCAAGGCAGGTCTGGAGGCTCCACCGTGGAAGGGAGTCCTGTGCCTGTATAGGAGCACACTTACAAACAAAGAAACAAAAGATTATGAGTTTGTTGAACATAAAGGAACATTTCAAGACAGATACTCATCCGTTACTAATTTAACTAAAAAACGTGCCATGCTGTTCATTTAAAAATGCAAAAGCCTATTTTTCTACCACCGGCAGAAAAATAGGCTGAATGGGAACAGTATTTTATTACTTGTATGGGATCACGAAAACGTTCACAGAGGCCGGTTGCAGGGTTACGCTGGCACTGTTTTTTGTAACAGTCAGCTTTTGCTGCAACGGAGCTACCAGTGACGGTTGGTCCAAAGTATTGATAGCCAGTTTGTCCGTCGCGGTAAGGATCTGTTGTAAGGCTGCCTCTTTGGTGGTCGTAGCACCATCCAGCTGGATCTTATAAGGACGGGCAGCTGAGGAAGCATTCACCACTTTCAGCAACAGCTGGTGTTTAGCTGCGTCAATGGTAGCACTGGCGTAGATGCTGTCCTGCCCAGTGAGTGCCTTCCCATTTTCTGTAACAGGAACAGTGTTGGTGCCTTTGTAGTTGGCAAATAGCTTCTGTACGAAATAATTGGGCGTACCTACAGATCGCAGGTTGTCGAACCAGATCAGGTCAGGGCGCCATTGCCATGCGTCCACGTGAGCCAGCAGCGGTGCGTAGGAAGCCATGTTCACCACATCCGCATTTCTTTCCAGACCGGTCATAAATGCTGCTTCTGCCAGGGCACTACCCCAGGTATTGCGGCTTTCAGGCTGGTCTTTCTCCTTATCCCTGATGTGGGCTGCATATTCCCCTGCAAAGATATGGGGCGCTTTACGATCGTAATTATCGTAGCGGGAAGCATTCTGCAGGAACCAGTCTGGCGCCATATAATAATGTTCGTCTACCAGGTCTGCTTTGGAACCTTTCAGCTGGGACCAGCCATAATGAAAACGCTCATCGTCCGGAGACGGGCCTACACTGGATACCAGTTTGATCTCAGGGTGTTTGGTCTTCAGCACGGTTTCCCACATTTTATAACGGGCTATGTACTGGCTATCCCATTGTTCATTACCCACCCCGATCATTTTCAGGTTAAAAGGCCTGGGATGCCCCATATCGGCCCTCAGTTTTCCCCACTTTGTATCGGTGCCGGCATTGGCAAATTCGATCAGGTCAAGGGCGTCCTGGATATAAGCAGGTACATCGTCATCTGCCGCCACTTCGCCGGTATTGAACTGACAGGCCATGCCGCAGTTCAGAATAGGCAGTGGCTCGGCGCCGATGTCCTCAGAAAGCTGGAAGTATTCAAAGAACCCAAGCCCATAGCTTTGATAGTAATCACCCGGAGCGCGGTATGGGAATTCTGTATTCCAGCGGTTCACGATCAGGGTACGCTCTTCGATAGGTCCTACTGTCTTTTTCCATTGGTAACGGTTCACCAAGTCCTTACCTTCCACGATACAGCCACCGGGGAAACGGACAAAACCGGGATGGAGGTCAGCCAGCAGTTGTACCAGATCGGTACGGAGACCACCGGGACGCTGTTTCCAGGTATTAGCCGGGAAGAGGGAGAGCATATCCGCATCTATGGTGCCGTTGCCTTCGAAGAAAACCTGCAGCCCGCCTTTGGACACGGTTTCACTGGCTGTAATGCTTACAGCGTAGTTTTTCCAGTCTTTACCGGGAGTGCCTATAGTAGCAGTGCCAATAGGAGCACCTTTGTCATTGAGGAGGACTACCTTAATTGTAAGGTCGCCAGTAGTATTACCAGCCAGCACAGAGAAGTTGTACGTTTCTCCTTTTTTAAAGCCCATGCCACGGAAACCTTCATTGAAAAGGCCGAAGTTGCCAGCAACAGTAATGTGAGCATAGCGTGGATTGGCTGCATTTTCAGGGGCACGGTTTACGATCAGGACTTTGCCGTTATTGGCTTCTTTGATCACTTTCCATCCCTGTAAAGGCTGGGCAAATTCAAACGAGCGGTTTTTGACCAGTTCAGCATAAATGCCGCCGTCTGCCGAGAAGTTAATGTCTTCGAAAAAGATCCCCCACATGGTGGGTTGAACAGTGTGTTGCGGTGTGTTTACTTTGACGGTAAGCGTCTGAGCCACGGAAATTGTTCCGGACAATAATAGCGCTGTAAGACAGCGATGAAGTTTGTATCGCATAACCAGGAATTATTCAGAAGCCCAATATAGGTTTTAAAAAGGAATTTTTGTGTGTACTTTTGACAATTATTTTCAATGCCTAAAAAAGGAGCTGTAAAACACAGCTCCTTTTTACATTATTAAAAATTTGAATTCTGTACCAGCACACCATTACTCTTATCAATCTCTGATTGTGGTAATGGGAAATAGTAATTCTTAGGTCTTGTAAATGTACGCGCTGCCTGAATCACAGCTCCAGAAGACGTTAACTTAGGCTGATTGTAAATTGTCGTGATATCAATGATACCCGCCTTATCCCAACGCATCAGATCCTGGTGACGTTCATTCTCTCCACACAGCTCTACCCTTCTCTCATGCATTAACGCAGTCATACCTGCATTGGATACGCTTGTTAAACCTACCCGGCTACGAATTGCATTGATTTCCGCATCACCGGCACCAGTGCCGGTCTGACGGATCTTTGCTTCTGCCACACACAAATAAATGTCTGATGTACGCATCAAAGGATATTTGAAAGAATAGTTCAAACCACCTGTGCTCGTCCATGCGCAGAACTTGTTATAATGATACCCTGTTGATGACAAAGATGCAGTATAAGTGGCATTACCTGTACCAATATTTATCACATCTCCCGGCTTCATAATACATACATCCTTTCGTGGATCACCCACTTCAAATTCATCCAGTAATCCCTGCACGGGCTCAAAGAAATCCCATCCGCCCCATGCACGTGGTGCATGATAAGTGATGAAGTCAGAATATCCCCATCCATCCAGTGTCTGTACGTTAAACAACATCTCACTGTTATTGCTGGTAGCAGGTGTAAAGTTCGCCGCATAGGTAGACTGCAAGGCGTAATTTGAATTTGTGATCACGCTATCACCATACAAAATAGTATTTGCAAAATCATTCTCATAGAGATACAGTTTTGCCAGTAAACCCCATGCCGTACCTTTGCTCACCCGACCTGCCTGCGATGCATCGTAACTCTCAGGCAATAAGATCGCCGCTGCTTTCAGGTCTGCTTCGATCTGTGCATGCACTTCGTCGATAGTAGATTTTGCCTTATTGTAAGTACCGTTTTTGATATCCTCTTCCATGATCATAGGTACATCACCATAGATCAAAGCAAGGCGCCAGTAAGCGTATGCACGGAAGAAATGCGCTTCACCTAAACAACGGTTTTTGATATCTGTATCAATACTGGTAATATCTGGAATATACAGCAGGGCACTGTTTGATCTGTTCAGCATTTCGTACTTCCACTTCCAGGGTGCTTTCACAGCAGCATTGGAAGCATCGTATGTAAAGGCTTCAAGGTCTGCCAGTTCAGGATGATCCCCCGCACGATACTGGTCGTCAGAACAGTTGTCGTATACAAACTCACCAAAGCCCGTAAAGTCTTCTTCCAGTAAAATATTATAGATACCAGTGATGCCATCTACTGCGTCAGATTGATTGCGCCAGTAGTTAGCCGTTGTATAGCTACCTTTTTTCTCTACATCCAATTCCTTGTTACAGGCAAAGAACGCAGGTACACACAGCAGCAAATATTTCATTCGTTTCATTGCTTAATTCGTTTTGCTTGTTTAGAAATTCATGGTTGCACCAAAAGTGAATACACGGGCCTGTGGGTAAGTAGCCACGTCTACACCGCGCATGAGGTTACCATCTCCACCTGAAGCGGAAGCATAACCCAGCTCAGGATTCAGTCCTTTGTATTTGGTGATCATGAACACATTCTGACCAGTAGCATAGATCCTGATATCAGAAATCCCTGATTTGCCCCATACATGAGAAGGAATCGTATAGCCAAGGGTGACATTTCTCAGAGAGAAATAATTACCACTTTCTACAAAACGATCTGATGTACGTGCGTTCTGATTGGCATCTACAAGAGACATGCGTGGCATACTGTTGCTGGTACCTTCACCATGCCAGCGGCCCATTGCTTCTGCATACATGTTGTATGAGTAGGTAGGATCCAGCCCTTGCATTCTGTCAGCATTATACAGTTTCACACCTGCTACACCTGCAAAGTTTGCACTCAGATCAAAGCCTTTATATTCAATACCAGCTTGTATTCCGTAAGTCATACGTGGGTTAGGATCACCCAGGTTAGTGCGGTCATTTTCGTCGATCTTGCCATCACCGTTGATATCTACGAAACGTACATCACCGGGTTTGATATCGGCCCTGTTATTATCATTAGCCACATTCGCATCGTTGTCAATAGCAGTCTGGTTCTGATAGATACCATTCGTCTTCCAGCCATAAAAGGAAGCAATCGGCTGTCCTTCGTAGGTACGGGAAATTTCCTGTGCCTGACGGCCATAAGGCGTAGAGCTGATATAGGTACCGGAGTACAGACGGGTCACGCGGTTCTTAATGAAGGATGCATTCACACCTACATTATAATGCACGGCCTGTTTGCCACCACGGTAGCTCAATTCAATTTCCCATCCTTTGTTGCTCATCTGACCGATGTTCTGATCAGGAATTGTACTTGTACCATGTACATCCAGTTCAGGATAAGGTACCAGCATGTCGCGGGTATTCTTGTTGAACCAGGTCACAGTGGCATTCAGGGCGTTTTTAAAGAAGCCCATTTCGACGCTGATATTGGTCATCTCTGCCTTTTCCCAGGTAATGTTAGGGTTGGCGAGAGAACTGTTCCAGATACCTGTTGTAGCATTACCACCGAAGGAGTATTTACGGTCCTTGGTTATTATCGCGAGGTATTGGTAGTCGGTTACGTTCTGGTTACCCAGCTGTCCCCAGCCACCGGTGATTTTCAGGTTGCTCATGAAGCCGACGTTGTCTTTGAAGAAAGCTTCATCGCTCACGCGCCAACCCAGTGAGAAAGCCGGGAAATAACCCCAGCGCTGGTTTTTCGGGAAACGGCTGGAACCATCAGCACGGAAAGTACCGGTGAAGAGGTATTTACCTTTATAACCATAGAACGCACGCAGGAAGCCGGAGGCAATGGCGCTCTCCGGATTGTAGTTACCGGAAGCATTGTATACAGTAGTACCGTTGTCAAGCACACGCTGATCCGCGGATTCGTCGGTATAACCCCAGCGCTCTGCACGGAAGTAGTTGCCCTGTGTTTTTTGAATAGAGTAACCACCAGTCAATGTCACCTGGTGAACGTTATTGAAAGTCTTGTTGTACGTCAGGAAGGCTTCGCCCAATGCGGTACCATTAGATTCGGTACGTTGCCACAGGTCAGCGTTTGCGCTCACGCGGGTCTGATCGAGAATGGCAGGGGTGAAGCTATATTGCTGGTAGATGTTGCCATCGTAACCGCCGTTCACACGTAAGGAGAGGCCATCTATGATCTGTACTTCACCATAAACACTGGCGAGTACACGATAGGTCTTGCTCCAGGCATCGATATTTTCAACAGTGAATACAGGGTTGTTAATGTCCCCCAGCTCGTTGCTGGCCTTCGCTGTACCATAGCTGCCATCATCGTTTCTTACAGGAATAGCAGGGTTAAAGCGAAGTGCGCTGAAGATCAGACCTGTTTGTGAAGAATACGTATCAAAGCCTTTGGCATTGCGGTAAGTAAGCTGAAGGTTCTCTCCTACTTTCACACGACTACCGAGTTTATGTTCGGAGTTAATACGGAAACTATAACGCTTGAAGAAGGTATTTTCGATCATCCCTTTTTCATCGTAATAACCAGCGCTGAAAAGGTAGTTTGAAACAGCGCTACCGCCACGCAGGTTCACATCTGCATTCGTAGTGGAACCGGTGCCGATCAGTGCTCTTTGCCAGTCGGTACGCTGTACCGCATAGTAAGGATCCTGCCAAAGGGAGTTGATGGCCACACCATCGTTGGTATAACGTTCCTGTTTCAGCTGTACGAGTTCAGGAGCGGTGAGTAATGGAATGTAACGGCGTGCGTTGGAAGTACCTTTATAAACATTCACGGTAGCGTGGGTTTTCTCGCCATAGCCTCCTCTCTTCGTGGTGATGATCACCACACCGTTTGCAGCGCGGGTACCGTAGATAGCGGAGCTGGAAGCGTCTTTCAGGATTTCCATAGAGGCGATGTCATTCGGACTCACATCGCTCATGCCGGTAGCGGGCACACCATCTATAATAATAAGTGGTTCCGCATTGTTGATAGTACCTGTACCCCGGATACGAATACTCGGTTCAGTACCTGGGGAACCATCGGAACGCACAATGTCTACACCGGGTACTTTACCCTGTATAGCCTGTGCGGCGTCGCTGACAGGCAGGTTTTTGATATCGGAACCTTTGATGGACGATATGGTACCTGTTACATCGCGACGGTTTTGTGTACCATAACCGACTACAACTACTTCACCCAGGCCTTTGGAAGTGGATTGCAGTGATACAGCAAACGTGATCTGGGTGCCGATAGTGATTGTTTGCTGGGTATAACCCATAAACGAGAAAGTCAGACTTTTTGCGGATTCAGGGACCTGCAAAGAGAAATGGCCTTTGGCATCAGTAATGGTGCCGGATGTGGTGCCCGGCAATGTGATGTTTACACCAGGGAGGCCGCTGCTATCGCTGGCATCTTTGACCATCCCGGAGATGGTACGCTGTGCGAGTGCCGCCGTGGTTAGCAGGCACGAAATGAATAGAAGGAAGCATAGCTTGCCCAATGGTTTGTACCTCATAGCAAAGTAAGTAGTTGGATTTTGGAAAAACGTAATTATAATATCAAGGAAGCTTACACACTGTTCGCTGGCATTACATTCAAGTGGTGTACATTATTAATAGGAACACTTTTTTACGATGTCACATTCACAGATATAAAAGTAAAAGTAGACTTTCTTAACAAGATATTATGATATTAATTTAACGAGTTTAAAAAAATTTAGCCAGTAAACATGCTTCTTTTTTAAGCTTACTATTCCCAGTATGAAAACGTATACCCGGTCTTGTTACTTCATATCTACAGTTTCCCCGCAGTGCGGACTTACTTTCTTTAGTAAAGTTTAATGGGATTGGAAAAACTACTCAAATAAGAAAACGACACAAGTATCTGTTTTTCAATATATTATATAAAAACGAATTGTCTTTAACATTTTCTTAGAAGATTCTTGCACCGTTTTGGTTATTTACTCATCAACCATCATTTATTGATTTTTTATTTAACCAATTAAAATTGAAAAACCATGAAGAAGCAATTAATCCGTTTCGGCCTTATGGCAGGTTTTGGCGCTTTTGTTCTGGCCAATGTGAATGCAAAGAATGTTATGTCTAACAGCGGTAACGCGGCCGACACCATTATGTCAGCAGACACTGCGAGCTTTTTCAAAGCAGATACTGCCAGCTTTGCGAGAGACACTGCTAACTTCAGCACCGACACAGCCAGCTATGTAAGAGACACTGCGATGGCGAATGACACAGCAAATTTGTTTAAAGCAGACACTGCGAGCTTTTTCAAAGCGGATACCGCTATGATGAGTGACACAGCATACCTGTTCAAAGCTGATACTGCTGCAAATTTCCGCGACACCGCATCTTTCTTCAAAGCTGATACTGCGCTGATGAAAGACACAGCTTTCAGCTTCAAAGCTGACACTGCCAACTTCCGTGACACTGCGGCTTTTGCCAAAGCAGACACTGCTTTCGGTAAAGACACCCTGGCTACTGCAATGATGAAAGACACTGCCAGCTTCACGCTGAAAAGTGACACTACCAGTGCAAAAGCAGACACTGCCGCATTTGCTCACAGACTGGATACAGCAATGTCTGTAAAAGACACTGTTGCATTTAAATCAGTAGGTGATACTTCATCTGCCAAAGCCGACACTACAGGCAAGCAAGTTGCTGATACTACTGCAAAAAAGCATAAGAAACAACCTAAACAGTAGCAGTACAGTGAACATGCCGGTACATTATTATTGACCGGAAAGATTTTTCTTATTCAAACGGAAACCTTGAAGCCTCCTGATAAATTCAGGGGGCTTCTTTTTTTGGGGAAATTGGCCTGTGGCAGCAAACAAGATCTGTTTTATTGGATTGATGATCTGTTAATGGACTATCGCCCTGAAGGAATGGTTTCCTTTTACATTTGAAAATTCTTTTTCAATACTGCCTTTTATTGCCCATAAAAAAAGCCCCCGGATACTTCCGGAGGCCCTCTATAAATAAATAACAAACTGCCTGAATACTAGAAATTATAACCGGCTTTCAGACCAAAGAAACCTAAATGGTCTCCATCCTTAAACCAGCTCTCATATTTCGCCTCCACATCAAGACCGAGGAAACGAATACCCACTCCTGGTGCAAAAAGAGCAGCAGTACCATCATAGTCACCTACGTAAGTAGCAGTACCACCTTCTACCTTTACATACAGTAATGGAATAGAGAATTTATACTTCACCCCTACTCTTACCGGAAAAGCCTGCAGAGCAGAATATTTACCTACCGGACCGTCAACTGCACTATAGTCAAAAGACTTACCGGAAAAACGCATGTAACCAGCAGAACCAGTTACACCCAAACCAGCAATCAGCTTGATGTCTGCATTCAGACCACCACCCCATCCAGCGTTGTGGGTATCTTTGAAGTCACCTGTAGGAACACCTGTTTCTACATAGGGGCCAATGCTGAATCTCTTTAACTGTGCCTGGGACTGGGTACCAATCACACAAAAGAGTGCCAGTAATAATGAAATTTGAATGGTTTTTATCATACGGATATTTTAAAATTCTCACAAATGTAAGTAATTCATAGTAAATTAATGTCAGAAGGAATATGCGGCTTTTACCCCTATTGCGCTATTCGTATTCTCCTGTATCCAGGTCTCATACTTCGCCTCCACATCCAATGATTTTAAATGAACACCCAATCCCGGGGTGAGAATGACCTTTGTGCCATGACCAATGGCCGTAGCAGTTCCCGTTTCTACTTTGATGTACACCGCCGGCATGGGTAGTTTGTATGCTACTCCCAAACGAACAGGAATGACCTGGTAGTCTGCAACGGTAGAATTTTTCTGCGTACTGTTTCCTTTAAAACACACATATCCTGCAGATGCCGTAAAACTCCACCCGGTCAATAATTTTACATTCATGCCGACACCGACCCCTGTGCCAACTTTAGAAGCTGCAGGCAGTTTCCCCTGGTTAATAAGGGCTTCTACATAAGGTCCGTAAGACAATTTCTTAGACTGCCCCAAAGCGGAGGCAGTGATAAAAAACAGGACGGCAAAAAAGTAAAATAGCTGTTTCATAGTTTAACAAGATGAAATCCTGCATCTGCCTAAGCCGATATAGGAATGACCTGAGATCTGGCAGTCGTTATACAATCTTTCTACATACGGACCAAAGCTGATTAATTCTGATTGTCCCAAGGTTGTCCTGCTTACAAATAGTAAGCAAACAAATAAAATGTGTGTTTCATAATTGGACATATTAAGGAAATGGTGCAAACCGCTCAATGGGTAGTCAATTGCCGGGATTCATAAATAGGAACAAACCGGATTTGCACATAAATAGATATTTACATGAGTTAAACGTAGCTCCTTAAAAAAAAGTTACTACTGAGGCAAAACTTTGTACACGGAATCTTTTGGAGGAATACTATCTTTCCTGACTTCGGGAGGTAACTGGTTCGTAGCTGAAGGAAGTGTGGCACCACCTACAGCCTCATTCTGGGCGCCCGCAGGCAATCCCATTTTTATCATTTCCTTTCTTTCCTTGTTGCTGAATAAATACTGGGGATGCTTTTCTTTGCGCATACCATCCTCAAAACGGTACTCTGCACCGAGACGTGGGGGTTCGTAGTTTCCACCACGACTTGAGGCACAGCCAGTGCCCAAAAACACAAAACCTGCCAATAAACTAAAAGATATTAGGATATTGGCAGGTTGTTTAAATTTCTTCCAGGCAGATCTTCTAAGCATGATCCTGGGTTTACTGTCCGGTTATAAAACGCATTTCATTCGTTATTATTATATAACAGCAAATACAAGGCCAAACTTTATTAATAAAGCTTATTTGTTGTCAGCTCATTATTGGGTGCCGGGAAAATGTAATTGGAAGCAGTTGGGGCTACCGCATTTGCCTGCAGACTGCTGCTACCCTTTGCAGGGATCGTTTGCAGGTTTCTCAGCAGATCACCTGATCTGAAACCTTCGCCCAACAATTCAATCCTTCTCTCGATGGCAATAGTAGATACCAGTGCTGAAGCGGTCGCTATATCCGCATCTGCAAATGTATAGCTCGCATCACTACGCGCATGCACCGCCTTCAGCAGATTTGCAGCCAGTGTAAGATTGCCTGTCTGTGCCGCAGCTTCTGCATAATTCAGCAAAACCTCTGAATAACGGATCACCGGAATGTAATCGATATATGGAGATGCCTTTGCATATTTCTTCAGGTAATATAAACTGGATGCTACACGTAACAAGCTTCTGCGCTTATCGCTGCTACCCCATTGTGCATTGCCTAAAATACCATCCGGGTTCAGATAGTACTCTGAATTGGCATTATAAATATAACCAATGGCAGACTGGCCTGAATACGAATCAGAAGATGTCATTGGCATAGAGAAGATGGACTCGGTTGTCGTATAAGTCGTACCGAACAATGTTGTGATATCGGACTGCAATGCATGCTTCACACCATAACTGGTAGTACTAAACGGAGCACTCGTCTGTGGTACAATCTTCGCGGCTTCTTCAACAACTTTCGCAAAATTATTCATAGTCAGGTACACCCTTGTCTTCAGGGCAATCGCAGTACTCTTATGTGCACGGGTGGTATTCAGCAGATCTGAGGAATAACTGTCAGGCAGATTCGCTTCTGCTGAATCCAGGTCTGATAAGATCTGGGTATACACTTCTGCTACTGTGCTACGTGCCAGGTCATTATTGTCACCATCGGTTTCTGCCTGAAGGCGCAGTGGCAAACCTTTGGATGCACCCTGATCCGAGTTGTAAGGCGTAGCATACACCGTTACCAGACTGAAATAGCACAATGCACGGATGTACTTCGCTTCTGCAGTATATTGCGTATTCAGCGTGTCAGAGATCACACCGGTGCTGGTAGCCAGCCCCGCGATAATGATATTCGCGTCGTTGATGGCAGTATATGCCTGTGACCAAAGATTATTGATATCGTTGGAACCGGAGTTGTAGCTATTGTTCCAGCTCTCATACGCCGTGTATGAATTCGCAGTCACGTTGATGAACTCTTCTCCTCTTACATCGCAGTACAGCAGGTAACGGCCGCCGTATAAAGAGGCGCCTTTCACAGCATCGTAAGCACCATTCACCAGACCCAGGATACGGGAAGCAGAACCAAATGAATTTGCGTCGCTGATAGATGTTGAAGGCACGGTATCCAGCAATTCTTTCTCACTGCAGGAGGAGAAAGCCAGTATCACACCCAAACCTATATATTGATATATTTTTTTCATTTTCCTGATTTGTTTTACATTAAAATCCTACGTTAATACCCACTGTGAAAGTTCTTCCCTGACCCACTGCGTTCTTCTCAATACCCGGTGTGGTATTGGAGTTACCATTGCTGCTTGATTCAGGATCTGTACCTGTATAACCAGTAAGCAGGAACAGGTTGTTGCCGGAAGCATATATACGTGCACTGCTGATTCCTGAAGTTCCAAATACGCGGCCAGGTACACGGTAACCCAGCGTCAGACTTTGCAAACGGAGAAAATCACCTTTCTCTACGTTCGCTGAAATCGGGTAAGAAGAACCATTGGAGATCTGGTCATTGTATACCAGACGAGGGATGTCGGTTTTCTGACCTACAGTCGTCCAGCGTTTGGAAATGTCTGTATAGTTGTTATAGAAACGCTGATCTCTCAGGGTGGCTTTGGTACCGTTCATTACATAGTTACCACCTGCGTAAGTCAGGTTGATACCCAGATCAAAGTTCTTGTAACGGAAAGTATTACTCAGACCACCATACCATTTTGGCAATGCATTGCCCAGCAGGTAGTAGTCGCTGGCAGAAATCGCAGTAGCCGTGGTACCATCCAGGTAAGTCCAGTTACTCTCGCCGGAAGCGACTGTAGCACTGTACTGTACTTTCTCACCTGCTTTGTTGATGAAGATACGACGCCCGTTTTCAGGATTCACACCAGCCGTTTTGGCACCATACAGGCTACCAACAGAGTAGCCTACACGTGTTACGTTACTTGCTTCGGACGAAGTGTGAGTATAGCCGATGATGTCTGAGTTACCTGTTGCCAGTGCTGTTACTTTATTCTTGATGTGTGTATAGTTGAAGCTTGCATCCCAGCTGAAATTTTCCTTGCGGATCACGCTGGCTGTTACACCCAGTTCCCAGCCACGGTTATACATAGCACCTACGTTCATGAGGATGGCATTGTCAGGGATACCTTTGGATGCAGATTGTGGTGCACTCAGGATCAGACCATTTACATCGTTGTTGAACCATGTACCTTCTACCTGGATCCTGTTATTCAGCAGCCCCAGATCCAGACCCAGGTTAGTTTGTTTACTGGTTTCCCAGGACAGATCAGGGTTACCGGCCTGACTCAGGTACCAGGTAGCGGCACTACCATACAGCGAAGCACTGTACAGGCTCTGGCTGGCATAGTCGTTGGTCACATTACCATTACCTACACGACCCCAGCTGGCACGCAGTTTCACATTGTTTACAATATTTTCGATGTGCAGGTTTTTGAAGAATCCTTCTTCAGATAACAGCCAGCCCGCGCTCACACCACCGAAGTTACCGAACTTGCTGTTGGCACCCAGTGCAGAGTTACCATCGCGGCGGAAGTTGGCAGTCAGGAAGTACTTGTTATTAAAGTCGTAAGTCACACGGGAGAAGTAAGAGATGAATGCTTTTTCACTTTTACTATTGCCGCTTGCTGTTACGGTGCTGTAACTACCTTCGTAGTTAGTAAAGAAATTGTCTGCCGCTACAGTGGCATAAGCACCCCAGGAAGTAGTCTCGAATTTCTGTACATCATAACCCAATAATGCAGTCACGTGGTGCTTACGGTATTTGTTATTGAAACCCAAAGTGCTCGCCCAGTCCCAGTTATTACGCAGTGCGCTCACATTGGTAGCAGAACCCCCTACAGAATAACCGGAAGATCCCAGTTGAGAACTTAACCACGTATTATTTTCAGTTCTCAGCCTGTCCATCGCATACG
This sequence comes from [Flexibacter] sp. ATCC 35208, assembly GCF_001975825.1. Taxonomy (GTDB): domain Bacteria; phylum Bacteroidota; class Bacteroidia; order Chitinophagales; family Chitinophagaceae; genus Chitinophaga. Next base: position 106,328 of record NZ_MTKN01000016.1, read on the forward strand.
TAGTATTCAGTTCAAAGTGATACGGCAACTTAATGGTTGCACCTATATTTCCTGTAAAGCGATCGTTCTCTGTCGTATAGCTACTCAGGTCGAACAATGCTTTTGCATTCCACAGGGTGTTGGTCACCTGGTTGTTGCCCATACCTAACGTACCTGTTGAGCTCAGGTTGTAACTACCGTCGGCATTATACACAGACACGTTGGGTGCCAGTGCAGTGGCAAGACGTGCAGCACCGATGAGCAGGAAGGTACTGTTAGGCAGGGAACCTGTGTTCTGAGATTGGTTGAATGATGTATTGTATGCACCACCAGCTTTGATCTTGAACCATTTGGTTACTTCATGGTCAACATTGAAACGAAGTGACTTACGTTTGAATTCATTATCTACCACAAAACCCTGTTGGTTAGAATAGTTGGCGGATAAATAATAATTTGTTGTTTTGTTACCACCAGATACGCTGATGTTATGGTTCTGAGAATAGGCAGTGCGATAGATATAATCGTACCAGTTAGTATTCACCAGAGAGCCATCTGCATTATAGTTAGGGAAGAACAATTCGGAAGCTACGCTGCTATTGTTTTCATTACCACCCAATACTTTCGAATTGTATACCGCTTCGTTTTTGTATTTCATGTAACCGGTTGCATCCAGCAGTTTAGGCAGACGGGCTGCTTTTGTTAAGCTACCCCATGCATCGTATATTACTTTAGCTTTCCCTTCCTTACCTCTCCTGGTAGTGATGAGGAGTACGCCGCCAGCAGCACGGGAACCGTAGATGGAGGTAGATGCCGCATCTTTCAGTACATCGATAGACTCTATGTCTGCAGGATCGATATCACTCAGCGGGTTGTTAGGCACAGAAGTACTGGTAGAGATATTGCCGGTATTAACAGCAATCCCATCGATCACTACCAGCGGATAAGAGCTGAGGGAGATAGAGTTCACACCACGGATACGGATCACAGGCGGGTTATTCAGCACACCGTTTGGCGATGCGATACTCACACCTGCAGCCCGACCGGAGAGGGCCTGGTCAAAACTCTGCACAGGTGCATCTTTCACGAGTGCACCGGAGATGCGTGCAGCAGCACCGGTAAATTCTCTTTTTGTCTGTGTACCATAACCTACTACCACCACTTCATTCAGACCGCTGGCAGTAGATTCCAGTTTGGCATTGACAGTATTTCCACTAATGGGTAAAATTATTTTCTGGTAACCGATGTAGGTGAATTCCAGCGAAGTAACACCTTCAGGTATTTCGATAGAGAAGTTACCCTGACCATCGGTTTGTACGCCAATAGCCTTACCGGTTGTTTTTACAGATACGCCGGGGATAGGGGAATCGTTGTCCTTCGCTGTAACTTTACCGGTGATGCGGCGTGACTGTGCAGCTGCGCCAAGGTAAAGGGATAGCAGCAGTAATGCGCTTACGATTTGTTTCATTGTTTCTTTGCTTGATAGGAGGTAATAAAGTCCTGAGCACACAGTGTTCGCCCTGTGTACTGGTTGGTTGAATTAATAAATAAAATGTTGAGAAGCTTAGTGGCTTAATTGCTCATTGATTACAGACAGCATGGCTGCAAATTCTTTTTCATCATACAATCTTGTTAAGTATATTATTTTCCCTGTTCTGTCAATGACGATATTCCTTGTCACGCCTGCGTTTTTGTCGGCATAGCGGCGGAAGATAGCTGCGCCGGGATCGAGCGCCAGCGGGTACGAGATGCTCATGTCATCATGAAACTTCGAGACCTTTTCCAAAGGTTCATCTCTGTCCACGCCTATTAAAACAAAATCTTTATTTTTATTGGCCTGCCATACTTCTGTTTCCAGATGGGGCATTTCTTTGCGGCATACACTACACCAGCTGGCGGTGAATTGAAGTACCACTACTTTACCACGCAATTCTTTGAGCGTAGTTTTTTTACCATCGGTTAATACCAATTCAAAATCATCAGGAGCCTGATCGCCTACTTTAACAAGGTACCCTCTGCTGTCGGCGGCAGGATTCTCATATTTTACTTCTTTGGTTGGCTTAGGTGCAGCTGTCTGAGCATATCCTGTTAAGGCAAAACCCAATACCGCGCTACATAACAACAGTTTCTTCATTGTACTTTGTTTACTAGTTAAGCGATCAGTTACTACAGTAAAGAGGAGGTTAAGGTTACAACTTCACGGGGACAAAGATAATTAAATACTCTACAAAACAAGTAGGGTTATAAATTATTTGTTAAATTTTCATACACGCAAAAAAGAAAGCCGCTCATACCTTTGGCAGAAGCGGCTTTCCATAAAAATCCGTTTTTATTAAATCTCGCTGGCCTTGTACCCTGCAGCTTCCACCTGCCTGATTACATCAGCCGCGGATAATCCTTTATTATCATTCACTGTTAGTATTTTATCAGGTGTGCTCGTATCTACTTTCCATGCATCCTTCGCTGGTGATGCGTCTAAATAAGGTGTTACTTTCGCCACACACGCATCGCATTTAATATTTGTCTTGAATTTCATAGTATTTATAATTTAATCCATTTTAATCTTAAACTGTTACTGACTACTGAAACAGAGCTTAAAGCCATGGCAGCACCTGCGATCATAGGGTCTAATAAAAACCCATTAACGGGATACAGGATGCCGGCAGCCAGCGGAATACCAATAATATTGTAAATAAAGGCCCAGAAGAGATTTTGTCTGATAGTACGCACTGTTAGCCCTGACAAAGCCAAAGCCTTGGGAATGGCCTTTAAATCGGCTGTAATGAGGGTCATCTTCGCCACATCCATCGCAATATCTGAACCCTTCCCCATCGCGATACTGACATCTGCCTGTGCCAGTGCCTGACTGTCATTGATACCGTCTCCTGCCATGGCCACTATCTTTCCCTGCGACTGCAATGATTTTACAAACGCCGCTTTATCTGCCGGGAGCATTCCTGCTTTGTAATGTTCAATGCCTACTGACTGAGCCACAGCTGCTGCTGTTTTTTCATTATCACCGGTGAGCATGTAGACAGTGATGCCTTGTTGTTTTAACTGAGTGATTGCAGCTGCGGAAGTTGGTCTTATTTTATCGGAGATATTGATATAGCCTACGATTTTATCATCCTCTGCCATGATAATAGTCGCACTCCTATCTGTTTTTATACCATGCGCATTCAACAACGCTGCATTCCCTGCCAGGTAACGGTGACCATTATAAGAAGCTACAATACCTTTACCGGTAATACTTTCTATTTGCGAAAGTTGTACAGGCTGAATATTATCCTCCTGCAAATGATGCACGACTGCCAGTGCCAAGGGATGTTCAGATTGCAACTCCATCGCTAACAATACAGGCAGCAAAGCCACATCAATATTTATACTTTCTACCGTAGGTTTCCCTTCTGTAATCGTCCCGGTTTTATCCAGCAACACTACATTCGTCTTATATCCTTTTTCCAGACTCTCTGCATCCCTGATGAGAATATTATTATCCGCACCGCGGCCAATTCCTACCATAATCGCTGTAGGCGTCGCTAATCCTAATGCGCAAGGGCATGCAATGACCAATACTGTTACTGCTGCCAATAATCCATGTGTAAAATCACCTGCCACCATCCAGATGCCAAATGTTACCACAGCTATACCAATCACCACTGGCACAAATATCCCCGCAATCTTATCAACCAACTGCTGCACGGGTGCCTTACTACCCTGTGCTTCCTGCACCATGCGAATGATCTGTGCCAATACGGTATCCGCACCTACCTTCTCTGCTTTGAACTGAAAACTACCCTGCTGATTGATAGTGCCTGCAAATACCTGCTTGCCTTTCTCTTTCAATACAGGTACAGGTTCTCCACTGATCATACTTTCATCTACATAAGACCCGCCTTCTACTACCACTCCATCCACAGGAATACGATTACCGGGTTTTACCAGTATGGTATCATTTACCTGCACGGCTTCCAGCGGTACTTCAACCTGCTCATTGTGTCTCATTACAAGCACTGTCTTAGGTTGTAAGCCCATCAGTTTCTTCAATGCAGAAGAAGTATTTGATTTCGCTTTTTCTTCCAGTAATTTCCCCAATGATACAAATGCTATCACCACTGCCGCTGCTTCGAAATACACATGTGCATGCAATCCTCTGGCCATCCAGAAGTGCGGATTGATTGTATTAAATATACTGAAGATCCAGGCTATACCTGTACTCAGCGCGACCAATGTATCCATATTGGATTTCCCATGCCGGGCCTGTTTCCAGGCGTTCACAAAAAAACCTTTTCCAAGCCAGAATATCACCGGCGTGGACAATACACACATGATCCAGTTAGCATAAGGAATATTCATAAAGAACATGCCGATCACCACTACTGGCAACGATAATATGATCGCAATAATAGTACGGGTCTTCAAAGCCTGGTAATGACTTTGTTGTGCCTGCTGTTGTATTTCTTCCCTGTTATGGGTTTCAATGACGAGGTCGTATCCTACGCTACGAAGGGAGTTACGCATGGTTTCAGGGGTTACCTGATCTGCGTCATAGGTCACGAGGGCTGTCTGGTTGGCGTAGTTGACAATTGCCTCCTCCACCCCGGGTACAGAGTGCAGCATGGAAGTAATGCTTACTGCACAGGCAGCACAACTCATTTCCAGAACGGGGAAGGTTTCTTTTATTAGGTGTCCCATGGTACAAAGCTACCAAGGACAAAGGGAAGGGCTGTTATATGATCAGGTATAAAATGTATATAATTATTACACCTGATCCAGTGGCTTGCGGCTGTTCTCTTTCAGCTGGCGGTAGGCGCTGGGCGTCATACCCGTAATTTTCTTAAACTGCTGGCTGAGGTGCTGTACGCTGCTATAACCCAGGTTGTCAGCGATTTCACTCAGGTTCATCTCGTCGTATTGCAGCAGTTCTTTCACTCTTTCAATGCGTTGGAGGATCACGTACTTTTCTATCGTCAGTCCTTCACTTGTACTAAAGGCGGTGGACAGGTAATGGTATTCTACCCCGATGCTATCCTGCAGAAATACAGACAGTTTGGTATTTAAGGTATCATTATCCTTGCCATGAATAAGGTTGATAATAGTGGTTTTGATCTTCTCCACCAGCGCATTCTTTTTATCGTCCAGCAGTTCAAAACCCAGTTCTTTCAGGTTACCGCTCAGTACCTTCAGTTGTTCCGGTGCAGGCGCCTCCTTGATGCTCACTTCCCCCAGCAAGATGCTATTGAAGGGGATGTGCAGCTTTTCCAGTTCCTGGCTCACCACCATAATACAGCGGTTACAAACCATGTTTTTTATAAACAAATGCATTTGGCAAAGTTATGCTATCTTAGTTATAGGGACAAACAACCTATATCCATTGAAAAAGATTACCGGGATGCTTCGTCAAATGAAGCCCCTTGCACCAGATACTGCGGTCCCCCTTCAAAAATGGAAAGAACCCGAAATTGATTACCTTTGCGCCGGTCTTACAAAACATCATCATGCGAAAGTATTTACCATTTCTGCTCATCGGCCTCCTGTGCAGCTGTGCAGAAAATGCGAAAAAGCCCTTACCTGATGCAGACAGCTCCCTTACCGTAAACGAACAGTCTGCCAGTTCCACGTCCAGTCCTCTTCCTGATAAAATTATCGCGGAAAGGACCAATGGCACCGTCACCCTTTTAGATACCATCGACGGAAAGCCCCTCGTATCCATGAATGACAACGTTCTGCTGGATGCCACCATGCCTAAGAACGGCTGGTCGGAAACCAGCATTGAAATCGCTGTCAATGCTGCTCAGGAAAAGAGTATGATCATCAAAAAAGGTCAGGCCCTCACCCTCGCAGGCAAAGTCGTCGGCAAAGCACTGGATGACCTTCACCTGGTCACCACCGGCGAAAATATGCATGGAGAACTGACAGGGTTTTTCTTTGGTTATGTTCAAAAGAAAGATATCAAACCGGGCTCTGTGATCGAAACAGCACTCGCAGACTACCTGCGTACTCACAGTGGCAGATTGCTGCCTGATATGCAGCCGTTTATCAAACAGTTCCAGCTGGAAAATACAGGTATAAATGCACCATTCCTCGAATATCAGAACTATGATAATTCCGTGGATGATCCGTCTCCACTGTATAGGGTTGTACTGGTGTTTTATAAAAACAGCTTAATCGGCGCCGTTGCCGCCAGACCACTCCAACTGGCCAATACACAGTCACAACCTCTGGAAAGAGGTTTCACCGCATACTTCTTCAATGATACTGATCAAAAAGTAAAAGAGGAATATGTGAAGCTGTTCAATAACTTCATTACGAGTGTAGACTAAGCGCCGTATCAATATAATTTTCTATCAGCCGGATCGCCTTACTGATCTTTTCTTTGGCTTCTATTGCCAATTCCTGTAAGGCCTCCGGCTGTATATTTTTCACACCTTCAATCTGCTCCGCCAGCAATGCCAGATCCATCAACCCCACTGTCAGTGCCACCCCACGTAGTTTATGCCCCCAGCCATTTAAAGTAAGCATATTTTCGCCTGTCAATACACTGTCAAACTCCGCCATCAGTTTATTAAATTCCTTGACTGTCAGTGATAGGATCTCTTTCATAAACGCCGGATCATCATCACCCAGGTACGTTTTTAAATATTCTTCATCTAATACCTCCGCTTTATCTTCCAGCTCTTCCGGCTCATGTGGTTTATCCAACCGCAACCACTTATTGAACATCGCCACCATGGTATTTTCTACAAAAGGTTTTGCCATAAAATCGTCCATACCCGCTTCTATACATTTCTCCCGCTCACCCATTACATTGCCTGCTGTCAGCGCAATAATAGGCACCCTGAAACCAGGATAATCCGTGCGAATCAGTTTGCTGGCTTCATAACCATTCATCTCCGGCATCTGGATGTCCATGAGAATAATGTCCGGCATGATATGACTCAAAATTGCTAATGCCTCTTTACCATTATTCGCTTCATGGATCACAGCTGCGGGTGCGATGCGATGAATAATAGTCGTGGCGAGAAACATATTGATCGGGTTATCTTCTACCACGAGCACATTAAAACCATCCCCCCTCGCACTCTGTGCGGTGTTTTCAGTAGTAACAGGTATGATCATTTCTTTTTTGAATAAACGGGACAGGGCGTTGTACATCTCCTGCATTTTAATGGGTTTTACAAGACGTTGTTGTACCTGCAGGCGCTCACAGGCTTTGATGATCCTTTCATCATCTGAGGAACTATGCAGTAAGATTATTTTCTGCCGGGGATCGGCGTCTATATTTTTCCTGATCTTTTCAATGGTCTCAATACCATCCATAAAAGGCATGTTATAATCCATGAGCACTACGTCGAAGTGATTTTTCTTTGAGAGGATCTCCAGCGCTTCAAAACCATTTTTTGCTTCTACAAAACTGATCCCTTTCAGGAAGAGCATTTCTCTCAGGATCACACGGTTGTTGTCATTGTCATCCACGATCAATACATTTTTGACCATGTCGATGTTCTCCCAGTGAATGCGTTCACCATCTTCTGTTTTTACAGAGATGTCAAAGAAGAAACGGCTCCCTTTGCCCGGTTTACTTTCCAGCTGCAGGGTACTGCCCATCAATGCGAGTAACTTGTTCGAGATGGTGAGACCCAACCCCGTACCACCATATTTTTTTGTGGTGGAAACGTCTTCCTGTAAAAACGCTTCAAAGATCTTATGCGCCTTCTCTGGCCGGATACCAATACCCGTATCACGTACTTCAAAACGGAAAAGGTCATCCCTGTCCAGTTGCGTCACTTTCAACTCGATCTCACCCGCTGGGGTAAATTTCACGGCATTCCCCATCAGGTTCACAAGGATCTGTTTCAGGCGTACTTCATCTATGTATACAAAACGGGGCAGATTGGAGGAGACATTCAGTAACAATTCCAACCCTTTGTTCTGCGCCTGGTAACTGATGATATCACTCGCCTGACTACAGAATTCGTAGAGATCACATTTGTCAATATCCAGTTCCAGTTTGCCCGCTTCGATCTTTGAGAAGTCGAGGATATCATTGATAATGCTTAAAAGGGCATTTGCAGACTGATTTACGATCGATAAGTACTGGTTCTGAGACTCTGTAAGTTGTGTCTTTAAAACAAGGTCTGTGAAGCCGATAACGCCATTTAACGGGGTCCTGATCTCATGGCTCATATTAGCCAAAAATTCCGACTTTGCAATATTCGCCTGTTCGGCCTGTATTTTTGCCTGTTTATATTCTTCCTGCTGCAGATAAGCTTCAGTAATATCCTGTGTGAACATCATAATACCGCCAATTTTGCCATCGTACTGAAACCAGGGTCTTACTTCCCAACGCAGGTACTGATCATGGTTCCAGCCTTCGGGGCGCCATACATCATGTTCTTCCCTGAGTACTTCGCCTGACTGTGCACTGGCATGGATCTTTTTCCAATGATCTGATATATTGGGGAATACCTCGTAGTGAGAGATGCCCAGTACGGGCTGCCCCTGTATCTGAAATTCTTCCAGCCAGCGACGGCTCACGGCAATATACCGCATTTCCTTGTCGAACATGGCCACTGCCGCAGGAGCGTGTTCCACAAAGGTAGAGAGCCGCAATTTCTGGGTTTTGAGTTCTATCTCCGCGAGTTTCTTTTCTGTGATGTCCTGCAGGGTGCCAAAGAGTCGCTTGCATTGACCGTTTTCAAACTGCGCACTGCCGCGGCTGCGTACCCACCGGTCATTGCCTTTTTCGGTCACGATTTCCAGTTCCAGGTTGAACGAATTGCCCGTGGCGATGGTCTCTGCCAGTGCGGCCTGCATACGCTGGCGGTTTTCGCCCTCTTTGTAAAAACGCATACCGTTGGAAAAACGGGCAGGTTCATCAGGGGCTACTTCCAGTATTTCTCGGGTTACGTCAGACCAGAATACGTTTCCATTGTGCATGTCTATTTCCCAGGCGCCGATACGTGCTACTTTATTCGTACGTTCCAGCATTTCGGTGGAGCGCTTCAGGTCTTTTTCCAGCTGATAATGGATAGTAATGTCCGCAGCGTTAGAGATGACGTATTGGTCTACCAGTACGTTATTGTAATGAAGAATAATGCGTGTACCGTCTTTCTTCAGCACTTTCATCAACCCGTTTAGTTTGCCTGATTTTTTGATCTGCTCCAGGTATGCACGCACCTCATGGTGCAGTTCCTTCGGTGCAATATCGAACAGGCTGGCACCCACCAGTTCGTCCAAGGTATACCCCAATCCTGCTGCACCGGCTTCGTTTACAGTGAGGAAATATCCCTGCAAATCATGGGTGCACATGAGACCTGGGGAGTTTTCGAAGAAAGTGCGGAAGTTGCGTTCGCTTTCGCTGAGCAACTGTTCCTTTCTGCGTTCTTCGGTGATGTCACGGCCTATGCTGAAAATATCCTGGGTATCGGGTTCGGCGGTGGCCATCCACGAGATGGTGCGCCATTCACCTGATTTGGTACGGAGACGGTTCTCGAAGGCGATGGTAGATTTACCGGCGATCATATTGCTGGTTTCGACCAGGGAGGCTGCCTGGTCATCGGGATGGATCATTTCCAGGATGTTCTTTTGCAGCATTTCTTCCGGTGAATAACCGAAGATGTGGGTGTAGGCAAGGTTGACCTTTTTGAACACACCGGCGGAGGTAGCGAGACCAACAAGGTTGTCTGAGAGAAGGAAAAGTTTTTCTAAATAATAGACTTCTTCTTTCTGACGGCGGTTCAGGATGAGGGTCATAATTTCGTTCGCCATGAGTTCAAGTGCATGGCGCTGGCTCTCTTGCAACTGACGGGGTTGTTCGTCCATGACACAGAGGGCGCCGAGGATGATGCCTTTGGGATCGCGAATGGGGTAGCCGGAGAAAAAGCGGAAGAAATTGCCTTCGCCAATGTCGGGCTTTTCTACATAGCTGTTGGTGCGGAGGATCTCTTCTGTGAAGGACCATTCGCGGGGCACTTCTCTGAAATTCAGTCCGATAGCTGATTTGAGCCATTGGCGGTCCTGATCGGGGAAGGAGATGCAAGCGGCGGAGGTATTGCAGATGAGGGCAGCGAGGGTGGTAAGCCGGTCGAATTCCTCTTCAGGATGAGAGTCAAGAATGTGATAGCCAGCCAGTATATTCAATCTTTCGGCTTCGCGCTGGGTAGAACTGGTTGCTTTCATATATTTTGGAACGATGAGATAAGTATTATATAACACAGAATCCTTAAAACTGTTCAAATTTAAACAGCCGATTTAAACAGCGAAAAAAGACTTTTGCCTTCGGCAAAAGTCTTTTTTCGCTTTGCGGTGATTTGGTTTTGGCCTTCTGCCAAAACCAAATCACCGCTCTCTACCATAATAAGCCTCTTTGTTACTGTACCTGCTTGAACATCGCATCCAGCATTTCTTCTGTAAACCTCCCTCCTCCCATCGTTACCAACTTGCTTACCGGCATTTCATTCAATATCGCCACCATCATCGCCTGCATTTTCTTTTTCGCTTCCTCCTATGCAGGCGTGAGCGGCTCCTTACTTTCTCCCCCACCAAACATGGTTCCCATTCCCTCCATTAATTTCGCATACACCGCCTTACCTTTCGGATGATCCGCAAAATCTTTCAACAGCGAATTTCTTGTCAACAGCGGATATAAAACATGCGTAGCCTTCACCTCCAACTCCTGATGCAGGGGCAAATGTCTTTATTACCTTTCTTAAGGTCGCCTCGTCGGATGCGGTGACATTAATTAATGAATAAGGTCTTGCCCCTGTAAACACATCCCATCGCCAGGTCAGCTGGCTGTTCGTACGATGCTTTCCATTATCGTACCACCAGGCGGTATATAGTTTTGTATTCCCCTCCACCAACAAGGCAGTATAAACAGACCTGCCATCCCATACCTGCTCCTGTACCTTTTCAAATGTATACCCACTCCCCTTCCAACAGATCATAGGATGATGCTCTGAATAATAATAGGAAGGAATAAATTTCACATACACCAACGCATCCTTACTCATTAACTGCGTAACATCATCAGGTAAATTCTTCACAATATACCCTGCGGTCTTCACAGGCAATGCATGCGCTACCACAGGCCGCGGACGCAGGTTTACATAACAGCCATAGATCATGCACGGCAGCAATATACCATTCCGTAACAATAAAGGACCAGTAGGTACAATCCGGTATATTTTCTTCTCTACCACAACCGGAGTACCAAACCGCATGATCATATACCTGCTGAAAAAAACAAAAGGCACTATAACATAACCTACTAATGACATCACTCCTACCGCCTCATGCGACGGGGTATCCGGCATTATTTTAAACTGTACGAGACAAATGATCCGTATTAAATTGCCTATTACATTCAATCCAAACGCTACACTCAATACCCCAAGGGTCATGCCCACCGATAGATATTTTCTATACTTTTTTTGGAATCCTCCTATAATGATCATTCCACACAACATAGCAGTCACCGTCATCTGCAAACCCATACAAGCGGGATCTACGGAGAAATCCTGTCCACCACAGCTAATGATATTCCCCTCTACTTTTGCCCCCATCACCACACTCCCCGCCAGCGCGGTCAGTTGCAAACGAATGGGAAATGTAAACAGGTCCGCCCAGAACCGGAATACCGGCGACATACAGATCATTACCAGCATAGGCAACAGATTAATCCTTCCCACATACATCTCCAAACAAAATACAACTGCTGTGATCAATGCCAGATAATAAAATGTATGCACCGGCACCAGTAGAAACAATGCGAACAAGCCAATAGAGATATAAAAATATCGCTGGCTTCCCTTTTTTGTTTGATCGAATTCGGTCGTGAAGGGCAGCGCTGCCAGTCCCAGCAGGAAACCGGCAGACTGCCAATCCACAAAGTGCTGCAGCCCTACAAGGAACAGGACAAGGTACACAAGTATAAGGATCCTCATATTGCTACAGCGCGTTTCTTTTTAAACCAAACGATACATACTAACCCTATTATGATCAAAGCCCACTCATGCGGTTCAGGCACCGCCCCTTTGCCTTTCAGGGAAGCGTTCTTCAGACTGTTGGCGTCATCATGTATATCGAAACGGTCATAATCTGCTTGTGTTTCCAGTACGATCAGACTGGAGGCCGGGGTCACGATATAAGATTCTTTTGCAGTGGCAATGATCTCACTGTCCGACATTTTTTGCGGCCCCATTTTCTGCATGATGTGGTTGTAAGCAAATAAGCGCATCAGGTGATCAGGCGCATTGCTTACCCCCGTCTGATCATCCATATTGATCGTCACACCTGCGGGTGCTATCACTACACGGTTATCATTCTCTATATCTCTGGGAAACTGGTGCTGCGGCAGCCATTGCGCCAGCTCTTTTACATCTCCATCCGCATACCGGAAGAAACGGTATTCTTTCAGTGTACGCAGGTAAGGAGACAGCTCGCCACCAAGATTAAACAATTGCATTTTCCCTGGTATTTTTAATGACGTCTTTATTTGTTCACTGAATACACTTCCTGCCAGATCACCCAAATTGGGAGACATCACATTTCCCTTCGTAATGACCAATGCGGATGCACGATCAGGTACATTGTATACAGGAAATAAACTGTACCGGTCTTTGACCAGTCGCCCAAAGTTCTCACCAGTGGCTGTATGCCATTGATTATCGATATACACCTTTACGGGATAGTGCAGATTTAATATTTCTTTAAATTCTTCTTCCGTCCATGACTGGTTAATATCGAGGTAAATAGTTTTGATATCAGCACCACCCAATTCTTGTTTGTAAGGCGCTACAAAGAATGACTTCCCATTGGCACTAAAACGGTTACTCCGTATGCCGAGATCGATCACAGATAATTGCCAGTCTGCTTCATAAGGGCCTACGCTGGAAAAAGTATTCTTCGTACGACTGAACATTCCGGGCAATTCCACGCCTACCGGTGTCTCCTGGAAGTTGATGTTTACATCTTCGCGGGCACTGCCTGCATCCGGCCCCTGGAACCAGATATTCTGGTACACCAGTCGCTTGCCCTGTTGTAACAACGGCGTCGTGATACCGATTTTAACCTGTCTGCCGGATTGCCCTTCCACTGGAAACACACGTACCGTCACCGTATTCCCTTCCTGCCAGTGTACCACGCTGGGATCACGGTATTCATGACCCACAATTTTTTCATACGCCTCCGCCGCTTTTTCTTTGGTAGTTAGAATACCTTTTTCTTCCTTGCCATTTATCCAGAGGGAAAGGGAAGTCACGACACCTCCTTCGGGCAAGTGAAAAGTGTAAATAGCCTCCTGGTTATTCCAGCTATTTCTACTCATCTCCGCGTTGAAAACATTGATCGTTTTCTCTGTATACGCCATGTGCAGCGAAGGCCAGATATTCGCATTGGTACGTACCTGAATAGTAGAGAGTTTATCGCCGCTCCACAGCCGTTCCTGTGTTTCCTGACGGCTGTCGTACATGGCGGTCAGTACCTGGGCCGCCTCTGTTTCCGGTATATAGGCAGTGCCGGTCAGGGAGGCGATCACCAGCAGCGGATCCTGCAATTGCTCGGCATCATAAAAGCTTCTTCTCCTGGGCATATCAAAGAAACTCCAGTCACCAAAAGCATCGTTCCCTGTCTGGTATACGATCCCTGCCTTCAACACCCTCTCTGTCATCGCATTACCAGGTGTCTTGCGCGCTACATTTTCCCATGCTGGCAGGTCTTCATTGTCTGTCCTGAGATAAGCATCATCAATGGCAGAAACAGCGTTTTTCCACAGCATAGTATATACAATGATCAGTGCCACCACGCTCCCGATACCAACCAGGTAGGCATACCGGTATGTTGGCCTGAACCAGACACAGGCAGATACCAGGTTATAAGTATAGATCAAAAACAACAGCGGGATGAACACATGCCCCCCAATACCAAATACAATCATACCAATAGCGCCAATGATACAGGTGGGCAACATACAGAACATAAGGTATAAAAAACAACAGGTAGAAACACCCAGTATGAATGCCATAATGGTTCTCACCACAGGAGGAAATCCCTCTTTAAAACCATAGGCAATATTGTTGATGCAACACACTCCCAATGTAATCGCCCACCAGTCAGTAGAAACTGCGAAAATTTCCATGCATTTGTTCAACGCAAAACAACTGATGAGGCACAAGGTCAGGTACACTGCAAATGCATTGCGGCTCCTTCTCCCCTTTTTAAATCCACCCTTCCCCCATAAAAACACGAAATACAACAAAACGGACACATAAATTAACAGAAATAGGGGAAATGTGTCCTCCGACTGGCTTTGAACCATCCTAGGAAAAAAGTAGAATCCAAGGGTAACAGGAATAAGGAGTAAACCCACCCAAAGGCGCTCATCCCGGAACATGAATTGAAAATATTGCTTATTTGTCATATCATAAAGTACTTTGTATTTCAAAGCTTATAGGGCTAAAAAAATCGACCATGGCCAATCTGGTGAAACACCTTTCACTTTGAAATACAAAGTAAAGGAAATAGTTTCAATCAGACAAGTCCTTTTTAAAAAAAATTCCCTACCTTCTGTCTCCACTTTTTATAAATGAAGACTGACATTAATCAAGGAAGAATCATTATCGCGCAAAGAAAGGAAGCACTCATTTCAATGGTATAAAATTTGTCCACGTATTTATAACGCCTTAAACGACAACACGATGAAAGCAATCTGGCAAAAGGAAGTAATAGCAGAAAGCGAAAAAACTGTCATAGTCGAACATAATCACTACTTTCCTCCCGAAGCCGTAAAACAGGAAATGCTAAGTCCCAGCAAGACCCACACAATCTGTCCATGGAAAGGAGAAGCATCCTACTATGATGTAACCGTGGATGGAAAAGTAAACAAAGACGCAGCCTGGTATTACCCAGCTCCCAAAGATGCTGCAAACAACATAAAAGGTTACATCGCCTTCTGGAAAGGTGTAGAAGTGTTACGGTAACCCATTGATCCTACTTACTAAAAACCCGGGAATGCAAAAATTTGATGCGATCGTCATTGGTTCTGGTCAGGGGGGAGTTCCCCTGGCAAAAAAACTGGCAAAGGCAGGCTGGAAAACAGCCATTATAGAAAAACGATGGATAGGCGGTACCTGCATTAATGATGGATGCACTCCCACAAAAGCAATGATTGCCTGTGCCGAAGCAGCACATACTGTGGCCAACAGCAGGCAATGGGGGATCACTGTGTCCGGTTTTCAACTCGATTTTGAAAAAATCATCGCCCGCAAGAATGAGATTGTCACCTCCTTCAGAGGCGGGGCTACCAAAGGGCTGGAAAATACGGATGGGGTCACTACCTACTATGGCACTGCCAGCTTTAACGGCCCCAAAACAGTGGATGTAAAACTCAGAACAGGCAGCTCCGAAACCATTACAGCCGATCATATCTTTATCAATACCGGTACCTCCCCAAAGATCCCGGATATTCCCGGCCTAAATCAGGTACCCTATCTTACTAATACGACTTTACTGGATCTGCAAACCCTTCCCTCCCACCTCATCGTACTGGGTGGCAGTTACATTGGTTTGGAATTCGGACAAATGTTCCGCCGGTTTGGTTGTCAGGTCACGATCATCGAACGCTCTACTTTGCTGAAAAGAGAAGATGAAGATGTGTCTGCCGCCATGAAAAAGATCATGGAAGGGGCTGGCATCAAAGTACATACAGGTGCAACTATCAAACAAATTGAAGGCGCCGGCGATGCCGTGAGGATCGTACTGAATGCCAATGGTGAAAGTACCACCGTCACCGGCTCTCATATTCTCGTTGCATCCGGCCGTACACCGCAGACAAAGGAATTACACCTAGATACTACCGGCATCACTACCGACGAAAAAGGCTTTATTCCTGTGAATGAAAAACTGGAAACTTCTGTACCTGGCATCTATGCCCTTGGAGATGTAAAAGGAGACCCGGCATTTACACATATTTCCTACAATGATCATCTCATCCTGCTCAAAAATCTAGTCGAAAAAAAGAACGAAACCACTATTGGCAGACCTGTCCCCTATTGCGTATTTACCGATCCGCAATTAGGCAGAATTGGGCTAACAGAAAAGGAAGCACGCGAACAGGGTCTCGATATCCAGGTAGCCTGTCTGGATATGTCTAAAGTAGCCCGCGCTATTGAAACAGGACACACAGATGGTTTTATGAAAGCAGTGGTCGAAAAGTCAACAGGCAGGATATTAGGCGCCGCAATCTTAGGCCATAACGGCGGTGAAATCATGAGCGTACTACAAATCGCCATGATGGCAGGCATGACCGCTACACAGATCCGGGAAATGATCTTTGCGCATCCACTGTACACAGAATCATTGAACAATCTTTTCATGAGCATCACAAAGTAATTGTACTTATTACGGAACAATTTGTACAAATCAAAGATTCCCCTGTTCCTAAAAACAATATGAGTAATTTCATCCCCATATGATCAAACTGGAAAATGTGAGCAAGTCATTCCTCAACGGTAAGCCAGCCGTTTCTGCTGTATCATTCGAAGTGAATGCAGGAGAAACACTTATTCTGCTGGGCACCAGTGGAAGTGGGAAAACTACCACACTCAGAATGATCAACCGCCTGTTATTGCCAGACAGCGGGAATATTTTTGTAAACGGTCAATCCGTATTATCCCAACGACTGGAATCCCTGAGAAGAGGCATCGGTTACGTACTACAATATCACGGTCTCTTCCCCCATTACACCGTAGGTGAAAACATCGGCGTGGTACCCGGTCTGCTCAGGTGGGATGCAGGTCGCATCGCATCGAGAGTAGCGGCATTGATGGAAAAACTCCATCTCCCTGTTTCCGATTTTCTCCATGCATATCCGCAACAACTTAGTGGCGGACAGCAACAACGTGTAGGTCTGGCCCGCGCACTCGCCGCAGACCCACCCGTATTGCTCATGGACGAACCTTTTGGCGCACTTGACCCCGTGACCCGCGCCAGCGTAAGAAAAGAATTTCGCGCACTCGACGAAATACAATCTAAAACCATCATCATGGTCACCCATGATGTGCAGGAAGCCTTTGAACTGGGCACGCAAATCTGCCTCATGGACAAAGGCAAAGTACAGCAAACCGGCACACCCGCCGAACTCTTATTTTCACCCGCTAATGACTTTGTCAAAGCCTTTTTTGATGAACACCGCTTTATACTGGAACTGAAAGCACTCACTATCGCCGACATCCGGCCATGGTTAGCGCCAATCAATGGCAATGATACCCTGACCATATGGGACGCCATCGCCGCCGGCATGCCCCGCAATACACTGCTGGATGCCGTAGACCAGTACAGGCAATCTAAACATATGCATGGAACCAGCTAACAGCTTTATTGACTTTCTACAGCAGGAATCCGGCAAAATACTGGAACAAACCCTGCAACATATCGGCCTTACCTTTATCTCTTTGTTGATCGCCGTTGTGATTGGTGTGCCCCTGGGTATCCTCATCACCCGCAGGCCTAAAATGGCAGGTGCCGTATTGGGCATTGCAGGAGTATTACAAACCATCCCCAGTATAGCCCTTTTAGGCTTCATGATTCCCCTGTTAGGGATTGGCCCTTTACCTGCTATCGTCGCGTTATTTTTGTATGCGCTATTGCCCATTGTACGCAATACTTATACAGGGATCATACAGATGGATCCCGCCGTTATCGAAGCGGCGACCGGTATCGGTATGAGCCCCCGTCAATTATTATTTAAAGTACAACTACCACTCGCCATGCCTGTGATACTGGCGGGTGTAAGAACCGCTACCGTGATCAATGTGGGTGTCGCCACCCTCGCTGCCTACATTGCTGCCGGTGGCTTAGGGGAATTCATTTTCGGTGGTATCGCGCTCAACAACACGAACATGATCCTGGCTGGTGCCATTCCTGCGGCCTTGCTCGCTATCTTATTCGACTGGGGCCTCTCCCGCATCAAATTCCGCAAGGTGTTCCTGCTGCCGCTGCTGATATTGGTGCTATCCTCTTTTTACCTGCTCCCTGACTTTTATGGTTCTAAATTGCTCGCAGGCTTTACCCCGGAATTCATGGGACGGAATGATGGAGATGTAGGTTTAAAAAAGATCTATGGATTAAAAATTCGCACGGTGGTAATCAGCGATATGATCATGTACAAAGCCGCTTACGACAAAAAGGTAGACGTAATCAGCGGCAGCAGTACCGATGGCCGTGTAAAAGCGTATGACCTCCAGGTATTACAGGATGACAAACACATATTTCCGCCGTATTACGCCGCACCAATTGTGAGACAGGACGTGCTTGACAAATACCCCGAACTGGCCCCGGCCCTCGATAAACTGTCTGGTACAATTAATGATAGTATCATGACGGCCTTGAATTACCGGGTAGATATTTTAAAACAGTCCCCGGCTGTTGTTGCTAAGGAGTTTCTCGATGCCCACCACTTGCTGCGATCACCCGGAACGGGTACAAAAGGTACGATCCGCATTGGCGCCAAGATCTTTGGTGACGGCTACATCCTCGCAAATATGTACAAATTACTGGTTGAAGGTTTTACTGATCTGCATGTAGAAACAATGACCGGTCTGGGAGGTACAAAGATCTGCTTTGAAGCACTCACCAATGCACAGATTGACCTGTACCCGGAATATACCGGTACCGGTCTGCTCGTCATCTTACTGGCACCTCCGTCTACCCTCGATTCATTGGGTGGACAGGCTGATAAAGTTTATGACTACGTGGCAGCGGCCTTTCAACAACGCTATCATATTAAATGGCTGGCACCTGTTGGATTCAATAATACGTATGCATTAATGATGCGCAGACAACAGGCCAGTGCTTTAAAAATTAAGACTATCAGCGACCTGACAAAATACTTACAATGGAATTAAAGCAAGCTTTCGACACCGTGCGCCAAAGATCTGTGAGCATATGCGCGCCTTTACAAACAGAGGATTATGTGGTACAACCAGTGGTAGATGTGAGTCCGCCCAAGTGGCATTTAGGCCATACTACCTGGTTCTTTGAAACATTTGTATTACAGCCAAATTTAAACGGCTACCAGATATTTAATACTGATTACAACTTTGTATTTAATAGCTACTATGAATCCGTAGGTGCGAGAGTTATTCGTACAGATCGGGGAAATCTTAGCAGACCAGGTGTGGCGGATGTATACCGTTATAGGGAATACGTAGATAAAGAAATGGGTAAATTACTCGCACAGGATATATCCAAAGAATTACACGCACTGATCACTTTAGGTTTAAATCATGAAGAACAGCACCAGGAATTACTTGTCACTGATATAAAATATATCTTAGGGCACAATCCTTTGTTCCCCGCTTACCAGGAGGACTACAATTTCAAAGAACAGCCGGTGGCCAGCAGTCATTTCATTGCTTTCCCGGCAGGTATCTACGAAATCGGTTATACCGGCGAAGGTTTCTGCTTTGACAACGAACTGAACAGACACAAGGTGTACCTGGAAGAATTTAGTATCAGCAGTGCGCTTGTCACGAACGCTGAATACCTGGAATTCATGAAGGCTGGCGGTTACACGGACTTCCGTCACTGGCACGCCGAGGGATGGGACTGGGTAAAAACCAATAAGATCAACGCCCCGCTTTACTGGCATGAAGTAGATGGTGACTGGATGAATTACACTTTAAAAGGATTCAGGGCCATTGACCCCAGCATGCCACTGGCGCATATCAGTTATTACGAAGCCGCTGCTTTCGCGGCATGGAAAGGATTGCGCCTTCCTACAGAAAATGAATGGGAAGCCGCCGCACCGCAACTGGCGTGGGGAGAAAGATGGGAATGGACAGAAAGTGCGTATCTTCCTTACCCCGGTTTTGTAAAAGCACCCGGCGCTATCGGCGAATATAACGGAAAGTTCATGGTGAGCCAGATGGTACTGAGAGGCGGCTCTGTAGCCACTCCACCGGGACATAGCCGGATCACTTACCGAAATTTTTTCCATCCGCCACTGAGATGGCAATATACTGGCATCAGATTAGCTAAATAATTCTCATTCAACAATTAAGTTTACATTATGGCTACCACCTCTGTAATGAATGCTTTCACTGTATTGACCCCGAAGCTGGAACAATTGCCCGTTTTTCATCGTGATGTACTGCAGGGATTGAATGCAAAAGATAAATATCTCGACGCTAAGTATTTTTATGATGACAACGGAGACCGCATCTTTCAGCGTATCATGGCTTGTCCGGCATACTACCCGACGAATTGTGAGATGGAAATTATGCAGGAACAATCCGCGCAGATCAGTGCGCTGATTGCATCGCTCACAGATACTTTCGATGTTGTAGAACTGGGTGCAGGCGATGCGACCAAGTCCGTACACCTCTTACAGGAATTACTACATATAGATCACTCTTTCACTTACTACCCCATTGACATAAGTGCAAATGTGATCAGTCAACTGGAGCAAAACCTACCTGAGCGCTTACCGGGGTTGCAGGTACATGGGCTGCACGGTGAATATTTCGAGATGCTGCGTATGGTACAGACGCTATCGGCAAGACCTAAAGTCGTACTATGTATGGGTGGCAATATCGGCAACTTCACCCCTGCAGAAACCCGTAAGTTCTGCCGCCAGCTGCGCAATTATTTACAACCCCGCGATATGTTGCTCACAGGTTTCGATCTGAAGAAGCATCCGCAGATTATTCTGAATGCGTACAATGATTCAGAAGGTATTACGCGCGAGTTCAACCTGAACCTCCTCACCAGGATTAACAGGGAAATGGAGGCGGATTTTGACCTGTCAAAATTCGACCACTATCCTACTTACGATCCGGGTACAGGCGCCTGCAAGAGTTATCTTGTGAGTTTGGAGGACCAGGAAGTGCATATTTTAAATAAGACGATTGAGTTTAAAAAGTACGAAACGATCTATATGGAGATCTCACAGAAGTATAGTCTGGATGAATCAGAGAAACTGGCTATACAGGCTGGCTTTGAGCCCATCGCGCACTTTACGGACAGGAAAGGTTGGTTTGTAGATAGTTTATGGCAGGCGTAAAATAAATTCAGAAAAAAGGGGGCGTCTCAGAAATTCGAGACGCCCCCTTTTTCTTTGAAAATGTTTTCATTCCACGTTGGAGAATTCCATCTTTCATGAATGTTTTATTCGGGTACCTACCAGATGGAGAGAATTTTCGTACATGCCATTCTCATGGCCCTCCAGTTATTTATGATACATCCCCGTTTCTTTTTGGTGGATGCCTCCCTTATGGATTTGCAAATAATGATTCCAGCGCATCCAGCAAAATATCAATTTCATCTTCCGTATTGTAATAATGCGGGGATATGCGCAGCGCCCAGTTCACGCCCTTTGATTTAAAATCGATCAACGCACTGGATGTCACACTAATGGCTGTATTTATATTTCGCTCACGCAGTGAAGTCAACAGCCATTGCGGATCACTGACAGGTGCAGACAGGGTGATGATACTGGCCAGTTCCTTTCCTTTATCTAACAACGTTACACCCGGCAGGGATTCCAGCCGTGGACGCAATAACCCGCACAGGTATTTATTCCGGTCCGCAATATTTTGTAACCCGATTTCATTGGCATAATGTACAGCGGCATAACCACCTGCTATCAATGCATAAGACTGCTCCCAGTCCTGAAAGCGTTTTGCATCCGATGCCGGAATGAAGGTATCATCATCCGTCCAGGTAGCTGCATACATATCTAAAAACAACGGATACCAGGGTTTATGCAATATCCTGTCAGACACATATAAAAATCCCGCACCCCTTGGTCCACGCAGGTATTTACGCAGCGTAGCACAAAGAAAATCACACCCCATCTCTTCTACATCCAATGGTAATTGTCCGGCTGACTGACACGCATCTACGAGATAAGGTATGTCCAGTTCACGGCATACTTTTCCTATTTCCGCCACAGGCTGGATTAAACCGGTATTTGAAGGAACGTGTGTGAGTGACACGAGCCTGGGATTTCTATCACGAATTAATGATGCCATGTGATCCACATCCACACCACCTTCCGGCATACTATGTGCACGTACCAGCTCTATTCCAAACCGCTCTTCCAACGAGAGGAACTGCAACTGGTTACTCGCATAATCTTCATTGGCAATTACCACCACATCTCTCTTTTTAAATGGAATGCACGAAAGCGCCCGCGCAAAACTGTTTGTCGCGCTGCTGGTAAATGCAATATTCTTCGCAGAAGCATTCAGCAATCTTCCTGCGGCCAGATAAAAACGGTTAAGGGCAGTTGCATTAGCTGCCGCCGTTTCATAACCTCCACAATTAGCTTCTTCAGCAAGATAATCCTGCATGGCCTGCAATACCGGGTAAGGTGGTAAAGCAGCGCCGGAATTATTAAAGTGTACTTTGGTCTGGCAGCCGGGTGTATCTGCCCTTAGGTTAGCGATGTCCATGGTATTTATTTATTTCCACGCCCCCAGCATTCTTCTCACAGCCACAATTTCGCCGGTATGGTAACTGTTATGATCAGCAATCAGCAGTGCTTCGCGGAAGAGGTGTTGCCCATCTCCATGTGTAAAGGGCTCGAAAAGATCTGCATCAGGTCGTTTGAGCAATTTAATAAATTCTGCGCAATCCTTTTTGATCTGGGTGATGCTGTGCTTCCAGGCTTCGTCGTCTTTGGGCGCCGGCTCCCTGGGCCAGTAACCTTCTGGCCAGGGTGGGGACTGGTGACCTGGATTTTTTGAGAACTCTAATATATCCCATTGGGCAATGCGAATGTGTTCTACCAGTTGCCAGATGCTGTAAGGCATATTTTCCGGTACGACTCCTCTTATTTTTTCAGGTACCCCGTTGACGGCATCTTCGAATGAGATATGGGCATGACTGCCTGTGAGGAGCTCTTCTAATGATTTAATGACTTCTTTTTGTACCATGATTTGCTTTTTGGAATAGGCGTCAAACAGGGTGCCAAGCCGGCAAAGCTTCGGTGTAGCTTCGCTACAACTTCGCTACCAAAAGGTCACTATAAGGGCACCTCATTATCCCTTGGATATTGAAGTGCCCTTATAGTGACGTTATAGTGTCCTTATAGTGACGTTATTATATCGAAGCTACACTATAGCTTTACTATGACTTTGCTATTGCCATTTGTTTACTTACTAATAAGTAAGTATCTTTGCTCCCATGCAGGACACCAAAGAAAAAATAGTCGACCTGGCTGACCAGCTGATCAAAACAAAAGGCTTTAACGCCTTCAGTTACAAAGACATATCCGATCCGCTGGCCATTAAGAATGCCGCAGTTCACTACTATTTCCCCACCAAGGCCGACCTTGGCATGGCCGTCATTGACCAGGAAATCACCTGGATGAATAACGGAATTGCCAATTGGGAAGCCCTGCCGGAAGATAAGCAGCTGCGCCACCTCATTGCCTCTTTCGAAAACAAATGCAATTCCCACATGGTCTGTATCATGGGATCCCTATCCCCGGATTACAATACGCTGCCTGAAAATATGCAGGCGCGCCTGCGACAATTCAGTGCTTCTGTCATAACCTGGGTTACAGAATGTCTCGAAAACGGACAAAAAAAGGGTATCTTTCACTTCAAAGGCACCGCCGGGGACCGGGCATTATTAATCGTTTCCAACCTGCTCGCTTCTCTCCTCCTCAGCCGTGTTATGGGAGAAACCGCATTTGAAAAAATCAGCAAACAATTATTAGACGATATTTTATGAAAAGAGTAGTAATCACCGGCTTAGGCGCGATCACGCCTATCGGGAATCACGTGAAAGCCTTCTGGGACAATTTGCTGGCGGGCAAAAGCGGCGCTGCGATGATCACAAAATTCGACGCCAGTAAGTTTCGAACGCAATTCGCCTGCGAGATCAAGGACTATGATCCTTTACAATATTTAGATAAGAATGATATCAGGAAAACGGATCCGTTTACCCAATACGCACTCATTGCCGCCCAACAGGCGGTAGACGATTCAGGCATTGACTTTGCCACCATGAACCCCTTCGATACAGGGGTGATCTGGGGTTCTGGTCAGGGTGGTATGCAGACCTTCGAAGAACAGGTAAAAGAATATGTGGAGAATAATTTCCAGCCGCGTTTCAATCCTTTCTTTGTGCCAAAATTAATTGCGAACATGGCATCGGGTATGATCTCAATCCGCTTCGGGTTAATGGGGATCAACTATACCACCGTATCTGCCTGTTCTACCAGCAATACGGCCATCATGGATGCACTCAATTACATTCGCTGGGGCAAGGCCAAAGTGATCATCACCGGTGGTTCTGAAGCGCCGATTACGGAGGCTTCCGTAGGTGGATTCTGTGCCATGAAAGCTATGTCGCAGCGCAACGGAGATCCTGCCCATGCAAGCAGACCATTTGATACAGGCAGAGATGGATTCGTGATGGGTGAAGGCGCCGGTGCACTGGTACTGGAAGAATACGAACATGCGGTAGCGAGAGGTGCACACATCTATGCAGAAGTAGCCGGTGCTGCCATGACTGCTGATGCCTACCATATGACCGCTACACACCCGCAGGGACTGGGTGCCTACGAAGCAATGAAAAGAGCGCTGGAAGATGGTGGTTTAAACCCCTCTCAGGTAGATTATCTGAACGCACACGCGACCAGTACACCCGTAGGGGACCTAAGTGAAATTGCGGCCATTACCAGGCTGCTTGAACCATCTGTCGCCATCAGTGCCACCAAGTCTATGACCGGTCACCTTTTGGGTGCTGCGGGTGCTATAGAAGCAATTGCTTCTATATTAAGTATCAAAAATGGAGTGATCCCACCTACCATCAATACGACTGAACTTGACCCTGCTATTCCGGCAGGACTCAATATCATATTAGGTAGTGCAGTAAAGAAAAAGGTAAACGTCGCAATGAGTAATACCTTTGGTTTTGGAGGTCACAATGGCATTGTGGTCTTTAAAGCTATATAAAAATAATCAGCCTTTGAGAGTACCGCCTCTCAAAGGCTTTAACAGATCCATCAACCCATTCAGCCTGATCTCGTACATCGTACTTAGCAACATCCCCAGCTTTCCCTTCGGCCATCCTTCCCGATTAAACCACTCCAGGTAAGACACCGGCAAATCGCACAGCAATACATCCTTATACTTTCCAAAAGGCATTCTCATCGTTACCAACTGTTTAAAAATCTCCGGATCCGGTCCTGCTATTTCCATAAGCTTACTTTTTGCAAATATATTTTTTTGAATTTAAATCCATTTTTTTGACACTTCCGTATATACTTTCATTATTAAAAAATATCTATATCTGTCTAAGCAGATATATTGGAATAAAGGGACTTTTACAAGCGCTGCCGATATGGCGACAATACATTAAGTGACAAATTAACGAATTCATTACCAATTTAATATCTGGAAATAGTCGTGTGAATCTTACTTGCAGTGTCTATACCTATTTGCAACAGCTTTGTACAAAAAGGCACATTTTCATTTTGCATTTTTGTGAACTTTTTGATTTAAACATCCCCCCAGAAGAGTGGTTATGAGAATAGCCGGTTGCAGATATTTATGTCTGTAACCGGTTTTACCTTTTTCAGGCCATTATGACGCTTAAAAAAAAAACCGGGGCAATGGAGCAAGAGATCAGGCAGAGCAAAGCCGAATTGTACGAATTACTACTGCGATATATTCATTCTAAACAAGCCGAAAAGGATCTCCTTGAAGGAGATGATCTGAGTATGGACCTGTTGAGGAATAGTATTACCACACTAGGCGAGCGGCTCAGAGAAGTAGAAAATAAACTCGCTGCCACCGAAAAACTATTAAAGTTATCACAGGAATCATATTCCAGCCTGGTGGGCGAAATCCAGGACTATGGGATCATCACCCTCGATCCTGATGGAAATATCCTGACCTGGAACAAGGGTGCGGAACGTATCAAAGGGTACACCGCACAGGAAATCACAGGCAAAAATTTCAGGATGTTTTACACACCAGCTGCCAGAGCTGAGTGTATACCTGAAAAGCTCTTATCCACCGCTATCCAGGATGGTCGCGTTCAAAACGAAGACTACCGGGTGCATAAAGACGGTACCCTGTTCTGGAGTAGTGTGACCATCACTGCCCTTCGCAATAATGAAGGTGAGTTAACCGGGTTTATCAAAATTACCCGCGACCTCACCGAGCGGAAACAGATGGAAGACCAGACCCAGTTATACCTTCGTAAACTGGAAGTGGAAAACCGGGAGCTGGAACAATTTACCTACATCGCCTCCCATGATATGCAGGAACCATTACGCTCTATCAGCACATTGGTAGAACTGGTGGCCACGGAATATACCGGCAAACTGGATGAAACTGCGGACAACTACCTTCGCTTTATCCGCCAGTCAAGTAATCGCATGAGTG
Organism: [Flexibacter] sp. ATCC 35208; assembly: GCF_001975825.1. Lineage (GTDB taxonomy): Bacteria > Bacteroidota > Bacteroidia > Chitinophagales > Chitinophagaceae > Chitinophaga. The sequence continues at coordinate 132,712 of NZ_MTKN01000016.1, forward strand.
ACCTGATCAAAGCCCTGCTGGACTACTCACGTATCGGCAATGTGAAGCAGAAGGAGGCTGTAGATTGTAACCAGATCATCCTGACGGTAGTAGACGATTTGCGCACAGCCATACACGAGAGCAAGGCACAGGTGATTATGGAAAACTTACCTATCGTTCATGCCTACCCAATAGAACTGAAATTATTATTTCAAAATCTGTTGAGTAATGCAATTAAGTTCAGACAGCAGGATGTGCCTCCTGTGATCCGCATTACCTGTGTGAAAAGAGAACATGAATACGAATTCATGTTTTCAGACAATGGGATCGGCATCGCACCTCGTTATCAGGAAAAGGTATTTGAGATCTTTCAACGCCTGCACAATAAACTCCAATACGAAGGCACAGGCATTGGACTGGCTCACTGTAAAAAGATCGTTTCCCTCCACGGAGGCGAGATCTGGCTTACCTCCACACCAGGCGTAGGGAGTCAATTTTATTTTACAATTTCAGCATAAACCACATGAACAGAAAATTACATTCCATCCTATTAGTTGAAGACGATGAAGCCACCAATTTCATCAGCCAAATGGTGATTAAAAAAATGGATTGTGCGAACCATGTGCATGTGGCATGGAATGGTGCGGAAGCACTGGATTACCTGAAAGCCTGCAAAGAAACAACACAGGGTCAGCCTGACCTCATTTTGCTGGACATTAATATGCCTGCCCTGAATGGCTGGGAATTTCTCGATGAATACAACAAACTGGGCGATAAGGAAAAAGGACAGGTAGTCGTAGTGATGCTCACTACGTCTATGAACCCCGATGATCATAAACGGGCTATCAGTCATCCTGATGTATCCGGGTTTAGAAACAAACCATTGACGACCGGGTTAATGGAAGACATTCTCGACGCATACTTTAACGCTTAAAAATTACAACCACCCTTTTTCCTGCCAGGATGATATTACATCCGGTACCACTCCGCATTCCCTCAAAATTCTCTCAAACTCCTCCATATCTGATTCCCAGTCAATCGCATACGCTGCAAAGTCATCACTCACCGGCAGGCGGTTGTACAACTTATTTGTCGTGAGTAACCACGCTACTTTGCGCAGCATGCCGGCGGCTATTTCCCACTTCTCTTCGCGCTCTATGATCTGCATGAACTGCTTGAAAGGCCGTTCAAATTTCTCCGTACGAATAGGCATATACGGGTGATCCATCTCTGTCGATAAAAAGATCAGATCAAAGATGTCTTCGTCCTGATGACGGCGGGAGATTTCAGTAGTAAAAGCCTGTGAGCGTGGAGAAAGAGAGGGAATATATTCAGCTATTTCGTGGTAGTTGATTTCCAGCAGGGATAGCGGTGTTTCGATCCGGGATGCAGTAAGCGTATCTACGATGGCTTCAGCGAGCTTTTCGGCCACTTCTTCTTCCAGTGCATGTACGTTCAGTGTATCATCCGGTCTGACCCAGGTGAGCCGCTCAGTACCCGTTTCGCAAACGGCCCTGATTTCGTCCAGCTGACCATCGGGTGTGTACGTATAATCCTGACGATATTGGTACTCACCGTGTCCGGGGGCCATACCGAGGCCGTCGGCAGTGAGGATACGGTCATTCTCCCAGTTGTATTCTTCTATGCTGATAAAGAGGGAATAATGATCTTCCAACATATCAGTGATCATGTCATCTGCACTCATTCCGCTGTAGTTATTGGCACTGCCCCGGGTATTGACGAGGAGGGATTGCCAACCTACCTTTCTGCCATCTTTGTAAAGCATTCGTTTTATACAGGAAGGTATTTGTGTATGTTCTGTAATGCAATATTCAACATACTCGACAACATTGTCACTATAAGAATAATATCCTTCCCAGTTTATATTATTCACCACATGGCGAAATGCAGTATAAACGGGCTTTCCATCTTCTCCAAATCCATAAAAATGATAATCATTGATCTCTCTGGCACGGGCTTCGGGGAATATTTTCCCTTCAGGCAGCATAAATGCCTGGGTTCCATAGTCTTTCAGATCATATCTGAATCCAGGCACATACTTCTCGGTCAGGATCTTCGCTTTATATTCGGGTAGAAGGGATAGCTCATTAAATGCATGTTTCCACCTGGTTAGTAACTCTTGCTTCAGTATTTCAAGGTCCATCAGCCGGCATTTTGAATAAAAATAATATATTATAATTGACATAGCAAGGAGAATTTCTGTTTATCTTTATCGATCATAACCACGACTAAGAACCTATGCCTACGAAAAACCTGCGAAGGTGCCTGCTATCCTGTATCTGCCTGTTGTACGCCATATCTCTAAGAGCACAATATCCAGTTCCTCAGGTAGTTGGACAACCTTCTCTCACAGCCAGATGGTTATCTATCAATCCCCGTTCATGTGGTACGGATATGATGATGAATACATGGCGCCAAAGCACCGCTTTCAGACAAAAAGAAAAGAAGACCAATCATGCTATCCTAATGAATACTAACAGGTTAGCTGCGGCGGATTATACATTGCCCGTCGTTTTTCATATCATCAATGAAGATCCCGCTTCCATTACGGACCAGGATGTAACAGATGCCCTCGCGGCACTGAACGATGCCTATGGCAAAACCGGGGCATTTGCAGGAGCAAGAACGGATACCCGTATACAATTTTGCCTTGCCAAAACTGACCCTGATGGCGGCGCTACCACCGGGATATTACGTACAAAGTCTTATCTCTCTGATTTTGACGCGGATATGGAAGGAGATGCGCTTACCGCCCTTGGTAAATGGGATGGTAGCCGCTATATCAATATCTGGGTCGTATCCGGCATCAAATCCGAGTTTCTGCAGACATTTGAATGCGGCGCCTGGACCCGCATGCACATGGCCGGCTATGCCAGTGCTGGTGGCGATGTAGTGGTATCTGGATTGGGAGTAGACCTCGTGGCGCACGAAATGGGGCACTACCTCAGCCTCATTCACACTTTTGCCAACCAGGATTGTAAAAATGATGATTGTACCACAGATGGAGATATGGTGTGCGATACGCCACCAGATAAATCTATCAATGGTGGATTCCCCTGTAGCAATCCCGAGAATTCATGTAGTACCGACACCTTATCCGGGTTTACAACTGATGTACCGGACCTGCCGGATAACTTTATGGACTATGGTGGCGGTACGGGTTGTGTCATGTCTTTTACAGAAGGACAGGCACAGCGTATGCGTGATTTTATCGGGAGCAGTCTGCCGGGGATGATTGGCAGTACGTTGTGTAACCCACCTTGCGCTACTGCTGCTGTAGCGGGTTTTACGAAGGATGCGGATTATCCTTTGATGGGGAGTACAGTGAATTTTACAAATACTTCTACAGGCGCAACTACCTATCAGTGGCTGGTAGATAATGTGGTGGTGAGTACGGGTGCCAGCTTCAGTCTACATGTAACAGAGAAGAAAAGCTATGTGGTCGTATTGCGTGCATACGATGCCTCCGGTTGTTTTAGCAGCATGCAGGATATACTACAGGTCAGTTGTGGGGTGACTGCCCGCTTTTATCCTGATAAAAGAAAGATCGCTTCCAAAGCAGGTGTAGAACTGGATAGTGTGTTGTTTACAAATCGTTCTATCAATGCCAGCAGCTATTCATGGAGAATAAAACTGGGCGCCGGTGAAACGGAAGTTGCGACCACTGAGGATCTGACTTATGTGTTTCAGACACCGGGCACTTACCAGGTAAGACTCATTGCGACTGATGGCAGTTGCTATGATACGACCAACTACGTAACGATTGTAGTCGATGATCCTACCGCTGATGGACATGTGTACCTGAACAGTGTGGCATGTTATAATCAGACGCAGTTACAGATCTCTTTATACTTCTACAACTTCGGTTATCAGACAATTCCAAAGGGTACGCTTATTACTTTGTATAACGGCACGCATGATTCCATTGGTGTTTATTTATTGCCTTACGATCTGAAAGGTAAATGTGCATCTTACCTGGAAACATTTATCCTGAATGCATATGCGGATACCCTGATTGCTAAATTTGGTACGAACACCGCCATGATGAATAATTACCGGTTCAGGATCCAGCTCACGCCCGCCGATATTGCCATGACACCCGCGGAGACCATTGACCTGACACCAGCAGTAGTATCTGGTGGGGCGATCAATACTGTAACATGGACACCCACTACATATGTAAGTTGTGATAATTGTACGACCACTACTTTCACAGCACCATATCGTAAGGATACGTTGTATCAGCAAACAGTGAAAGTGACGAATGGGAACAATTGTTATGATACCACATTTACCACCATACACATTGCCCCTGTAGATGACTATACTGCCAATGTACTGAGCACAGAATGCGCCCGGAATGATAGTATGTATATCACATTTGAAGTGTGTAATAACTACATTGCGGGAAATGTACCACAGGATCTAAACCTGAGCTTTTATGATGGAAATGGTTTGGTGATTGGGAATAACTATACCATTGCTGCGTATAGTGCAGATGCCTGTGAAACCTATCATGTAACTTTAAAAGGCGTTTCTCCTTTCAGTATAAAAGTGAATACAGGTACATGGGCAGAAACAGATACGACCAATAATACGACCACTGGTACATATACATTGCCGGCTGGTAGTATGCTGCCTGCGGATACGACTGTGATGCGGGGAGCTTCGTATACGTTGAATACTGCTGTGAGTAACTTTACAGCTGCGACTTATGCATGGCGTACAGAAGGTGCAAATAGCCTGTTGGGCGCTACAACGGCTACACCGACCATCACCGTCAGGGACAGTGCCGGTATATATGCTATTATGACAAACGCTTACGGTTGTAATTTATCTGTATCAGGTATTGTGCGATTAATACCTCCTGATCTGACCATGACCATTTCTGATGTGAAATGTTATGACAATACCCATACCATCGTCACCTTTGAGATCTGCACCGGCAATGGCTATGACAGTATTCCGAAAGACCTGACCGTATCCTTCTATGATGGCGATTCCTTATTAAAACCATTGTTTTATAAAGACGCTGCTACAGCAGGTAGCTGTCATACTTACACGCAGGTAGTAAGTACGCCATTCAGCGGAGAGTTAACTGCGGTGGTGAATGCGAATGCTTTATTAAAAGAGACAGACTATACCAATAACAGCGATGCGGCATATACTTCTCCATTTACAGTGGGTTTTGAACCACATGTACTGGAAGTAGGCCGATTCCAGGATATACAACTATCCCCGATGCTCACAGGCGGCGAATTGCCAGCTACGCTAGCCTGGACACCGACAGAAGGATTATCCTGTACGAATTGCCTCTACCCTACTGTACATGCTGTATCGTCAGTGATCTATACGCTGGCTATTAAGAATGAATATTTCTGCACGGATACGGCTTCTGTGTATGTACATACGTCCGTGAAAGATCTGTTCTCCATGCCAAATGCCTTTAGTCCCAACGGGGATGGTGTGAATGATGTATTTTATATCATTGGTTCTAAAGATATTATTGCTATTGACGACTTCCTGATCTTTGACAGGTGGGGGAATAAAGTGTTTGAAAGACATCAGGGTGTGCCGAATGATAAGTCTTTTGGATGGGATGGTGCGAATGCGAAACCGGGTGCTTATGTATACTACATCAAAGCTGGCAATGCTCAGATAAAAGGAACGGTGCTATTGGTAAAATAAAATCGTTATTTATTCAAAAAAGGGCGTGTATCAAAAGAAAGATACACGCCCTTTTTATTCAGATACCTAATGGAGCCAGGTTTCTATTTATGCGATTCTCAGAGGTTTTAATTATTTATTTATGCCCTCTTTTTCTTTGAAAATGGTTTTCATCCCCGGTTGGTGAATTCCCTCTTTCATGAATGCTTTTATTCTACTTTTTTCACTTCAGAATACACCTGTTCTGCCACACCAGCCGTCTTCACCCCTACCCTTGCATAATACGCCGCATCCGCAGGCAAGGTCACTTGTATCGTGACCGGCCCTGATATATCAGGCGTTACAGCCGTGCTTTTGATGTTGTTCACCTGGTCTACAATATTGGTATTTCCAATATAAAGATTCACTGATTCCAGTGGCAGATTATTGTTGATCTGTTGTATGGATACAGTCGCTGTGAGCAACGTACCACTTTTTGTAAATGTCGCATTGCTGATAATGAAATAAGGATTCACAGAAATATCTACACTCGCAGATCCATTCACCTTTACATCAAGCGAATCCGCATCATCCAGCCAGGGGCCATTCCCCTGCCGCAATACTAATTTATAATCACCATCAAATAATATAGCAGAAAAAGCCCCATCCTGTCCTACATATACAGGGATCTTCGAAAACAATTCATATCCATGCTGCCACAGCTCTACCTGTACGCCATTGGAACGTACCCCAATTGCATTTTTATCATACACAACACGGCCGGTGAGTGTAGACTTTGGCTTTTCGAAGTTATCTTTTTTACATCCTGCTGCGAATATCAGCACCAGGGATGTGAGCAATAAGTATCTCATAACGTTTAGTGGAATGGATTTTTAATAATCTTAGGATTATTGTTCAGTACAGACTGGTCAATGGCAGTGTAGTAATTACCCAGCTGGAAGAAGCGGGGTGCGCGGAAACGGGGCGCTACCATTTTTACAAACACATACTTGCCATCGTGTGCATTTCCGGGACGGATCACCCTATAAGGATACAACGCATAGATCATAGCATCGGCACTGGATGTGCTGCCATTCCATACCTTGTCTGCAATACGCCATCGCTTCAGGTCCCATAACCGGTGGTCTTCGAAAGCCAGTTCTACCCTCCGCTCATTGCGGATGCGTTCATTCGTTAACACTGTCACGCTGTTCGCAGGGAAACCGGCGCGTTCGCGCAGGGTATTGATATAATTCAACGCTATGCCGGTCTGACCTAATTCAAAGGCGGCTTCTGTTGCATTGAGATAGACTTCCCCGAGTCTGAACCATACCCACCATACATCACTCTGTACACCACGGGTACTGGTTTTATCATTCGGATCAATGAACTTTTTCAGGTAGAAACCCGTGTTGGAGACTTCCTGTATAGAGCGGTGAGGGCCGGAGGTGCCAGTCAGCAATTTACCATCTGTGTAAGTGGTGCCAAGGTCGCTACCTTCTACGATATCGTAGGCGTTGCGGGTATCGTTCCATGCCATTACACCTGCCTGAATAGATAGTTGTAAGCCTTTGAAAGTGGTGCCGGGATAGATGATGGTACCATATAGGCGGGCGTCTTTGTTGGCAAAGATATCCTGCACATTGTCATAGTAAATAAAATCACTGTTGTCCGCAGTGCGGATTTTTAATGCCCCGCTGGTACCATCTAAGTATTCGTAGCTTTCCACAAGGTTTAATGAGGGTGTTATGGAGGACGAACCGAGGTTGTCTTCACGGATACCACGGGCGATATTGTCATAAGAGAACACGTGCTTGCGGGTAGGCAGGAGATAATCTTTTACAAAGATCACTTCTTTGTTGGATGCCTTCTTTGTCACTGCTTCGAAGAAGTTCTCCCCTGCATCAGGATTGTTCCTGTACAAAGTATAAGCGCCACTGTTTATAATCTCCTGTGAAGCGGCGAGTGACTGCTGGTAATAGTTGTTCGCCATAGCAGCCGGAATGCCTACTTCGCCATTAGGGGTGCTGATGGGTGCAGCCATGAGACCATTGTACTTAGCGATGGAACCAGCGTACAGCATCGCCCTGCTTTTCAATGCCAGCGCTGTATATTTGTTAGCGCGGGAAGCGCTGCCATCATTGCCAAGGTCATTTTTAATTGCATCTACTTCGCTGGCAATGAAGTCGTATACTTCTGATTCCTTTGCGCGAGGCTGCTGCAGGTTAGATACATTGCCGCTGTAGTCGTAGATGAGTTGGGTGGTGATGAGTGGCACTCCTCCCATTCTTTTTACTAATTCAAAGTAATTGAAAGCACGGAGAAAACGGAGTTCAGCGCTATATTGTTTTTTCTGGTCGTCTGTGAGGTTTACACCGTAAGTGGCAATGTTCTCCAATGCGAGATTGAGGTCGCGGATAAAGGTGTAGTTCCAGAGATACCAGCTGTTGTAGTTATAAGAGGTGATGTTGTTACGGCCATCTTCGTTGGACTGGCCACTCCACATGGCATCGTCAAAGTTGGCCATATCACGCCACTGGAACAGGCGGCCATCGGAGCCGTCATTGACATCTACAAGCCCTGATTCGGCAGGCAGCCGATCGTAAAAATTCGCGAGGAGGGCTACGATCTGTTTAGGATCGTTCCATACCTGCTGGTCGGAAAGGATGGTGCGGGGTTCCCGGTCCAGCCAGTCTTTCATACAGCTGGTGGAGAGCAGAAAGAGGAGGAGTATAAAGAGTTTTTTCATACAACGATTTTTAAAGGTTGCTTCGCAACCGCAGGTGGAATTAATTTTACCTTTAGTTCATTCATTTTTAGAATGACACGTTAAAGCCGAAATTGTACAAGCGTTGTTGCGGATAAACCAGGCCATTGGAAGAACTGATTTCAGGATCAATTTCAAACTCCTTTACATTGTCAAATGAAAACAGGTTAGTACCATTTACATACACACGCAGTGCAGAAAGCCCCATTTTCTTCACGAGGGTTTTGGAGAAATTGTATGCCAGTTCCAGGTTCTTCAGGCGCAGGTAGTGTACGTTCGTAATCCAGAAATCGTTTACCTGGTAGTTCACGTGTGTGGTATTGTCCTTGCGGATAGCGGGGTATTTACCACTTACCCATGCACAGCTGTTATCGTATGGATCGGTCCTGTGCCAGCGGTTGGCCAGCATGTATGCGGGAGAAGAACCATTGTTCTGGAATGGATAGCGCAGTTCCCAGTCACGCAGAAAAGACTGCATAGCAGCTCCTGCCAGATCCATTCTCAATGTGAACCCTTTGTAACCGATACTGGCATTCAGCCCAAAGCTCATGTAAGGCTGTGCACCCTGCGCATAGCCAATAGGACGCTGGTCCATGCCATTGATGATCTTATCGCCGTTTACATCTTCGTATTTGAAATCGCCGGGTAATTCGGTACGGTTCCCTTGTCCGTCATTATCAATACCATAGTTTTTGATTTCGTCTTCAGAGTTGAAGCGGCCGGTTACGTGATAACCCCAGGATTCATTCGCCCACCTGTTTTCGATAGAGTTACGGTATTCATCCCAACCGTTGCCAAATCGGGGTTTGTACGTATGCAGACTTCTCAAACGCGCAAAGGTGGCATTGACACCAATGCTGTAATTCACCTTGCCACGCTGGCCCATGTAGGTCACCATACCTTCTATACCACGGGTGGCGTCTGCATTCAGGTTGGCGTTGGGTAAAGTATACCCTACTTCGCTTGGCAACAGTACGTCGTAGCGGGCAGCAGGCAGACCTGTGCGGCGGCGTTCGAATACGTCGAACTGACCGTTCATTTTATTATTCAAAACTGTGAAATCAAAACCGGCGTTCCAGGTTCTGTTCTTTACCCATGACAGCTCCGTCACAGGTAAACCACGGGGGCGCAAACCGATTACATAGCTACTGTTCAGTACAGAACCACCCTGATTAAAGTTATAACCTGCGAGGTAACCAAATGAAGTCGGCGCGCTGCCATCGGAGAACCCGATTTCGCTACCTGTTTCACCATAGGACACTCTCAGCTTCAGGTCATTCAGCCAGTCTTTTTTCAGGAAAGACTCCTGTGTTACGCGCCAGCCAAGGGATATACCCGGGAAGAAACCCCAGCGGTGGCCCTGTGCATAGATGTAAGAACCATCGTAGCGACCCAGTACCTCCACGAGGTATTTGGATTTGTAATCGTAGTTGATACGACCGATGTAACCGGCTCTTGCTTCCAGCGACCATTCGTCGGAGAGATAGTCTTCTTCCACGAGGTATTGTGTAGGCACATAGTTGTTAGTTGGAATAGTATGTACTACGTAATAAGAGTTATCGTAGTCAGAAAGCTCGTACGCACCTACAGCAGATATATTGTGATCCCCGAACTTGCGGTTGTAACTAAGCTGGAACTGAGCATAGCGGGAGATCACATTTCGCTTGTGTCTTTCACGCCATGGGTTCTGGTTACCAAAACCGGCTTCAGTATAATAGCTGTCGTTGGTCGCGTCGTATTTGTAAGCGTCCCAGGTATATTCAAAGCCGTCGAATTCTTCGTTCATGTAGTTGTAAGAGTAGATGCCTTTTACAGTGAGACCGAAATCGAAGTCGTACTGGGCGTTCAGGTTTACGTTCATGCCACGCCACCATTCGTCTACATAACCAGTGATGTCGTCTTTGTAGGTGGCAGGGTTCACATTTACATTGTGGGTCTGGTTGATGTATTTCGGGTTATCGTTCGCATAAGGACTTTCGGTGGGCCACATGCTGAAGATACTGAGGAATGGGTTGAAGAAGTCGTCCAGACCTGGTACGCCTACATTGTGTCGTTTTTCAAGGCGGCCACTGATCTGGGTACCTACTTTGAGACCTTTTGCCAGGCTGCTTTCGAGGTTGGCCTGCAGGTTGGTACGCTCGTAGTTGTAGTCTTTGATCACAGCTTCCTGTTTGAGGCGGCTTACGGACATATAGTAGCTATTGCGGGGACCTCCACCGGATGCGTTGGCACTCAGGTAATACTGCGGAACATTGGGGCGTAGTACTTCTTTGTAGTAGTCATAGCTTTTGTAGCCTTTTTCTTTACCGGCCTCCCATTTTGCCAGTTCGTCTTTTGTGTAAAGCAATGAAGGATCACGGCCCAGGTTCTGTTCGGATTCCACCAGTGCGCGTACATACTGACCGGCATTGGCAGGATGTGGGTAGCGGGTAAAGTTCTGGAAGCCATAGTAAGCGCTCATGTTAATGTTCGGCTGGTCGTTTTTGCGGCCCTTTTTGGTGGTTACAAGAACGACCCCGTTGGAGGCGCGGAGACCGTAGATAGAGGCGGAAGCATCTTTGAGGATGGTGATGTTTTCGATATCATCCAGTCCCAGGTTGTTAAAGATATCCTGACCGGAGCCGGTGGTATAACCGAAGGCAGTGGTAGTGGTGCTACCGGTGTAAGGGACCCCATCTATCACAAAAAGTGGGTTCCCGAGGTTACGGATCTGGATAGAAGTACCATTACCGGGACGGGAGTCGGCAGCTCTGGCCGTAATACCGGGCATTTTTCCCACCAAAGCGCTGGAGGTAGTAGTGGCAGGGGTACGTACCAGATCGTCCGATTTCAGGGTACTTACGGCCCCTGTAACAGATGCCTTGCGCTGCACACCATATCCCACTACGACGATGTCGGTCAGGTTACTGGCCAGGGAGGTCATGGAGATCTGGATACGGCTGTTGCCTGAGAGGGTGACTTCGCGGGTCTGGTAACCGATGATACTGACGGTCACCACGCTTCCGGGAATGGCAGATAGTGAAAAGGTGCCATCGGGTTTGGTCACGACGCCTTTGTTACCATTTTTGACGGCTATGGTGGCACCGGGAATCGGGTTATTGGCAGAATCTGTGACAATGCCGTTAAAGGTTTGCAGATCGTGCTGCTGAGGGTATGCCCGTTCGTAAACGAGCAGCAGCAACGCTAAAAAAGCGTAAAGCAATTTCATAACGTCTTTTTTTACGTTTAAGTGGAAATGTGAGGTGAATGTTGAACAGCATGGCAAGGGCCCTTGCATGCTGATGCAACCGGGTTTTAGTTCGTATAAATCATCGGTTTAACTACGTACAGTGCTACTATTAGTCAGAATATTTTTTTCTATAACGGGTAATTTCAGGGTGAATTTAAAATATAATTGTCATTAGAACAATTATAAATCGATTCTTTGAGAAAATAAAGATTGGATTATATTTATGTTTTAGAAATTATACCTATATGATAAAAAATGCATTGCGGGTAGTAGCGGTTATTCTTGTACCTGTTTGTGTAGCGATACTATCTCATTTTATTTTCAGTTCCGGAACTATGGAAGGGTTATGGGGATTGATGACGATCGGGTTCCTCTTTGGGGTACCGATGGGTATGGGGGCTTTGACGGTTTTTGTTTCCAAAAGAGAAGATGTATTGAGTAAAATTTATAGTGCATTGATGCCGTGGTTGACAGTGACTGTTTTTATGATAATCACGTTGCTGTTTAAAACGGAAGGTTGGGGATGCTGGGTCATGGCGATGCCATTGTTTCTGGCTTTGAGTTCTATTGGGGGATTGATTGCGAGGCATTATAAACTGAGAGATAAAAACAAATTGCAGGTGTCGCTGGTATTGGTGTTATTACCATTTGTAGTAGCACCTGTGGAGCACCTGATCGGGGCGATCCCGGGCAGGTATAAAGCAGATACGCATATTGATATTCATGCACCGGCAGGAAAGATCTGGGAGAATGTAACGAGGGTGAGGGAGATCCCTGCTTCGCAGGATAAAGGGTGGCTGACAAAGATGCTGGATTTTCCAAGACCTGTAAAAGCGGAGCTGGATTATACAGGTGTAGGCGGCGTTCGTGAAGCGATATTTACAGGAGGATTAGTGTTTCATGAAACGGTAACGGAGTATGTAGTGCAGCAGAAAATGGTGTTTACGATAAAGGCAAATCCTTATGAGATTCCTTCCACTACGATGGATGAACATATTGTGATAGGCGGGGATTTTTTTGATGTGCTGAATGGAACGTATGAGTTAGAGCAATTGGGGAAGGATTATTACAGGGTGCATTTGTATAGTCATTTCAAGTTGAATACGACATTAAATTTTTATGCGAGTGTGTGGGCGCAGTGGATAATGAAGGATATACAGGGAAATATATTGCAGGTGCTGAAGACAAGATGTGAGAACTAAAGGGGGGAAAATAAAATCACTTAAAGAAGTTGTTTATACTT
>NZ_MTKN01000153.1 GCF_001975825.1 [Flexibacter] sp. ATCC 35208
CCGAGAACCGAATACTTACGGGGTTGATGTTAACCAAGCCACACATCCAAAAATAGCACCGTTCTCAAATGATTTGATTATTGCCAAAAGCCTATTCTCATGATTTCTAAAAATGGCCTCTATCGAGTCAAAATGCGGCGAGATTGTTGTTACTGAATTGTCCGTCAAATATTGCGGCTCATGGCCATCAACAGGAATGACTAGAGAATGGAGGTCGATAGCTTTCATATATAATGATTTTATACAAAATCTTACTTTAGTAAATAAATGTTTATTACTGCTAGTATACACCTTTTTCTAATAAAAACTATAGCTGCCAGTCATCATTTATACACATGACTAGAAATCGATGATGCCATTACTATAAGTTTGTTAAGTTGAACCTATAAAGGTCCACATTAGGAAAAACATGAAGATATCGACTGGGTAAGTCAAGAGCAAAAGGGGGTACTTGCTCACTGCTTGATTACGGATACTAGATAAATCTAATAAATGAAAAGTACAATGCATTTCCAGTTTTGCAGCTTGGAGAAGATTCAGATCATTGGCCTCCTACCAAATAATGTTTACTGCAATTCATCCTATATAATAGTAAACTTTTTTTATTACCAAAATACTATTATTTTTAGCATTCATGTTATACGCATGTGTTTTAATTGATTCTTTATGGTCGTCCCAGTACAGAACATAGTTGAGACGGTGGACTTAACCCCGCAGGATGCATTACTTCCGTTATATGAGTGCATTGTTAATTCCATAATTAGTCTGATGCAATCAAATCAAACTCAAAAAGAAATACAAGTTAAAATTAAACGTGGAGATGATCCGACGCAACTTGCTTTTACGGGAATCAAAACAATACATTCGATAGTTGTAACGGATAACGGAGTTGGTTTTAATAGTGAAAATTTAAATTCATTTGAAACTCCGTTTTCGAAAGTAAACAAAGAATATGGATGTAAAGGTATTGGGAGGTTTACTATACTTGCAGCATTCAGGGAGATATATGTGAAAAGCAATTACATTGAGAATGGTACGTGGAAGTATATGGAATTTAAATGTGATGTAGAAAAAGAAGTTCAGCCAATAGTATTAAAAGATTCAGAAACTAAACTACCAAAAACTAGTATTGAATTAATCGATTGCTTTAATCCTGTTATAAAAGATAGAACTGCGATATCAGTTTCAGATATTGCTCATGAGTTAATGAATCACTGCCTCATTTATTACTTAAGCGGTCAAATGCCAATAGTTAAGATTTTTGATGCTGATGATAAGAAAGGAGAAGTGATAAATGATTTATATGCAAAAGTTTCTAAAGAAAAAGAAAGAACATTTAAAGTAGGCCCGCACAGCTTCAGAGCTTACATTACAAAGGTGCAAAAAGAAAATAACAGGAAGCATCACTACATTTACTATTGTGCTAATTCAAGAGTAGTTGGTCAGCCTAGTAGCATAGGTAAAATAAATGCATCTTTTTCATATCCGATTAATGAAAATGGCAATCTATATTTTTTAGATATTTATCTCGTTTCAGACTTTCTAAACAGCAAGAATTACAAGGTAAGGAATGGTTTCTCAATTCCACAGGAAAAAGAAAATGGACTTTTCAACGACCCAGACCTAATATCATTTGAGGAGATTGAAATTGAGCTTGTCAAGCTTCTCGAAAAACAATATCAGAATCATGTAAAAGAAACCTCTTTAAAGAGCCAAACTGATTTGCAAAACTATATTGACAACAATGCTCCTCGATTCAAAAGTTTAAGAAATAATCTTGAGTTATTGAAAACTATTCCTCCCAATCTGACAGATGATAAGAAAGAAGAACATTTATATCGCATTTCATACCAAGCAAGGAAAGAAGTTGAGAGTAAGCTAAAGGAATTTATCAATAATAAGCAGATCAATGAGGAAACCATTCAAAGTATTAAAAAGAGTATTCAGGATAAAACTTCATATGATGTAGATAGTCTAGCTGATTACATGATGAGAAGAAAAGCAATTATTGACCTTTTCGATAAATTCTTGGAAGCAGATAGCGAAGGGAAATATAAGCTTGAGGAAGATATTCATAATCTGATATTTCCATTGGGTTTCACCAGTGACGAAATTGGCTATGAGATGCATAATTTATGGTTGCTCGATGAAAGATTTTTAACGTATAAGTTTATCGCGTCAGATAAAGCTATAACTTCTTTTACTCAGAAAAAAAGCAGCAAAGAGCCTGATGTTATTTGTTTATCCGATAGGCCACAAATGTTTGATAATCCAATCAGCTTTGGTGATAAAAGCAACGGAGAGTTGAACTCAATGGTAATTTTTGAGTTTAAGAGGCCTGGCGATGTAGCTCATCAAAAAAGAAAAAGTGATTACAGATGGGATTTTTCGGAGTTAATTCTTCCATATTTTGATGATTTTCTTTATTCCCAGGATAAAAAAAATTACAAAGGAAAGCATGTAATTGTGAAGAAGGAGACCCCAAAATTTGGGTTTATAATTATTGATATACTCCCTCCTGCCCTAGAGCAATATAATCTTGACAGTGGATGGGAAAAGACGCCATTTGGAACATTTTATAAGATGGAAGCTAAAAAGAATTTGCATTTGGAAGTAATGACGTTTTCAAAGCTTTTGGAATATGCGAAGAATCGACATATGCCATTCTTTGATAAACTTTTTGGCAAATAAAATGGTTTTGCTTGAATTCTGAAGCCAGCAATCTATTCGCTTAGTTATCGCAAACCTTGGAGCATGTCGGAGTAGTGTCAAAGGTGGTAGTTGATTATAGTTTTATAAATTTCTTTTGTGATATTTTAACATTCTAGATGCAAGTCAGTGGCTTAATTATATTACTACTTGATATGTTGATTTTTGGGGGCATGGTACGTAATCTCTGTAATTAAACACATACTTACCAACATTAATTTAGGCATTTCCAATATAATACCACTTCGCATGTAGGAATAAGTGAAGTTGGATTGAAAAATAGAAGGATTAAGAACATGTTTAAAATTCCAAACGACTCATTTTAGAAGTATATTAATGAAAGCTACCTGGATGAATGCAACAGATGATTCAGGTAGCCTTTCATGATCCTTATCTA
>NZ_MTKN01000154.1 GCF_001975825.1 [Flexibacter] sp. ATCC 35208
ACTATAGACGATAGCGGTTTGTACACATATATTTCAGCCTGGTCAAAAGATAGCATCGCCACCGTAATAGAAATTGAATAGTGAGAAGGGTTGTGGCAGGGTAAATAATTAAATCCGCCGGCCTGCTACCGAAACGAAATAATATTAGAACCCACTATAGACGATAGCGGTTTGTACACATATATTTCAGCCTGGTCAAAAGATAGCATCGCCACCTTAATAGAAGTTGAATAGTGAGAAGGGTTGTGGCAGGGTAAATAATTAAATCCGCCGGCCTGCTACCGAAACGAAATAATATTAGAACCCGCTATAGACGATAGCGGTTTGTACACATATATTCCTGCACAGTCAAAAGCCACCATCACCACTATTTATAGAAGAAGTGGCAGGAGAATTGCAGCAGGGTCATTAATTGAATAGAACAGTATGAGAACAATACCTGTCATTTGCCTGATCGTACTCTTTGCAGCCTGTAGACCAACTGCCAAAGAGGAGTCTCCTGTCCAGCTATTTCCAGGGCTTTTTGAAGACGTACAATCAGCACATATTTTCCCGGATAGCAAAACCTTTGCAGATGCTATCCCGAAAAAGACACCCGGCGAGATAATGACTTCTTACAGAAGACAAAAACAACAGTCCTCCTTCCAGCTGGCGGATTTTGTAAATGACCATTTTACAATTCCTGTACCCGCTGCGGCTAATTATGTGACTGATACCACACAGGATGTATCTGCCCATATCCGTTCATTATGGAAGGTGTTGCAACGAACGCCTGATAAGCAGGAGACGGGCGGCTCGCTCATCCCTTTGCCACATCCGTACATTGTACCCGGTGGAAGATTCAGGGAAGTGTATTACTGGGATAGTTACTTCACCATGCTCGGTCTGAAAGAGGACGGTGATACAGCACAAATTGATAATATCATCCAAAACTTTGTATGGCTAATTGAGAACCATGGTAGTATTCCCAATGGCAATCGTACCTATTACCTGACACGTTCACAGCCACCTTTCTTCTCATTGATGCTGGAACTGGATAATCGTCCCGTTTCATTTTACCTGGATGCTTTGCAGAAAGAATATGATTTCTGGATGCATTCCGCACAAAAGGAAACTGATGAACATGTGGTATATCTTCCAGACGGGCATAGGTTGAACAGGTATTTTGACAAAGGAACATGGCCACGGGAAGAAGCATGGACGGAGGATATCCAGACTGCACAACGACCATTCAATAATAAATCCAAAGAAACGGTTTACAGGGAGCTGCGCTCCGGTGCTGAAACCGGCTGGGATTTTAGTAGCCGATGGTTTGAAGATGGACATTCGTTGAAAACGATTCATGTGACGGATATTGTGCCTGTGGATCTGAATTGTTTAATGTATCACCTGGAAATGACATTGGCAGCAGCTTATCGTGAAAAAGGGAATACTTCAAAAGCTGCAGAATTTGAAAAAGCGGCGAAACAAAGAGCAGATGATATCATTAAATATTGCTGGGATGATAACAAGGGATGGTTCATGGATTATGATTTCAGGAAGAATGCTCAGACGGGCATCCCAAGTTTGGCGGGCATATATCCATTGTTTTTTGGAATTGCTTCGCAGGCTCAGGCGGATAAGATGATGAGGGAATTGCAGGAGGAATTTTTGCAACCTGGTGGATTGGTGGCAACGCCTATAGAAACAGGGCAGCAATGGGATGCGCCGAATGGATGGGCACCATTGCACTGGATGGCGATTGCAGGTTTACTGAAATATAATAAGGATTCATTGGCGGGAGAGATTGCTTCAAGATGGTCGCATTTGAATATAAAGACTTTTAGGGCGACCGGAAAATTGTTAGAGAAGTATAATGTAGTGGATACGACGCTTGCTGGTGGGGGAGGAGAGTATCCGAACCAGGATGGGTTTGGTTGGACGAATGGCGTGTTGTTGAAGATTTTGCATATGCAGGAGAGGGGGGAGTTGAAGTATCCTTGAAAGGGGATGTAGACAAAAAATGAAATTGGTATTTATAACGATCACCATAAAAATATAAATTCTGATAGAGGGCAATACCAGCATCGACCTGTTATTGCCCTCAAATAATACCAGCCCCAACATCCGCCATCGTTGCCGGGAACGATTGCGTAAATAAATCCCCGCTCTCTTATTCATTTATCCTGTATTTAATTGTAAAATTGACATAGTTGCGCAGCTAAGATACCCTCATTTCTTAACCTCTTATTTCCTAGTTATGAAGATCAATCTGATGATTGCCCTATTGGTATTAGCATGTACCAGCTGTAGCAAAAACGAAGATCAGGTGAAGCTGCCATCTCCTGTTTCCACTGCCGCAATCGGCGAAGTAACCGCTGCTGCTACCACTACTGTCACAACCGAAGCGGCTTTGAAAACAGCTGTAGCCAATGCTAAAGCAGGTGACGTCATCGCCATCAGCGGCACTATTAACCTGACCAGTACCCTACAATTACTCAATAGCGGTACTTCCAGTTCCAAGATCAATATTTATGGTGGAACACTTAATGCTGCCGGCGCTGGTAGTTGGGCTGTGAAAGTAAATGGTAGCTATTGGAATATCCAGAACATGCGCATTACCGGCGGCCCCTCTTCCGGTATCGTATTCCAGTCAGGAGGAAATAATTACGTGAACAACATCACTTCTGATTACAATGGGAATACTGGTATCCAGGTGTACAATGGCGCCTATAATGTAAGTATTAATAATAGTTATTCTAATCAGAACTATGATGTATCTGCAGGCGGTGAAGATGCGGATGGCTTTGCATGTAAGCTGTCAAGTGGTACTGGTAATTCATTTACTGGTTGCTATGCTTCTTACAATTCAGATGATGGATGGGATCTGTATGGTAATCCAGCTCCTGTAAAGATCAGCGGTTGTACTGCGGAGCATAATGGTAAAGGTTCTAATGGTGATGGTAATGGGTTTAAGTTAGGTAGCTCTGGTCAGAGCATTGCACATACTATTACAAACTGTGTGGCGAATTATAACTCTCCGGGTTGGGGTTTTACAAGGAATGGTAATGCGAAGGGAGTGATTATTTATAGCGGTTTGAGTGGGACAGGTAATGCTGCCGGGTTAAGTGATTTGTAATGTCTTAGTGAATTGTTGATTGATAATAAATAAGAAACTCGCTTTT
>NZ_MTKN01000155.1 GCF_001975825.1 [Flexibacter] sp. ATCC 35208
CGAGAACCGAATACTTACCCAACTGCGTAAGCAAAAAGCAGTTGCAGGTATGATAGAAAAGTTTGACAAAGGTATTTGGGTTACTAAACCACCACAGGGATATGATATTGTGAAGATTAACGGCCAACGAAAAATTGTTGTAAATGAGGTGGGTAAAAAGATCAGAAAAGCATTTATCTGGAAGGCTGAGGGAATGAAGAATGAGGAAATTATCTCTAAGTTGAAAGCTATGGGTGTGAAAATGTATAAACAGCAGTTAACTAAGATATTTAAACGTCCTTTCTATTGTGGTATGATTAACCACGGGTTATTAGAAGGTAAAATTGTCCATGGCGACCATGAAAAGATGATAAGTCCTGAAATCTTTTTAAAGGTCAATAACATTCATCAGGGTTCTGGGGGATACGGAGTACCACATAAAAAAGAGCAAGACGCTGTTCCTCTTAAAATCTTTATTAAATGTGATACCTGTAAGCAGCCATTTACAGGGTATGTGGTTAAAGCAAAAGCAATTTGGTATTACAAGTGCCGGAAAGATGGTTGTAAATGCAATAAAAGCGCAAAAAGTATGCACGAACTATTTGAGCAGCTATTAAGTCAATTTTGTTTTAATGATAGCCAAATAGAATCTCTTAAAAATGTACTTATTGAGGAGTATTATGAAATGAACAAGGAAAACTTAGAACTTCAAAAAATCTTAACGGCCCAATTACAGGAGATCGATAAAAAGATCGATAGCTTGGAGGAAAGCAGGTATGTTCTAAAAGAAATAGGGCAGGAAACGTTTAATAAATTTTATTCCCGATATAGTGAGGAGCGGAATCTTATTTCTACCAAACTGGAAGAATGCACAGGAAGTATTTCGAACCCTGAAGAAGCTATAAATCAAGCCTTGTCACTTTCTTCTAATCTCCCTATGGTATGGCGTTCCAGTGATACAGGGGCAAAAGAAAAGCTGCAAACCCTCGTATTTCCCAACGGAATCTTCTATAACCGGGAAAATGAGGCACTTCGAACTCCCAAAGTGAATTATATTTTTATCCGTATTGCCCGCCTGTCGGGCAATACAGGTGCTAATGAAAAAGGGACCGATTATCTTTTCGATAATCAGTCCCTCTTAGCGGACCAGACGGGACTCGAACCCGCGACCTCCGCCGTGACAGGGCGGCATTCTAACCAACTGAACTACTGATCCGTTTTTGTTCGTTCGGGACGCGAATGTACATAAATCATTTGAATTACCAAATTTCTTTAACTTTATTATCATCATTTTTTTCCCAGACATACAAATTCCGCCCCATCTGCAACCCTACATTTCACGTGTATGGTATGCCGGAGGAACCGCTGAAAATACCTTCCCCATCTTCGCTGATGGTCGAACCGGCATCATTTTCCAGCAGTCCGGAATGATCCTGGGAGTAGAAGAAATAACACTACCTCATTGTTTTCTGATTATACTGACAAGGATAGGATGATCAGTATACCTCTTAAGAAAAAACTCATCATCTCAGACAATGGATTACCCCGGTTTCCGGATGGCACAGTCTTATTCAAAACCTTCTTACAGGCTAGGCTGGTATAAAAATCGAGACAAGGGTATTGTTAAAAACTACTGTTGCCTGGGAAACCGGCACCTATATATTGGATGATGCCCAACACAGGAGACCTTCCTGAGCATAGGAGGAGAAAAACGGTCCAATGGATAAGTAGTCTGGTCTCATTTATTTTAAGCCTGATAAGCTGCTCGTCTTCTCTTCAGCATAGCTCTTAATGGCGTATCTACATACTTTAATATCAGATAAACCATTATTGTCAACACGGCTGTTCCCACTACAATGATCCATGTTATTTCAACAAGACTTGGTTTATACTTTTCAACATAACTCATAAACAGCCAGATGAAAGGATATTGGATCATGTAAATGGGATAAGAAATATCTCCCGGGAGATTACACTTTATCTTAAAAGTTACAAGTGTTCGAATCCACCTAAAGATTGATCTACGGCAGTTGTGAGTGATTTTCTGTTGGCAATTTCTAATTAATATTCTCCTGGTATATTATTTACAAGCCCTCAAATCCCCCAAAAACGCCTCCACAGCCGCTGCCTGCGTACTCCAACTAGTCACAAGCCGAACAGCAGCCCGCTCTTCATCTATCGGTTGCCATACATAAAACGCATACTTTTCCTGTAATGTATGAATCACCCTCACCGGCAGTATAGGAAATATCTGATTCGTCTTTGATTCAATCAAAAAATCATACCCTGCCTTCCTGATACCATCTGATAACCTCCGCGCCATTTCATTCATATAAGCTCCTATCGACAAATAAGTATCATCTTTAAAAAGCTCCATGAACTGAATGCCTAACAATCTTCCTTTCGCCAGCAGTGCACCCCTCATTTTCAAATTATACGCAAAATATTCCTGCAAAGATGGATTGTTAATAACAATCGCCTCCCCAATCAACGCACCATTCTTCGTACCTCCAATATAAAATGCATCGGTATACTTTCCCAGATCTTGATAACTGATATCCCCTGCCATCATCCCCGAAGCCAAACGGGCCCCATCCAGGTAAAGCAGCAAACCTTTACGCTTACAATACTCCCAAAGCGCGATCAGTTCTGCCCTGAGATAATGTGTACCCAACTCTGTAGAATTCGAAATATATACCAGCCGTGGAAGTGGCATATGCACCGCCTCCACTTTATCAATAAAAGAAGCGACAAGCGCCGGTGTGAGTTTACCATCTTTGGCAATTACCGTTTCTATCTTATGCCCGGTTGCTTCAATAGCACCTGTTTCATGATGAAAGATATGTCCGGTGGTAGCAGCAATGACAGATTCATAAGGCCGTAATACAGAAGAAATAAAAGTAAGATTGGCTTGTGTACCGCCAGATACCAGGTATATTGCGGCATGAGGGTTATTAATTTTCCTCTTAATGAGATCAATGGCCTGTTGTGAATAATCATCCTCTCCATAACCTCCCTGTTGAATATCATTGGTAGCTGCTAATGCCTGTAAAATAGCAGGAAGCGCTCCCTCGCTATAGTCGTTTTTGAAACTTATCATATTGAAGTTGTTTATACT
>NZ_MTKN01000156.1 GCF_001975825.1 [Flexibacter] sp. ATCC 35208
GGACTTTTTCAGTGCCCTCTGTTATTACCCCCCTTTTGTACTTAATTATTTATTTTTCTTTGTCATAATACTATCTACATATTGCCTGGTCAACAGACATCTATTATTCCTGTACCACTTTTCCCAGTACCTGATAGCTATATTGTAGTATTTCTTTTTCCTGAATCCCACAGTGCTACTATAGTCGGCATTGGACCAGTATCCGGTCACTCTGCTTATATAAGAGAGCGATTTTCTATAATCGGATACGTAGGTAGTCTCATGTCTGTATTGACCTTTGATGACATTTAAATGTTGTCTGAATTCCTGACAAGTTTTATCATCAATAGTTTGACAGGTATGCCGATTACATGAAATTAAACCTACTATTAATGTGATATAAATTACAATTTTCATATTATTCAGGTATGACTTTTTTATTGATTTGCATGTCTTTTGATTCAACAGAAATTCTTTCTTCAAGAATTGTATTGTCTTTTTGCCTGTAATACTTATAATAATAAGGATTGTTATGAAGGAAATCAACTCTATTACCCTCCGAAATCTGTTCTTTTTCTCTTAATCTGGTATTTCCATTTACCTGGTTTTCTGCATTGATACCTGCTTGATGATCGTCATTAAAGCGTGCATCTTTAGTAGCTTTGTCATTAGGATCAACACCGGATTTTTGTAACTCAAACTGTTCAACTAATTCATGAATTAATACTCCTTCCGCTGTTCCTCCGGTTGTTGGTTCTGCATCGCTAATAGAGTTATGTTTTTGTATATCATCAAGGTCAATAGCACCTTGTTGATATGATCCAATATCTATTTTGGCAGAATTCTTATATGCCCAGACTGTTTTTTTCATTATACATGCTAATGGTATACGGAATGGGTCTGGGATGGTATATGATGTCATCAGAGAACCAAGAGTTTACGAATAAGGGTATATCCTTTTGATGCTCATGACAATATAACAGGAGAAGATACAGGGAAACCCGGGTTATAGGTTGGGTTTGATAGTAAAAGTAGTTATAGTTGTTGATAAATATTACAACACGTATGTTGTATAGTTGAATGATTGACGGTCTTACAGTACCCTATTAGAAATTAAATCCCTTAGTAGAATCGGAAGGACAGTGTTATTACTTAACTGGTCATTATCGTTTTGATATTCAATATTTTATGACTTTAATGATTTTTTTTGACTTGATAGTTGTCAATAATTAAAATAATTTTGCTGGACATTAAACCAATATTGGGCTAAGCGGTCGGGCTAAAATTTTGTAATAGATGAGTCATGTTATTGATAAATTCAATTCCTCTTTGTAAGATTCCATTGCTAAGGTAATAGCCCATGCAAGGAAAACAGTTTATAGGAGTACCAATACGATATTGTTAAAAACGTATTGGGAAATAGGTAAGCTCATTATTGAGGATGAGCAAAATGGTAAGAATAGGGCGGCATATGGGCGAGCAGTTCTGAAAAGCCTTGCTACTAAACTTACCTTAGAGTTTGGAAAAGGTTTTGATGAGAGTAACTTAAGGAATATGCGGAATTTTTTTCTGGCATTTCAGATTTGGGACGCGGTGCGTCCTGAATTGAGTTGGACTCATTATCGAATCATAAGTAGGATTGATAATCAGTCTCTTAGGGTACTGCTGGTTGGTCACGCTATTGACGGAAATTGGAATAGCCGTACATTACAACGTAACGTTGATAGTCAATATTTAGGAAGAATGCTTAAACTTCCTGAAGATGAATCGAAGGAGGCTGCTCATTTTATTAAAGACCCATACCTTTTTGAGTTTTTAGGTTTACCGCTGGATAAGGAACAAACGGAAACTAAAATAGAATCTGCACTAATAAATCATCTGCAACAATTTTTAATGGAGTTAGGAAAGGGGTTTGCATTTGTGGCCCGCCAACAGCATATCGTTACTGATACTTCTGATTTTTACATTGATCTGGTTTTTTATAATTATTATTTGAAGTGTTTCGTATTACTCGAGTTAAAAACACATAAACTTACTCATGAAGCCATTGGCCAGATGGATATGTACGTAAGAATGTATGATGATTTGAAGAAGAGCGATGATGATAACCCTACGATTGGTATTATTTTGTGTACAGAAAAGGATGAGACTATCGTAAAATATTCTGTATTGGCAGAAAATCAAAAGTTGTTTGCTAGCAAATATCGATTATCTCTTCCTGACGAAAATGAACTAAAGCAATTGATTGAAGAAGATAGGATAAGATATGAGCTTGATAGTAAATTATAGTGAAGTTGGGCCGATATAATATTTCAAATCATTTGTCAATCTCTAAATTTCCTGGCCGAATCTACGGGCAGCTTACATAGCAGGTAGTTGTATGGCCTTGTAAAAGTAATTTACTCAGAGGATTATCAATAATAGACGGAGGTGTTTAGAAGCTCTTTCACCTCTTATTTTCATTAAACCGAAATGAAGTTTAGTGATTTCGAACTAACAGAATCCTTTACCAGTTTGAATTCTAATTCTTTGGGGCAAAAAGAGAAAATTGGATAAAACTACAAGATCCGCTCATAGAGCGGGTCTTGTAGTTTTGCGGCCCCAGGTATCGGAACCTCGAACCAGATTATGCAGGATTGGATGGATTTAGGTAGTGTTTAGGGCCCAATGAGCGAATATAGTATGCTAAAAGTTCGAGGTTGGTATAGTTGCCATATTTGTAGCGCGATATAATTTAATACGATGTATGAACTTCAAAATATCAAAAAAGCTGATCAAATTATTTCAGAGATTCAAGAGGTAATTAGCAATTGGAAGGAATACGCCGAACAACAAGGAGTTAAAGAGGAATTAAAATTGGCAATCGCTAAAACACTTTTAACCTCTATTTAAGCTGGACGTTGTATGTAAATAAAAGAGATTATTGAGATTCCTTAATTATCTTGATTTGATCAGATTCGAATAAATGAAGTTGTTTACACTTTTTGAAGGAAAAAAAGGAAGTCCCAGGAATTAAGGATTTTTGTTTTAGCAAATAAAAACGAATAATTCTGGGACTCATAGACGAAGATAAG
>NZ_MTKN01000157.1 GCF_001975825.1 [Flexibacter] sp. ATCC 35208
TCTGTTATCTGTCTTTGCCATAAAAATTGTTTTTGAGGTTCAACAATAATGAAAGGCCATTCTTCGAATGTTCTTCGAATGTTCTTCGAATGCGCTTCGAATGTTCTTCGACCTTTCTTCGATCATCCTTCGACACGTCTTCGACGCTTCTTCGATGCTTGTTCGACGAACAGTCATCCAGTGGAACAAAAGGTGCCTCTCCTTCATCCCGGGCACAGCCTGGATCACTATCGCCTTACGACAACAATATTAACACGACAATCCACACCAAAATGAAAAATCTTTTGACGAAGGGAAAATTAACAGTTGGCGATTAAAGAAAGGGGAGTTGGAAGAAGAGAGGGCGTTAAAAAATAATCAACAAACGGCTAAATAACTGTTCCGCATAAGTTCTTGACAGGGGAATTTCCCTGTCAAGAACTTTAACACTATTTTCAGTCACACTGGTGATAGACTCTAATGCTACAATGTAACTACGATGTACACGGCAAAAGAGTGCCACGGGTAGCTGTTCCTCCAGTTGGCTGAGGTTACTACTTACCAGGTAAGTACCCTCTCTTGTGATGATCCTGGAACATCCGCCACTGGCCTCTACCAGTATGACGACTTGGCTACTCACCTTCGTGAAAAGCCCTTTACTTTTGCGAACAAATTAATGATCTTTGGAAACAATATCCGGATGCCATTTTGTTTACCAGGTTATTTCCTGAAGATGAAGAAAGGCACAATGCTAATTTAGTTCAACAGTTTACAGAAACTAGACGGCAGTTTTACAATAGTATTCTTGCCGCAGTTGGTTTCTCTCTTGGATTTACAGACTTTGAGCCTGTACAGGCAACAAAACCTGATAGAAGTGGGAAAACACCTCCATCCCGTCAAATAAATAAAGAGATAAAAGAAGTCGCATCAGGCAGAGGTACTCCAAGGTATGACGAGAATGGTAACCAAGTGGTATTTGAAAATAGGTATAATACAGCTAAGGAAATAAAATGGGAAAATGCATTAGAGTATGAAGTGCTTGTTCCCGACAAAGGTAATACCTATCGAATTTTGAAGAAGGAAGTAGGTGTTGATGCTAATGGGAACCCTTTGTATAAATATGGATGGACAAATGAACACTATAAAAAAATTTATGAATTTAAACCTAAAACCAAATAATTTCTTATTTCTTTACACATAAGAAATGTTTAGCTGATGTTTGAGCCTAAATTGAGATATAGAAATGAAATATTGAAACATATGAAGATTATTCCGGATAATTTTATTGACTTTTTATATTGGATTAAAGAAAGAACGGAAACTTACTGGAGCCAGGATCCTAAAACAACTGACAAGGATTTTGTCTGCAGTAATTGGATCTATGGCGCTAAATGGATAGGGCTGACAGATACTGAAATTAAACAGGTGGAAGAAAGATATGGTATTAGATTCACTCCTGAACATAAAGCATTTTTAAAAATATTACATACAATTGACCGGAAAGAAAAAGTTTATCCTGACCCGGATATAGAAGAGGGGGTGTTTGAAGAAAAACCTTTCTTTTTTAATTGGCTCCATGATGATGGAGAAATTAGTAGGGCCTTTAAATGGCCATTTGAGCAAATATTAGCTGATATTATGCGTAAGCCACCTCGTCGGGCATATTGGACATCTAAATGGGGCCCATTACCTCAAAAGGAATCGGATAAGGAGGCTTTTTTTATCCAATGGTTTAAAAATGCGCCAAAATTAATGCCTGTTAGAGGACACTGTTTTCAGGTATGCGATCTATCTTATATTGATAGACCGATACTTTCAATTTGGGGATCAGATATTATTATTTATGGGATGAATTTCAGAGAATATTTACTAGCATCATTAAGTAATGATCTGGATGTGTATCGCTATACATATGATGAAGAAGACGAAACATTTTATCCTGAATTTAAACCTGAATTTGATGAATATTTTAATGTAGATACAAGATCTAGAAAACGGATTGAAAACATCCCATATTGGAGAGACATAGTGGAATTATAATATATTTCATATCATTATAATGATTGTCTAACTCCTGCGCGAAAGGTGGTTTCAACGGCAGCAAGTAAAAATACGGAACGTTTTTAAACGTATTCAATGCACGGATGGAATTAAAAAGCTTTGAATAAAGCAGGATTAGAAGTTGAGATAATAGAATTAAAATGATAATCTTTATGCCTTGGAGCAAAATAATGAGCGATTACTAAACTAAATTCATCGGATACATTTTTTATTACTATTATAGATAAAATGGTTAAGAGTATATGTTTTAGCCATTTTATCTATAAGCTATTATAGCTGAAGTGAGCAAAGTCTAGCAAGCTGGTTGAATGCAGCAGCGGCTACCCGTACGCAGATTACAAAAACGGTTTATGATATTGCTTATTATGCATCTGATACAGTGCTGGTGCAGGATAATCTTAAAATAGAGAATATACACCTGTTAATACCACCGTTAAGCCATTTGTTGCGGCAGTTAGCAATAGCCCGTTATTCAATGGTAATATCTCTGCTATCAGCCAAAGCGTTTCAACGCTTGGCACCCCGTTGGAATATACTTATTCCTACAACGTCCTCACCCGCCTTACTGGTATGTGTTTTTTTGATTTTGACATAGCTTATGATCGTATTAGCAGGACATCAGGCACTGTTTAGACATTCTTTATACGGGATGCTATGGTGGATCTACAATAAATGTTGAGTTGAGAAAAAAGCTAAAAATGTTGGATATTACCATTTTGTTAATTTGTCTGGAATACCTCTTGCATCGCCTCCGGCACCTATGACTTCTGATGTTAGCGCTGGAGTAGGATAATGGTGAAAAATATTTTTATTTCTGGTCAGGAGACCCTTTTTAAAGTAGAAGTTGTTTATACTTTT
>NZ_MTKN01000158.1 GCF_001975825.1 [Flexibacter] sp. ATCC 35208
ATAATTCAATACACCTCAATTGTGATATATAGTACATAAGCTAAAAATTTTTTTTCAAACATATGCTTAATCAATTTTAGGTGGTTCTTTTAATAGAGTTAATTCAACCTATTAACAGCAGTTGAATCAAGTGCCATTTTCTTTATGGAGCCATCTAATGTTATATCATACTTAATAAAGACCGTTGAATCATTTTGATGTACTCCTTTGCCTAATAATAACTGAAGATGATCACTATTGGGATTAAAATTTACATAATTATAGTCAAAAGAGTTTGACACAAAGGCATATAGCTTATACTCTTTCCCATTCCCAAATATAAAACCTATATACCAAATATTGCTATCGCGTATAGAAGATACGAAATAGAAAAGTTCACGATAATTGCCTTTTATATTATTAATCGTATCAGGTATGGAAATATAAAATTTATCACTAATTCCATAGCCTACAGCATTTAAAATGTTATTCTTATTAATAAATATGGCCTTCCCCTTTATAATGCATACCGCTTCCCTTGCACTTTTATATTTAACTATAATTTTCTTTTGCTCAGCTGATAGGCTATAAAAAGGGATTAGATCATAAGTTAGCGGACTTAAATTACAATAGAAAGAGATATTGGCTAACTTAAAATCTACAAATGATGCTATTTCCCCATTACTCTGTTGAATATTTACCTGTGCTGAAGGCAAAAATATATGCTTCCTTGAATAATCCCCAGGTATTACAAAACATGAAAATGTAACAGAAAATAATAGTATCCCTGCTCTTTGAAGTAACTTCTTAATATGCAATGCCTCCATATGGTTTATATTTATAATTTCCATTTTTGTCTTTTGAAAATGTTCCTTGACTTGCTTTAATGTAATCATCAGATGGACGGTAAAATATTGTTCTTCTTTTCGCTCCCTGGCTACTACCTCCAAATGCCGTTCCTGCCACAGAAAGGAACTCACTGTGATTGTTATGTATAACTGTCCACTGTTGAGTAGTATTTCCGTTAATATCAACAGCACTAATTATCACAGTTCCAGATTTTGTTGTCCCATTTTGTTTTGCAAGACGCACTTCCATATTCTTAAGATCAGATCCTTGTCCTAAAAACTTACCATCTGCAGAATAATAGAATTCCAATCCATCCATATCTACACCTGCAATTGGACTGTTACTCGCGAACTGATATGGTGTTAACTGTGGATATTTTGGAGTCAACGGATCTACGCTAAGGAACTGTCCGATTCGTGGATCATAAATCCTCATCCCATAATCCTGCTCATTCCCCTCTCCCTTCACCTCATTATCATTCTCCTTCCCGTTAAACCCATACCTATACCCCTTCGCTGCTATACCATAACTTATTCCACTTTCGGTCCCAGGATCGGCACTCGTCTGATCTACAAACAGCGTAGTAAACTCATCACCTGTTCCACTTGCAAACTCCCCTTCAAAACTTATCACCTGCGTAGCCATATAAGTTCCCGGAGTATTATTCGTACGCTGGGTGACTGTCAATGTCGCAGGGATCTCCATTCATTACTACAGTACTACCCGCAACATTCCTTCCTGTCCCTATATGATACTCCCCAAATAAAGATAGGCATTTGACCAACCAACAGGTATTAACTGACATGGAGAATCGCAGGCACAATGGCAAAGCTGAAGCAATTCATAAGAGTAGGTATACTCAGGACCAGTGGGTAAAGATGGAATATTCTAGCTGGCGTTACTTCTTTTATATTTGCAATCTGCTTCCTATCAACGCTTAAATCATTGAATTCAAAAGCCTTATCAGTATACCAAGCATTATATTCTTTTCCTTTTTTGTCGTAATAAGTTTTAAAATGACCAATTGCACCACGCATACCTTTAAGTTCCTTGTCTACCATTCCGACGAAAGTACCTTGTCGGTCAAATCTCAAAGTCGTATCTCCCATTGGATCAATATTGGTAATCGGGTTATTAGTAAAAGTTGCACACGGGCTTTCACCAATATTAGGACGAATATCTAGATTCCATCTTCGTCCAACTCTGGAATCATATTCCCAAAATAAAGCTGAATAGCTATTTCCTTCTCCTTTCGTCTCATCACTTCTTTCCTGGCCATTAAACCCATAACGATACCCCTTCGCTACAAATCAGACAATTCATACTTGCCAAGCTATAAAACTACAAATTCATTTATTCCTCCCTCATCGTCATTAAATATAACTTTATCTAAATGGGAGAAAATCAAGACATATTCAGAGAACTCATAAAATTCACGATTAAAATAGTCTTCATACCATGAAGCAAAAATATCAAATTCCTTCACTAAGATGGTAAAGAGCCACTTCTTACTATGACCTTCATCAGTAAACAATAACAAATGCTCTTCCTGATTAATTCCAGCTAAAAAATGTTCTTTAAAATCTTGTATTGTTAAGTCACGTTCACCTGAAGCAAAACAGTACCAATCGTATATTTGCTTACGTTCATAAGTATGCCTAACACTTTCCATTGCATTCACGAGATAGTTCTCATAAGTCAAATCTTCATATTTCAGAAATCTGAGCTTTGTGCATTGAAGATGGGTCATAGCCGTTTTAGGCTCTATAACCCATCGACAATAAGCATTCTCCATTAATTAATTATTTTTTTGATTACGAAGTTGTTTACACTTTT
>NZ_MTKN01000159.1 GCF_001975825.1 [Flexibacter] sp. ATCC 35208
ATCATGTATTTTTCTTCTTCCAATATGGAGGCAACAGATTAATAAGTTCATGAGCTGGGCAATCATGAAGGCGGTCATAGATATCTTTAAGATAAATATAAGGATCGATGTCGTTAAGTTTACAAGACTCGATCAGGGAGTAAAAAAGTGCTACTCTCTCTGCTCCATGTTCATTTCCGGCAAACAGGCTATTATTGCGGAAGGTAGTAACGGGTCTGATGGCCCTCTCGACGCCATTGTTGTCGGCATCGACGTATCCAAGGGTCGTAAATGCTTTTAGTTTGTGCCATTGCCCCAGGGCATAATTAACTGCTTTAATTATTGGTGTACCTGGCAGATGATCTATCTGCTGTTGTTCCAGCAACCAGATATGTATTTTATCGAGAAAAGGAACGCTATATTTCTGACGCAATGCCAATCGCTGGTCATCGGTCATCTTTTTTCTTTCGGCAAAGGCTTCTATCCTGTAAATGATGTTGAACAATGTCAATGCTTCTGCCGCTAGCTTTTTATCATATTTCTCTGCTTTCTTAAAACCGCGGCGGATATGGGACAGGCATGTCATTAGGTCCACCTCCTCATTATCTTTAAAAGCTGCTACATAGCTACCCAGGCCATCCGCCTGAAGCGTGCCCTTAAAATCTTTTAATATCTGCTGTGGAACCTTATGTCCGCGGGATGGGTTAAATTCAAACAATACTAATTTTTGTTCTTCAGATAAAAATACCCATAGCCAACCCCTGGATGGTTTGCCTTCTCCAATATCATTGAGGTAATCTAATCTTGTCTCATCGACCTTCAGATACCGGGCCTGCACAATTACTTTTTTCATACATCTCAACAGCCTTAGCAGTTTCTTAAAGGCCACCTCTTCCCAACCATTTACCGTTGATGCTGCGAAGCTGATGCCAGTAGTGCTTTTTATATACCGTAACTGACGTGTATATGGATCCCCATATCCAAACCGGCGGCTGTGTAAGTGTGCCAGCAGGCTGTTTCCTACTGTTCCTTTTTCTACCAGACGAGGGGCTACTGGTTGGCAGACAAACTTTTTATCTTCTGTACGATATTGAAGCCGCTCCTGTTGTACTTTAATAATTTTACCCGGCTTGTATTCGTAATAGGTCGTCACTTTTTTGCCCATAGGGATCAGGCCTGTCTTGTCTCCTTCGACGTCAATTGTTTCTGTCACTACTTCTATACAAGATGGTTGTACTCTTCTACCTTTATGAGCGAGATGTTTTTTCTTTTTGCGGTTGCCTTTCCGGATCTGGTCATCCACTTGTTGAATATCGCCTTTTGTGGAGGCTACTCTTATAATCTCTTCCAGTTCGGTCAGATCAAAATCAGGTCCTAAGGTTTGTTGTATGGCCGCATCTACTTTTTCACGTTCAGGTATAAATTTCTCACTCTTTTTACCCTGTAGCATTTCACATAACTCCTGTAACTGCCAGCTCTTCTTTTCTCCCTGAGCAACCTGCTCTTTTAAGAGCGCATTTTCACTTTCCAATGCTTCGATCCTGCTTTGCAATTCAATGACCTGATGTTCTCTATCAAGCATAATCTCATGTGCCTGATTCAGATAACGGTTTAATTTATCACATGCTCCATTCTTTGCTTCCAGCTGGTTATTCAGGTCATATATAATCTTACCAAACGTTATTCTCTCTCTGGTCAGAGATTCCAACAACTCCCCATTGGTCTCCGTTAGCGTGGAGATTTGTTTTAATGCATCTGTTATAGAAGTGAGTAATTCAGGGCGCACTGCTTTGTGTCATGGTATTGGCTATATTAACGCAAAAACAGCATTATTAGTTTGGCTGATCTGTTGATTTTCCTGACTTTCTTTCGTAACGCTTTCTGTACTTAATCTCGATTCCTTCCAGGATGAGCATCACATCTTTGCGTTCAATCATCATCGCCTGGCAACCAGGATCATAAACAGGTTTGCCAAAGGTGCCTCTGGCTAGTCTTTTGTAATAAAGCGCCTGACCATCTCCATCAAATTGCAACATTTTCACCTGGGTGAGACGCCCGTTAAAAAACAAATAGATGATGCCCTTAGCTAATGGATCAAGTGCCATTTGATTACGTACGATGCCTGACAAACCATTTATTCCCATCCGCATATCCGCTGCAGATGTATAGATATAAAAATTATAACCAGCTAATGACAACATTGACTAATGATTTAGCAAGGTGAGTAAATATTCTGCCGGCACAGGTTGATAAATTGCAATACCGCGCACTTCAGCAAATAAGTTTGAATTAACAGGCTCATTTGATGATGCTACAATTTTTACGGGAAGTATTGCTGGTGGTGAGGATGGAACCGGTGAAGTATTGTTTGTTTTCTTTAACCAGTAATAAAAACTGCCTTCACTTATTTGATGAGCCCTGCAGTATTCGCTAATAATCATGCCGGAATCAGGCTGCTGACGAACATGGAATGCCATGTCTACTTTTAAGGGAGAACCAGGGAGAGATCTCTGAATTTGCTTCTTTCGCATCGTTTAAATTTTGATGCAATGATCGCAATATTTAATTTCTATTCGGGAACGCCGAGAACCGAATACTTAC
>NZ_MTKN01000160.1 GCF_001975825.1 [Flexibacter] sp. ATCC 35208
GCCTGGCGCACACAAAAAGGTGTACCGAATAAATCGATACACCTTTTTTTTGTAACTATTCTAATTCTAAAACACCCTTGGATTAGCCATTCTCGCTTTGAACCCGGGGAAAGTATACCCTACAGATACTTCATGTGTACCACTGCTATACCCATTCAATGGGCCGGTGGTAATATCATAGGCATACCCCACCCTCATATTCGGCACCGGGAAAAGCTCGATCGCCGCTACTACAGAATTGCTGTAGGTCAGCGCGCTTTGTAAATAACCCTTATCATACAGGTTCACCCTGGTACGATAAGAACCTCCCAGCCAGAGAATGTCCTTGTAGAGAATAAATGTATTTAAGTCCAGACTGGTCGGACCACCTAAGTCATCTTTCAGGAGGAAAGACGGCTTTAACTGGAAGTCCTCATTCAGTGGCAACAACCCACCTGCGGTGAGGTAGTAGTGCATTTTTGATTGTGGTACCAGTTTGTACTTACCGCTTTTCAGGTAGTTAATAATCATATTATCAACCGAGAAACCGGCATAGAAGCGGTCGTTGGAGAAGTACACCCCTGCCCTTGCGTCTGGCGACACAGTGCGCTGAACACCTGCCGGCATATTGGTTTCAGGATCATTGGTGACGAGTTCCGAAGTATTGATGCTCTTTTGCAAAATTCCGAAACTTACACCGAAAGCCAGCCTTGAGCTACCGTCGGGATTCAGACGGATACGGTAGGCATAGCTACCGTATCCTCCCAGGGTACTCTGTGCACCCAGTTTGTCGCTGGTGACCTGGAAGGCCAGACCAACGTTATCACTTGCTACAGCAGCATCTACAGCTACGGAGAATGTACGGGGAGCACCGCGGATACCGGCCCACTGACTGCGATAAAAGCTATGCGCGTTCAGTTGCTCTTTGTAGCCAGCATATGCGGGATTGATATAGATCCCGTTAAACATATACTGGCTGTACTGTGCATCCTGCTGGGCTTTCAGTGTCAGTGACCCTGCGAATAATAAGCCTGCAATTAAAAATATTTTTTTCATGGTTTTCAGCGCTAATCACATTAATTGTTAAAGTTCCTTACCAGTGTAGTGTATCCTTTGATCACTTCCCATCCTGAACTAGCTGTGCGTTTGATTCGCAGCAGATAGAAATAAGTCCCTTCGTTCAAGCCATCTCCTTTCCATGTATTCTGGTAGTTCTTTTGTCTGAATACTTCGTTACCCCAACGGTTTACGATGATCAGTTCAGTTTCAGCATACTGGCTGAGGCCTCTGATTTCGAATACATCGTTCTGCCCATCGCCGTTCGGTGTGAACAGGGTTGGTACGGTGATCTCTGCGAATGAGGTAGAGATCCTGACAGTAGCGGTGTTGGTCGTTTTACCATCAGCGGTTGTCACTGTGTAAGTGAAGGAATCTTCACCGGTGTAACCTGTAGCAGGTGTGTAGGTGATGATACCGTTGCTGTTTACGACTACTGAACCGTGGGTAGGTTGATCTATGATTGTTACAGTACCAGGATCGAAGGTCGAAGTACCTGCGCTATCGTTGGCGAGGACGTCGATGTCGAGTGGTGTGTTGGCGACTACGGTTACACTGTCGTTTACGGCAATTGGGTTGTTGGAGGTATCAGGTGTTACGGTAACGGTTACTGTAACGGTTGTGCTACCGCCTTTGCCATCGCTGATCACAACAGTGAAGGTGTCATCGCCAGTGTAGCCTGGTTCCGGTGTGTAAGTGTATGTACCGTCATCATTTACTACTACGGAGCCGTGAGCTGGATCGTCGCCTTTGGTGAAGGTGAGTGGATCGCCATCAGGATCATTAGCTGTGATGGTGCCAGTAGCAGGGGTGTCCTGCCCGGTGGTGATGGTTTCGCCACCGGTTACTACTGGCGGGTTGTTGGTACTTGTTGTTGGTGGCGTTACAGTTACTGTTACTGTCACCGTGGTAGTACCACCTTTGCCATCGTCTATGATAACAGTGAAGGTGTCATCGCCGGTGTAGCCAGATGTTGGTGTGTAAGTGTATGTACCATCAACATTTACTACTACGGAACCGTGAGCTGGATCGTCGCCTTTGGTGAAGGTGAGTGGATCGCCATCAGGATCATTAGCTGTGATGGTGCCAGTAGCAGGGGTGTCCTGCTCAGTGGTGATGGTTTCGCCACCGGTTACTACTGGATCGTGATTGACTGGATTTACAGTAACTGTCACGGTGATTTCGGTAGAGCCACTATTGCCATCGCTAACGATAACAGTGAAGGTATCATTGCCGGTGAAACCGGTAGATGGTGTGTAAGTGTAAGTACCGTCAGGATTTACGACTACGGAGCCATTTGATGGTTCAACCCCTTTGCTGTAAGTCAGCGGGTCACCATCTACATCAGTAGCGGTTACACTGCTGGTCAGTGGGGTGTCTTCATTAGTTTGTTCAGTCGTGTTTGAGCCAGATGGATCATCGTTTACAGGGTGAACTGTGATATTGACTGTGAT
>NZ_MTKN01000161.1 GCF_001975825.1 [Flexibacter] sp. ATCC 35208
TGGCAGTCGGGTAAGGATATCACATTGCTGTGACACCCTCCCCTCAGAACTGTGCATGAGAGTTTCCCGCTCACACAGCTCAAGCCAATACTAAGCCGGAGTTTTGCTGACCCCAACCGGAAACAGATACTTAAAACCGTTATTAAAGCCTCGCTCCTGGCAGTCCGGATGTAAGAGTGTGAGATTGGATATATTTCCAGAGCCACCCTCCAACTGACTTTCCAAGTGATGAAGCCTCCAATTGGTAACACTTGTAATTCTTTCCCCACATATAGAGCAGGAACCTTTTTGTCTTTTCCACAATGCCCCGACTTTTTTGCGTCCTTCTTTATTGTTTGCCATCTTTGATGACATCCGATTTTCGAAGTAAGCTTCGTACTTGGGGTCAAAGGGAGTCGCTTCGCTTCGGATTTTTATGTGTCGCCTGATAGGCGTATCCGAGGCATTTTTCAGCGTAATGACAACTGTTGTTTTCATGTTCTCATCTTTGATTGTACAACTAAAACAATGATTTCGTTCTTTGATTTTCTGGAAGTATTTGGTTTGTATCCAAGCCTTGCTTTTATTCGGGTGTCTGCGTTTGGTCCATCGCCTTATGGCTTGCCATATTTCGTAGTCCACCTTTTTGTAGACTTCCTTGGATACTATCGATCGATGATAATTAGCCCAACCTTGTATTTTGGGATTGAGTTTGCGTATAAGATTTTCTTGCGACGCAGTTGCCATCGATTTAATGGTCTTCCTTATACCATTTAGGAACGTTTTTATGTTCTTGTTGCTAGGTTTGATGAGTAACTTTGCATTGGTTCTGCCGAACCTGTACTTGCGTACGTTTTGCCCGAGGAAGTCAAATCCTTCTGAGATGTGAGTAATTTTCGTTTTTTCTTTGGAGAGTTCAAGACCTCTTTCTTTCAGGAATTCCTCAATCAAAGGATATACTTCTTCTACGAGAACGTCCTTTGATTTACCTATTACCACAAAGTCATCTGCATATCTCACAAAGTGAATTCCCCAAGATGATCGTTGTCTACTTTGCCCATATCTATTTAACGAGTTGAATTTTCTTCCCAGTAGGTCTTCTATTCCATCCAGCACCAGGTTCGCGAGGATGGGTGAGGCGATTCCTCCTTGGGGAGTACCTCTTTCTGTGGGGAATAACGTAGCCTGTTCCATGTAACCCGCTTGCAACCATTTCTGTAATACTTTCGTATCACAACAGATATTTTTCAACATCCATTCGTGGCTAATGTTGTCAAAACAACCTTTAATATCGCCTTCCAATACCCATTGTGGGGCATTCTTTCTGGAGAGGTAATTGAATAAAGATTCAATAGCATCTGCAGTACAACGTTCGGGTCTGAACCCGTAGCTGTTCCAATCTGCTTTTGTTTCCGCCATTGGTAAAAGTGCAATAGTATGCAGTGCTTGCATACATCGATCACTCATTACTGGTATACCAAGCGGTCGAAGTTTTCCGTTAGCCTTGGAAATATAAATCCGCCTTAAAGGAGACGGTTGATATCCCGCGCGTTTTAGCGAGTTAACTATGGCGGCTTTGTCTTCTGGAGTTTTTAGGAGTACCCCATCCACTCCGGGTGTTCTTTTACCACGGTTTGTAGTAACTTTCTTAATTGCCAGTATTTTGGCAGCGTAAGAATGCGTTAGTAACCATTGCAGGGCTTTTACCTTGCGCCAGCGACCTTCGCGTGTTGCCTTAGCGATACGGACTTGTAGCCTCATTACCACACGATGAGCCAGGTTCCAGTCAATGGAATCCCAGTTTGCTGCGTGTGTGGGAACCGCATCCATATTTGGTAATACAGTCATTTGCTTGTTTCCCCTTAG
Organism: [Flexibacter] sp. ATCC 35208; assembly: GCF_001975825.1. Lineage (GTDB taxonomy): Bacteria > Bacteroidota > Bacteroidia > Chitinophagales > Chitinophagaceae > Chitinophaga. The sequence continues at coordinate 1,846 of NZ_MTKN01000161.1, forward strand.
TTTTAGGTTCTACATGTTTTCTCGCCATGATTGACCACTCCAACAAGTTAGCCGGCTTTCACCGCAGGGCGATCGTTTCATCCCCTATACGCTTCATTACAAAGCATCCTTCGCTTTTTGTCGGTTCCTATACCCTCTCCTTCATGGGTTTTCCTTACGGTTAACTTGCCTTTGCAGGCGAAGAATAGGGCTTACCTTGTTCCGATGTTGTAACAAGACTGGTTTAGGTTCTATCTTTCCGCCGGACGTGTTATTTGTCTGTGCAATCTAAGCTTCGAGTAGATTGTCCCACGTTTGCCTTTTGGCTGGAGCTTTTCAGTTTCTTTAGCTCATTTGTCTTCACGACGTTTATCGATAGTTCAGTTACCTTAACCATGCCAGTCAGCCTAGCCCTATCCCGGATGAAACTTCCAGGTCAGTTTTGGCCTCACAGCCTTTTCTGATAGCCTCGTAGCTATTCGGTACATTATCTCCCGAGCTTCACACCCAAAGATTACTCTTTACGCGTGTCGGGGCAGGCTACTACCAACAGAATGGTAGGTTTCTCTATTCCCTGTTAACCAGGAAATTGAAACAATTACAACATCAGCTTTACAAGTCACACCGAAGCGTAGACAGCGACT
>NZ_MTKN01000017.1 GCF_001975825.1 [Flexibacter] sp. ATCC 35208
AAGTGTAAACAACTTCATTTTATTGCAATTGAGCTCCAGTCCAAAGTTTGAAAAAATAGTTTCGGTCAGATGCTTGTTATAGAACCATGTTTTGATACTGCGCATGGATAAAGGAGTATGCTCCTTATCCGGCAAACTGGCCCAACAGGTTAGCTTCATTAATGATACCGTCATGAGTGAAAAATTAAAATGGTTGTATAAAGTGTAGTATTTAGAGAATCAATAGAAGATGTTGCGGGTAGCAGTTCAAGACATATAAAAATTTATCAGGGATAGTTTGCTGAAAAGGGGCTGACCAAAAAGGTTATCCCCTCTCGGGTAGGTAATGGAGCCGAAATTGCTTTTACGCAATTCTGAACGCCTTCGTTTTACTTTTTAGTCAGGCCCTTCTTTCCGGGCCACAGCTTAGCCCCAAATTATAGGGATCCTTCCTTTATAATTTCTTTTCTATCGGCTTATTATTTTTTTCCAATAGTCACTTAGCTGCGGTATGTGATCCATAATGAGAAAAATTCTTCCATTGTTATTATCAATAGCGTCAAATTTTAATAGTCTGCCATTGAAAGTGTCTTCAAGATTAGGTATTATATGAATGAACTTGTTTCTCATTTTTAATAAAACAATAGTTATTCTGCCTCCGTTTAACGGACTATCCGAATTTGCCACATATCTGATTACTTTGCAGGATTTGTGGTCGATAGTTGTATCAGTTGCTACATATTTTTCACCGTTATAATACTTGTATCTGAAGTCGATTCCCACTTTGGGGGAGGTAAATGGAAGTCCTGCGTCTTTTTTATAAGTTAATTCCTTTCCAAGATCTTGAAATTCACGTTTGTCGAAATTGATTCGATAATATTTCTCAAGTGTGGTTTTTCTGGATAATAATTCATTATTCATAACAGTATCAACGCTCCTCATTACTTTTTCAACACCAATTTTATTATAAACAAATATAGTGTCTGATAGTAATATGTTCATCTGTTGAGTAGGAGTGTGTTTATACCATACCGTATAGACAAATACACCATTATCTGCTGTTTGCGCATTAACAAACAGCGGAAAAACTAATAATACAGACAGAAATAACCTAATAAAAAACATAAGTAATGATATATTACATTATTACATTGCACTAACGCCGTTTGATGCCATTACAGCGCCAACATTGAAAACTCTGGTTCCTTCCTTTGGAAGAACAAAACCAATACCTTGAAGATTACCATGTACTGTTGAATAGGCATTATGAACGCCCATATATATATCACTAGCAGTCTCTGCCCATCCGGTGCCGAATGTCACACCCACAATAGCAGATCCCTGATGTACTATAGATTGAAATGTATATCTTGTAAGATTGTCATAAACTGGACCTGAGTCAGCTATTTCACATCTTTCTTTCGCTTGCACAATGTAGGCAGAAATCGCACTTTTTAAAACGGTCCAAGTGTAAATAAAAGAAAATCCATAAGGACCATAACCAGTTTCATAATAGGCATCCAGATCAAAGTTTGGATTTTCCAGAGGATACATAGTGCCTGCCATATCATATGCTGAATAGCTTTCAGTACTGGCAGTTTTGCTGTTCGTTTTGGTTTCAGTCGTTGGATAAATGTTCTTCAATAATTTGTTTCTTTCATCAACACTTGCTTTATCCAGGAACTTTATAATACTTACTAAACCTTCTTTTGTAGGATTCGCAATATTAAAATTGCTTTCAAGAGTGGCAATGGTAGAGGAATTTGAAGTTTGTGGATCTGGGTTGTTGGCTTCCTTCTTACATGCTACAAATGTTGCCATAACAAACACAAATGCCAGGTACTTTTTTTTCATTTTAATTGTATTTAGGTTAATATAAAACTCATGGTATTAGGTTCTTAAAGATTTCATAGTGGGTTAAACGTATTAATCTTAAGATGTTGGGTATATGTTGTCCCAATATATAAAGAATGAAAGGGGGCAGTTGTGCCCCACGTCAACAAATATATTTTTTAAAAAACAGACTATTGATGCAATTTTAATGACGGAAGAGGCAGAATTATACCAAATGATGAATTCTGCTTATGGTCAGGATGTGCATAATGCTAATAATTGGTTTTAGCGCATTACCCAGGTTTGTCGGTATAGTTTTACCAGTTTGTTTAAACACGATAATTTGTATTTATAAGAAATAGCCACGGGGACGAAAATATCCAAGAGGCTTACCACCCATACTACCCGCCGTACTTTCGCGTTCCTGTGCTTTGCAGGCGGAGGAAGCTGCTTACAAACCTATACCTGAAGTTAGGGATGTAACGCAGGAAATGGTGGACCGGAATTTCCTGCATATCCGCGCCGACATTCAGGAACTGGTAGATGCCGAATATATGCACATTATGAATGATCCGGAACTGGCTCATTTGATTATAAAGAAGTAACTGACTAGTTATGACCGGGCACCAGTTGGTGCCCGGCCCATGATGGTTCTTTTTTACAGCATTTCATTCTGGCTTTGTCGTGTTCTTAAGGTGCTAATTATGATTAGGTACCAATCATTCAATGGTTCGGTAATAATTAAGCGGCCATGGATCGAATATTTAGGCACTTTGAGTATAGTTTTCTTATTTTATTGCAATTGAGCTCCAGTCCTAAGTTTGAAAAAATAGTTTCGGTCAGATGCTTGTTATAGAACCATGTTTTGATACTGCGCATGGAGAAAGGAGTATGCTCCTTATCCGGCAAACTGGCCCAACAGGTTAGCTTCATTAATGATACCGTCATGAGTGAAAAATTAAAATGGTTGTATAATTTGTTTCACACCAAATTTTACTGCCTTTTTTCTTCTCTTTTTGCTCCTGTTAATATCTTTTGTAAAAAGTTATTTTTATCCACACTTTTGGAAACCAAGTTTTAAAAACTACCGAACTATTGTTTACCAAATGCAAAATGAAATGTTTATACAGTCGCTTTTTGCAATGCCTGCAATACCTCAGGTGTCACACCACCAAACAGTGATACACCAGATGCACCATGCTGTATCGCGAGCCGGATACCCTTCTCCAGGTCAGCCATGTTACCATTGAAATCCGGCAAGTACAAACCTGCATACAGTGGGAAACGACCATCCAATCCCCTGATACCTTCAGCTACTGCGTCGCCTATCCAGCCCACACCTTCCTGGTAGAATCCATGATATATCATGGGACATACTGCATTCAATGGCCAGTTAGTCCAATCCTGTCTTACAATGCGTTTCGCAATTTCAGGTGTTGGAAATACTGCTGCTGAAATAGGTTTCTTATGTTTTTTCGCTACATCCGCCAGGTTGGTCACAACGTTTGTAATGCGGTCATACCTGAACTTACGCCAGGAAGGACTCTGGTCTGGATGTTGCAGCTCCAGCGGATCTTTGCCATACAGATCTTTATACTTAGTTCTGCAGGTTTCGCAATAGCAGAAATCGTATTCCGGTAATTCTTTTGACTGATCAATACCATAATTACTCCATAAGTTTACGGGCAGAATCACATCACAATATCTTACATAATCCAGGTGTAATCCGTCTACATAATCTTTTGACAATGCTGCTTCCGCCTGCTCTTTCAGATAGTTAACAGTTTCAGGTTTGCTTGGACAGAGCCAGCGATAATAGCCTACGTAAGGAGGATGTGTAGCACAGCTTTCACCTTTACGGTTCTGCGCATACCACTCCGGATGGCTTTCCAGCAACTCCTTCTCTCCCCTGTTCATGGTCCAGATCCAGCGGTGTGCTTTGATACCGTTCTCTTTTGCAATTCTGAAATGTCTTTCGCTGTCTGCTTCAAACATGATGTCACCGATACCTGCTTTTTTATAAGCCGCATAGCGCTGACGAATGTCTGCATCAGTATCCTTTTCATCTGGATTGATCCAAACGCGGTGTTTGATTTTGGTAGCAGCAGCATCTGCATCAGCTGTTTTTTCTGCTTTTACGATAGCAGGAAGTCCGGCCCCCATGATGGCTACGCTGCCAAGGCCGATTGATTTAAGGAAATTACGTTTGTTCATAGTGTTGGACCTGTAATAATGTTGTTAGTGTTTTTTGGTTGTTACTTTTCCTTCCTGATCTATACTGGCTTTGTGCGCGCCTGTCTTGTCGCTGATCGTAGCGGTAAATTGTCCTGAAATTGCTTCCATAGACAATGTATATGTAATACCATAGGCTGTAAATGTCGTTTCAGTGATACCAAGGTCACTTAGTGATGAAGCATAACGTCCGTGTGACTGGTGGTAAGCATTTTGCTGATGATATACTTCCCAGAGATTTTCCTTTGCTTCTTCGATAGCAGGGATAGCTATTTTAACTGGTGTGCTGCCTACCGGTTTTTGTACGAAGAACAGGTAGCCCCATTTCTCTGGTGCGTGCATATTGATGATGCCCTGTGGAGACCATACCCAGTTATGTTCTGGCAATGGCTTGCCGGTAATTTTATCTTTACGCTTTACATATTTACCATTCACGATATCAGTATCCCATTCTACCCTGGAAAAATTGATTCTCCATATGGTACTGTCTTTCATTCTGATATGTTGGTTAAAGAAACCAAATGCACTGAATGGAATAGACATTTCTACCGTCCATTTTTTGTCTTTATCGCCAGGTTTATTCAGTGTGCCATCGATATGTGTAGCGGTGCGCATGCCTTGTGCATCCCAGTTCATAAGGGCATCTCCGTTTTCACGGTAAGGCTTGGGCATGAACAGATCCATCACCGTATTATATGGATTGATCTCTAATTCAAAATACTGGTGGGTATCGCCATCCGGATCTACGAATATTTCAAAGTCATTGTCATGGTAAATGATGGTATCATGCTGGTGGAGAGTGGCCCATATATTGGCATCTTCCAGTTCAGCCAGAATGTACAAATGATCCTGGTCCCACAGCATTTTGAGTCTGGTGCGCATAGCAGGAGCAGGTTGTTTATCCCCTTCTATGTCTGTGAAATCCTGACTCCATTCAGCCTTTTGCCAGGCTGCTTCGTCTGGTTTTCCATCCAGCTTAATGGGTGTGGTGGTTTGATAAACCTGATATTGTCTGGGAGCCAGATAGGCTGCTTTCTTTTGTGCATAGGAAGGGAGGCTCAGACAGGCCAATCCCAATCCTGCAATCACATGACGGATAAGTTGAGACATGAGTTAAATATAATAAAAGTCAACTGGGGTTTTCAAGTAAACTCAATGGATGGTATGAATTGTTGATGAATTAAGAATATTCTATCACTTTACCTGTTGGATCAGGGCAATGATTTCATCCGGATTATATGCCGGACAACCGCCATGGTACGAGGCTACCAGTGCCCCCAATGCACAGGCGTAAGCCAGTGTGATTGCTGGTGGTGTATTGATAATCCTGTTGTAAAGGAAACCAGCCAGGAATGCGTCGCCGCTGCCAATCGTGTCTGCGACCGTTACCCGATATCCCGGATGCTGATAAAAGACGTTGTCTTCGAGTAAAGCCGCCCCTTTATCACCCAGTGTCACGATGATGGTAGGTATGTCATATTTCTGACTAAATGCAAGGACTCTTTCTTCCATATCTGCCGGAAACTGGTACCAGTCTCCTATCAGTTTCAGTTCTGCTTCATTGATCTTCAGGATCTGGCATTGTTGTAAAAGCAATTCCACCAGTTCCTGTGTAAAATGAGGCGGGCGCAGGTTGATATCCAATACCAGTGTACGATCACCATTCAGCAGTGACAGCAAGGTTTCTCTGCTTACCTCATTTCTCGAAGCCAGACTCCCAAATACCAGGTATCCAGGTGTTTTTGCAATTTCCTGCAGGCCAGCAGAAGGCTGTATAAAATCCCAGGCTACTGGTTGTACAATTTCGTATTGCATTTCATTTGTAGCTGCCAGGCGGGCATACACTTTTCCGGTTTCGTGTGCCGGATCTCTCTGGATAAAGGTGGTATCCAACTGTAGCTGTTGCATGACCTGTCGGAGGTCATCTCCATCTGCATCATCCCCCGTCGACGATATCATCGCGACTGGTACTCCCAGTTTCTGCAGGTGATAAGCCACATTCATAGGGGCTCCACCTGGCAATTTCTTATCTGGAAGTATATCCCATAATATTTCTCCGAAGCAGGCAACTTGATACGGTTTCATGATTATTCTGTTAAGCTGGCACATATTAATGATTTTCAGTTAAAAAGCCAGAGCATTGGACAATGCTCCGGAGTTGGCACGTTCAATCTTGGATGTTCTAAGAAAGAACTTATAACAATGGACAATATGTTCAAATAAGCTGTTTTACCTAAGTTAACCAGACTCAACTAAACCATTTTGTTCATTTTGATTTTCATCTTGCCAGTTTATTCACGCGTGCCTGATCATATTATATTAACCTACATTTTCCTTGACAACCTTAAAATCAGCTTAAAAACGCACTTTTTTACCAAATATTTAAACGATCGTTTGATTAAATTAAATGTTTGTTTAACTTTGTGCCCACAATTCGGTAGAAGATGGAATACAATCACAAGCAATTAGCAATCCTGGATGCAGCAGAACAGCTGTTCGCCTCCCAGGGGTTTCACGGAACCTCTGTCAGGGATATTGCTCATGCCGCTGATGTGAACATCGCGATGATTTCTTACTACTTCGGTTCAAAGGAGAAATTGATTGAAGCGATTTTTCTGAAAAGGATCGTGGGGTGGAAATCAGTTTTGGAAACTGTGCTGACGGATGAGTCACTTACGTTCGAAACCCGCTTTGACAGGCTGGTGGATACATATGTTGGACGGATCTTCAATAATCCCTGTTTTAATCTGATGATGATGCGCGCGCAGATTCAGGCTGATCTCGGGGTGAACGACCTGATCCACCAGAATAAAATGGAAGTGCATGGTATCATCAGTTCCTTTATCAAGGCAGGGCAGGAAAAAGGGGTGTTCAATGAGGGGGTCGACATATTGATGATGGTCAATACTATGATAGGTACAACCAACCATATAATGTCCACCAGGCATCATTTTGCCAGAATTTCCGGGCTTGAGCATCTTACAGATGATCAATTACAGCAGCATCTTGTTATACATATCAGTAATCATTTAAAAAAATTGTTAAAAGCCATTCTTATCCATGAAGCTTAATAGCACATACAGGCGATTATGGTCTCTGACAGTGGGAGTATTGTTGACGCTGTCATACCTTGGCAGTCAGGCGCAGGAAAAGAGAACCCTGTCATTGAAGGAAGCCATATCGCTTAGTATTCAGAACAGCAAACAATTGAAGCTCAGCCAAACCAAAATAGATGCGGCTTTGTCCTCAGTAAAAGAAGCTAAAAACGCGCAATTACCCGAAGCCAGTGTATCTGGTTCCTACCTCAGAATCAACTCACCAAACATATACGGTCCACTCCTGGGGGGTAGCAGCGATAGCTCTGGTAGCGGTAGTTCTTTTCCTAAAGTAAACTCTCTCGCCTACGCTTTGGCCAATGTATCCATCCCGGTTTTCTCCGGTTTCATGATCCAGAGCCAGAAAGAATCTGCCAAATACCTGGCAGAAGCAGCAAGACTGGATGCAGTGAAAGATCGTGAAGCAGTTATCCAGAATACTATCAATGCATACAGCAACCTGTACAAAGCACAGCAGGCTGTAGCACTGGTAAAAGAAAACCTGAGACAACAGGAACAGCGTGTAACAGACTTTACCAACCTCGAAAAGAACGGGCTGGTAGCAAGAAACGACCTGCTGAAAGTACAACTGCAACAATCAAACGTAGATGTGTCCCTGTTGGAAGCAGAAAGTAACCTGAAAATTGCAAGCATCACAATGGACCTGCTGGTGGGTATTCCGGAAAGCACTGACCTGGAAGCGGTAACCGATACTTACGACCAGGGGGTGGTAGCAAATGGTAAAGGTGTAGCAGAATGGGAGCAGGTAGCAATGACCAATCGCACAGATAACGCTGCACTACAGGCTCGCGAAAAAGCTGCTACCGCAGGTGTTAAAGCTGCAAAAGGTGGATACTATCCTTCCGTAGCAATTACTGGTGGTTATGTAGCACTGACTATTCCTAATGCTTTCTCAGTAACCAATGCTGTGAATGCAGGTGTAGGTGTGAAATATAATATTTCTTCCCTCTGGAAAAACAGTGTGAAAGTTGATGATGCTAAGATTCAGCTGGCGCAGGTACGTGTAAATGAAGAGATGCTGCAGGATAACATTCACATCAGTATCAACAGAGCTTATCAGGACTACCTGGTAAACCAGAAGAAGATCGATATGTACCAGAAAGCCATCGACCAGGCCGAAGAGAACTACAAGATCGTAAAGAACAAGCAGGAAAATAACCTCGCTACGACTACCGATCTGCTCGAAGCTGACGTCGCTAATATCCAGGCAAAACTGAACTATGCGTTCGCAAAAGCAGATGCAATGGTTGCTTACTCCAAATTACTGGAAACAGCAGGTGTGCTGAACGAAGCAGGTACAGAAGGAACTACAACGACCGGTACCACAACTACAACCGGTAAATAATTATCTCAGTAACAACTTATTAATATCATATATCGCATTATATGGAAACGCAATCAAATCAAGCGCCTAAGAAAAAGAACTCCACCTTCATCATCGTTTTGGCCGTGTTGGTAATAGGTGGTGGTGCATTTGGTATCACTAAATATATTCATGGTCAACACCACGAAGAAACAGATAACGCTCAGGTTGAAGCAAATGTGAGCCCTGTTATCCCTCGTGTAACCGGTTATGTGAAAGAAGTACGTGTAAAAGATAACCAGAAAGTTAAGAAAGGCGACACCCTCGTTATCCTCGATGACAGTGATCTGAAGATCAAACTGGCACAGGCTGAAGCCGCTCTGGCTGCAGCAGAAGCACAGGTATCTGTAGCTACTGCTAATACTACTGCTGCCCGTTCCAACATCGCTTCTTCTTCTGCTAACATCGGTGCTGTAGATGCACAGATCAAAGCTGCTGAAGTAAACGTATGGCGTGCAAACCAGGACTACGAACGTTACAACAACCTGATCAAAGATCATTCTATCACTCAGCAACAATATGAGCAGGCACTGGCTACAAAGCAAACTGCTGAACGTCAGCTGAAAGTATTGCAGGAGCAGAAAGAAGTAGCTTCCCGCCAGACCAGCGCTGTTGGTTCCCAGGCAAATGCTACTGCTGAATCTATCAATGCTGCCAAAGCGATCATCAAAGAACGTCAGACAGAAATAGACAATGCAAAACTGCAACTGAGCTATACTATCATCCTCGCTCCTGAAGATGGTGAACTGTCAAAAATTTATGTACAGCCAGGTCAGCTGGTGCAGGCTGGTCAATCCCTGTTCAGCGTAGTATTATCCAACGATATATGGGTAGTTGCTAACTTCAAGGAAACTCAGCTGGATAAAATGAAACCAGGTCAGGAAGTAGAAGTACATGTAGACGCTTTTCCAGGTAAAACGCTGAAAGCGAAAGTAGCTTCCTTCTCTCCTGCTACCGGAGCTCGTTTCGCACTGTTGCCTCCAGATAACGCTTCTGGTAACTTCGTGAAAGTGGTGCAACGTCTGCCTGTAAAGATCGAATTCGAAAATGCATCTTCACAGCCAGAAGTTAAACAACTCCGCCCAGGTATGAACGTGTTGGTGGATGTTCACCTCGACTAATTTTTCAATCGCCGGTGATCAATTACGAATTACGGGAAAGGACTCACATTCGTACTTCAGACTGGATATAAATATCGCTTGGCTGTAATTCGTAATTGAACATCTGCGGATTGATCACTATAAAATAATTCAACATCATGCAACAAGAGAATCTGGTAGAATATGGTGCCCGCAGGGTCATCATTACAATCACTGCCATTTTTTGCGCCTTGCTGGAGATCGTGGATACCACCATCGTGAACGTGGCCCTGAATGACATGCGCGGAAATATGGGAGCTACCTTGAGTGAGATCGGTTGGGTGATCACAGCGTATGCGATTGGTAACGTAATCGTGGTTCCGATGACCAGCTGGTTGTCACAACAATTCGGTAGACGTAACTACTTTGCAGTTTCTATAATAATCTTTACCATTTCCTCCTTCCTTTGCGGTAACGCACACACATTGTGGGAACTGGTATTGTTCCGCTTTATACAAGGTTTAGGTGGTGGTGCACTGCTGGTAACTTCTCAAACGATTATCACTGAAAGCTACCCTCCTGAAAAACGTGGTATGGCACAGGCCATCTATGGTTTGGGTGTGATCATCGGACCTACCCTCGGTCCTCCTTTGGGTGGTTATATCGTAGATAACTTCGCGTGGCCATATATCTTCTACATTAATATTCCAATCGGGGTGATTGCTACACTGCTTACACTGCAGTTCGTACGTAGTCCTAAATATGCAGAGAAGAAGTCAGCGAGTGAAATTGACTGGTGGGGTATTGGCTTCCTGGCAATGGCCGTTGGTTCGCTGCAATATGTATTGGAACGCGGACAGGAAGATGACTGGTTCAACGATACAACCATCCTCGTATTAGGTGTGGCTGCGGTATTAGGTTTCTTCTTCTTTATATGGAGAGAACTGGTATATAAAAATCCGATCGTAGAGTTAAGGGTATTGGCGAATCCAAACCTCCGGGTAGGTACATTACTATCCTTCCTGTTAGGTTTCGGTCTGTACGGATCTACTTTCATCATTCCACTGTATACGCAGGGACTGCTTGGATGGACCGCAACTCAGTCAGGTATGCTCATGATACCGGCGGCATTGATGACCGCTGTTATGATGCCACTGATTGGTAAGCTGCTGGAAAAAGGGATACCTAATCAGTATCTGGTAGCCGCAGGTATGGTGCTGTTCTTTGTATATAGCTTCTGGGGATACAAAATCATAACTCCCGATACAGGTAAAGATGATTTCTTCTGGATGCTGATCGTACGTGGTATTGGTATGGGTATGCTGTTTATCCCGATCACAGCACTGTCTCTTTCTACCCTGAAAGGACAACAGATTGGTCAGGGTGCTGCATTCACGGGTATGATGCGTCAGCTGGGAGGTTCCTTCGGGGTGGCACTGATTACGACCTTCGTGTCAAGACGTAATGAGCTGCACCGTATGGACCTGGTGAGCAAGCTGGATACCAACAATCCTGAAGTTATGAACAGAGTCCATTCCGCTGCAGCTTCCTGGGCAAGCAAGGGCATGGATACGAAATCAGCGTTGGGTAGTGCTTATCAGGGACTTGAGTACAGCGTATTGAAACAGGCGACAGTAATGTCCTATATGGATGTGTTCCTGTATCTCGGCATCCTGTTCCTCGTCTGTGTACCATTCGTACTCATGGTGAAGAGCAACAAACAACAAGGTAAACTAGACGCAAGTGCAATGCACTAAAAGATATTAAAGATATGTTACTAACAGTGTAACAGTTGTAGGTTTAGGTAATGAGCCGGAGTATTCTTACTCCGGCTTTCTTATGTCCGTTGCCAATATATTATTTTCTATATGCATATGTGTACAATTTGCCAACAATAGTTATTCACATTTTCATTTTTTGCCACAAATGTGGAAAAAAATACTCGAAGATATACCTGGGTATAGTACCTTTATGCTACCTAATGCAGTGGCATTGGGTTTGCCCCAAATATTAGCATCGGAATTGTCATTGTTTAACAGCATCTGGACAGTATTGTAAAAAACCAAAAGGAAAAAGATCAAAACCGGATCCCAAAATTTACCTTTATGAAGAGAATTGCATTTGCGTTTGCTACCATAGGAACAGTATTCGCCGTATTAGCACAATATGCTATCACAAACGATTGGGCCTGGTTCCGGGTATTTCACACCCTGGGCTTTATAGGCTACATCTTCATCATTAGTGCGGCTGCATTCTTCTCTCTGATGTTCATACATCAGCTCTCAAGAGATGAAAAAGTAAGAATGCGCAACCGTAGTATGGATATAGATGGAAGCATCGATGTGTAACCGGCCGCTGACCTTTGTTAACCGACGCCATTATTAAAAACACTGGGAAATAGTCCGATGGAGGATTTTAATTTTATTCTGAAATTTGAGTACAAAGGAAAACCGCACATCATCGAAGTGCGGCCATGGGTACAGACTTATAAGATTGCATTTAAAGTTACCGTAGAAGAACACGAAGTCATATTTGAACAGGATGAAGAAGGTCGCTTGCGTGCTATCAGTGAGGTGCCCCACTCCTCCAAATCAGTAGATCACGGACTCATTGCCTTTATTGCTGAAAAGATTGAAGAAGCGCTGGCTGGGTAAGGGTTCCTTACTCGTCCTGCCTTGCTTCATCTATCAGTGACTGTTCGTCCCATCCCAAACCAGACGGATTAAACCGGGTTGTTCTTTCGCCGGACATCAGTTTCTCCAACTCCTCAATACGTTCCTTCACAGTATTGATATACAGCTTTTTATCATCGCGTATAGCAGATAGCCCTTTCATGGCTTTTTCATCCTGCTTACGGAAGGTGCCTGCATTCCTGTATGCATGGTATGCCCTGATACCCAGCATCTGCAGGGCATCTGCTCCCATACGCAGGGAAGTATCCAGGGTTTCTCTGTAGATGTGTAGTACACCCAGGTCCATCAGCTCAAAAGTATCCGGTATGTTCTCTGCCTTCACCAACATTTGCAGGTGAGGGAAGTGTTTTCTCACTACCCGTACTACTTCCAGCGTCTGCTCTACTGTATCCATCGCTACAATGATCACTTTGGCCTCTGCAGCCCCTGCTGATTCCAGCATGTCTCTGCGGGCTGCATCGCCATAATATACCTTCACGCCCAGGTTGTGCAGGGCATCTACCCTGTCAGAATCCAGGTCGAGAATGGTAGCTTTCACTCCATTTACCCTGAGAAAACGGCCTACTATATTACCAAAACGGCCAAAGCCGGCAATGATGATCGGATGTTTTTCCTGTATCTCATCAGCCTCCCGCGTGTTCGCAGGCTGCACACTGAACCGGGGTTGTATCAACCTTTCATAAGCCAGTAGCAGTAATGGTGTCAGCGCCATGCTGATCGCTACCACCGCCGTGAGTATACTCACAGTAGCCTGTGGCAGAATATTATTCTGGTTGGAAAATGATAACAATACAAAGGCAAATTCTCCAACCTGCGATAAAGCGATGGCAAACAACAGGTTTTGCTCAAATTTGACCTTGAAGATCTTGCCTAACCCTAACAGTATCAGGGACTTTAGTGCCATTAAGCCTATTACAAGCCCTAAAATCACCCAAGGCATACTCAGTATCAGCTTGAAGTCGATAGACGCGCCTACGGCCATAAAAAACAGTCCCAGCAGCAACCCCTTGAATGGTTCAATATCACTTTCCAGTTCATGACGATACTCACTATTCGCCAGTACTACGCCACCTAAGAAGGCACCCAGTGCCGGACTCAATCCCACCAGCGACATGAGCACAGATATAGCCACTACCAGCAATAAAGAAAATGCTGTGAACAACTCTCTTACCCTTGTCGCAGCAATAATGCGCAATAAGGGTCTTAACAGGTACCGCCCTGCTACCACAATCACGACCACAGCTCCCAGTACCACCAGCGTTTGTCCCCATGCTGGTAAATTATCTCTTAATGATGACTCGCTATGGCTGCCACCCTCTGAAGAGGTCCCTGCCAGCAGTGGAAAAACCGCCAGCATCGGAATAACTGCGATATCCTGGAACAGTAATACTGAAAATGCACTTTGACCGGCAGCAGAAGACAACTGTCCTTTCTCCTTGAGACTTTGCAGCACAATCGCTGTGGAAGAAAGGGATAAGATCATGCCCAATGCCAGTGCAGCATTGAGTGGTTGTCCCAGCAACAAGGCTACACCCGCTACCGCTGCTGTAGTGATCAACACCTGCAATCCCCCCAGTCCCAATATCGGTGCCCGCAGGTTCCATAGCAAGGCAGGTTCTAATTCTATCCCGATCAGGAACAGCATCATCACCACGCCAAACTCTGCGAAGTGCATAAGATCCTGTCCTTCACTGCCAATAAAACCCATGAGGGAAGGTCCAATCACTACCCCTGCCAGCAGATAACCCAGTACAGAGCCCAGGCCCAGCTTTTTGGCAATGGGAATAAACACCACTGCCGCTGCCAGATAGATCATGGTTATAAAAAAGTATGAATGCTCCATAGTTATCGGTCCCTTAAGTTTTCCAGAAATTGTTTGTAACTGATTGCCTGTTCACTGATGACGGTGGCATCCATCTGGTGAGTGCCATACACCACGAATGGGTCCAGATACTGCATATTACAAAGTGTAGCTGTCTGTTTGAATGGCAACAGAAAATCGGTCAATGGATGTTGGTGCCATCCGTCTTTCTGATAGGCGGTCTCCATGGTCCCGGCTGAAATTACATTCGTAATGCGCTTGCCCCGGAGAGCCGTACCCGTACGACCATAGGCCCAGCCATGCTCCAGCACGAGGTCCTGCCATTGCTTGATCATGGCGGGTGCACTGTACCAGTAAAAAGGATGTTGGAATAAAATAATATCGTGTTGCAGTAATAGCCCCTGCTCCTGTCTTACATCGATGTTGAGATCAGGATATGTTTCGTACAGATCATGCACAGTCACCCCCTGCATACCGCGGATAGTGGCCAGCAGCTGATGGTGGACCCTTGATTTTTCGAAGGCCGGGTGCGCGAATAGAATCAGAATTCTTGACATAGAAGATGGAAATTACGAATTACGTTTTACAAATCAGGGAGATCGATGATTTGTAAAACATAATTCATAGAATCTATATTTTATCGCCAGAATATTCCTGTAGTAATAACCTGTATTGATTCAGGATATTTGATTTGGAGATAAATCCTACCAGTATATCATTATCTACTACCGGCAGGTTCCATTCTTTGACTTCATCAAACTTTGTAATTACATCTACCACATTGTCATGTAGGCCGATCAATGCTGGTGGTTGCTGCATCACTTCTTTCACAGTGACGGTGTCATAGATCAGCTGGTTGAACATAATCGGACGTATACGATCCAGTGTCACGACTCCATCCAGTTTACCTTCGGGAGAAACGACTGCGATCACATTCCGGGTGCTGCTTTTTACCAGCTCAATCAGCTGACGCAGACTGGCGTTCATATCTATTCGTTGAATTGTATTTTCTACGAGTTCTTCAGTATGGAGTAAGGAGAGGATATTCCGGTCATGTTCTTTTGTAAAGATCTTGCCTTCATCTACCAGTTGTTTGAGTTCCGGCGAGATAGGGGAAAACCATTTTGCCAGCAGGAAAGATGTAGATGAAACAATCATCAGTGGTATGAACAGGTCATACCCGGAGCTGGCTTCTGCAATCAGGAAGATGGCGGTAAGCGGGGCATACATCACACCACTCATTACACCAGCCATGCCTACGATTACAAGGTTGGTAACAGGAACATCCTGAAATCCCAGCTGTGTACACAGCATAGCAAAGAAGAATCCCAATACACCACCTGCGAAAAGAGAGGGTGCAAAGTTACCACCATTGCCACCACTCTGAATGGTGATGGAGGAAGCAAATACTTTCAGTAAACAGGTACATCCCAGAAATGCCAGTAAAACCCAGTTTTTAGCTGGTATATACCGGAAGAAACTATTCCGGATGATTTCATCAGCCTGTCCATTGGCCATCAGTTTGATACTTGAATATCCTTCTCCAAACAGTGGTGGCATCAGTACGCAAAGGATGGAAATGATCACTCCTCCCAGTACGGCCTTTTGGAGGGCACTCCATTTAAGGCGATGGAAGAAGTGTTCTACTTTCTGTGAAATGACGATATAGTAACGTGCGTAAAAAGCACTTAATAATCCGAGTATAAGATAAAATGGAACGTTGTGATAATTGAATGCCTGCCTGGATTCAAAGTGAAATAGCACCTCCTCCTGTAAAATGATCTTTGACAAAAGACTACCACATATCGCCGCCAGTATCAAAGGCAGGAAATCTGAAAACACCACTCCCGTAAGCAAAATTTCAAAAGCAAACATCACCCCTGCAATCGGTGCATTAAAAGATGCTGCAATACCTGCAGTGGCACCGGCTGCCAGTAACAGTGTTCTTTCTTTATACCCCAGGTGGTAATTGCGTGCATAGTTGCTACCAATAGCGGCGCCTGTTACGGCAATAGGACTTTCCAGACCTGCGGAACCTCCCAAACCTACTGTCAGAGCACTTTGCAGGATCTGTGAATACATTTTAACCGGTGGAATCAGGCTGGAGTTTTGTGCAATCTCGTAAAGAATAAGCCCGACCCCTTTGCGGGACTGGCCCTTGAAAAATATGATAACGACGAGTGTAGTCAGTACAATACCAAGGAAAGGGAATATAGCGTAGAAAAAGACCTGTGTACTAAAGTGAACTTTGTAGGTAATAAAATAGTGGATATAGTGGACCAGGGTTTTTAAGATCACCCCTGCTAAACCAGCGACCAGGCCGACCAGAATACCTGAAAGTACAAGGAACTGGTTTCTGTTCATTTTGCTGTGCAGCCAGTGAATGATGATCTCATAACTTCGGACCCTTCGCATACTGTACCGCTCAAAATCTCGCTTAAAGCGCAAAAACGAGTGAAACTTCTTTATGTTTTTAAATTGACTCATCGGTTTTTATTAGATTTCAATCAACGCATATACCTTATCATTCAGATAAGGCCCACCAGGGTGGCGAGCAGAATAATCAAGGTTTATCCAGTATTCGCCTTTCATTTCGTGGTAGTGGACCTCCTTAATAGATGGATGAGGAAACAGTGTAATAATTGCCTGCTTCATGACTTCAAAATCTTCTTTATTGCCACAGTAGAGTTCAGGATAAGCATGTCCCTGAATCAGTACTATACGACAACGTGCTCCGATAGATTGCAGGCAGGATACCATCAATATACTATGGTCGTCACAGTCGCCGCCCATACCATTCTGGATAGTTTCCTGTGGCGTAGCAAAATATTCGTCACGACGGGTATCGGGTACCCAGCGGAAATTTTTATTGATGTATTTGAACAGCGCCAGATAACGGGCTACTTTCCCATACTTTGGGAAATATTCATCAAAATCTTCTACAGAATGGTAAATGGAGAAATTACGTACCAGGGAATCTTTATAGTTGACCTTGTCTCGAATACCACGCACTGTTTTATCTCTGTAGGTTTCTACGCGGTGGGGGTATAAACTGAGGATATCCAGTTGTTTATAGTTTTTTGCCCCCCAGTTGCCTTGTACCATCCCTTTATAATCATTCAACACATTGGTAAAGGTATAGTTATCAGCAAAATAATTGAAGGATAATATACCGACAACTAATACAAATGCAGGAATGATAAGCGGTTTGAATACCCAGAGTAATAGACGGGTGAACAGGAATGAGGAGAGTACGGCCAACAGCATATCCAGGTGCCAGCCATCCTCAACCAGCGGTGGTATATACCGGTTCAGATATGGTGCCAGCGGAAGGATTGTCAAGAGGCTCAGCAGGTTGAGCAGAAATTGCTGAAAAGCAGAATATTTACTTTCATCTATGGCCATTACGGAATGCAATAACGCAAAATTATGCCAGATAATGAAAAGCAGAATTGAATGTCTATTGTCCCCACAGCTTATCCAGCTGCTTGAATGACGTGCTGGTGCCTATTAATTGCAGCTGTTGCCGTGTAATATGTAATTGTTTTTCGGCCTTCAGGGCCGTGTAGATTTTTTGTAATAATTGCACTGCCATCATCATCAGTAACTTCAAATCCATTTTCTGGGAAATCTCCATGGCTGTCTCTGTCAGTCGTATGGCTTTATTTAATTCATTTTCAAGCATACAGGCATATCCCTGCATCAGTTTGTGCAATACTTCCAGGTGTCTGCCATTGGTATGATCAAATGAATAGTTTTTTAACAACAGCTCGGCATGCCTGCTGATTTTCAGGGCGCTGGTAAGATCATGGTGGCCAATAGCGGCATAGGTCTGCCAGCTCAGCAAAGAAAGCCTGACAGGATCGTGCTTCTGATACACCAGTGCCGGATAGCATTCAAAGATCCGTTTGGAATAATTAGCCATATGGCCATAATCATGCAGCAGTGCGAAGGCAAACCCTGAAAACCTGAATACCAGTTCATGTGACACAGAGGGTGTCTGTCTGGTACTTCCATTCAGATATCGTCCATAACTGTAGAGCTTATCTTTGATGCTTTCGTTGACGATACCAAATTTCAGGTATTCATATATAAAGAGGAAGAGGTCGTAGGGGGTGACCCACAGCTCTTCTTCCGTCATTTCGCGTTGAACGATTTTTTTGATGAAATGCAGTTCCTGTTCGCATTGCTCTGCATCCAGTTGCAGGAGCGACATAATGAAGAGGATGCTTCTGATCTTCAGTTTATCTTCCGGCAGTTCTGCCAGGTCTAACAGGGCGACCAGCACTTTCCGCTTACCAAAATGAATAAAGTTGTCGTTCAGGATTTTGCTGAGTGGATACCTTTTAAAGTAACCCATCGGGAAGATGGATTTCAGCGACATTTCCCTGTTTCCTTCCTGCTGATAATGTACAGCAAGGTATTCCAGCAATTGTGATTTCTCAATATTGGATAAGGAAAGGTGGAACATCTGCCGGATGCTCTCCTGCTGCCCGTTGTTGATGGCGTAGCGCAGCATCCACTTGAAGATTCCCGTACGGAAGGTGGAGGATGGCAGATGGCTGATCACATTCATAAATACCCCTTCTCCTGTCTGGTGCTGACCCTGCGCCACAAAGTGCATGGCCATGAAGTACTCCATCAGGAACTGATGGGCAAAACGAACCTTCACGTAGAACATAATGTCCTGACTCAGATTTTCTTCAACCAGTATATTTTCAGAGAGGAGTTCTTTGTACGCGGAGAATAATTCTGCATTCTTATTCAGGAGTGCGCTCTTGTCGACATATTGCCCCTTCTTGCCATAGTCGAGCAGCTCCAGGAGCTTATTAATGATGTTGATCTTAAAATTGTTATTGTTCGTGCTGAATACTTTCATCTGCACGAATCGCGAGACCATTTCATAAAGGCTCAGGTGTTCATTGATAAATGAGTTCTCACCTGTATTGAGCTGACAAAAGAGTTGCAGATAAAAAGGGTATCGCAGTTTTTGCAGGAAACTTTCGCTGAAAGTACGTACTACAGCCGGATCCATGCGATGGTTATAGAGCACGGACTTTACTTCCTGTTCCGTCATACGGGGGATGTTGATATTGGTTTCTTCATCCATTTCAGGACCCAGGTACCAATAGCGACCGAATGGGGGCATGCGCTGATCATTGTGAAATATTTCTGACCAGGTATTGCTGCGAACAGATAGGATCACTTTTATCCACGGGAATTCATCATTGGAGTAGACAAATTCTTCCAGCTTGGTATACATCAGTTTCAGTTTATCGCTGGACATCGTGATTTCGTCGAAGCCATCGATAATGAGTATGAGTCTACCGCCTATTTTATCAAAATGTGCTTTAAAGTATTCCCTGAAATTTTCCCGTTGTCCGAGGCTGAGTTGATCATCCAGCCAGTTACTAAGATTGAGGCCACGCAGAAATAAGCTCCCTGCGGCGTGTGCGTGGATGAACCAGCATATGTCGTGTGGATACTTTGCTTCTTTGCTATACCAGAAGTGTTCTACCAGGTGTACAAGCGTAGTGGATTTACCCCATCCGCTTGGCGCAATGAGGGCAGTAGCAGGATATGTTCCTTCCAGGAACCGCTCTATGTGGGCAACGCTGAATGCCCTTGACACAGTATTCTGAAATGGAATGCCGGAGCGGTTCTTCAGTGTTACTAAGGTATAATGGGATACGGCAGCTCCTTTACTTTTTAGTTCTGCCCATTTACCATCCTTTACGACTTCCCCGGGAGTGGATTGCGTGAAATGTCTGGTCTGAAAATCTTCCCAGTCCTTATAACTGCAATATTGCGCCAGGGTATTCAAAGTATAGCGCGAAAAACTATGCTGTGTTACAGCAAACCCAAAAACTCTCTTTAAAGTTGTCTCACTAACCAATTTGCCGGTTACATCGGATATGGCGAGTGACAATCGTTTGCAGTCACTAGCCGTTACAGAGTCAACGCCAAAACGTCTCGAAACTTCTTTCTGAAGAGTTATGATAAAGTCATAGGAGAGATCTATCATACGGGGACAAGAAATGGATTTTTGTAATCGGATTTTGGTAATCAAGGATAAACTTACGTAGCGGTTTTTAGTTTAGATTTTTTCTTATAAAAATGAACAAAATGAATGAAACATATATAAATGAATGATATTTAAAATTGGATATAAAATAATTGTTTATAACAATGCGGCAATGTCTATTTAAAAATAATTTTTATTTTATTGGTTTGATTTCATATTAGCACTGCCAACTAAATACGTTGTTAATCATAGTACTACAACAAATATGTTGTCTGGTAGAAAAAAACTGGATAAAAAGATTTATGAAATATTGAAATGAATAGAATGAATATCGTTCAAATACTGAACGAAAAGAACAGCTGCTTTCCCACCCTATCAACCTACATTCGTACCGTATTCTGACCGATGGGTTCTTAAAAATGTGAGTTCGTGTATATATCAACCGAATCAGACTACCCCTGTTTTAGCCATATCGTATTTATTGCTACTCCCCTTCATGACCGTGCCAATGCATAGACATTAATATATGTGTGCTGTGTATCCTACTGAGTGGCCTATGGACGCCAGACTCAATGTGATGCATAATTGACCTGAATTCCTTGAAAAACGAATGTGAAAACAAAAACTGTGAAAAACATACACGCTTTATAACCCGAACCAATTGATTTCTATGCATCTTAACGCTACTCTTAAAGGCTCCCTAAGAGCTTTTATCCTTACTATTTTTTCATGTCTTTGCATGGTTGGGTTGCCGGCAGGAGTTTCCTTTGCTAAGAAAACTTCTGCGCCAGTTGCTGCCGACTTTAGCAACGACATTCAAAACAACAACGCCCTGTCATGGTTGCAGGCGTATGCAGCGCTACACCCCTATGCACCTGTTTTGCGAAAGCAACCACACTGGCAAACCTGGTATACTTCAGGTACTTATTTCGCTGATGGCCCCCTCTGGAGTTCCGGAGGGAATCCGAATGTAGTCACCTTTGGTCTGGCCTGTGCTACCTGTAGTGTGAGTGACGCAGCAAATGCTGTAGATGGCAACGCCAATACTGCTGCAACTATGAACCTGCCTGTCGGCGTTGTCGGCGGTGTTGGGCTTCAGCTCACATTTTCCGGTACTTATCAATCAGGCGATGCGATTGCATTTGACCTGGAAATTCCTGACCAGAATGTTTCCCTCTCCCTGCTGAGTGCTATCTCTGTTAGCACCTTCAATGCAGGTGTGGGTAACAACGATCAGATCTCGCTGAATAATAATCTGGTGAGGTTAAACCTGTTGGAACTAGGTATCGGCAGTACACCAAAAGTCAGGGTGGTTGTCCCCATTTCACATACTTTTGACGAAGTGCAGCTGAACCTCTCTGCAGTCGTAAGTGGATTCAGTACACTACGTGTGTATGAAGTAACCGCATTTCAGCCTGTAACAGTGACACCTGCTACCCCTGCAGTCATCACTGGTGGTACAGTCGCCCTCTCTGCGGCTTTGCCTCGTATTCCAGGAGCTACCTTTCAATGGTATACTGAACCTGATGGTGGTACTGCGATTGGCAGTGGCACTAATTTTACAACCCCTGTATTAAACCGCACAACTACTTTCTATGTAGAAGCTACCAATCCTGCAGATGGTTTGGTAAGCCCTGTACGCACACCCGTACAAGTACTGGTAGGTGGCGGCGCTGGTTTGCTCTGGATGTATGGCGACCGGCAAGTCAGCACACTGACGAATGGTGTGGCCTGTGCTGGCTGTGTAGTTGACAACCCGGACAATGCAATAGATGGTGATACCACCACTGCCTCTACCCTCTCCATGCCGGTAGGTGCATTGTCCTCTGTAGGGCAGTACATTGCATTTCCTGGCAACTACAAAGCCGGTGATGATATCGTGCTGGACCTGGACGTACCTGGCCAGTTAATATCTGTCGCTGCATTATCAGCTATCCAGATATCTACCTATCAGGGTATTACTCCTAATAATGATGCGATCCAGCTCAATAATAGTCTGGTACATTTACAGGCATCCGGTCTGGGTCTGGGCAATACACCTAAAGTCAGAGTTACGATTCCTGCTACTAAAGATTTTAATGGTGTAAGAATCGATCTTGGTACTGCATTTACTGCTTTTGGTGCATTGCGCATTTATGAAGCAGCTGCCGTGATTCCAGTAACTATTTCTCCTGCGGCACCTACTATCACAGCCGGCAACACAGAAACCCTGACTGCCAACATCGATTCAAGAGTGAGCACGCCAACCTTTAAATGGTATACTACTCCTACTGGCGGTGCTCCCGTATCTACTGGTAATCCGTTTACAACGGCTGCCCTGTCCAGAACATCTACTTATTATGCAGAAGCCTATGATCCTAATAATAACCTGAGCAGCTATGTCAGAACACCTGTCACTATCAAGGTAGCAGGCGGTCCGGGAACTATCTGGAGTTATGGCCAGGATCAGGAAAGCCCTATCACCGGTGGCGTGGCCTGTGCTGGTTGTACTGTGACAGATTCTGCATCGGCTGCAGATGGCGATACCACTACTGCCTCTACCCTGACTGTACCATTAGGTATATTGTCTACCATAGGCCAGTTGGTAAAAATGCCAGGTGTATATCAGGCTGGCGATAGCATCGTCCTCTTCCTGGAAGCGCCTACTGAAAACCTTGCGACAGTAGTACTGCCTAAAGTAACTGTAACCACTTACCAGAATAGCATTGCGGGTCCTGCGGTATCTAACAATGATACCAGAACACTGGACAATGCTGTTGTGAAATTGCAGGTACTCGGCAGAGGATTGAATAACGCACGCAAGTTCAAAGTCACTATTCCTGCTACCAATACTTTCGATGGTGTGAAAGTTGACTTTGGCGGATTGCTGGGTATATCCGGTTCACTCAAACTGTACGAAGTAGCGGCTATGATCCCTGTATCAGTGACGCCTAATCCGGCAAAAACTGCTTATAACACAGGCATTACTTTAACGCCTTCTATCAGGATCTCCAATCCTACTTACAACTGGTACACTACTCCTACCGGTGGTTCACCGGTATTCAGCGGTGCTGGCGCCTTTACAAGTCCTGCGCTCATCCGCAATACAACCTATTATGTAGAAGCACTTGATCCTGCCGGCACCACCAGTTTTGTGCGTACCGCAGTTCCTGTCACTATAGGTGGCGGCAATGGCCCATTATGGACATATGGCACTGACCAGACTTCTCCTATTACTACCGGCGTAGCCTGTGCACTCTGTAGTGTACAGAATCCGCTGCTGGCTATTGACGGTGATACGACTACAGCTTCCCGTCTTTCTCTGCCACTGGGTGTAGCTACTTCTGTAGGTCAGAAGATCACCTTCCCTGGTGTTTATCACCCTGGTGACAGCATTATCCTGATCCTGGGTGTGAAAGGTGATCCGATTGCCAATGTATCCCTGCTGGGTAATATCGGGGTAACCACTTCCCTGAACAATGTGAGCAACAATGATCGTACGGCATTGAACTCTCCATTATTAACATTGGATTTCTTATCAAAAGATACAATCAGCAGCGTGCGCGTGGCAATCCCTGTTACTAAGGATTTTGATGCAGCAACAATAGACCTCAGCAGCCTGGTGGCTACTGATAACTCATTGTATATTTATGAAGCAGCGGCGATGATACCGGTAACGGTCACCCCCAGTCCTGCCAATGTAAATGCAGGTCAGACGGCTACGCTTACTGCCAGTATACCAGGCATCCCTAATGCGGTATTCAACTGGTACGATGTGCCTACCGGCGGTGCACCTGTACATACAGGTAGTACCTTTACGACACCTCCCAATTATGCAGATAAGACTTATTATGTAGAAGCTGTGTCTCCGACTGATGGATTGATCAGTATAGAACGTACAGCTGTTACTGTCGATGTAACTGATACTACCGGCAATGGTGCCCTGAGCTGTAGCGGCGCTACTACACAGAACAATGGCATTACCGGTTTACTCTGCCTGTTGTGTGGTGTGTCTGACGCTGGCAATGCAGTAGATGCATCTGCAACAACAGGTTCTACTATGCGTATCAATGTCGGTCTGGGTGCAACTATTTACCAGGATCTGGTATTCCCTAAATCAGGAAAAGCTGGTGACTCTATCCGTATTGGCCTTGGTACGAGCACTGGTCTGCTGGATGCAACTTTGCTCGCTGGTTTAAGCGTAGGTACAGGGAATGGGGCGCGTCCAGCTGATGCAGATATGGTAGCATTGTCTCCTGGGCTGTTGAGCGTTCGTCTCCTGAGTGGAGCACAGCAATCGGCCTACACCTTTGTGGCGACCAAAGATTTTGACCGGGTCGAAATTCGCCTGAATGGTTTACTTGCCGCCCTCTCTTCTTACAATATTTATTATGCACAGGTGGTGACCCCGATCGCTCAGGTGTCCGCATCCACTATATATGCATGTAGCGGTTCATCTGCTACATTGACTGCTGTAGGTCCGACTGGCTATACTTATCAATGGTATACCTCCTACACGGGTGGTACGCCGGTAGGTTATGGCACGACCTTCACTACACCTGTTGTCACTAAAGACACTACCTACTTCGTAGCCGCTGTTGGTGCTGATAGTTGTGGTAGTGAAAAACGTACACCTGTACAGGTGAAAGTTGGTTTGCCAAGTGTGAATGTGACGCCATCTTCTGCTTCCGTAGCAGAAAGCGCAACGCCTACTTTCAATGTTGTATCGCCAAATGCTGTATACCAGTATAACTGGTATACAGTGCCTACCGGTGGTACGCCTGTATATGTAGGATCTCAGTTCACTACCCCTCCGGTATCTGCGAATGTTACATATTATGTAGAAGCTGTATCGCTCAGCGATGCAAACTGTAAGAGCCTGCGTACACCAGTCGCTATCACGCTGAATGGTACAGGCGGTCCAGCCCCTGTTGGGGATATTGATTGTGGTGGTGCTACCTCACAGATATCTACTACCAGTGGTATCTGCGTAGGTTGCTATGTAGAGAAACAGGATTCTGCGGTGGACAACAGTACTGCTACTGCTTCTGTGATCCACACTATCCTGGGGGTAGGTTCTTATGTACAGCAATCCCTTATTTTCCCTGCACCTGGTGTGAAGGGAGACAGCGTCAGGATCAAGCTGGGCTTCAATACAGGCCTGACAGATCTGAACGCATTAGCGGGTATCGAGATCTCTTCTTCCAACAATGCAACTGCTAATAGCGATGCAGTGACTCTGAACAGTGGTCTCCTGAACCTGCAATTGCTGAATGGTAACAGAGACCTGATTTATACATTCGCTCCTGGTGCTGCTTATGACAGGGTGAATATCCGGTTGAGTGGTCTGGCTACAGCACTCACAGCCCTGAAAGTATATTCAGCAGAGATCTTTGCAGGTACGCCTACCGTAGAAAAAGATACAGTGTATGTATGTGCGGGTGCTACAGCAACCCTGAAGGCGACAGGTCCTGGTACTACTTTCCGCTGGTATACCCAGCCTACGGGTGGTACAGCCCTGGCTACCGGTGCTACCTATGCGGTAACACCAACAACCAATGCGATCTACTATGTAGAAGGCGTATCGAGCAGTGGTTGCGCAAACCCTGTGCGTAAAGCAGTTTACGTAATGGTAGGTTTACCACAGCCATTGGTAAATCCGGCTACACAAACTATCAACTCCGGTGAGACGGCTACCTTCACGGTGCTTAGTCCAAACCCGGCATATCAATACAACTGGTACGATGCACCGGCAGGTGGCAATCTGCTGAAATCAAATTCCACCACTTACACCACAGGTGCGCTCACAGCAGCGGCTATCTACTATGTGGAAGTAAAAGATCCGGTGAATGGTTGTACCAGCGCTACCCGTACAGCTGTAAGGGTAGATATCAACCTGCCTACAGAGCCAACCCCTTGTAGTTATGCTACTTCACAGCAAAGTCCTATTATCAGTGGTGTATGTCTGTTGTGTTCTGTAAGCAATCCTGCACTGGCAGTAGATCAGAATGCAAACTCTGCTTCCACTATCAATGCTACCTTAAGTGCTGCTGGTTACATCGGTCAGCTGTTGAGGTATAACAATACTTACCCAGCCGGTGACAGCATCACGCTGGATCTGGAAATTCCTGGCAAAGTAGCGGATGTTACATTGCTGGGTGGTATCAGGGTAGAAACATATAATGGTGCCACTGCCAATGGTGATGCGCGTTCTCTCGGTGATAACCCGATCCGTCTTACCCTGCTGAACACTGGCAACAAGTTCAGAGTGACCATACCTACCACCAAAACTTTTAATGGTGTGATGGTAAGTATCAATGGTCTGCTGACTGCCCTGACAACTGTGAATGTTTACTTCGCAGCGGTAGTGACACCAAGACCAGATGTATCTGCATCTACTGTGAATGTATGTAGCGGTAATACGGCAACCCTTATCGCAACATCTACCAATGATGCGGACATTGCCTGGTTCACCAGTGCAGTGGGTGGTACTGCTGTAGCTACCGGCGACACCTTTACTACAGCAGCCCTCAACGCTTCGGTTACTTACTATGCAGCAGCCAGCCGCTTTGGTTGTGCAAACCCAACCAGGGTACCAGTGATGGTGAGCGTAGGTAATACACCTGTGGCGCCGACTGCTGCTGCTAAGAATATTTGCGCAGGCGACCAGGTAACCCTGCTGGCAACAGCGCCATCCGGAGCCACCTTCCGCTGGTATACTGCTGCTACAGGAGGCACCCTGCTGGCATCTACTCCAAACTATACGACTAACGCACTGACAGCCGATACTGCTTTCTATGTGGAAGCAGATAATAATGGTTGTATCAGCACAACAAGGACCCGAGTAGCTGTGACGGTGAATGCAGTACCTACCGGACTTACTGTATCACCGATGGGGACTTCCATCAGCAGTGGTCAGAGCGCTTCTTTCACCGCGCATGCTACCGGAACTAACCTGATTTATAAATGGTACAATGCGGCCGGCGATTCTATCTTTACCGGTGCCGTATTCAATACCGGCGCTATTACGGCAACAGCTACCTACACTGTAGAAGCAGTGAATGCTGCTGGTTGTAAGACTGCATCCCGCGTGTCTGTAACCGCTACCGTGATTCCTGGTAATAACGATATCCCTTGTGATGCCGCTACATCAGAAACCAATACAGCCAATGGTATCTGCATAGGTTGCTATGTAGAAAACCCAGCCCTGTCTGTAGACAACAGTACTGCCAGCAACTCTACCCTGCATGTAATACTGGGTCTGACGGGTGGCTATGTACAGCAAACCCTGATCTTCCCGCAGGTGAGCGAACTGAATGACAGCGTACAGATTAGCCTGTCTTTCCCTAACTCACTGGCCGATGTAGGTCTGTTAGGTACTATTCAGGTAGGTTCTTATAATGGATCTACTTCCAACAATGACTTTGTAGCATTGAATGCTGCAGGTATCAATGTGAGTCTGCTCAGTGGCAATTCACAGGCATTGGTAGGCTTCAAGCCTAAAGGTCTCTTCGACAGGATCGTAGTACGCCTCAATTCTGGCCTGGCCACCGCACTGAGCGCAGTGAACATTCACTATGCCAGCCGCCTGGTAGGTCTGCCGGTTGTAACAGGTGATACTATCTGCGCTGGCAACCGAGCTACCCTGCTGGCAGCAGGTCCATCCAACGTAAGCTTCCGCTGGTATACAACAGCTGTAGGTGGTACCTCCATCTTCACTGGCACCAGCTATCAGACACCAGCGCTGAACACGACCACTACTTATTATGTAGAGGCAGTGAAGACAAGCCTGACCTGTCCTAATCCTGTAAGGGTACCGGTTACTGCTGTGGTAGATCCTGTTCCGGATGTACCAGCACTGGATACAACGAGCATCACCGTGTGCAGTGGCAGCACTGCTACCTTCAATGTGAAACCGGTAACAGGCGTGACCTATCGCTGGTATACCGCATTGTCAGGTGGTACGGCTATTGCTACCGGTAATTCATTTACCACTCCTGCTTTAAACACAACTACAGTATACTATGTAGAGGCTTCCAATGCAGCAGGTTGTTCCAACACTACCCGCACTATGGTGACTGCAAATGTCATCACACAACCAGCAGTCGTAACGGTAACACCAGGATCTGCTGAGGTATGTGCAGGTAGCACTGTTCAACTGGTAGCTTCTGCTGCAACCAATGGCGTTGTATTCCGCTGGTATACCACACCAACAGGTGGCACAGCTATATTTGAAGGTGCAACCTTCACTACACCGGTACTGAATACCACTACTACTTATTATGTAGAAGCGGCAGCAGGTATCTGTGCAAGTGCTACCAGAACTGCAGCCACTGTAAAAGTGAATGCAATTCCCGGTGCACCAGCTGTAAATGTATCACCAGCTAATGGTCAGGTAATTTCCGGCCAGACAGCAACGCTGACAGTATCTCCTGCAGCAACGGGTGTTACTTACAACTGGTATACAGATGCTGCAGGTGGTACACCTGTATTCACAGGCAATGTATTCACTACAGGTGCACTGACCAGTGATATCATTTATTATGTAGAAGCCGTGGCAGATTCTGCTACCTGTGGCAGTCAGCGTACCGCTGTACCGCTCACAGTAACAGTAGCAACAAATACTGCGTGCGACTTTGCAAATGCACAAACTAACAGCACAACTGCTATCTGCGTATTGTGTTCTGTACAGGATGCTGCAAATACGACAGATGTAAATACTGATAACTATTCATTGCTGTCAGTGCCACTGGCGGCTGGTAGTGGAAGTGTACAGCAATCCCTCATCTTCCCAGACGCTGCTACCGCAGGTGATAGCGTAAGGTTGGTGCTGGAACTGCCTGCACAGGTATTAGACGCTTCATTACTGGGTGCGATAGAAATATCCAGCTACAATGGCGCCACTGCAAACAACGATGCACTCCTGCTCAATAGCAGCAACCTGAAAGTATCATTGCTGAGCGGCAGCAATAAGTTCACCGTAGCCTTTGCGCCAGGTGCAGCTTACGACCGCGTACAGGTGAAACTCAGAGGTGGTGTGATCTCCGCACTGGTGACCCTCCGCGTATACTACGCTTCCCGCCAGGTATCTGCACCAGTGGTTGCTGTAAGAAGCACTACTATCTGTAGTGGTACAACTGCTACCCTCACGGCAACAGCCAGCGCTGTAGCATCTATAGAATGGTACAATGCTACGGGTACTAAGGTAGGCGATGGTCCGACCTTTACCACACCGGTATTGACTGCCAATACTACTTATTATGCACAGACAGTACGTACATCCAATGGTTGTGCGAATCCAAACAGGGTATCTGTAGCAGTGAATGTAGTACCAGCGCTCACCGCGCCTACAGTTAACAGCGCGAATATCTGTTCTGGAAATACTGCTACCCTCACCGCTACAGTGACAGGTACTAATATCACGACGAAGTGGTATAGCGCTCCTGTAGGTGGTACGCTGTTGTTCACCGGCGCTACATATGTGACCAATGCACTCACAGCAGATACTGCCTTCTATGTAGAAACCAGCAACAGCAGCTGTACACTCGCAACAAGAGTGAAAGCCACTGTCACTGTCGGAGCAGGTGCTCCAACTCCAACCCTGACGGCGAACAATGTAAATATCTGTTCAGGTCAGCAGGCAACATTTACGGTAACATCCAGCACAACTGGTATTACTTATAACTGGTACACTACCCTCACTGGCGGTACACCGGTATTCACAGGTGCGACTTATACAACAGGTGCACTCACTACATCTACAGTATACTATGTAGAAGCGGTGAACACAGCATCTGGTTGTACAGCCGGTGGTGCAAGAGTAACTGCGACCGCCAATGTATCGCTGAATCCTGATGCACCGGTAGTTTCCGCTACCAGCGTAGATGTATGTACAGGTCAGGATGCAGTATTGTCTGTATCTACACCACAGGGCAGCGTGACCTACCAATGGTATGATGCTGCTACAGCAGGTACCCTGGTTGGTTCAGGTGCTTCTATCACGATCAGAAATGTAACAGCGAATGCTGACTACTATGTAGAAGCTGTAAATGCAAGCGGATGTGTGAATACGGGTGGTCGTACGAAAGTGAGTGTGGTAGCCATCGCATCTCCAGGTACACCAACAGTGACCGCTGCTTCAGTAAGCGTATGTCAGGGTAATACTGCATCGCTCTCTGTGCAGAATCCAAATGCAGCATTCACTTATCGCTGGTACAGCACAGCAACTGGTGGTACTTCACTGGGCGCCGGCGCAACCTTTACGACCTCAGTCATCAACACTGACACTGATTTCTATGTAGAGGCCAGCAATGGTAATTGTACCAGTGCAGTAAGAGCAAGAGTAAGTGTGCTTGTTGCAACACCAGCAGCAACTCCGACACTCGAATCAAATAATGTAACAACCTGCTCCGGTACCACCGTCACCCTGCGTGTGACATCAACAACTACCGGCGTAGATTATAACTGGTATACAACAGCAACAGGTGGTACACCTGTATTCACCGGTGCAACCTTCACCACACCTACACTGACTGCGACTACTACATACTATGTAGAAGCTGTGAATACAACATCCGGTTGTGGCAGCAGCAGCGCAAGAGTAAGTGCGACAGTGACAGTAGGTACTTCACCTGATGCACCAACCCTGGTGTCTGGCAGCGTGAAAGTATGTGCTGGAAACGATGATACGTTGACCGTACTGAATCCACAGACAGGTGCTACTTACCAATGGTATGATGCTGCTACAGGCGGTACCCTGGTATTCACCGGTCCTGTGTTCAATGTAACAGCAGTAACTGCAAATGCGACTTACTATGTACAGACCCTGATCGGTACAAGTTGTGTAAGCGCTACCCGTACAGCAGGCAGCATCGTGGTAGACAACTCTGCTACTACGCCTGATGTAGTATCTACCAATGTAACTACTTGTGTAGGTGGTACTGCTACCCTCTCAGTACTGAATCCGGATGCATCACTTACCTATCGCTGGTACGATGCACCATCTGGTGGTAACCTGCTCTCTACAGGCCCTGATTATACAACAGCTGCCCTCAGCACGAATACTACCTATTATGTAGAAGCTCTGAACAGCTCTGGCTGTAGCAGCCTGGCACGCAGAGGTGTAACGGTAACAATCGTGAACACGATCGATGCACCAGTAGCTACAAGTGGTGCGACAGTATGCGCAGGCAACACTGTGGTACTCTCAGTAACAAGTCCTGTATCAGGTTACTCTTATAAATGGTATACAACTGCAACCGGTGGTACACCAGTATTCACAGGTGCAAACTTCACCACACCACAGCTCACCGCTAATACTACTTATTATGTGGAAGCAGCAACCGGTGGTTGTATAAGCGTAAGCCGCACCATGGTACAGGTAACTGTGAATGCGACACCTGCTGCACCAGTAGTAGTGAATTCCGCAGTCGTAACCTGCGCAAACTCTACTGCAACACTGCAGGTACAAAATCCGGATGCAAGTCTCACTTATCAGTGGTTCACAACCAATACAGGTGGAACAGCAGCCGGCACAGGATCTACCTTCACGACTCCTGCTATAACAGGCACTACCATGTACTATGTGGAAGCACAAAATCCAAATGGTTGTGCAAGCAATACACGCACAGCTGTAACAGTATCCATCGGCACACCTGGTAACAATGCAGTTGTATCCGGCAATGAAGCTGGTATCTGCCCAGGTTCGAGTGCAACGCTAACAGCGACATCTACTACAACAGGTGCAACCTTTAGCTGGTATACCACCGCAACAGGTGGAACTGCAGTAGCAACAGGCGCAGCGTTCACCACTCCTGCCATCACCGCGACCACTACTTACTATGTAGAAGTTGCTTCTTCAGGTGGTTGTACAAGCGGTACCAGAGTGGCAGCTACCGTAACAGTTCTGCAATCGCTCAGTGCACCGGTAGTAAGCGTTGACACTGCGCTCACGACTACGAATGCTGTGACCTTCACATGGGATCCTGTAGCTGGTGCAACCGGTTATGAAGTGACCACGAACAACGGTACGACTTATACTGCGCCAAGCTCTGGCAGCACAGGTACTACACATACAGTATATGGCCTTACGCCTGGTCAGCCAGTGACGATACAGGTGAGAGCACTGGGTAGCGAAAGCTGTGAAACAAGTGCCCTGTCTAATGCCATAACCGGTGAATCGAAGAACCCACAAGGCAACAGCATCTTTGTTCCAAATGTGTTCACACCGAATGGAGATGGCTTCAATGACATCCATTATGTATACGGCAATAAGGTCGCCTCTATCGTCATGATGTACTACAACCAGTATGGTCAGCTGATCTACGAAACCAGGGATCAGGCTAGAGGATGGAATGGTACGATGAGCGGCGTTCAGCAGCCGGTAGGCGTGTACATCTATGTACTGAAAGCTACGCTGCGGGATGGTACGATTGTAAACAAGAAAGGTACCGTCACCATTGTAAGATAACTAATACAGATACCGGGATAGTGACAGACGCTATCCCGGTTATTAATATCAAACGATAAACCTCTTCCGATGAAGAATAAGAATATACTTGCTATTGCATTAATGGCGGCTGCAGCGTTTCTGCCAGGAGTAACCAGGGCGCAGGTTGACCCCCATTTTTCTCAGTACTATGCTTATCCGTTGTGGCTCAACCCCGCACTGACAGGTGTGATCGACGGCGACTACAGAGCCAGTGCCAATTACCGTAACCAATGGGTGAATATTGGGCAACCTTTTTCTACTATGGGCTTCTCATTTGATGCAGCAGCAGCGAACAATGTAGGGATTGGTATCAATGTGACGAACATGAAAGCAGGTGATGCCGGTTACAATTACTTCAATGGAATGGCCAGCTTCTCATACAGGGGTGTACGTTTCGGCGCTACGGGCACCAGTCAGCTGGTATTCGGTGTGCAGGCAGGTATGATCAACCGCCGTATTGATCCATCTAAATGGCAGTTGGGTAGCCAGTACGATCCTGTAATTGGATTCGACCCTACAAAATCCAGTGGAGAGAATATCAATACTACTTCCTCAAATGTATTTGATGCCGCCGCCGGTGCGATGTTCTTTGATGGTAACCCTAATCACCAGTTTAACCCATTTGTAGGGGTGTCTGCGGGCCATCTTACACAGCCTGTAGATCCTTTCGTGACAGGGGCTAACAGGAAACTGCCTGTTCGTTACCTCGCACATGGTGGTAGCCGTATTAAGATAAATGATGTGTTTAGCCTTACCCCAAATGGTATGTACCTGCGACAGGGCAATGCCGAAGAAATAGTAGCAGGTGTGTATGGATCCGTACTGGTAAATGAAGACTTCGATTTTCTCATAGGTGGTAACTACCGCTGGAATGATTCTTCTATTCCATTTGCCGGATTTCATTTCAGAAACTTTGTACTGGGCCTCAGTTATGATGTAAACGCCTCCAATCTGAGAAGACTGGTAAATGGCAGCAACAGTTTCGAAATTTCCCTGTCTTTCGTCAGCCGCAAGAAGAAAGTGTATGGAGAGGAATACTTCATATGCCCACGGTTGTAAAACAAAAAAATAACGGATGAAAAAAATTGCACACTATTGGCTGGCCATCGTTTGCTGCTTATTTACGGTTCACTCTCTAAAGGCACAGTACGTTTACGATTATAAGCGGACAGGCGATGTGTATTACGAAGCCAAAGACTATTATTCTGCTGCGCAGTATTACAACAGAGCACTGGGTACATTCAAAATAAATGCGAATGAAGTGCTGCCCTACCAGGCTGGCAAAAAAGGGAAAGATATAGGTAAGATCAAAGATTATGAAACTGTGAAGTATAGATTGGCAGAGTCTTACCGCATGTATAACGATTTTGGGAATGCAGAGAAGTATTATGAAGAGGTGGTGAGCTACAACAACAATGAATTGTTTCCACTGGCCCGCTTCTGGTATGGCGTATGTTTGCGTGCAAATGGTAAGTATCCCGAAGCTATTGAACAATTCAAACAGTTTAAGGACAAGTATACCAAGGTAGATGAAATAAGTGCGCGGGTAGCGCTGGAAACTGCCAGTTGTGAATTTGCGATCTCAGAAGCCAGTCGTACACCAGGTTACATCGTTACAAAACTGAATGGCGATGTAAACGTAGGAGGTGCTAACTACGCTCCTTCCCTGCTGGGGAAAAATGTTCTGCTGTATACTTCTTCCCGCCCTGATACGACAATACTGGAAAAAAAGAAAAAGGAAAATCCTTATATCAACAGTTTATTTCAGGGCGATGGAAAGGATGCTTCCTTCAGTAATAGCCGCCCCCTTGCCATACCTGAAGTAAAGGGTATAGATCAGGGTGTAGCTGCGGTCAGCCCTGATGGCAATACCATTTACCTGACCCGCTGGACAAATAAAAACGGGGTAAAAGTTGCTGCTATTTATTCAAGTACCCGTAGTGGCAGCACCTGGTCAGAGCCAAAGGCATTAGGTCCAAACGTAAACGTAGATGGCTATAGCTCTATGCAGCCATTTGTAACTGCAGATGGGAAGTACCTGTTATTTGCTTCCGGCAGACCAGGTGGTATGGGTAAGAATGACCTGTGGTATAGCATGCTGGATAAAAATAACCCGGGTCCTGCCAGAAACATGGGTACTGGTATCAATACCCGCGATGAGGAACAGGCCCCTTTTTATGATGGCGACAGGCATATGCTGATCTTTAGTTCCGATGGCCGTGTGGGGTTGGGTGGACTGGATTTCTATTCCAGCGAGGGGGATTTCAGCAGTTGGGCAGTTCCTAAAAACTTAGGTGCACCACTGAACTCTCCAAAAGATGATATCTACTACGCGACGTCTGACTGGTCGCACCCTATGAATGGTGGCTACATCAGCTCTGACAGAGAATCTGTATGTTGTCTGGAATTGTTTAACATCAAGAGGATTTCCAAGTCAATACATGGTATGGTCATGGATTGTGATAACAACCTGCCATTGTCAGGTGCAAAGATCACCCTGATTGATACCGTTCAGCAAAAAGTACTGCAACAGGTAACACTGGATGAAACTGGCCGTTACCGTTTTGAAGTAGCGCCTAGAATGAATTATAAGATCATGGCGGAGAAAGAAAATTACTTCTCCAAAGCGATCTTTATCAATACAGATCAGCTGGAGAAAGTGGATTCCATGGAGAGTCCTACCATCTGTCTGAAACATTATGAAATAGGCAAGCCAATTATCCTGAAAGATATCTATTACGACTTTGATAAAGCGACACTCCGTTCGCAATCACTGATTGTACTTGATACAGTAGTTTCTATTATGCTGGATAATCCGAATATTATCATTGAAATGAGCGCTCATACAGATGGTAAGGGTAAGGATGATTATAACATGAAATTATCTCAGCGCCGGGCACAATCCTGTGTTGATTACCTGATCAGCAGAGGTATCCCGTCATCCCGTATGATTGCGAAAGGTTATGGTAAAACCAGGCCGATTGCACCGAATACCCTGCCTAACGGTAAGGATAATCCGGAAGGAAGACAGCTGAACAGAAGAACAGAGTTCAAGGTGTTGCGCGTAACCCAGTTATCGCAATAATCTATAAAGAAGGTTAAACCCACCACGAGGTGGGAGCCATATCCTATCGAAAAGAGGACCATCATAATAATGGCCGGTTGTAAGACCGGCCATTATTTTTTATGAAGTGTAAAGCATGATCCCCGTATATTGATTTCAGGGCTAGAATAAAAATATAGGTTAAATGGGGTTCGCTAGTTTTCATGAAACGGGTATAGGGTATAAAAAGTTACAATTGCTATAAGATTATCTTGTATTTATTCTTCCAGCCAGCTTTAAGAGAAAAAAAACTACCTTAGTATCCTTCAATCAACGAACTATGGAAATGTAATTCCCGATCCGGTATGTCCGTGATCCTTCTTTCGACCTCCAAATTTGCGGTACATCCGTACCAACTTTCATTGCTAACTTCTATAACAATTTGACAATGCAGCAGGTAGCTGACAATCGTCTGCGCAGGGTATTCCGGTTATTTATATCGGCAGTATCAGGCACAGAGACTGAGTTTACGACCGGTAGTATTAACCGGGCCATCTTTTTATTATCTGTACCCATGATACTGGAAATGGTGATGGAATCACTATTGGCAGTAGTAGATATATTTTTTGTGAGCAAGCTGGGTACCCATGCCATCACAACAGTAGGCTTAACTGAATCTATATTGACACTGGTATACACCATTGCGTTCGGGATGAGTATGGCGGCCACGGCAGTGGTGGCGCGGCGTACAGGTGAAAAGGATCCGGATGCGGCAGCGCATAGTGCGGTTCAGTCATTGTATATCGCTGTGGGCTTTTCGGTGCTGATCAGCATATTGGGTGTTGTATTTGCCCGCGATCTGCTTACGCTGATGGGCGCTCCTGCTGAGGTGGTAGAGCATGGTAATATCTATACCCGTATGATCATGGGTAGTAACCTGGTGATCGTATTGTTGTTCCTGATCAATGGTATATTCAGAGGTGTGGGCGATGCTGCTATGGCGATGCGTTCTCTCTGGATTGCGAATATTGTGAACATCATTTTATGTCCTTTATTCATCAATGGTTTGGGCCCAATACCTGCCATGGGATTGATGGGTGCGGCACTGGCCATTTGCATAGGCCGTGGTGTGGGCGTAGTGTATCAACTGTATAATCTTTTTGGTGGCAGGGGATTGATAAAAATATCTGCCCATCATTTAAAGCCTGATTTCCCTTTGATCGGCAGGTTGCTGAAGATTGCCATGGGTAGTACAGCTCAGTTGCTCATTAATACGACCAGCTGGATCTTTTTGGTACGCCTGATTGCGCGCTTTGGCGAAGAGGCGGTGGCAGGGTATACCGTAGCTATCAGAGTGGTAATATTCACCCTGTTGCCGGCTAGTGGCATGGCGAATGCGGCCGCAGCGCTGGTGGGTCAGAACCTCGGTGCAGGGCAGCCAGAGAGGGCAGAGCGTTCTGTGTGGAGAGCGGCGTTTTTCAATATGGTCTTTTTGGGTTTTGTATCGCTCTTCTTCATACTGGCAGCGAAGCCCATCATCCTGTTGTTCACGAAGGAAGCTGCGGTGGTGGCTTATGGTGCACAGACATTGCAGGTAGTAAGTCTGGGTTATATCTTCTATGCTTATGGCATGGTATTGTCGCAGGCATTTAATGGAGCCGGCGATACCCGCACTCCTACTATCATCAATATCTTTGGTTTCTGGATGTTGCAGATGCCGCTGGCGTGGGTATTGTCAGTACATCTGAACTGGGGGCCTACCGGGGTTTTCACGGCTATAGCGGCCGCAGAATCCGTGATGGCTATAGCATCAATCATCATATTCAGAAAAGGATGGTGGAAGCGGGTAAAAGTTTAATTACCTTTGCGCGTGTTCAAAATATCTAACTAAACTCATTTAAAACGATTAACACATGTCGCTCACAGTTGTAGGCACTATGGCATTTGACGATATAGAAACCCCATTTGGAAAGTCAGGAAGAATAGTAGGTGGTTCCGCTACTTACATTGCATGGGCTGCATCCAATTTCGTACAACCTATTAACCAGGTATCTGTAATAGGCGGGGATTTTCCTGAAGCAGAACTGGAATCCCTGGAGGCCAAGGGCGTAGCACTGGAAGGTGTTCAGGTAAAGAAGGATGAAAAATCATTCTACTGGTCCGGTAAGTATCATATGGATATGAATACCCGCGATACCCTGATCACTGAGCTGAATGTACTGGCTGAATTCAGCCCTGTGATTCCTGATAACTACCAGGGTAGTGAGTTCCTGATATTAGGTAACCTTACACCACAGGTACAGATGTCTGTGATCAAACAAATGAAGACCAGGCCTAAGTTGATCGTAATGGATACAATGAACTTCTGGATGGAAGTAGCGCTGGATGATCTGAAAAAAGTACTGAAAGAAGTAGATGTGCTGCTGGTAAATGATGGAGAAGCTCGTCAGTTGTCTGGTGAATATTCATTGGTAAAAGCGGCGCGTAAGATCCTGACAATGGGTCCCCGTTACCTGATCATCAAGAAGGGGGAGCATGGTGCGTTGTTGTTCCATGAGAACCATGTATTCTTTGCACCTGCATTACCATTGGAAGATGTATACGATCCAACCGGTGCTGGCGATACATTTGCAGGCGGTTTCATTGGCCACTTAGCAAGAACAAAAGATATCTCTTTTGAAAATATGAAGACTGCGATTATTGTTGGTTCTGCAATGGCTTCTTTCTGTGTGGAGAAGTTTGGTGCGGATCGTTTGAAGACAATTACGCAGGAAGATATTACAGCGAGACTGGATCAGTTTGTAGAGTTAGTGAATTTCGATATTGATTTAGTATAGTTAAATAAATCTTTTGGGCATAAGCCGCTGCGATTGTTTTCAACTAAAAGCCCGCCGCAGGTGCCTGCCAAAAAAAAGAGCGTGTATCAAAAGAAAGATACACGCTCTTATTATTCAGATACCTAATGGATACAGGTTTCTATTTATTCGATTATCAGAGGTTTTATTTATGACAACCTCATTTTTTGCTATTTATAAATTTCGTTTAAGATAGCTGCCAGTCTTAACCCTCCTTTCAATAACTGACTATTCAGATCCTTCACAAAAAGATAATTATACTTATAACTCAACTTCTCTCCTGCCGGCGTCTTATCATAAATCTTATCCGCCATCTGATTAGACTCATACAACCAATCCTTCACATTTCCACTCTGCATCACCTTTATCTGTCCGGCATCTGCCGTATCCAGCGCGGCTGTATACTCTGTATAACTCAGCTGTTGAAAATCTATCAGCTGCTCATCCCACACTCTATGTAAGTTAGACTGATTACCAAACCACATTACCTGAATCTTATTACCACCCTGATCTTCATCTCTACCCACATGCAAAGGCTGATGCATATCTCCGATCATATGTATCAGGTAAGTCATTGCCAGCCACTGTTCTTCTTTAGTACCTTTACGGGATTTCAATTCACTGATCAACGCTTCGGTCTCATCATACAGATTCTCTTTCTTCACTGTCTTCAACGTTGCTTCCATTCCTGCTTTATCTATATGCGCAGGAAAATCGACAAAGTGCCAGCTATAACGATGATCATAAGTATGTGTCGTATCGCTCTTGATGTAATCAGGCCATGTAGATACCATCGCCATACTTTCTTTTCCAAGAATGGCCTGAACGGCTT
This sequence comes from [Flexibacter] sp. ATCC 35208, assembly GCF_001975825.1. Taxonomy (GTDB): domain Bacteria; phylum Bacteroidota; class Bacteroidia; order Chitinophagales; family Chitinophagaceae; genus Chitinophaga. The sequence goes on from NZ_MTKN01000017.1 coordinate 39,342, forward strand.
TTAAGGCTTTGGGTGTAAGGTGTCTGTAAGCAATCTCAGCAACAATGCGGTGTCCTGTCACGCCCCATGCAAAAACAGATAGTGGTATGAGCGGTAATATCAGGCCCAGACCAAGCAGGTATAACTTCTTAAGCATAAAAAAATAAATGAGCTGGTTAAGTCACTAAAAAGTAAAGGTAATGACTTATCATTGATACTACTGACCAGTCATCCAATTCTCATCAGCAACCATCAAAAGCATGCCGGCGTACTCCCAGCCAGTGACTCAATTCCTTCATGCTGCCGGCTGCAGACCCTATATTGCTATTGCCGAAGGCAGCAGCGATCGTTTAACCATTTCTTAGTAAATTTGGGTATGCCATTTAAAATTCATTCACCTTACGCTCCCTCCGGCGATCAGCCGGGAGCAATCAAAGAACTGGTGGAAGGCGTGCAGGATGGAGCTCCTTACCAAACCCTGCTAGGGGTAACAGGTTCAGGAAAAACCTTCACTGTCGCCAATGTGATCCAACAGGTACAGCGCCCTACCCTCGTGCTCACCCACAATAAAACACTGGTAGCTCAGCTCTACGGCGAATTCCGCCAGTTCTTCCCCGACAATGCTGTCGAATATTTCGTGTCATATTACGACTACTACCAGCCTGAAGCATACATGCCGGTTAGTGATACTTATATAGAAAAGGATCTCGCCATCAACGAAGAGCTGGATAAGCTGCGTCTCAAAGCCACTACCAATCTGCTCTCCGGTCGCAGAGACATCATCGTGGTAGCGAGTGTATCCTGTATATACGGTATGGGTAACCCTACCGATTATGAAAATGGTATCATCCGTTTACACAAAGGCCAGACCATTAGTCGTAATACCGTTTTACATGGTCTTGTGAACTCTTTGTACACCCGTACCACCGGTGATTTTAACCGTGGTAATTTCCGTGTAAAAGGTGATACGGTAGACATCAATCTGCCATACGTAGACTATGCCTACAGAATTACCTTCTTTGGTGATGAGGTAGAAGAGATCGAAAGCTTTGATATACAGAACGGGAAAAGGATCGGCACCATGGACAACGCCGCCATCTTCCCTGCCAATCTTTACCTCGCTCCAAAAGATATGATGCAACAGATCATTTTTGAGATACAGGATGAGCTGAAAGCACAGGTAGATTACTTCCGTGCAGAAGGAAAACATATAGAAGCCCAGCGTCTCTCAGAAAGGGTCAATTATGACCTCGAAATGATCAGGGAACTGGGTTATTGCAGCGGTATTGAAAACTACTCCCGCTTTCTGGACAGACGTACGCCTGGTACCCGTCCATTCTGTCTGTTGGATTACTTCCCGAAAGACTTCTTGTTAGTAATAGACGAGAGCCACGTAACCATCCCTCAGATTGGCGGTATGTATGGTGGTGACCGTTCCCGTAAACTCACTCTTGTCGATTTTGGTTTCCGCCTCCCCTCTGCGCTGGACAACCGCCCACTGAACTTTTTCGAATTTGAGAACCTGGTGAACCAGGCCATCTTCGTAAGTGCGACACCTGGTGATTATGAACTGCGTCAGACAGAAGGTGTGGTGGTAGAACAGGTAGTGAGACCAACCGGTCTATTGGAGCCTCCTATTGAAATAAGGCCCAGTATAAATCAGGTAGATGATCTTTTGGAAGAAATAGACAAGCGTGTGCAGAGTGGCGGCCGTGTACTGGTCACGACCCTCACCAAGCGTATGGCCGAGGAAATGGACAAGTATCTGCAGCGTATTAATATTAAGTCAAGGTATATCCACTCCGAAGTGGATACTCTGGAAAGAATAGAAATCCTCCGCGATCTGCGCTTAGGTAATATAAATGTACTGGTGGGTGTGAACCTCCTCCGTGAGGGGCTTGACCTGCCAGAGGTGACGCTGGTCGCCATCCTGGATGCGGACAAGGAAGGGTTTCTCCGTGATGAGCGCTCCCTGACCCAGACAGCAGGTAGGGCGGCGCGTAACGTAGATGGACTGGTGATCTTCTATGCAGATAAGATTACGGACAGTATGCAGCGTACCATCGACGAAACTGACCGTCGCCGGGAAAAGCAGGTTGCCTACAACCAACTGCATGGTATTACCCCAAGAACGGTGTTGAAGAGCAGGGAGCAGATCATGGGGCAGACATCTGTATTGGAAATCAAGAACTTCGATGAGAATTCGCCGATGGCCGTACATGATGAGGTAACCCTGGTAGCAGAAAATGCCGTGGACTACGCCAAGCAGGTAGCCGCATCCAGGACCATTCCTCAAATGGAGAAGTCAATCGCCAAAGTCAAAAAGGATATGGAGAAGGCGGCGAGAGATCTGGACTTCATGGAAGCTGCCAGACTCCGCGACCAGATGTTTGCTTTGCAGCGTGAGCTCGATGCTATGAAAGAATTATAATTAAATTATCTTAATATGAAGATTGAGGGCATTTAACCTTTGATTTTTCAACCTTCTTCCATGAAAAAAAGGTTTTGTCATTGGCAAAACCTTTTTTTTCATGGTTTAGATTATAAAAAGATCAAAAAAATGTGTCTAAAAATGAAAGTCACTTCCTCTAAGAAACCATTAAGTAGTAAAATTAATATTGTAATTTTTAATATATGATATTGGGTTTAAAGTAAATCCGTACAACGTAACAAAATATAAATAATGTTTATGTAGTTGTTTTACATAAAATTGCAAGCCTCATCTCCCAAATGCAGTAATACTCAAAAGCCCTGTGTTAGAAAATTGTTAATTCCTACTTAAGTACCAAATAATAAGCTCAATATCAATAAGTTATATTTTGATATAATCATTTCTTCCACTCACAGAATGACCAAAATTATTATTAATATTATTATTAATTATAATATAGTTAGCATTTGACCCTTTTTAGCCTGTATTTATAAGATGATTTCTATTTTTGACCCCATCTATTTGATAATTTAAATTTATCCCTACTTTTATTGAAGAAATTTAAAATTGCATTGCTATGAAGAAAACATCATTTCAAGACTATTTACCCTTTATTATTCTGGGATTGGTGGCGATAATTGGTTTATTCATGAAGAATGAGCCACTTTTTGTAGATACTGAGGGAAAATACAATTATGGTGACATCGCGTGGATTCTGGTATCAACCTGCCTGGTATTTTTCATGACACCTGGTCTGTCATTTTTCTATGGTGGTATGGTGAACCGCAAGAACGTGATCTCAACCATGATGCAGAGCTTCATAGCTACGGGCCTGATCAGTATATTATGGGTAGCTGTAGGTTTCAGCTTGTCATTTGGTAAATCTTATCACGGTTTTATCGGTGATCCATCTACCTTCTTCTTCTTTAAGGGGGTATCTTCCAGCGCGCCATGGTCTGGTGCTCCTACTATTCCTTTACTGTTGTTCGCGCTTTTCCAGCTGAAATTTGCGATTATCACGCCTGCTCTGGTAGTAGGTGCTACAGCTGAAAGGATCAGGTTTACATCTTACGTATTGTTTATGGTGCTCTTCTGCTTACTGATATATTGTCCAATTGCACACTGGACATGGCATCCGGAAGGTTTCCTTTTCAAGCTTGGTGTAATCGACTTTGCAGGTGGTACAGTGGTACACATTTCTGCTGGTTGTGCTGCACTTGCTGGTGCCCTGGTACTGAAACGCCGTAAAGATCATATTGAAAAGAAAGAATTGCAACCTGCAAACATTCCATTCGTACTGTTAGGTACAGGTTTGCTGTGGTTCGGCTGGTTCGGTTTCAACGCCGGTTCCGCTGTATCAGCTGGTGGTCTGGCTGCATCTGCTTTCGCAACTACTAACACTGCTGCTGCTGCTGCTGGTTTGTCCTGGATCTTCTTCGATGTGGTTCGTGGTCGTAAAGCTTCTGCACTGGGCTTCTGTATCGGTGCCGTAGTTGGTCTGGTAGCTATTACACCTGCTGCAGGTTTCGTAGGTATCCCACAGAGTATTTTCATGGGCTTCATTGCTGCGATTATTTCCAACATGATGGTTCATTATAAATCTAAAACCGCTATCGACGATACACTGGATGTATTCCCTTGTCACGGTATCGGTGGTATGGTAGGTATGCTGCTCACAGGCATATTCGCTACAAAAGCTGTGAACGTAGTAGATGGTTGGTTCTATGGTAACTTCGATCTGTTCAAAACTCAGTTCATCGGTCTGTCAATCGTAGTAGTATACAGTTTCGTTGTATCCTTCGCGATCTTCAAACTGATTGATGCTTTCCACCCACTCCGCGTAAGCGAAGAAGAAGAAGCACTGGGTCTGGATGCTACACAGCACAACGAAAGCTATCATCCAAACATGATGAGCGTATACGACAATGGCACACTCAAGGAAGAGCCAATCGTAGACTAATGAAGATTATATAGTGAGTTTGATATACCCAAAACATTTAGAATAGCTAATAATTAACACGGGAAATTGTAGATAGCAACATTTTATCAACCAGATATTTTATCAACCAATTTCTTATTTGTTTCGTGTAAAAATTTTCCTTCCCCAAGGTTAATTATTAGCTATTCTTTCTTATTGCCTTAACTGGCCCTTATCGTTAGAAGCAGCCACCACGTAGATTTAGCACACTCCTTTTATCATCCAAATTTTACTGCATGAAAAAACTTTTTTTGACAGCTTTCGCTGTCAGCCAGATTTCTTTTGCCTATTCCCAAACGGTGGATTCTACCAAAGCTCCATTAGTGAATATCTCCGGATCAGCAGATGTTTATTACAAGTATAATTTCAACGGTAACAGCACAGACAATAAGACAAGCTTCACTAATTCGCACAATAGTTTTGAACTGGGTATGTTCTCACTCAAAGCAGAGCATACATTCCAGAAAGGTAGCATCGTAGCCGATCTTGGATTTGGCAGAAGAGCTGCGGAGTTTTCATACAATGATCATCCCGCTGATAAGGGAAGTATGGAAATGGCAGTCAAACAGCTCTACCTCAGTTACCAGGTGCTGGATAAACTGAAAATCAGCATGGGTAGCTTTGCCACACACGTTGGCTATGAGCTTGTAGATGCCTATCAGAACAGGAACTACAGTATGAGTTATATGTTCAGCAATGGTCCTTTCTTCAATACTGGTGTAAAGGCAGATATCACCATCAATGAGCACCTGACAGCAATGTTTGGTGTATTCAATCCTACTGATTTCAAATCGGCTTCCTGGTCGAATAGCAAATATATCGGCGCACAGATTGGTTACAGTGCCAATACTACACCACTCAAACTCTACCTGAACTACCTGGAAGGCCGCGATACTGCCGGTATTCAGAACCATCAGATAGACTTCGTAGCACTCTATAATGTGAGTGATGCAATCGGATTTGGTTACAATGGTACTGTGAGCACCTACAAGAATACGCGTGAAAAAGAAGCAATCGATAACACTGCCAAATGGTGGGGATCGGCTTTATACATGAACATTGATTTCAACAAGACACTGGGTGTAACATTAAGGGGAGAGTACTTTGATGATGCCGATGGCCTCAAGACCTTTGCTGGTACTACCGGCGGTCATGTAATGGCAGGTACGGTATCTGTGAACTATAAAGTAGGCAACCTGACTATTATCCCTGAATTCAGACTCGACAAAGCATCAGTAGATATTTTCAACAAACACGACGGTGCGCCTGTAAGCACCTCTCCAAACGTTTTAGTGGCTGCAACGTACCATTTCTAAAAGCTATTTTATATTTTGTGTACAAAATCTGATGCATGTTACAGCCCACCACGTTGAAATTTTTGAAATCACTGAACAAGAATAACAATAAGCCATGGTTTGATGACCATAAAGAGGACTATCAACAGGCCAAATCCGACTTTGATAGTGTAGTACAGCAGATACTGGATGGCCTGTGCAAACAGGATCCTGCACTGATCGGACTACAGGTAAAGGACTGTACATTCCGTATATACAAAGATGTAAGGTTCTCAAAAGACAAGACACCTTACAAAACAAATATGGGCGCTGCATTTGCCCCCGGTGGTCGCAAAACACCCCATCCGGGCTATTATTTCCACCTGGAACCAGGTGGAAATAGCTTTGCAGGCGGTGGCCTCTGGATGCCTGAAGCATCCGTATTAAAGAAAGTAAGACAGGAAATAGACTACAACTTTGAGGAATTCCAGCAGATTATATCCAATAAGGATTTCATCCGCTACTTTGGTAAAATAGAGGGAGAAGCACTCAAAACTGCGCCGCAGGGGTACCAGCCGGACAATCCGGCCATAGCTTACCTGAAACTAAAAAGCTTCACAGTATGGCACCACATCTCGGACGATGCTGCCTTACAGCCTGCACTTGTTAGAGAAATTCTGAAAATCTTTGCTGTCATGCAGCCTTTTGTAAAATTCATGGATCGGGCACTGGACCTGGAATAATGGTTCCATCTTAACCCAATCTCCGGGCTGACCAAAAAGCTATGGTTGCTGCACTTGTTGTGCAATGACTGTTATAGGCTTTTTAGTCAGCCCTTTTTCCGTTTTCAACACCGTCTTCAGTAGGACAAAAAATTTTAACCCTGTGCATGACTTGGAGCACAGGCAATTAACGTTCTTCTACAATACACTCTTCGATTTCTTAGACAATCTCCACCACAAAATAGACTCGTCTGTAGTCCTATCTGCCGGATATGTATACCTGACATATACACATGTTAATAAGGCCAACAGATAAATACGGGACGAATACTTTGCTGGCTAGTTTTTGTGGATCAGGAACTCAAATGGCCTTGCCTTGCGATTCTTCAACAGGTTTTCTTTGTCCGTTTTAGTATGCGCAAAACGTTGGTTATACACGTTGGCTACCTCAATGATTGGGATAATGCCATCCAGTGTATCATGTTGATCCACAATGTTCATGATGCGTGATACTTGTGAAGAAAAGTTGTTGCTCCACTCTTCAGTAAATTTGTGCATCAATAAAAGCTCACGATTGGCGTTGGTTTTCATAGGACTTAAGGGTGTTTACGGATTTGTGAATTTTAGTTCTGTCAGCACCTTACTTTCTTTAAGTTTGAACTTTTTTGGCAGAAGTAAGTTGGCATAGGATTATTAGTACCAAAATTGAATTTTATCCTTCATTAATCAATACTACTTCTGTGTAATTTTTGTTGTGGTGATACAAATTTCTCATCAGAATAATACTAATTGATACAAAAAGAGCAAGTGGTAGGTCACTTGCTCTCAATAGTTTATGTTATAACGTATATACGTTAGCGAATATCACGGATGGATTAATTAGATCCATTTCTGTGCATGTAAAAATTCTGCTATTTGCACTGCGTTGGTAGCTGCACCTTTACGCAGATTATCTGCGACAATCCACATGTTTAAAGTCTTCTCCTGGGTCTCATCACGACGCAAACGACCTACAAACACTTCATCTCTCTCATGTGCATCTTTTGGCATCGGATATTTTGCATTTGCAGGATCATCTACTACTATTATACCCGGAGTGTGCTCTAAAATGCTGCGTACTTCACTCAATTCATACTCATTATCGAATGCAACGTTCACAGATTCACTGTGTCCACCCATTACAGGGATACGAACAGTTGTAGCAGTGACACGAATGTTACTATCCCCCATGATCTTTACAGTCTCCTTCACCATCTTCATCTCTTCTTTCGTATATCCGTTTTCGAGGAATACATCGATTTGAGGAATCACATTCAGATCTATCTGGTGAGCGTAAGCTTTAGGTCCTTCTACACCTTTACGTTCATTCATTAACTGTTCTACTGCTTTTACACCAGTACCGGTTACTGACTGATAAGTAGATACTACTACACGATTGATCTTATATTTCTCATGCAGTGGATTTAATGCCAGTACCATCTGGATGGTAGAACAGTTTGGATTGGCAATGATCTTATCTTCAGGAGTCAGTGTTTTACCATTGATCTCTGGTACTACCAGTTTCTTGGTAGGATCCATTCTCCATGCAGAAGAGTTGTCAATAACAGTAATACCTGCTTCAGCAAATTTAGGTGCCCACTCTGTAGATGTGCTACCACCTGCAGAAAACAGGGCTACTGCTGGCTTCATGGCAATTGCCGTATCTGCGCTGACTACCTTATACTGCTTGCCCTTAAATGTTACTTCCTTACCTACTGACTTCTCAGAGGCTACTGGTATGAGTTCTGTAACTGGGAAATTTCTTTCCGTCAACACTTGTAACATTTTTGAGCCTACCAGTCCGGTAGCTCCTACTACGGCAACTTTCATTGTATTTACATTTTAATTTTTTGGAGATGCGAATTTACTACAACCTTATCGGTTTTCAATGTATGTCTATGAATCATAGAAATTCACTAATTTTAACTACTTATCATTAGTAAATAATTAAGAAATGAGGTTTCCCATTGTTTGTGTTTGCATGCTTTTGCATGCCCTTTCTTCTCACGCCCAATTCGAAGAATATTTTAATTATCAAGATATGAAAGATGCAACGCGATGGCGTGGCACCGACTCCGCATGGATAATTCAAAATGGACAACTAAAAAGTAGCTTCGAACAGATTAATAGTAATTTCTATATATCTACTGTTTCTTCACTACCTGCAGACAATAGCTGGCAATGGTGGATGCAACTCAACTTCAATACTTCATCTTTAAATTATGTAGATGCATACTTGTGTGCAGATAAACGTGACCTGATGGATTCCTTGATCAGTGGGTATTTCGTAAGGGTAGGTAACACGAAAGATGAAGTCTGTTTATACCGGAAAGATCCGCATAAAACACCTGTATTACTCATAGATGGCAGAGATGGCATCACTGACCATACAACTAATATTTTAAATGTACGGGTGACATGTAGTGAACAATATAAATGGACACTACAGGTAAATGATGTAGTAGAAGGAACTGCAACAGATAGTACTTATCGTGCTGTTACTGTGATGGGATTTGTAGTGCGGCAATCCATTGCTTCATTTGCAGGCAAGCATATTTTTGATAATGTCATTGTTGGTAATGCTCCTGCAGATACTGAAAATATACATGTAGTGATCAATGAAATATTATACGATGGTGATGTTGAATTTGTAGAGTTGTATAATAATGGTACACAACCTGTGTCACTTTCACAATTATCTATTATAAGAGAGAAAACAAGTGGTGGGCTTACTGATCCTGTTACATTTTCTTCAGGCACATTAGCCCCGGGTAGTTATGCTGCATTTACGAGTGATCCCGATGCATTGTGCATACAATATCATTGTACGTATCCTGATCATATTTATAAAATGTCGCTGCCTGCATTGACCAATGAAAAAGGAGCCATCTTTATATTGGATAGTAAAGGCGATACCATCGATGTATTACACTATTCAGATGCCATGCATTTTTCTTTAGCAAAAAATACAAAAGGTGTATCGTTAGAACGGCTCGATGTAAATGCACCCACACAACAAATTTCTAATTGGCATTCTGCATCCTCCACGGTGGGATATGCGACACCGGGAATTGCAAATTCCCAGCAGTTAAACGCAGTAGATTTGACCCGCAAGTTGACCCTGACCCCTGAAGTGTTTTCACCAGATAATGATGGAATGGATGATGTGGCACTGATTAGTTATGCACTAACTGGTCCCGGATCAGTAGCCGATATTTTTATATATAATGCTACGGGCAGATTAGTCAAAACCATTTGCAACAATTTTTTACTCCCGCCAAAAGGATTTTTTACCTGGGATGGTACAGATGATCTACACAATATAGCCCCAACTGGCATATATGTCGTATTTGCTTCCCTCCTTGATCCTGAAGGAGATGTGCAACGCTGGAAGCTCCCGCTGGTATTGGCAAAGAGAAAAAATGCCTGATTTTGTCAACATTTATAGTTGCTAATGACAAATAATTTTTTAATATATTAATAGTCAGGAAAGTTGATCATTAGGAAGAAAATGAAAGTATACGGAGGATCAATTTGTCGGATAGAAACGATTTTTTATATTTGCGCTTCTTAAAAATTTGAACATGCAGTATAGAGAAATAGTTGCAGTAACCGGTTTGGGCGGTTTATTTCAGTTGATCGCCAGCAAACAGGATGGTGCCATTGTAAGATCTCTGGAAGACAAGAGTACGCGTTTTGTGAGTTCGCGCATCCATAATTTTACCCCCCTGGAAAGCATTGAAGTATTTACCACAGGCGAAAACGTAAACCTGGCGGAAGTATTCAAGGCTATGCAGGAGCAAGATGGTAAAACTGCCCTGGTGGATGCTAAGGCTGACAATAATGCGATCAAAGCTTACTTCAAAAGCGTATTCCCTGAATTCGATGAAGAAAGGGTGTATGTGAGTGATATGAAGAAGATGGTAAAATGGTATACCATCCTCAAAAGCAATGACCTGCTGAGATTCGACGAGCAGGCAGAGGAAGCAGTTGCTGAAGAAGTAGCTGCCGAAACTGTAGCAGTTGAAGAAGAAGCAGCAAAACCTGCTAAAAAGGCAGCTAAGCCTAAAAAAGCTGCAGCTAAGGACGATGAGCCTGCTGCTGAAGGTGAAGAAGCACCAGCTGCTAAACCTAAAAAAGCAACTAAGGCTAAGAAGGAAGAAACTCCTGCTGCTGAAGGCGAAGAAGCACCTAAAAAGAAGGCTGCTCCTAAGAAGAAGAAGACCGAGGAATAGTATTTTCCTTTCAGGAATAAAATATTGCCTGGCGGAAAGCGCAATCGCGTTTTCCGTCAGGCATTTTTATTGTTATAAGTCCACGTCTTGTTCGACGCTTGTTCGACGCTTCTTCGATGCTTCTTCGACTAAGCTATACTATAGCTTCGACACCAACAGGTCATCAACGGATCACCAATAGGTCACCTCATTATCCCGGGGATATTGAAGTGACCTTATAGTGCCCTTCTAGTGACCTCTCAGCAGCGAAGCTATGGTAAAGACACACTATAGCTCTGACATTAATTTCTTATTTTAGTATTATGAAGACATTAGACGCAAATATTGATAAACAGCCACGTACACTCCTGTCTGAAGACTTTAAGGTGACTACGTGGGAAGCATTGAAGCCATATTATGACGAATTGTTAGAAAGACCGGTAGATAGTGTGGCAACGCTGGAAAAATGGCTGAAAGACATCAGCGAACTGGATGCAGTGATCAGCGAAGACGTCGCCTGGCGTCAGATCCGCATGACCTGCGACACTACAGATAAATCCCTGGAAGAGGCTTTCGCCTACTTCTGCATGGAAATACAACCTCAGTTACAACCTTATACGGATGCCCTGAACAAAAAACTGCTGGCAAGCGAATACCTGGACCAACTGGATCAGGAACTCTATGCCACCTACCTGCGCTCCGTAAAGAAACAGGTAAAACTGTTCCGGGAGGAAAACGTACCCCTGCTGGCAGAACTGAGCGTACAATCTCAGCAATATGGTCCGATTGTAGGCAAAATGACTATCAATGTAAATGACCAGGAGTATACCCTGCAGCAGGCAGCCCGCTTTCTGGAAAGCAGCGACCGCACCCTCAGGGAAGAGGTATACCGTAAAACTTCTGCCCGTCGCCTCCAGGACAAGGATCAGCTGGATCAGCTGTATACCACCCTGGTACAAAAGCGCGACCAGGTAGCGAAGAATGCCGGTTTTGCAAACTATCGGGATTATAAGTTCGAAGACCTGGGCAGATTCGATTATACCAAGGAAGATTGTTTCCAGTTCCACGCAGCTGTAAAGGAGCACATCCTGCCACTGGTAAAGAACTTCCAGGAAAAACAACGCCAGAAACTGGGTCTTGATGTGCTGAAACCATGGGATAGTGAGGCTGAACCAGCAGGTGTGAAACCACTGGAACCTTTCCACACCGGCGAAGAACTGATCAATAAAGCCATTGAAACCTTCGATGAACTGGGCCCTTTCTTTGGCAACTGTTTGCGTGTGATGCAGAAAATGGGCCGTCTGGACCTGGAAAGTCGCAAAGGAAAAGCACCAGGCGGATATAACTGTCCGCTGGCTGAAACCGGTGTGCCTTTCATCTTTATGAATGCAGCCGGACAAATGAAGGACCTGACAACCATGGTACACGAAGGTGGCCATGCGGTACATTCCTTCCTGAGCCATAACCTGAAAATGAGCTTCTTCAAGGAATATCCAATGGAAATTGCCGAGGTAGCCAGCATGAGTATGGAACTGTTTACGATGGACCACTGGAATATCTTCTTCAGTAATCCCGATGAACTGCGCCGTGCAAAACTGCAACAGCTGGAAAGGGCAATTGTGATTTTCCCATGGATTGCCACCATCGATAAGTTCCAGCACTGGGTGTATGAGCATCCGCAGCACACTGTGGAAGAGCGAACAGCTGCCTGGGTGTCTATACTGGAAGAGTTCTCAACCCATACTGTAGATTTCACCGGACTGGAAGAATCCAGGGCAGCTAGCTGGCAGCGTCAGTTACACCTGTTTGAAGTGCCATTCTATTATATTGAGTATGGTATTGCGCAGCTGGGTGCGATTGCGATGTGGAAACAATACAAAGAAAACAAACAACAGGCACTTGATAACTATGTGAAGGCGTTGAGCCTGGGTAGTACCCGGACATTGCCGGAGTTGTATAAAGCAGCTGGGATAAAGTTCGACTTCTCTCCTGCTTATGTGAAGGAACTGGCAGATTTTGTACAGTCCGAGATCGAAAAGATTTAGATCAAATAAAAAAACGCTAATGCCTGAAGCATTAGCGTTTTTTTTATTTAGAGCTGGCCTGCGGCCGGCTATTTACATTCCTTACATACCCCACTTACCACCACATCTACATTATGCGCAGCATATCCTTTCGGTAGCTGTATCACAGGTATCTCCGTTTCATCCAGGCAAATCGTAGTCCCACAATTCTCACATCTGAAATGAATATGGTGATCGTGATGATCATGTTCTGAACAATCAGATTTGCACAGGGCATACCTGATACTGGTATCGGTAGTGGGAATGGTATGGATCAATCCCTTATCAAGAAAAGTTTGCAAAGTGCGATACACGGTCACACGGTCAAAAGACTGACCGGCCAGTTTTTCAAAACTACTATGTTCCAGTGCGCCATTACTCTCCATGAACAGCTCCAGGATCTTTAACCGCGTATCTGTGATGCTGAGTTTGCTCGATCTCAGCAGTTCTGTGATATGTGTTTTGTGCGTGATGTCCATAATTATTCCTTTAGCAGCCTGTCGATATCGACGATCATCTTGTCTACATCATTGGCTTTAGTGCCTTCGTATAATCCCCTTATGCGACCATCGCCATCTACGAGAGCGAACCATTGAGTATGCACAAAGTCCTCGTCTCCGGCATAGGTACCGTCATCTACAAGATAACCTTGTCTCGCAAGTTTGTATAATTCTTTTTTAGAACCGGTCAGGAACCACCAGTTGGATGGGTCGGCGCCGTGTTCTTCAGCATATTTCTTTAATACAGGGACACTATCATTCTCAGGATCTACGGTGTGGGAGAGGATTCTGAACTTAGGTTCGTTTTTATATTTAGCATATACTTTCTCCATGTTCTTGTTCATCTTTGGGCAGATGCCGGTACAGGTGGTGAAAAAGTATTCTGCTACGTATATTTTGCCTTCCACATCTTTGGCTGTGATGGTACGGCCCTCCTGATTGGTAAATGAAAAGCCCCCTACAATATGGCCGTTTGTTCCCAGCACTGGCAGTTTTTCTCTGCCGAAGAAATCACCCTGTTCTCCTCTGATCACGTAGCCGGAGTATCCCATGAAGGCTATGGCCAATAGCACGAAAAAGGTGATTAAAAAGACGTTCTTCTTAGACATAATCGCCGATCTGTTATTTATATAATGCAAAGGTAGGTGTTTTCTTTATTACCCTATAATTTAGGCAAGCCTAAAAATTAATTCTTGTAATGAAAAATTAAAAAAATACATTCGTGAAAATTAAATATACATGTTTAGATTTCTAACTGCAGTGCTCATACTCTGTAGCATGGCTTCTTTTGCCCAAACGGATTCGCTCCAGACCACTCACCTCAATGAGGTGATTGTAACCGGTGTGACCCGTGCCACCACCGTCAGGAAGAACCCCGTCCCGATCTCCGTCATTACCAAAAAAGAGATGACCACTCATTTAAATACCAATCTCATCGATGCAATTACGAAATCCATTCCCGGGGTATCCGCAGTGACCACCGGTCCCAATATTTCCAAACCGTTTATCAGGGGACTCGGCTATAACAGGGTATTGACCTTGTACGATGGGGTTCGCCAGGAAGGTCAGCAATGGGGGGATGAGCATGGTATCGAAGTAGATCAATATGGTATAGGTAGAGTTGAAGTCGTAAAAGGCCCGGCAAGTCTTACTTACGGCTCCGATGCCATCGCGGGCGTGATAAACATGATCCCCGACCTCCCAACCGGGGAAGACGGTAGACTCAAAGGCAACTTCATTTCAGAATACCAGACGAACAATGGTATGATCGGTTCTTCCCTCGGCCTCTCCTATCATAAAAACGACTGGCACTATGTTTTTCGTCTCAGCGGTAAGTTGGCGCATAATTACCGCAACGCCGCCGATGGCTATGTATACGGCACGGCCTTCCGCGAATTGAATGGCACAGCTATGGCCAGGGTAGATAAAAAATGGGGCTATTCGCTGCTCGCCACTACCCTATATAATAATCTACAGGAAATCCCTGACGGTAGCCGCGACTCCCTCACCCGCAAATTCACCATGCAGGTGACCGAAGGGGTTGACGATGATATCAAAAACCGTCCGATCGTTCCGGATCATTTACTAAAAACCTACACCATCAACGATTTGCATCAGCACATTCGTCATTACAGACTATACAATCGTACCAAAATCGGCAATTTCTTTTCTAATATCGCCTTGCAACAAAGCGTTCGGCAGGAATACAACCACCCCCTCACCCCCAAACAACCCGGTCTTGACCTGATATTAAATACCCTGAACTACGACTTTCGCTATAATCTCCCAACTATACAAGGTATAGAAATGACAGCCGGGGTCAATGGTATGTACCAGACTAACCGTAGCCAGAATGCCACCGACTTCCCTATCCCTGACTACAACCTCTTTGACATCGGGGGCTTTTATTTCCTTAGAAAATCTTTCGGACCTGTGGATGTATCCGGAGGTATAAGATATGACCATCGCCATATTCACTGGGATGATTTCCGCCAGTTTACCGCATTCGTGCATAGTTATAATGGTATCTCCGGCAGCGTGGGCGCTACCTATAATCTCAGCGAGCGGTTATTGCTAAAAGCGAATATCGCCAGGGGCTACCGTGCTCCCAACATTACCGAGATCGGCTCAAATGGCCTCGACCCGGGTGCACACATTGTGTATTTAGGCAATCGCAGTTTCAACCCGGAATTCAATTTACAGGAAGATATCGGCTTTCTCGCCTACCTGGGCGACCTGGATATCAGTGTGGAGTTGTTTAATAATAATATTACCAATTACATCTATCAGGCCCGTCTCAATGATGTGGTGATCGTACCTGGCAATGCGACCTACCAATACCAGCAATCAAGAGCAAGGCTCTATGGTGGAGAATTCAGCCTTAACCTTCACCCCCGTGCTATTAACTGGTTGAAAATTAACAATAGCCTCGCCTATACAGTTGGTTTAAACCAAAACGCAGCATCCATCAGGGAGCATGGTGATCAGGCAAAGTATCTTCCTTTTATTCCCCCGTTGCATGCGCGTTCAGAATGGAAAGCGGTGTTCCCGAACATGTATGGTAAAATAGAAGTAGACGGCTACGCAAGACAAAACCACTTTTACGGCGTAGACAATACAGAGACGGCGACGGATGGGTATGTATTATTAAATATGGGGGCAGGCGGCACCATTGCAAAAAAGTTTGACCTGTTTTTCCAGGTAGATAATGTATTGAATACGGTTTACCAGGCCAATATGAACCGGTTAAAATATTTCGAGTATTTCGCTGCCTCGCCGAATGGGCGATCAGGTATATATAATATAGGTAGGAATTGCAGTATTAAAGTTTCAGTCCAATTTTAATACCCAGCTGAATGCTTGGCAGTACACTCACCAGTCTGCCATCATTCGTCTCGGTAGCTCCATTATTATCTGAAAAATTCTGGTAGCGATAGACTTTGGTACGGATACCCAGTCCTATGTATGGATCAAAAACGATTTTATCTTTTGTGATCTGCCGGCCCAGCAGGATCTGGAAGCCATATACATTTTTGCTGGCAGAGCGTTGATAATTATTGTCATTGACGGCTACATCCTGGTTGGGGTAGAATACCTTCTTATATAAGAAGACGGGTTCGAAGTAAGTACCCATTGCCCTGTATAAACCATCTCTTGCAGAAAACAGGTACCACTTCAGGCCAGCCCTGAATCCCAGTCCTCTCCCATCTACAAACTGCTCGGTAGTGATATCCGGTTTTTTCTGTCCGACGTCGATTTTTTTAGACAGGAGATAATCCGGGTAATCGGTATAGATAGCTGATACACCGATTTCGAGGCTCAGCTTTTCGCTCAGTTCCTGCTCGATCGATACATCCAGTTCATTAATAAGCGTAGTAGGGTTTACCTTGATATAGGTAGACCTGCGAAAAGGGGATTTGCTATCCTGGGCAATAGCTGAAAGCATCCCCAGGAGTAACAGGCATGTAACAAGCAGTGGTCGTTTCATAAAGTTTAGTTACCAGCTTCTTAGCTGAAAGTATGACTGATTATAAAGTCAATAATCGTTCCACAATTAGTGGATAAAACTTGTGTTCCAGCACCTGTACCTTCTTTGCGAGGGTCTCCGGGGTATCGTCCGGGGTGATGGTACAACGTTCCTGTAAGATAGTAGCTCCATCATCATATTTTTCATTGACAAAATGGATAGTAATGCCACTTTCAGGTTCCTTTGCGGAGATCACGGCGTCGTGCACAAAGTGACCATACATGCCTTTGCCCCCATATTTCGGTAGCAATGCCGGATGTATATTAATAATACGCTCTGGAAATGCCTGTACCAGGTTGCCAGGTACTTTCCAGAGGAAACCAGCCAGTACGATCAGGTCTATGTTTGCTTCCTTTAATGTCTGAATATAGTCATCACTTTTGAAAAATCTTTCTTTATCTATTAATATAGAAGGAATGTGTTCATTCTCTGCAATTGTAAAAACACCGGCTCCTGGTTTATTGCACAGGATGAGTGTAACGGCGGCTTTGTCGGAGCCTCTGAAGTGGTCGATGATCTTTTGCGCGTTACTACCTGCACCGGAAGCGAAGATGGCTATATTTTTCAAGTTGAAGTTTGTTTGCTTTTTAAAGGAAGAAGTTGCAAAATTAGATAAATATCGGCAGATGTCTGGCAGGGCCTGTTTTGATCCCAAAATTTTCGGAGTATATTTGAACCATTCACAGGGAAAAGAGGTTAATTAAGGCAAGACACAGCTCTGGAATTTATCCCCTCCCTATGCCATATTACAATACATGATAATATATAGGTTTGCAAGGAAGCTAAGAACCCAATGTGTAGTTTATGACATTTATCATGTTTTTTCTTATGTAAAAGTATCTGATCAATACGCGCTTTGCCGCGTCATATATAGGGAAAAGGAATTAGTGAAGCAAGTAAGATTTTTTTATAATTGTTGATAAATTGTCAATATTGTGTCTTATTTTTGCTGGCACTTTTTAAAGAAACTTAAGGTCAAATCTAAACTAAATAGGCTGTGTATCGTCGTGTTTCCATCCGTATGCGTAAGCATTTTGTGAGTGTTCTTGTCCTATGCGTTGGTCTGATTGCTTCCTTCTCTGTAAAGGCGGCCGATCCTTCCAAAGGGAAAGCATTGTTTAAGGATAACTGCGCATCTTGCCACAATGTCCAAAAGAAACTAACTGGTCCTGCCCTGGCGGGTGTTGAAGGCCGTTGGAGTGATAAGAAGTTATTACACCAGTGGATCCATAATTCAGCATCTGTACTGGCTTCTGGAGACCAATATGCAAATGCTCTGTACAAAGAGTACAATATTGCGATGCCAGCTTTCCCTTCTTTCTCTGACGCCGATATCGATGATATCCTGGCGTTCATTGCGCAGGAAGAAGCTAAAGGTGGTACTACTGATAAAATTACCAATCCAACTGGCAATCCAGGTACTAACCCTGAAGAAGGAAGCGCTAACAACAGCCTCCTTTTTGGTATTATTACCCTGATCCTCGCAGTAGTTGCATTAATTCTCCTCCAGATCAACAGCAACCTGAACAAACTTGCTGCTGACAAAGAAGGCGTAGCCGTTGCAGAACCTGTTCCATTCTACAAAAACAAAGCATACATCGCGCTGGTGATCCTGCTCCTGTTCATGGTTGGTGGTTATTTCACTATCAATGGTGCAATCGGTCTGGGTCGTCAAAAAGATTACATGCCTGAGCAGCCAATCTTCTTCTCTCACAAAGTTCACCCGGGTATGAACCAGATCAACTGTCTGTACTGCCACGCTGGTGCTGAGAAGAGTAAGCATGCAATGATCCCTTCTGAAAACATTTGTATGAACTGTCACAAAGTGATCAGCGAATACAGTGGTGGTGATCTCTTCAATGCCGAAGGCAAGAAGATCAATGGTACAGCAGAAATCGCCAAACTGTACGACTACGTAGGTTGGGATGCTACAGCGAAAGCGTACACTAAACCAGGCAAACCTATTCCATGGACTAAGATCCACAACCTGCCTGACCACGTTTACTTCAACCACTCTCAACACGTAGTAGCTGGTAAGCAACAGTGTCAGACTTGTCATGGTCCGATCACGGAAGAAGATGAAGTTCATCAGTTCGCGGATCTGTCAATGGGTTGGTGTATCAACTGTCACCGTACTACCAAGGTGCAGTTTGCTGACAACAAATACTATAGCATTTTCGAGAAGTTCCACCAGGATGTGAAAGATGGCAAGATCGACAGCGTGACTGTTGAAATGGTTGGTGGTACTGAATGTCAGAAATGTCACTATTAATATAATAAGTGAAGATAAATCTGGTGGAGGAAGCAAAGTAGTAGCGTAAAACAGATCGTTATCATACCAGCTTCATACATCGTTCTTCATAATGCTAATTATAATCCGTAACTCGTTAGTATAAATAACATGGAGCAAAAAAAGTATTGGAAAGGCTTGGAGGAGTTGCACAATACCAAGGAACATCAGGAGATTGTGAATAACGAATTTAGAGAGGATCTGCCTTTTGAGGAGAGTGAAAGCCTGTTGAATGCTACTACCCCACGCAGGGACTTCCTGAAGTACCTGGGGTTCACTACTGCAGCTGCTACTATCGCTGCCAGTTGTGAGATACCTGTGAAGAAAGCAATACCTTATGTAAATAAGCCAGAGGAAATCACTCCAGGTGTACCTAACTACTACGCTTCTACATACGCTGTTGATGGGGAGTTCGTTCCTTTAGTGGTGAAAACCCGTGAAGGTCGTCCAATTAAAGTGGATGGTAACGAATTGTCTTCTATCACTGGTACTTCCTCTACTGCAAGAGTACAGGGTTCTGTTCTGAGCCTGTACGATGCGGCCCGTCTGCGTTTCCCAACTATCGCAGGCGCTGAGGCTACCTGGTCCGAACTGGACAAACAGGTAGGCGCTGCCCTCGCCGGTCTGGCAGGTGCACCGGTTGTACTGCTGACTTCTACTATCATCAGTCCTTCTACTAAAAAAGTAATCGCTGGTTTCCAGGTTAAATATCCAGGCTTCCGCCATGTAACTTACGATGCAGTTTCATACTCCGGTATGTTGCTGGCTAACGAAGCTTCTTATGGCAAGCGCGCACTTCCTGCTTACCACTTTGAAAATGCCAAAGTGATCGTGAGCCTGAATGCTGACTTCCTGGGTACCTGGTTAAACCCTGTTGAATATGCTAAGCAATACGGTTCTACTCGTAAAATCGATGAGAAGAAGCCGGAAATGAGCAAACATTTCCACTTCGAGAGCATGATGAGTGTAACCGGTGCAAATGCTGACGAAAGATATACACACAAGCCTTCTCAAACTGGTGACGTTGCGCTGGCCCTGCTGAATGCATTGGGTGGTAACGTTAGCGCTCCTGCCATCACTGACAAACGTCTGGCAGAAGGTATTCAGAAAGCTGCGAAAGCCCTGCAGGCAAACAATGGTAAATCCATCGTAGTAGCAGGTTCCAACGATGTAAACGTACAGGTTATCGTAAATGCGATCAACAGCCAGATCGGCGCTAACGGTACGACTATCGACTGGAATGCTACTGTAGGTTACCGTCAGGGTATCGATAGCGAAATGGAAACACTGGTGAAAGATCTGAACGCAGGTACTGTGGGCGGTCTGTTCATCTACGGTGTGAACCCTAGCTATGATTACTACAACGCAGCCGCTTTCACAGAAGGTCTGAAGAAAACGAAGCTGACTGTTTCTTTCAACTCTCACAAAGACGAAACTTCCGAGAACGTTAAGTTCGCTGCTCCGGCTCACCACTTCCTTGAAAGCTGGGGTGATGCTGAAGGCCGCACCGGATATTTCTCCTTCATACAACCAACCATTGCGCCGCTGTTCAAAACACGTGCATTTGAATCTACCCTCCTGGCATGGAGTGGCAACACGACTGCCTGGGAAGATTTCCTGAAGAATGAGTGGATTGCTAAACTGGGTAGCCAGGAAGCATGGGACAAAGCGCTGCAGGATGGTGTGATCGAACCAGCTACTGCTCCTGCATTAGGTGGTGCTTCTTTCGCTGGCAATGTAGCTGATGCAGCTGCTAAAATCGGTAGCGTTAAGAAAAGCAGCAAAGATGGCCTGGAACTGGTACTGTATGAAAAAGTCGCAATTGGTAACGGTAAGGAAGCCAACAACCCCTGGTTGCAGGAAATGCCTGACCCTATCACCCGTTCTACATGGGATAACTACGCTGTAATCTCCAACAAACTGGCTAAAACTTTCGGTAGTGAGCTGGGTGATGATTACGAAATCAACAATGATAAGACCGTTCTGAAAATAAAAGCCAATGGTAAAGAGGTGCTTTTACCATTGCTGATCCTGCCAGGTATCCATCCTGAAGTGATCGCGATCGCAGTTGGTTATGGCCGTAACGCTAACGCAGGTAAAGCTGCTGCTGGTGTAGGTAAGAACGTTTACAACTTTGTAAGCTTCAACGGTACAACCCGCGATTTTTACGCTCCTGAAGTGGTTGTTGAAAAAACCAGTCAGACTTATGAGATTGGTGTAACCCAGACCCACAATAGCTACGAAGGTCGTCCTATCGTTAAGGAAACTACCCTGGAAGAGTTCATCAAGAACCCAGAAGAAGTGAACGAAGATAGAAGAGAACTGGACCAGTTTGGTTACGATGCTTCTAATCCAAAGGATAGCACCAGCAACTTTGTTAAGAATGGTACCCTCTACCCGGATGTTCACCAGTATCAGGGTATCAAATGGGGTATGTCAATTGACCTGAACACCTGTTTCGGTTGTGGTGCTTGTACCATTGCCTGCCAGGCTGAAAATAACGTATCCGTAGTTGGTAAAGAGCAGGTGATCAAGGCGCATGAAATGCACTGGATCCGCATCGACCGTTACTTCAGCGGTGATGAGAACAATCCGGAAGTAGTGTTCCAGCCTATGCTGTGTCAACACTGTGACAACGCTCCTTGTGAAAACGTTTGTCCGGTTGCAGCTACCAACCATAGCTCTGAAGGTATTAACCAGATGGCTTACAACCGTTGTATCGGTACTCGTTATTGCGCTAACAACTGTCCGTTCAAAGTACGTCGCTTCAACTGGAGAGACTGGAATGGTGCAGATAGCTTCGAGAACAACCTGTACGATGTAGGTGGTATGAACGATGATCTGACACGTATGGTACTGAACCCTGATGTAGTAGTTCGTAGCCGTGGTGTAATGGAAAAATGTTCTTTCTGCGTACAGAAATTACAGGATGCTAAACTGACTGCAAAGAAAGCTGGTCGTCCAATGAAGGATGGTGAAGCAAGAACTGCCTGTCAACTGGCTTGTTCCGCAGATGCAATCGTATTCGGTAACGTGAACGATAAGGAAAGCCGTATCTATAAAGTGCGTAACGAAGAGCAGAAGAGCAGAATGTACTATGTACTGGAACAACTGCACGTGCTGCCTTCCATCAACTACCTGGCTAAGATCAGAAACAAAGATGCTGAGCCTAAGGCAGAAGGTAAGAAGGAAGAAGCTGCTCATCATGAAGCATAGTCAGCGTAAGCTGGCTTTTTGCTAACGAGAACGAAAGATTAACAGAGAGATAAAGTTTTAAGTTTAGAACAATAAAAGCTCCTTATTCTGAAGCGCAAGTAAAGGTTAGGGGTTAAAGCTTAAAGAATTATGCATTTAAAGTACGAATCCACACTAAGAGAACCATTAGTTGATGGGGAGAAGAATTACCACCAGGTAACAGAAGATATCATCAGCCCTATTGAAGGGAAACCTGGTAAACTGTGGTATGTAGGCTTTTTCATTTCCGTAGCGTTGTTGTTATGGGGTGTTTTCTCCGTGACCTGGGAAGTTTATTATGGAACAGGTGTGTGGAACCTGAATAAAACAATTGGATGGGGTTGGGATATCACCAACTTCGTATGGTGGGTAGGTATTGGTCACGCGGGTACGCTGATCTCTGCGATCCTCCTGCTGTTCCGTCAGGGATGGCGTACAGGGGTAAACCGTGCGGCAGAAGCGATGACGATCTTCGCGGTAATGTGTGCCGGTCAGTTCCCAATCTTCCACATGGGTCGTGTATGGATGGCCTTCTTCGTATTGCCTTATCCAAATACCCGTGGTCCACTGTGGGTGAACTTTAACTCTCCACTCCTCTGGGACGTATTTGCGATCTCTACTTACTTCACAGTATCTCTGCTGTTCTGGTATTCAGGTTTGCTGCCTGACTTTGCAACTGTGCGTGACAGAGCAAAGACCAAACTGCGTAAACTGCTGTATGGTGTAGCATCTTTCGGTTGGACCGGTTCTGCAAAACACTGGCAGCGTCACGAGGCCCTGTCTCTGGTACTGGCAGGTCTGTCTACCCCACTGGTACTTTCAGTACACACTATCGTATCATTTGACTTTGCAACTTCAGTAATACCTGGTTGGCATACTACCATCTTCCCTCCCTACTTCGTAGCGGGTGCGATCTTCTCCGGATTTGCGATGGTAAATACACTGCTGATCATAGTACGTAAAGTATTAGGACTGGAAGACTACATCACCATGGGCCACATGGAAGCCATGAACAAAGTGATCGTACTGACCGGTTCTGTAGTAGGTTGTGCTTACCTGACTGAGCTCTTCATGGCATGGTATGCAGCTGTACCTTACGAGTTTGCAACATTCTATAAATATCGCGCAGCTGGTCCGCTGGGTTGGTCTTACTGGATCATGATGACCTGTAACGTAATTACGCCGCAGGTGTTCTGGTTCCGTAAAATGAGAAGAAACATTGTAGTAACATTCGTGATGTCAATCATTGTGAACATCGGTATGTGGTTCGAGCGTTTCGTAATCATCTGTACTTCCCTGTATCGTGACTATCTGCCATCCAGCTGGAGCTACTATCGTCCATCCTGGCCAGAAGTTGGTTTCTACATGGGTACCTTCGGTCTGTTCTTCACCTGCTTCTTCCTGTTTGCTAAATACTTCCCGGTAATTGCAGTAGCGGAAATCAAGTTCGTACTGAAAACTTCCGGTGAGAGCTTCAAGAGAGACAACATGGAGAAACTGGAGCCACTTTCCGCAGAGGAATTTGAGCACATCGCTCATAGTCATCATGATGACGACCACGGACATGCAGGTCATGCCGTAGCACACGCTCACAATTAATTGTTAGCTGTAAGAAATCTGGACAAAGACATTTTAGACTTAGAATTTTTTTAAACATATGGCGGTTAAAAATTTCGTTGTAGCAAGTTTTGATGATGAGGCGGTATTATTTCCGGCAGTTAAAAAAGTAAGAACTGCGGGCTACAAAATCCATGATGTATACACACCATTTCCAGTACATGGTCTTGATCATGCAATGGGTCTTCGTGAAACCAGCCTGCACACTGCCGGTTTCATATATGGTGTTTGTGGTACTACGACAGCATTATCCTGCATGAGCTGGATCTTTACATCAGACTGGCCTTTGAACATCGGTGGTAAGCCACACTTTCCATTACCGGCGTTCATACCTATTACCTTCGAGTTGACAGTACTGTTCGCTGCGGTAGGTATGGTAATGACCTTCTGCTACCTGTGTAACCTGATGCCAGGTGTGAAGAAACACATCTTCCATCCACGTCAGACAGACGATCTGTTTGTAATGGCTATCGAGGTAACTGCTAAAACAAACGCTGAAGAAGTGAAAGCCCTGCTGGCAAAAGCTGGTGGACTGGAAATCAACGAACAGCGTGCGGAAGCAGGATGGTGGTACGGTCGTTTCGATGAGGATGATGAACCTACCCTGTACAAGAACGCACAGACTGCACCTGTAAACGCGTAAACAACGATTTTAAAACTTCGCTGTAAAGCAGACTTACAGAGAAGTATACAGAATATAAGCTTGAATTATAATAAACAGATGAAAAGGACTTCCAACATATTGATCGCAGCTGCTTTGGTAAGTGGAGCTTTGGTATCGGTATCATGCAACAGGGGAGAGAATAACAGAAAGCCCGGAAGGATTTACATGCCTGACATGTATGAATCCCGTGCTTATGAGTTCTATAATGAGAAGGTATCATCTATGAAACCTGTAGATGGCACCGTGAAGAGAGGAGAGTTATTGCCTTACCATCTGAAAGCAGAAGATACTGCGTTAGCTAACGGTGTTAAAAATCCACTGATTCTGGCGAAAGCGGATCTGGAGGAAGGAAAACGTTTATTCAATATTTATTGTGGTATTTGCCATGGCACTAAACTGGATGGTAACGGTCCGTTGTATAAGGATGGTAATGGTCCTTATGTAGCAGCTCCTGCCAACCTGGCCAGCGGTGCGAAAGCCAGCTACAGCGAAGGTCGCCTGTTCCACGTAATGACTTATGGTTACAACGTGATGGGTAGCTACGCCAGCCAGCTGGATAGAACACAGCGTTGGAAAATAGCTGCATATATCCGCAGTGTGCAGAACGGTGGTGCGAACCCTCCTACCCTGGTAGATGGTGATGCAAGTACCCCAGCTGCAACTCCTGCACCTGCAGCAGCTGCACCTACTTCGGACAGCACTGCACATAAGTAATTGAATATAATAGCATTAATTAAGTATTTTAATATACAGTAATGAAGGACCAATTTGTAGTACCGGCAAGATTAAAGACGACCAGCTTCGTGTTAATGGGGATTGGCTTGCTGACTTTGTTGATCGGATTTTTCGCATTTAGTGGTGAGCATGGCTCCACACGTTTCTGGGCTGGCCTCCTGCAGAACAGCTCTTTCTTTCTACTTGTAGTATTAGCCAGTGCCTTCTTTATTGGTGCCACTACCCTGGCACATGGTGCATGGCAAGTTGGTTTCCGTCGCGTACCGGAAGCCATCTCAATGGCTGTTCCTGTATTAGGTGGTATCTTTTTCGTAATTCTGATGTTCCTGGTCTATGGTAAAGCTGGTCATATTTACCACTGGCTTGACAAAGAACATGTGCAACACGATCCAATCCTGAAATGGAAAGAGGCATTCCTGAATCCTACTTTCTTCACAGTAGCTGCTATCCTGACAATTGGTCTCTGGATACTGTTCACTGTTAAACTCCGCAACATGTCCATCGAAGAAGATGGATGGGATCTCTCTAAAGAAAGCGGTAAACGCATTCTCTGGAGAAATACTGTAATGTGCGGTGGTTTCGTAGTAATCTACGCACTGAGCGTTGGTTCTACCTCTCCCTGGTTATGGTTAATGAGTATCGATGCACATTGGTACTCTACTATGTATAGCTGGTATACCTTCGTGAGTAGCTGGGTATCTGGTATTTCCCTGATCGCATTGTGGGTTATCTATCTGAAACGTAATGGCTACCTGCCAAATGTGAATGAAGAGCACCTGCATGACCTGGGTAAATTCGCTTTCGGTTTCAGTATCTTCTGGACTTACCTCTGGTTCTCCCAGTATATGCTGATCTGGTATGCTAACATGCCTGAAGAAATTATTTACTTCAAACCTCGTCTGTGGGGTGAGTGGAGACCTATTTTCTTCCTGAACCTGATCATCAACTTCATCACTCCGCTGTTGTTCCTGATGAGCAGAGATAACAAACGTAACTGGTCTTCTATGACTTTCATCACTGTGCTGATCATCGCTGGTCACTGGATGGACTTCTGGCAGATGGTTGGTCCTGGTACTTATCAGCACCTGGTGTTCCCTTGGTATGAGCTTGGTATTGGCGTAGGTTTTGTTGGTCTGATCATCTTCCTCGTGTCAAGAAATCTGACTAAGGCTCCGCTGGTTCCAAAGAACCACCCTTATCTGAAAGAAAGTATTATACACCAGGTTTAATTGGCCGTAATACTGAGAGATAGATTTAGGTAAATCGTAAAGCATTAGATAACTTAATTATTCAAAATAGCAATGTCAGGATATTTAGCAGTCTTAGTAGTTGTGCTCATATTCGTAGTCATCTTCCAGATTGCGAAGGCCAGCGAATATGTGTCGATATTAAAGGGAGAAAAGAAGTCGCGCCAGCAATCTAACAAGGTGAACGGCTTCCTGATGATCGTGTTCCTGGTGGTGGGCCTGATAGGTGTTTACTACTGTAATGAGTTACTGAAAGGTAAAATTGGTGTTGAATCAGCATCTGTACAGGGTGAAGGTATCGACAGCATGATTAAATGGACACTGGTTATCACTGGTATCGTTTTCGTTATCACCCAGATCCTCCTTTTCTGGTTCGCATTTAAATATCAGGAAAAAGAAGGCCAGAAAGCTTTCTATTTTCCTCACAATAATAAACTGGAATTAATCTGGACCGTAATACCTGCTATCACCTTGACAATCCTGGTAGCATTCGGTTTAAGACACTGGTTCCGCCTCACTTCCGATGCACCGAAAGATGCAATGGTAGTTGAAGTAACTGGTAAGCAGTTCAACTGGCTGGTTCGTTACCCTGGTAAAGATGGTCAGCTGGGCCGTAAGTTCTTCAAAAACATCAACGATGCCAACAACCCTGTAGGTCAGGATTGGGACGATCAGCTGAATAAGGATGACTTCATGACAACCGACATTCACCTGGTAGTAAACAAACCAGTGAAATTCATCATTGGTTCCCGCGACGTAATCCATGACGTAGGTCTGTCTGCTTTCCGTATGAAGATGGATGCTGTTCCAGGTATCCCAACTACACTGTGGGTAACTCCAAAGTTCACCACAAAGGAAATGAGACAGAAGATGGACAATCCTGATTATGTGTACGAACTTTCCTGCGATCAGATGTGTGGTAAAGGTCACTACTCTATGAAGGCTAACATCGTGGTAGAAACTCAGGAAGAATTCGATGCCTGGGCTGCTAAGCAGAAGGCTCAGTTTGATCTTGCACATGAAAGCGCGACTCCCGCTCCTGCAGCAACTGCTGCTGACAGCACCCAAAAGGCAGTGGCTAAAAACTAGTGAAGTAGTAACTTTGTAGCCAGAGAAGAATTTTTAGACGCACAAGACGCACAGGACATTAAATAATTATAAGAAAAACTGAACGCACATCAGTTTTATATAAATAGCACCGATTATGAGTAACGAAGCAACATTGCACAGTCAACAGGAGCTAATGCACGGCGCCCACGGGCACGATCATGGCCACGGTCACGATGACCATGAGCACCATGAGGGCGGCTTCATTTCGAAGTATGTTTTCAGTCTGGATCACAAAACTATCGCTAAGCAGTTTCTGATTACCGGTATTATCTGGGCTATCATAGGTGCTTTCTTCTCTGTACTGTTCCGTTTGCAACTGGGTTTCCCTGATGCTACTTTCCCATGGATGGAAAGCATACTGGGAAAATGGGCTAAAGGTGGCCGTATTACTGACGAAGCTTACTATGCATTGGTAACAATGCACGGTACAATCCTCGTATTCTTTGTATTAACTGCCGGTTTGAGCGGTACTTTCTCCAACCTGCTGATTCCTTTGCAGGTAGGTGCCCGCGATATGGCTTCTCCTCTCATGAACATGATGAGCTACTGGTTCTTCTTCCTGGCTAGCATGGTGATGATGAGCTCTCTGTTTGTACAGACTGGTCCTGCATCTGGTGGTTGGACTGCTTATCCGCCATTGAGTGCGCTGGGCGATGCGTCAATCGGTTCTAAAATTGGTATGGACCTCTGGTTATCGGCAATGGCACTTTTCGTAGTGTCTCAGCTGCTGGGAGGTCTGAATTATATCTCTACTATTCTGAACATGCGTACCAAAGGTATGACTATGACCAAGATGCCACTGACTATCTGGGGCTTCTTCTTCACAGCTGTACTGGGTGTACTTTCCTTCCCTGTATTACTGTCAGGTTTTATCCTTCTGCTGTTCGACCGCCATGGTGGTACCAGCTTCTACCTGAGCGAACTGTTCGTAAATGGTAAAGCACTGAGCAACGAAGGTGGTTCTGCTATCCTGTACCAGCACTTGTTCTGGTTCCTGGGTCACCCTGAGGTATATATCATCATCCTCCCTGCAATGGGTATGGTATCTGAAGTAATGGCGGTTAACTCCCGCAAACCTATCTTCGGTTACCTGGCGATGGTTGGTTCCATGTTCGCGATCGTTATCCTGGCTTTCCTGGTATGGGCGCACCACATGTTCGTAACTGGTCTGAACCCATTCCTTGGTGCCTTCTTCGTACTGTTGACATTGCTGATTGCGGTACCGTCTGCAATCAAGGTGTTCAACTGGATCACTACGATCTGGAGAGGTAACATCCGTTTTACTCCTGGTATGCTGTTCTCCATCGGTTTCGTGAGCACATTCATCTCCGGTGGTCTGACTGGTATCTGGCTGGGTAACTCCTCTATCGATATTCACCTGCACGATACATATTTCGTAATCGCGCACTTCCATATAGTAATGGGTGTATCTGCCTTCTTCGGTACTTTCGCCGGTGTATACCACTGGTTCCCGAAAATGTTTGGCCGTTACATGAACAATACCCTTTCTTACATCCACTTCTGGATCACCCTGTGTGGTGCTTACCTGATCTTCTGGCCAATGCACTATGAAGGTCTGGTGGGTATGCCAAGAAGGTATTATGACTACTCTAACTGGGAGTCTTTCAAACAGTTCGCTGATCTGAACCACTTCATCTCTATCGTGGTGATCCTGGTATTTGCTACTCAGCTCCTGTTTGTATTCAACTTCTTCTATAGCATCTTCAAGGGTCGTAAGTTAACAACTCAGAACCCATGGAATGCAACTACCCTGGAATGGACGACTCCGATTAATCCTGGTCACGGTAACTGGCCTGGTGAGATCCCTGAGGTTCACCGTTGGGCTTACGATTACAGCAAGGATGGTCAGGATTTCATTCCTCAGGTCGTTCCACTGTCTCCGGAAGAACAAGCTAACGGCGGTCACTAATCCTGACCTGCCGGTTGCCCTCCCCCCTAAAAGGGAGGGCAGCTCAAAAACGAAAGTGAAGATTGATATTTTTGGACCCCTGTGAGCGCGCACCTCGCAGATTTGGACTAAGAAATGATAAGAGCAAACTCCATAAAATTGTCGTTGTCGTATGCTGTAGCCAGTAAGGTGAAGGATTATTCTCAGCTGATGAAGTTTAACCTGACCTTTATGGTGGTGTTTTCCAGTGTAGTGGGTTACTTACTCGTTCCTGGGGTGGAGTTTTCGTTGATAAAAATCGTTGAATTATTTGCCGGTGGTTTATTAGTATCCGGCTCAGCAAATACAATCAATCAGTTACTGGAAGTAGAGACAGACAAGCTGATGGCACGTACGGCTGTAAGGCCCCTGCCCTCTGGCCGTGTTTCTGAAACAGAAGCCAGAAT
Organism: [Flexibacter] sp. ATCC 35208; assembly: GCF_001975825.1. Taxonomy (GTDB): domain Bacteria; phylum Bacteroidota; class Bacteroidia; order Chitinophagales; family Chitinophagaceae; genus Chitinophaga. The sequence continues at coordinate 69,320 of NZ_MTKN01000017.1, forward strand.
CCTGGCCTATGCAACAGCTATCTCCGGTGTATTGATCATGGCATGGGCATTCAACTGGCTGAGTGCTGGTTTAAGCCTGTTATCGCTGGTAGTGTATGCATTTATCTATACACCCTGGAAAAGATGGAATTCACTGGCGGTGTTTGTGGGTGCAATCCCGGGAGCGATGCCACTGTTGATTGGCTGGGCAGCTGGAGCGGATGAACTGGGCGCTGGCGGATGGTCTTTATATGCGCTTCAATTCGTATGGCAGTTCCCACACTTTTGGGCGATTGCATGGGTTGGACATAAAGATTATAAAAACGCCGGTTTCAAATTATTACCAAACGGTTCAGAGCCAAACAGGATGATCGCTATTCAGGCAGTAATGTATACATTCCTCCTGATTCCACTGGGTGGTCTCCCCTATCTGTTTAGGATCAGCGGTGCCATTTCAGCAGTGATTGTGTTTCTGGCCACGCTCTTCTTCCTTTACCGTGCGATTAACTTGTATAGAAAATGTGATGCTGCAGCAGCACGTAAGCTGATGTTCGGATCTTACATTTATCTTACAATCATGCAGTTGGCATTATTAGCTGACAAAGTGCATAACATTTAATAAGGTTTTAAAGAATAAATAGTGATGCAGGCGATGAGTTTACAACAACGTAAAAAGATACATCCACACAAATATTCCCTATGGATTGCTATGGGGAGTATTACGATGATGTTTATTGGTTTCACCAGTGCGTATGTAGTAAAGCGATCGCAAGCAAACTGGATCACTTTTGAGCTGCCTATGATCTTTTGGGTGAGCACCGCAGTAATCCTGGCCAGTAGTGTAACTGTTCAGATGGCTGTAAAGCAATTCAGAAACAGACATATGCAGGCATACAAACAGCTGATCACGCTGACCGCTCTGTTAGGAATAGCATTTGCGGTATGTCAGTGGATTGGATTTTCACAGATGGCACATAATGGGCTGCCTTTAAATGGCCCGGCATCTGCTTCTTTTATTTATGTGATTGTAGGTGTACACCTGCTGCACGTACTGGGGGGAGTAGTCGTTTTGCTGGTTTTGTTTGGAAGAGCCTTTAGAACCAAAGTATTAAGCTACAGTTCAGTTCCGATTGAGGTAGCATCTACTTACTGGCACTTTGTAGACATTCTGTGGATTTACCTTTTGATTTTTCTGAGTATCGCCAGATAAACTTTCTAAAAATTAATTTACAAAACAAACAATGGATACAGCAGTTACAGCGAAGAAAAAATGGTGGTCCGGGGGACATTCTCCTTTTAATGTGAGTTACGGAAAGTTGATGATGTGGTACTTCCTGTTGTCAGATGCCTTCACCTTTGGAGCATTGTTGATATCATATGGAACGATCCGCTTCATGAGTACTTCATGGCCTGACCCTAACGAGGTGTTCCGTTCGTTCCCAGGTTTGGGACATGCAAATGTTCCAATGGGATTTGTGAGCTTGATGACATTCATTCTGATCATGAGTTCTGTAACCATGGTATTGGCTGTACATGCCGGTCACCAGCGTCGTCAGCAGGATGTAGCTAAGTGGCTCGTCTGGACGATTATCGGTGGTATCGCGTTCCTGAGCTGTCAGGCATGGGAGTGGACACACCTGTGGCACGAAGGTGCATGGTGGGGTCGTAATCCTTTTGCAAATGCTGATGGTACTGCTGGTTCTCCTAACTTTACTAACTTTTTCTTTACTATCACCGGTTTCCACGGTTTGCACGTAACTTCTGGTGTAATATTGAACATCCTTATCCTGGCGAACGTACTGAAAGGTACTTACGAAGACAGAGGTCACTATGAAATGGTTGAGAAAGTAGGTCTGTACTGGCACTTTGTGGATCTGGTTTGGGTATTCGTATTCACCTGTTTCTACCTGCTCTAATCGGAATTGGGAATTTAGTAAATTGGAATTTTAAAAAGAGAACACATGTCAAATACAACATATACAGACGCGGGTCACGATGTTCATGTAGCTGATAGCTCTACCAAGAGCATCTGGAAAACGTTTTGGATTTTATTAGCGATTACAGTTGTTGAAATCGCGCTGGCTTTGGTTCACCTGAACACAGGTTTTCCTCCTAAGCTGCTGGTAAACTCTATCTTCATTGGTCTGACCATTGTGAAGGCATTCTTTATCGTAGCTGAGTTCATGCACCTTGGTCACGAGATCAAGAATCTGATCATGACGATCCTCATGCCGCTGCTCCTGTTTGTCTGGTTTATCATCGCCTTCCTGGCTGATGGTGATTCATGGAAGAACATGCGTAAGAACCTGGCTCCTGGTACTCCAAAACCAGTTGAGAAAGTACAGGTTATCGAAGGCGGAGAGGGACACCACGAATAATTCATTACTTTTATACTGTTACGCTTTACATTGTCCCCAGCGATGCGGATATTGTAAAGCGTAATTTTTTGTTCACAATTAATACCATACGCCATCACACAGAAAGGACTTTTAGGATTAGTACTCGCCGTGCTGTTGCCATTGGTGGGCTACCTGATAGTAGATCACTATCGGGAGGATGCAGTACCACTCCCCCGCCATTATATTGCGGAGCGTGTAGATACTGTGATGAAAGATGGGAAGCAAACGTATGATACGGTGTACCATACGGTAAAGGATTTTACATTTACCAACCAGATGGGCCAGCAGGTATCCTTACATGACCTGCCAAACAAAATGGTGCTGGTAAATTTCTTTTTTACTTCCTGTCCCAGCATTTGCCCAAAGATGATGGCAAATCTGGAAAAGCTACAAAAAGCGTATATTAAGAGTGATACTTTACTGCAACTGCTGTCGCTGACAGTAGATCCGGAAAGAGATTCATCTGAGACTTTACGCCAATATGGGTTAAAACGCAATATTAATCCTGATAACTGGTGGTTGCTAACCGGTAGTAAGAAGGATATTTATGATCTGGCCCGACATGAGTTTTTTGTAAGTGTGACAGAGGGAGATGGCGGACCGGATGATTTTATCCATACAGAGAAACTGATCTTACTGGACAAGGATCGCCAGATCAGGGGGTATTATGATGGAACAGACAGCAATGTAATTCGTCAGGTCGCAAATGATATCGCTGTATTGCACCTGGAGAAGGCAAAGCATCGTCCTCCTTTCCTGCAAAGGATTCTGAATCCAGGTACTGAATAAGAAAATTAAGAAAATGAAAAGTAAGCATAAAAGTGAAATGTGTAGACGCTAAGGTGTAGCGTTTCCGTTTCACTTTTTGCTTTAAATATCCTGATATGAGTCTTACAAACAAAAATCTAAACCTGCCTATTACGATTGTATCCGTAGCGATACCGGTAGTCGTGGCGCTCCTGATGTTTTTGCCGCGCCAGCATATGGAAGCGGGGTTTAATGTTTCGGTATTGCCGTTGTTCCATGCGGCGCTGAATTCAGCTACGGCAGTGATGTTGTTGGCAAGTCTGTATTTTATCAAGATGAAGCAGATTAAAGCACACAAGGTGGCGAACCTGATTGCGGTGGCGCTGTCAGCTATATTCCTGGTATCGTATGTAACGTATCACTTCTTTGTAAAGTCTACTATGTATGGTGATGTAGATCATAACTATATTGTAACAGAAGCAGAGAAAGCAGCGGCAGGTGGATTGAGGTATGTATATTTCTTTATCCTGATCACGCATATTATCCTGGCTGGAATTATAGTTCCGCTGGTGTTGTTTACATTGCTGCGTGGGTTCCAGAATGACTTTGAGAAGCACAAGAAGATTGCGAGAATTACATGGCCGATCTGGTTTTATGTAGCGGTAACCGGGGTGATTGTGTATGTAATGATCGCGCCTTATTATTGATAATGGGAATGGACGAAAATTGATTAAATCTTCGCTGAAGAAATCAATTCTCTACATCTTATGCCAAAGGCAGATGCAATTAAAATTCGTAAATTTGAGGTATGAAAAAGATTGGACAAATAGCATTGATACTCCTTGCCCTGAGCACACAAACCATGGCACAGTGTTCTCTTTGTACCAAGACGGCACAGCAACTGGGAGAAGGGCCTGCGAAAGGATTGAATGCGGGTATTTTGATGCTGGCAGTAACGCCACTCATTATTATTGCATTTCTGGGTTTCCGTTATTACAGGAATAACAGACAACAGGCATAAACTATTACAAATCATTATTAGCAAAGGGCTGATCAGCGATGGTCAGCCCTTTGTATTTAAAGATTTTACCTGCAACCTTCCAGTTCGTAAATATGATAGCCTTGCTGCTGGATATTCTTTTCCCATGAAGGAACTGTTTCCTGCATATGGCAGAACCTGCAATCACGGGAGGAAATCACTGGCGCAGTCAATGAGCGGGATTTGAGGTAAGCATTACCAAATGTGAGGACGCTTTCGTAATTAGTATCAACGGAGACGATAATGTCAAAATGCATATAGCCTCCTTCACGGCGTTTCACATAGGTGTCGAAAATAGCAACTTCCATGGATATGTGGTTAATTATCAATTTATCAATAACAGTAATCTAGGTTGACACAAATGTATGTAGGGGGGGATACGGCGTGAAATTTTTAACATGCTATTGACGAACGATTACTCACAAAAATGAATTAGTGATTATCAGGTTAATAATTTTATTATTAGATTGTAATAAATGAGGAATTAAATTGATTTTAAAGAAACACTCTTTTCTGTTAACGAGTCATTAACATAACTGGAAGTTAAGAATATGAAAAACATTGGGCTAGCTGTGTTGACTGCTGTACTTGCCGCTTTGGTGTTTGAAAGCCTCGCGCGGCTGATAAACTTCATCACCTGGGTCTGCTTTTTAGGAGCATTCAAAACGGATATACCTGATATTACTAATTCCGGATTAGGTGGGTGGATCATCCTTATTCCAATAGCAGGTGCTGTAGCTGGTGCCCTGATTGCAAAGTTCGGAAAGAAAATGCTGGTTCCTCTCAGTCCGCTGTTGATGACCGGCACAGGTTTTCCATTTGGTGTGGAAGGTACTTTTGTAAGTGGATTATTTGTATTGGGTGAAAAGAAGTTGCTCAAAGCAGCGGCGCTTGCAGGTGCATTGGCATATATGATGCATGCACCGCTGGCAGCGACAGTATTAGTCTTTGAACTGGGTTTTATCGAGTTTACCTTATTGAATGTTGTCGCCATGTTATTGTCGGCTGCAACAGGTGCGTTGTGTTGTTTTTTGTTTCATGGCTGGGGAGCTGTTTTTCCCATACATGAATTAGGCGCTATTACGATTTCAGGATTAACTATATACTTTATAACGGGTATAGTCGTATCGCTATTTGGCATTTTACTAACGGGGTTGATAAAGGTGATGGAAAAGATCACTTACAAACGGGAATGGTTGCCGGTCGTTGCTGCTGTGATCATTGGTTATTTAGGTTGGCTACGACCTGAAGGATTGGGCACGGGGAATAACTTTTTAGAAGTGCTGTATAACGGTCAGATGAATCTGCAGATCTGCCTGGGATTATCATTGGTACGTTTTGCAATGCTTGCTTTGGCAGCAGGTTCAGGTGCACCTGGCAGTGCGTTGATGATTACACCTTTGGTGCTCATAGGTGGTGCACTGGGAACAGGCTGTATATTGCTGTTTTCGATGTTGTTTGGTGTGCATGATACGACATTTGGAGTGGCTGCCATAGTGGGTGTCGCAGCATTGCTCACGGGAAGACTCCCCATCATACTGGCAGCAATTATACTATCCATAGAAATTACACATCAATGGATGCTCATTCTACCTGTGATAGTAGCTGTAATACCTGCTTTTATACTCCGTAAACTGATTGTAAAAAACGGTACAAATTAAAGTCTCCTTTTTCAAGTGCTGCTTTTATTTGCTGAAACAATTCCTGCCTGTTAAAGGGACGCATACGTTGGCGTTGTATGAGTTGCCAGGCTTTCTCGGTGAGTAATTGTGCGTGTTTTTCCGGATGTTGGGTCAGTTGTTGTTGATGATGGTCAATGGCTGCTATCAATGCAGTTAAGCCTTCGTTGGTAGTAGCGACTGTTTTTAAAACGGCTGTTTCCTGTACACGGCTATGGGCCAGTATGCGCAGGTTTTTTACAAATGCATCTGCATTATCTCTATCTGCTTTATTCACCACAAAGATATCTGCGATCTCCATCAACCCTGCTTTCATGGTTTGTATTTCATCGCCCGCTTCCGGTACGACCACTACTACTGTGGTGGTAGCAATTCCGGCTATTTCCACTTCACTCTGCCCCACTCCTACTGTTTCTATAAAGAGATAGTCAAAACCAGCGGCTTTCATCAGGTCGCTTACTTCAATGATCCTTGGGCTTAATCCTCCCAATGCCCCTCTGCTCGCCATAGAGCGGATAAAAACATGGTCGTTGTTAAAATGCTGGGCCATACGTACCCGATCTCCCAGCAATGCGCCGTAATTAAAGGGAGAACTGGGGTCAACGGCAATGATGCCTACCTTTTTCCCTTGTTTCAGCAGCAGTTCAATTAAGCCATTCACGAGCGTACTTTTGCCAGCACCGGGAGGGCCGGTAATGCCGATCACCCGGGTATGGTTATTGGCAGGAAGGTCTGCCAACAGTCCTTCGTACCCACTGGCTTCATTTTCCACCAGGGTAATACATCGGGCCAATGCCCTGGGTGAGCCCTGTAAGAGGTCTGTCAATAGAGAACGCATCTTCTAAATTACGAATAACGGATTATCTTCGCAGCCAATATAACTATTATATGAAAGTAGCCGGATTCACTTTTGTTCGCAATGCCGTTAAATATGACTATCCTGTATTGGCATCTATCAGGTCAATCCTGCCACTGTGCGATGAGGTGATTGTCAGTGTAGGTGATTCTGACGATGGAACATTGGAACTCATTCAGTCAATCGATTCTCCTAAAATTAAGATTACACATTCTGTATGGGACGATTCGCTGAAAGAAGGAGGACGTATTCTGGCTGTAGAAACAGACAAGGCATTTGCACATGTAAGTCCCGATGCAGACTGGTGTTTTTATATCCAGGCAGATGAGGTGGTGCATGAAAGAGATTATGCGGCGATAAGGGCTGCAATGGAGAAATATAAAGATGATCCTAAAGTAGAAGGTTTGTTGTTTGAATACATGCACTTTTTTGGTAGCTACGATTATATTGGTGATTCAAGAGTGTGGTATAAGAATGAGATAAGAGTGATCAGAAATGATAAGAAGATCTCTTCTTACCGCGATGCACAGGGTTTCAGAAAAGAAGGAGAGAAATTGCATGTAAAACAGATCGATGCCAACATCTATCATTATGGATGGGTAAAGGATCCGGAAGCACAGGCACGGAAGCTGAATAATTCATACCAGTTGTACCATGGCGGGAATGATGAGAAGATGAAGAAGAGGGTGAATATCCAGGAGTTTGATTATGGAGTGGTAGATAGTCTGGAACTGTTCAAGGGTACACATCCATCTGTGATGCAGTCAAGGATTGATGAGAAAGGCTGGAAGTTTGAGCACGATATCAGCAGGAAGAAATTTGGTTTCAAGGATAGCATCCTGTATTGGATAGAGAAAAGGACCGGGAAGCGTTTGTTCGATTACCGGAACTATATAAAAATTTAGAAACAAAAAGAGCTTCTGCCGCTGGCAAAAGCTCTTTTTGTTTGGAGCGGGCGGGCCTGTGGCCGGCTTTAAAAGAGGCTCCTATATAATTCAAAATATGCGCTTGCATTAGCATCCCAGCTAAATTGCAGGGCATGTTTTTTTATAGCATCTGCACGATCATTGCCGGCAAAGTGTTCCAGCCCTTTCGCAAAAACTTCCTGCATAGCATCGGGTGCAAAATCACGGAAGTAATAAGCGACGGCCCCTCCTACTTCGGGTAAGCTCGTTTTGTCAGACAAAAACACCGGTTTGCCAAAGTGCATGGCTTCTACCACAGGTGCGCCAAAGCCTTCTGCCAGTGAAGGAAACAGGAATGCCAGACACTGACTATAATACCAGTATTTCTCTTCGTCTGTAATACCTCCTACCAGTTTCAACCTGTTGCTCACACCTAATTCTGCCGCTGTTGCTTCAATCTTTTTGATGTAGTCACCCTGTTGTCTGCCGGCGATGATCAGCTCATAATCATTCCCTATCAGCAATGAAGGCAGCACATGGAAATTCTTCTTTGGCGTCAGCATGCCGATAGAAAACAGGAAAGGCTTTTGTGGTTTATAAGATGGAGCATCGAACCCCGGAAACTGTTTTACTTCAGATCCCTGATATACGATATGACATTTACTTTCCGGCACATTGATATGTTCCCTGATCACACTCAATGTAAACTTGGAGATAGAAACGACTATATCCGTTTCATCTACCTGTTTCTGCAACTGGCGCAGGTGATGCTGTTTCTGCCAGTTCCTGAGCCGTTGATCAAACAGGAAGTTCAGATCATGAATAGTGACCAGTGCTTTTTTCGCCTGCCTTCTGGGCCAGACATTCCCTGTCTGGTGCACAGCATGAAATACGTCCATCTTTTCAGGATAGAAGGCATATCTGTCATACCATTTATAAGGAATGGTTTCAAATCTGCCATCGAATTCAGTGAAGGATTCGGGCATATAATACAGCAGTTGTTCATCCTGCCGCTGCAGGTTCAATAGTCGTTGTCCTAATTGTAAACAGAAGGTGTAAAGACCGTTGTGTGGATACTTTAATTTTTCGAAATCCAGACCGATGCGGTGCATAAAAATGAAAGTTGCGTTTAATAAAGGCTGCGATATATACTCAGATAGTTTTTGGCCGTATTATCATAGCTTAGCTGTGCTGCATATGCCTTTATAGCTTCGGAAGGATTATTTTTCAGGTAATCCTGTATGCCATTCCTGAAAACTTCCTGCATAGTGGTTGGTTCAAAATCGTGAAAATAGTAACTAAGAGGTCCTCCTATTTCAGGTAAACTTGTTTTGTCAGAAAGAAAGCATGGCTTACCCAGGTTCATAGCTTCTATGACGGGAAGACCAAAACCTTCAGCAATAGAAGGAAATAGAAAACCGACACAATGGCGAAGATACCAGTATTTATCGGGATAGGATATGGCACCTATTATTTTTACCCTGCTGGCAACACCATGTGCCTGTGCTGTCATCAGGATATGCTGCTTATAATTGTCATCGAAAATAGGCCCTGCTATGATCAATTCATAATCATTACCAACCAGTAACGCTGGCAATACATGAAAATTCTTTTTGGCATTGACGCCTCCAATGGTAAAGAGAAATGGTTTAGTAGGATGATAAGCCGGTGCATTAAAGTCAGGATATTCTTCTAAGTGGCATCCATTCAGCACTACACTTGCAGATTTGTCTTTCAAATGCAAGTGTGTTTTCACATCATTCATGACGAATTGAGAAATAGTTACAACATGATCTGCCCGGTTAATATTTTCCTGGATAGCCTTTAAGGTTCTTTTTATTTGTTTTGGATGGATCTTTTCATGAATGCAATTCAGGTCATGGATAGTCAATACTTTTTTAGTTCTACCTGTTGATGGCATGTATCTTGACGTCTGAAAAGTGGTATGCCATATGGTTGGTTTAAAGTAGGTCGGCATCCAGAGCTTATGGAGGGAATTCTTTTTGATATAAGTCGCATTCTCTCCAAAATAACCGGTATACTGTGCCGGAACATAATAGACCATTTCCTCATCTGCCATTTTATTATTAAGTAGAGCCAATCCCAGTTGTTTGCAGAATTCAAAGAGTCCTGTATTGGGGTATTTCATTTTCTCACAGTCGAATAATAGTTGTGGCATATAAGTTAAGCAGTTGCTAATAATTTGGGGTTAAAGATATATTCTATAATTTAGAAACCATGACGAATTTCATTCCAATATTTCCGCTTGGTATTGTGGTTTATCCTGAAGAGCAGCTAAACCTGCATATATTTGAGCCGAGATATAAACAGCTTATCCGGGAATGTATAGCCGAGCAGAAACCTTTTGGAATTCCAGCAGTGATTAACCATAAGATAGTAGAGTACGGTACATTGGTAGAGGTAGTACGAGTGGAAAAGTCTTACGAAAGTGGGGAGCTGGATGTCGTAACCAGGGGCACAAAGGTGTTTCGCGTACTGGAAGTGATCAAATCCATTCCTGACAAGCTATACTCAGGCGCTATAGTCAACTACCCGGAAAATCAATTTAACTCAAGCGAGCGCTTACAAAAACAGGTATTGCAGGCTGTAAGAGAGCTGCACAACCTGCTACAGGTGAATAAGAGCTTTAAAAAGGAAGATGCTGACCTGCTTTCTTACGACCTGGCCCATCATGCGGGATTGTCACTGCATGAGGAGTATGAGTTGCTTCACCTGTTCCAGGAAATGCAGCGGCTGGAATACCTGAAGCGACACCTGCTAAAGGTCGTGCCTGTCATGGCGGAAATGGAACGGTTGAAGGACCGGGTGAATTTGAATGGGCATTTTCGAAACCTATCAGCAGGTGATATTTAGGAATTGCATAATTTTGCTGCCCGAAGCACATATATGAAGAAAATCATTACGCGTTTAGCGTTCCTGTGGGTCCTGATAGCTACCGTATCGTGCGAAAACGATATGGAGGCTGTGATGAACCTCGATAAAAAAGCCGCTGCTGTGGAGGAAGGGAAGAATATTAACTCCCTGTACAGTCAGGATGGGCACGTAAAAGCCAATCTGACAGCCCCCACTATGCTGCGCCACCTGGCGGTACCTATCTATGTGGAGTTCAATAACGGACTGAAGGTGTTGTTTTACAACGATACCCTGAGCGTAGAGAGCACCCTGACAGCCCGCTATGGCAAATACTTTGAGAATGACGCCAATGTCTTTCTCAAAGACCACGTGGTGGTTATCAACAAGAAAGGAGAAAGGCTGGACTGCGAGGAGCTGAACTGGGATTCTAAAAAGCAACAGTTTATTTCCAATACGCCGGTGAGGATAAGTACGGAAACAGATACCTTATATGGTACCGGGCTGATTTCCAATCAGGACTTTACAAACTACACCATCCTGCATCCTACAGGTCCGTTTGTGGTACAGGATACCACCATGCTGGACTAAAGATATTCGCTCAACGAGAACGGCCCATCATTGCGTATGCAATGATGGGCCGTTTCGCTTTAACCTATTTTTTAACCTAAAATTTTGTACTTATAAAACGCAAGAACCATGCCATTAAGTATGTGCATGTAGCCATCTATTTTATAATATAATGATACTCTGGCATATGTTCGAATAATCACTAAATCGTGCATTCACCGGGAAAATTATAACATTCACTAAATGGCAGGTTTTTCTACAAAGCGGTCAGTATATATTTACAATAGGTTTTTCATAGGATATGGTTAAATTATTAGGCGGTATTCTTACCGCCTTTTTTCTTTGAAAATGTTTTTCATCCCCCATTGGTGAATTCCCTCTTTCATGAAGGTTTTTATTATCTTAATACCTCAATATCATAACATTATGGAACAGATTACGTGGCAGGATTTTGAAAAGGTAGCCATTCGGGTAGGAACCATTATAGAAGTAGCCGATTTTCCCAAGGCAAAGAACCCTGCTTACCAGTTATTAATTGACTTTGGTCCCGAGCTGGGCATTAAGCGTTCATCTGCTCAGATCACCAAATTATATAGTGAAGAGACGTTAATCGGCAAACAGGTGGTTGCTGTAGTGAACTTTCCAGTGAAGCAGGTGGCTAATTTTTTCTCTGAGTGTCTGGTACTTGGTGTAGTGGGCGCGGATAAAGAAGTAGTGTTGTTACAACCAGACAGGGCGGTCCAGAATGGCCTGCAAGTAGGATGATAATGGTGTATTGACTAGTAATTAAGAATATTTACAATTTAAAAATTAATTAATATTATCTTATTTGATATATATCAGCTGACCTCTTCATTCTTACTGTTTTACGAACTATTTTATAACGTTCACGGAAATAGGAAGATAACTCATTTTTGTAGACTATATCTTTGACTCAGGTTTTTCATAGGATATGGTTAAAATTATTACAAGGGCGGTATTCTTACCGCCCTTCTATATTTTAGGCAGGTACAGCCATTAACGGCTCATCTGTTACGTTCACCCCTCAAAAACTGATTTTCCCCTTCAAAAGCCGGTACGTTTAACTTCCTTTTTATTACGTTCCCAAACAAAAATATAGCATTCACCAGAATGGGGTTTGCGTGTATTCAAAATACGTGCACCTTTGGTATAGGTTTTTCAATAAAGATATGGTTAAAATTTTTCGGGGCTGTAGTCTTGCAGCCCCGTTTCTTTTTTTATAACTCTGCCGGAAACGGCTCTTCCAGTAAATAGCGATAGATAAACCGGTACATCTCCATATCACTATGCTTCATCTTGATACTGGTTCTCCACCCATGACGCTCTCCCGGAACTAACATAAATTCAAAATGCTTATTCATGTCTTCCAGCATATTGACCAACTGGATACTGTTTTGCATATGTACATTATCGTCCATGGTGCCATGTACGATCCTGATTAATCCCTTATAGCGGTCCAGGTAATGCATAGGCGAAGTGATCTTGTAACCTTCCGGGTTCTCGGCAGGGGTATCCATATATCTTTCTGTATAATGGCTATCGTAGAGCTGCCAGTCGGTCACCGAATAGTTCGCCATACCATAGTTAAATACGGAAGCGCCATAGGTCAGTGCCATACAGGTCATATACCCCCCAAAACTGCCACCGGTTATGCAAACCTTGTTTGTATCTACATAAGCCTGGGAACGGAGCCATTTGGTGGCATCCATATAATCCTCGATTTCATAGATACCCGTTTTGCGATGGATGTAGTTCATGCCCATTTTACCCAGCTGGCCAGAGCTACGATTATCAATTACCACCTGGATAATACCTTTTTCGGCCCACCATTGTGCGGTCAGGTTGCCATTCCAGCGATCGTATACGGTGCCTGCATCAGGCCCACCATAGATGCTGATGAGTACAGGGTATTTTTTGCCTTCCTGCATATGTAGTGGCATGGTAACCGTCATTGGCAGGGTCAACCCGTCGCGGGTAGTATAAGTCATTAATTTGGGCAGGGCCAGGTTGTAACTGGCTAATTGAGCGCCTTTGCTATCGCCCAATTCTCTGATTACCTTGCCTTTATTGTCTACCAGCGCAATGCGGCCAGGTGTATTGAGGTTCGAATAGGTGGTAATGAAGTAGTCGCCATGGGGACTTACGGTCGCAGCATGGTAGTATTCGCCGAAGGTAAGGCGGGTAATTGCCGCTGTATTCAGGTTTACCTTATAAAGATCTGTGCGGGTAGAAGCTTCTTTTCTTGCTACGAAGTAGAGTTGTTCCTGTTTTGCATCCAGGGCTACGGTATAGTTCACCGTCCAGTTGCCGGTCGTGAGCTGCTTTTTGAGTGAGCCGTCCATATTGTACCAGTACAGGTGGGACCAGCCTGTTTTATCACTTCTCATGATAAATCCTTTACCTTTCTCAAGAATAGTCATTCCATCCTTCCAGTCGATCCAGGTAGGCTGTTTTTCATCGTACACTTCCTTTTTAGCGCCGGTGGTTAGGTTGATATCGTAGATCTTCAGGTTATCCTGTCCCCTGTTCATCCATTGCATCCATAGGTGGTTGTCGGTTGTCCAGTAAGGGGTACCGAAGTACTGATCTGCCTTTTCGTCAAAAGCTGCCCAGGTGGTAGCACCACCAGCTACGGGTACCACGCCTACTTTCACTTCCGGGTTTTTATCGCCGGCTTTTGGATAACGGGTGTTTTCTGTGAAGCCGTGCTGCCCTTTTTCGCTGTAAATAGGGAATATGGGTACCTGTGAGTCGTCAAAACGCATGTAAGCCAGGTAGCGGCTATCGGGACTCCACCAGAAAGCACGGTAGCGGGAGGCACGGCCCAGAATTTCTTCATAATAGATCCAGGAGGCGTAACCATTGTATACCACGTCAGAAGCGTCGCTGGTATAGCGGGTTTCCTTTTTGGTGGCTATTTCTACGCTATAGAGGTCATTGTGGCGGGTAAAGGCCACATATTTCCCATCAGGAGAGATCGTAGGATTCTTTTCTGTGAGCGTATCGTTTGTCAGTTGTGTGGTCGTACCATCAGCAGCTGTGTAGATAATATCGTGATCCTGAACAGATACGGCAATGCCGGCCTGGGAATAGTCGGTCGCTGCACCCGTCTTTACATCTACTTTGTAAGACTTGCCATTGCGCACTTCGATATAATGTGTGTCATCAGCCCAACCGGTTATGTTGGGGAGTGGCTGGGAAATGCCGGAAGGGGCATTTTTCCAGATCTGCTCGTAGGTAAGGTCTTTTTTATCCTGGGCGCATAGTGGCGCGGATAACAGACCCAGGGCTGCCATGTAGCGGGTAAAGTGACGTAATTGCATAGATCGGATTTGTTGTAAATTAAAAATCCGGCCATTAAGAGCCGGATTTTTTGGATATAAGGTTGAAAGAGAAGACTATTGGAGCTTCTCTGGTTTCATTTGTGGGAAGAACAGCACATCCTGGATAGATAGGTTGTTTGTCATGATCATGGTCAAACGGTCGATACCAATACCGATACCGGAGGTTGGTGGCATACCGTATTCCAAGGCACGGAGGAAGTCGTAGTCGATGTACATCGCTTCGTCATCACCTCTTTCCATCAGTTTCACCTGGTCTTCGAAGCGCTGGCGCTGGTCGATAGGATCATTCAGCTCGCTGTAAGCGTTGGCCAGTTCCTTACCGTTTACCATCAGTTCAAAGCGTTCTACCAGACCTGGTTTGCTACGGTGTTTCTTGGTGAGCGGGCTCATTTCCACCGGATAGTCAATGATGAAGGTCGGCTGTACATAGTTGTGTTCAGCTTTTTCGCCAAAGATCTCGTCGATCAGTTTACCCTTACCCATGCTAGGTGCAACGCCGATACCCAGTTGTTTACAGGTATCACGCAGCTGTGCTTCGTCCATTTCGGAAATGTCGATACCGGTATGTTCTTTAATCGCATCAAACATAGTGACACGGCGGAAAGGCGCTTTGAAGTCGATCACCTTCTCTCCTACCTGTACCAGGGTAGTACCATGCAGGGCGAGGGCGATCTTTTCCAGCAGGGTTTCTGTGGTACGCATCATCCACTCGTAGTCTTTGTAAGCGGCGTACATTTCCATTACGGTAAATTCCGGGTTGTGGGTACGGTCCATACCTTCGTTGCGGAAGTCTTTGGCAAACTCGTACACCCCATCGAAACCACCTACGATCAAACGTTTCAGGTAAAGCTCATTGGCGATACGCATATATAATGGAATATCCAGTGCATTGTGATGTGTCTTGAACGGACGTGCAGTGGCGCCACCAGGAATAGGCTGGAGGATCGGTGTTTCAACTTCCAGGTAACCCAGGTCGTTATAGAAATCACGGATGGTCTGCATGATCTTCGTACGCTTGATAAAGGTATCCTTGACAGACGGGTTGATGATCAGGTCTACGTAGCGTTGGCGATATCTGAATTCAGGATCGGTTACGGCATCGAATACTTCACCATCCTTTTCGCTTACTACAGGAAGCACGCGGAGGGATTTAGCGAGAAAATCGAGCTTGGTTACGTGTATAGACAATTCGCCTGTTTTGGTAACAAAGGCATAGCCTTTTGCACCGATGATATCGCCTATATCGAGTATCTTTTTGACTAAAATATCGTACATGGACTTATCCTCGCCATTGCTGATGTCATCGCGGCGTACATACAGTTGAATATATCCTGTATGGTCCTGCAACTTTATGAAAGCTGCTTTACCCATGTCACGGATCTTCATGATACGGCCAGCGATGCAGAGGTTCTGCAACTGCTCTTTGGTTTCTTCACTATATACCGCTTTAATTTTTTCTGCGGTATTGTTTACGGGATATTCTTCCGCCGGATAAGGGTCGATGCCCAGTTTCTCCAATTCCTGCAGTTTTTCCCTGCGTATGATCTCTTGCTCAGATAGTGATGTCATGTAAATACTGAATTACAATAATGGAGTGCAAAAATAACTGTTTTCTCCCCTTTGGCATTAATTTTTCTCTTTATTCCATAGGTTCTACATATTCCACACTAAAAACAGTAATGAGATGAAAACTATTATTGTTCCTACGGACTTTTCAGCAGCAGCATATAATGCCGCCCGCTATGCGTTGGGACTGGCAAGCCAGATGGGGGCTTCCCGGGTTGTTTTGTACCATGCATATGAGCTGGTAGTGCCGGTGCCGGATATGCCTTCGGCTATTCCGATGGTAGATCCTGCGGACCTGAAGGCGGCCAGTGAAGAAGGGCTGGAAAAGATGCAAAGGGAGCTGGCAACCGAAATTCCTGCTAATGTAATACTGGATTTGCGGGCAGAAAATCACCTGCTGGCAGCAAATATTGATGGATTTTGCATTGATCAGCAAGCCGATCTAATTATAATGGGTACGGAAGGGGGCAGTCATTTCGAAGAGATTCTCATTGGTTCCAATTCGGTAGATGTGGCCAGGCATACCGCTTGTCCGGTGATTATTGTACCAGGAGATGCCGTGTACCACCCTATTCGGAAGATCGTATTCGCGTGTGATTTTAAACATATGGGGGAAAATACGCCCATTGGAACCCTGAAGAGTTTGCTCAGTACCTTTAATGCAGAACTGCATGTGTTAAACATCGATCATTCCGGGAAAGGGCTGGCAGGTGAAACACCTATGGAGAGTTTACTGCTGGATACCCTGCTGGAAGGGTATAACCCAATTTACCATTTTGTAGACAATGAGAATGTGGTGAATGGGATCATGGATTTTTCAGAAAAGGAAGGCGCCGATCTGATCTTTATTATCCCACGGAAACATGGGCTTTTTGAAGGCATGTTCAGAAGGAGCCGGACTACTCAGCTGGCTTTTCACAGTCATATCCCTTTGCTGGCAATACACGAATAGGAAAATACGTTACATTTATAGCCTGTAGCAGCCCCGGATCGCATTGCGATCCGGGGCTGCTGTGCGATGAGCTACCCTTCATCATTAATTGAATTGGTAGATTAAATATTGTTACTAATTTGCATGTAAACCACAACTTCAATCAATATGTACAAGAAACTATGTCTTCTGTTTTTGGCAGGTATTTCTTTAGGGACGGTATCTCAGGCGCAGATACTGAAGAATTTGAGTAAGGCAGTAAGTAGTGCAGCCAGCAGTGCATCAGGTAGTACTACCGGGATTTCTGAGAGTGATGCAGGTAGTGCCATCAAAGAAGCACTTTCTAAAGGTGTGACTTCAGGTATCGGAGTGTTGAACAAAACAGATGGCTTCTTTGGCAGTGAGGTATACAAACTGTTATTACCTCCTGATGCCGTTAAGATTGGGAATACATTGAGAAGTGTTGGTCTGGGTGCACAGGTAGATCAGGCAATTCTGTCTATCAACCGTGCAGCTGAAAAAGCAGTAGGTTCTGCAGCGCCAATTTTTGTATCTGCTATCAAGGGAATGTCTATTGCTGATGCGCTAAACATTCTGAAAGGAACGGATAGTTCTGCTACAGTATATTTCAAGGGTAAAACCACTACTGACCTGAAAGCTGCATTTGCGCCAGTAGTAAAAGGTGCGCTGGATAGCACTAACGCTACTAAGTATTATGCTGACATCATTAATTCCTACAATAAGCTGCCGACTACATTCAAAAAGGCAAATCCGGATTTGCAGGATTATGTGACAGGAATGGCAGTGAATGCACTGTTTGATCAGATTAAAATTGAAGAGAAGAATATCAGGAATAATTCAACGGCGAGAACGAGTGCGCTGTTGCAGAAGGTGTTTGGAAGTGTAGCGAAATAATTATTACCAGGAGATCGGGTTTGCTCTGGCAAACCTGATCTCCTGGTGTCAAAAGGGTTGCGGCCGGAGACTGCAACCCTTTTGATTTATACAGCAAGTAGTATCTGCCACGCTTCTGCTACTTTCCCTTTGTCTAATAGCCGTTGGGCGTACGCATGCAGCTCCCGCTCCATCTCATCAGGTGTAATACTATAATACTGGAAAATATTCTTCAGGTGCTCATCCTCAAATGCCGGATCTATCACCGGGTGTTCATGCACATTTGCTAATTGTCCCAAATGATTACCGGTCAGAATGCTGCTATTCCGGATATGCAAGGGCAGGGCATCAATCCCGATCCCTAATAATGTATTCGGCTTTGCCACTTCAAATACCGCATCGCCGGAAGCCCTGCAATAATAGTCCCCTCCCATTCTCGCTACCAGGTCCAGTTTGTGCGGATCAATCCCTCCTTTCTCATTCAGCACTTCATCACTAATATGGATCATGACAGGTTCACAAATCACCAGGTTACCCGCACCTCCTTCAGTACCGGTTTCAATAATCTGCCTAACAATACACTCAATCTGCACCGGGCTTTCCTTTACTCTGAAAGGCCGTACTTTTTCAGCAGCAATTGCTGTAAACCCCGCTTTCTCAAATTCACTGATCTCTTTCGGGTATTCACAACTGGCCAAAGAAGTCTGCTGCACCATGGCATAATTCACCATATTGATCACGACTTCCTTTACCTCGTAAAGGTTCTCCAGTGTGTGTTTGGTCGTATTGTCCCTGACCCTGCGCGAAGGTGAAAAAATCAACGTAGCAGGATTAGTTCCGAAGATATTGAAGAAGCTAAATGGCGATAAATTAGGTCTTCCTTCTTTATCGACAGTGCTTGCAAAACAGATAGGTCTGGGAGCGATGGCGCCCTGTAAATAACCTTGCAGTACGGCGGTGGTTACCTGCCCCGGAATGATCTGCATTTATTTCTTTAGTTTGAGGATCGAAAAATCTGATTCTTCTGCAACGATGGTATTGGTCAGTTTTCCCAGCCCCTCAATTTCCAGTTCTACCACATCGCCGGCCTGTAGCCATTGTTCAGGATAATCAGGATTATTGAGTTTGCCGGTGCCATTCAGTTCCAGGAAGCAGCCGGTACCTACGGTACCACTACCAATTACATCACCGGGCATGATATTCGCACCATAAGAGCAGCGCTGTACGATTTCGGCAAAGGTCCAGTCCATATCTGCCATATTGCCTTCGCTTACCTGCACACCATTTACGTGACAGGTCATTTTCAGGTTATAAGCATTGCCGGTATGACCGGGTTTAGGTTCTGTGAGCAGGTGTTGCAGTTCGTCGGGTGTCACCAGCATAGGACCGATCACGGTGCTGAAATCCTTGCCTTTGCAGGGGCCCATGTTCAGTTTCATTTCATCCATTTGCAGGGTACGGGCGCTCATATCATTCATGATCATGTAACCGCCGATGTATTCATCTGCTTCTTCAGCAGGAACGTTGCGGCCTGCTTTACAGATTACGATAGCAGCTTCCAGTTCAAAGTCCAGTTTTTCGAAGTGATCAGGCATGCAATATACATTACCGGGTCCCTGAATAGCATTGTGGTTGGTAAAGTAAAAAACCGGGAACTGATCGAATTCTGCGATCATCTCTACCCTGCGGTTGCGGCGTGCAGAAGCAACGTGCTGACGGAATGCGTAACCATCACGGCAGGAATTGGGGAATGGCACAGGGGCCATCAGTGTAACTTTTTCCAGTGGAATGGGACTAGCGATGCCTACGTGTTTGCCTGCTTTTAATTGTGCGTCGGCTTCCTTTGCAATGTCGATCACATCTTCCCACATGAGTAGGAACATTTGCATACTGCTGGGGAGATTTGGGTGAAGGTCCTGGGTATTGTAGAGCTGGTTGTCTACTAATATTGCCAGTTGGTCGCTCTCTTCCCGGAGGTAAGTAACAAGTTTCATAAAATTAACGTTCTGGTTGTATGATTTGTAAATATAGCTTATACATTTTAATGGGTCATCTGCCCGCAGTGGATTGATAGGTGATTTCAGTGAGAATATCGAAATTGAGAAAGGACAATCTCTCAACAATTGATGATCTTTTGCTGTATACATATTTATCAGACTACCCTGCTGAGGTAGCAAATCCACATTATGACACGGCAATTTATTGTGATAGGGATGTTAAGTTTTTCTTCTTTAAGGATAAAAAAGGAACGATCAATATCATATGTGAGAATCTTTAATAATACCCGCAGGGACTGAGAATGGATATACAAGGTATCCCTTTTTTTAAATACAGGTGAGATAATTTATCAATATGAATAAGGAAGAAAAAGGACCCTGATGTAATTCATAAATACATACAGAAAAGGGGAGGCAATATCGGCATAATATTAGCGGATATGAATTTTTGGCAAATGATATAACGAGAAGAATAAAGGGTTTTAAGGCTTTTAATTTTGCAAATAAATCTAAAGGGAGTCATGAAGTTTGATAAGATTAAGAACAAAGGACAGGCGAGGCTTTTTGAGAGCAGATATTTAGAAATGCTCACCAAAACACATCCATTGGTGATTTGGGGCATGTACATCCCAATTATCGGGTATAGCCTTTATTATAGTAACACCTCATTAGGATTTAACATCACTAATGTATTAACGATCTTTTTTGGTGCAATGTTATTCTGGACATTTTTTGAATACATCATGCACCGCTACTTGTTTCACTTCAGTAGTGAGAATCCCAAAGTAAGACGGTTTATCTATGTGATGCATGGTAATCACCATGAATATCCACGCGACAAGCAACGGTTGTTTATGCCACCTGTGCCCAGTCTGATACTGGCATCTGTGATATTTGGTGTGCAGTATATTTTCCTGAGACAGTATACTTATATGTTCTTTCCGGGATTTATGTTAGGCTACCTGATTTATGGCAGCATGCACTATGCGATTCATGCATGGAATCCACCGTTTAAATTTATGAAACCATTGTGGCGCAATCATCATCTGCATCACTATAAGGCAGAAGAGAAAGGATTTGGTGTGAGTTCTTCTTTGTGGGACTGGGTATTCAAAACATCATTTGAATTAGAGAAAGAGAAAGAAGATAAAGCGAAAGTGCGTGAACTGATGTTTGATAAATAGGTTACCATCTTTCTTCTTCATCGTCATCGCTGGCGGGTCTGGTAAAGGTTTTGCGGGAGATAATTTTTTGCTGCTGACGCTCTATGAGCAAGGCCGCAATTTTATGATAGACCTCTCCGGTTGTATCATCAGCCAGTACCTGTCTTATTTTATTTTCTGCCACATCGATTTTATACAGCAATAGCAAGAACTGCTGAAAGTCTTGATTGATCATGGCTTCAAGCTTTGCAGCGAGTAATGTTTTTAACTGTTCGTAGGTAATGTGATCAGGAATTGTGAGGGAAGTATCTTCGGCAAGTTGTAATGTTGTTTCTGGTAAAAGCTGCATTGTATCCGTATTAATTTATTCATCTTATTCTTTAAAAAAATTGCTGCTGCCATTGGCAGCAGCAATTTTTTTGCAATTAGCAGAACCATTTTGCTTCAGCAAAATGGTTCTGCTAATTGCTTTAATTTCTTTATTTAGTTATTTCATTCTTTTAATTTTATAAGACGCATTCGTCACAATCTTCACCGGTACTTTCACATCACTTTTAATCTTCTTCGCTTTATTCGCTTTGTAAGTATACGTACCATTCATCTCTGTATTCTGCGAAGCAATACTAGGGAATCCTGATGTGCGGTCTATGAGATAATTCGTCATGATATCGCCATTGATTTCAGCAGTAGCTTCGATACCATCATCGGTTGTAAAAGTCTCTACTTTATTTGTGTTGACCTTACCTGTACCATTGATCTTTGCCGTCTGGCTATCCCATGTTTGCAGGTTCCAGTAGAGGGAAATATCGCCTACCAATCCGGTACGGATAGGTACGTTCTCTTCCCAGCGGGTACCTGTTTTGATACTACGCAACGGATAGATCACCAGCAGTTGTTCTAACCAGGTACGGAATGCATTGCCACCAAACTGGTCTTTCATTAGCTTTTTATAAGCAGTCTGCTCATCTGGTTTCAGGTTCGTGAAGGTAGCCGATGCTTTGTCCAGCAGATCGTCCAGTCCCATTACTTTATTGATGTATCCTGAGGACGATATATCGACAGAGAATGGCTGATCGATAATACTTTTCAGGGCAGCCTGGAAAGGTTCTTTTTCATTAGGCACGGCAGCATCCACCAGGATGTTCTGATTGCGTGCATTGAAATTGAACTTCAGCTCTTTGTATTTGAAAGTCAGGGTAGCATGTCCGTCTGAAGTTTCGGTCACCTCGATAGCAATGGTATTATTGAAATCGCGTGTTACGCGTTGCATGACATCATCTACTGTCGTATAGGTTTCGCTGCGGCTTTCCTGTTTCAGCTCGAACTGTTGGCCTTTGAGAAAATTGTAGCTCAGATCTACATAATCTCTTTTATCATCCTGTTGTTGTGCAAATGCCGGCATGGCTATGGTAGCGCCCAGAGCCATTGACACAAAAAATCGCTTCATCATTACGCTATATATTTTAAACATATTTTTCTATTACGCCGAGGCCAAACAACGCAAAGTCGTACTTGGCAGGGTCTTCCAGATCCAGCTGCCTTAGCTTTTCTGTCAGTTCCAGTGCAGTACGCCAGTCTGACTTGGCTGATGAGATTAATCCCAGCCTGGTAGCGACTCTTCCTACATGCACATCTACAGGACATACCAGTTGTGAAGGGCGGATGTGTTTCCATAGTCCAAAATCCACGCCATTTTCATCTTTTCTGACCATCCAGCGCAAATACATGTTCAGGCGCTTACAGGCGGAGTTCCTGGCAGGGGTGGAAATATGTTTCCGGGTCCTTTCCGGGTGCTCAATGGCGAAGAATATCTTATGAAACCCTATGAGGGCATTTTCAACGGTTTCGTCTTTAGTGGTTATGTGGCCGCTAAAGGCAAATTCCAGGGAAGTGACGTTGCTATAGTAGTGCTGCAGGAACTCGACGAAATAGAGCAGGTCTATCCCGTTGAATGTCCGGTGGCAAAACTGCATGAGCTTTATACGTTCTCTGGGTTGGTGGTTTTTGATGAAGTCGTAGGGTTCGTTATCCATCAACTTCATCAGTTCAGTGCATTTATTGATAATGGTGGTTCGGTTACCCCAGGCAAGTATGGCTGCAAAAAGTCCTGCGATCTCGATATCCTGTAGTTTGGAAAACCTGTGCGGTATCGTAATAGGATCTCCGGCTATAAAATCCGGAGTATTGTAATATGCCGCTTTGGTATCCAAAAACGCCTTCAGTTGCTGGAATTTCATGGTGGTTATTCGGTTAGGTTTGTCTGTTGGCTCGCATAAGATTGCAGCATGACGCATTGAAAATAAGTAAAATTGTGAAAACAAATGTCCCCAAAAAACAATCGCTCCTGCCTGAGGCAGAAGCGATTTCAATTATCCAATAGCTTTTGAAAGGTCTGCGATCAGGTCGTCCGCATCTTCAATACCTACACTCAATCGAATCAGCGAATCAACTAAACCATTGCTGATACGCTCTTCACGGGGAATAGAGGCATGCGTCATAGACGCAGGATGCCCTATCAGGGACTCCACGCCACCCAGTGATTCCGCCAGGGAGAACAGGTGGGTACCGCTCAATACTTTTGTCGCAGCTTCTATACTATCATCTTTTAGCGTAAATGAGATCATGCCACCATAACCACGCATCTGCTTTTTAGCAATAGCATGATTTGGATGGTCTTCAAAACCGCACCAGTATACCTTGGCTACTTTGGAGTGCTGGCGCAGGAAGTGTGCCACCGCAGCCCCGTTCTCACAATGCCTTTGCATACGTACATGCAGGGTTTTCAACCCACGCAGCACGAGGAAACAATCCTGTGGACCAGGTACTGCTCCGCAACTGTTTTGAATGAAATATAGCTGTTTGGCCAGGTCTTCATCTTTCACGATGATGGCGCCATGCACCACATCGCTGTGGCCCCCCAGGTATTTGGTCGCAGAGTGTACAACGATGTTCGCACCCAGATCCAGTGGATTCTGGAGGTATGGAGAGGCGAAGGTATTATCTACCGCCAGCAGTATTTTATGTTCGCCGGCAATTTGTGCACAGGTGGCAATGTCAATGATGTTGAGCAGCGGATTGGTAGGTGTTTCTATCCAGATCAGCTTTGTATTGGCATTGACATAATTACGGATGTTCTGCGCATCCTGCATACCTATGAAATGGAATTTGATGCCATAGCGCTCAAATATTTTTGTGAAGATGCGGTAAGTGCCACCATAAAGATCATTGCTGGCAATGACTTCATCACCGGGGTTCAGGAGTTTCATGACTGCATCAGTAGCGGCCAGGCCACTACCGAAGGAGATACCGAATTTCCCATTTTCTATGGCTGCCAGTGCATTTTGCAGGGCGTCACGGGTTGGGTTCTGGGTACGGGCATACTCATATCCTTTGTGTTGGCCGGGGGCGCTTTGAACATAAGTGGAGGTCTGAAATATGGGGGTCATAATGGCGCCGGTAGACGGATCCGGCGTTACTCCCGCGTGAATGAGTTTAGTTCCCAGCTTCATGCCTGTAAGATTTTGTAGTTTATTAGGAAAGGACCAAAGGTAACGATCCTCAGTACATCCCACAAACGGCAAAATGCGTAGAACTACGTATACCAAAAAGCCATATAATCAAAAACAGCCATCTGAATCATTTACACGGATGAATTCGCTACGTTCACGAACTAAATTTATACGTTAAGCGGATACCGTAGTATTCCCGCAGTATTTCCGTCTAATTTCGGTTCAGGTTTTTCATAGGATATGGTTAAAATTCGTGGGCGGTATTCTTACCGCCTTTTATTTTTTTACAGGAGCAGCATTGCTAAACTTCACAGGCAGGCTTACACTCACTACATCCCATGCTATAATCAGGTTAGCACCGTAATCAGCTTTCTCAAATACCATGGTAAAAGGTTCTACCGGGGTATCCATTTTGGTCACTGGTACATCGATCCTTACTACATCTTTTGCTTCGCTGTATTTGAATGCTCCCCAGATGTCACTATCTCTGTTGATGATGATGGTCCATTTTGTTTCGTTGGGAATGGCATACATGGTGTAGCGACCTTTTGGCACCAGTTTGCCACCGATTGAAACCGGGCGGTAGAATTCCACTTCAGTAGCTTCGTTCGCACCCAGGCGATAGAGTTCACCGTATGGTTCCAGATCGCCAAAGATCTTTCTTCCCTTCTTCTGTGGCCGGCTGTAGATCACGCGGGCCACGAGGGCGCCTGGTTCTCCTTTTACTCTCACAACATAAGGATACATTACGGGATAATACGCCATGTCCATAGGGCTGGAATCCAGTGGCGGCAGTTTTTTGTCCTGTGCAAACACAGCACTCCAACCAAACAGGGTAATCAGTGTGGCGATGAATACTTGCTTCATTAATAGCTCTTAATTGTTCAAAAAATATAGTTGCGCAAACCTACGATTAAAGTTATACAGATGTAGGTGCTGGCGGTACATTTTGCACAAAGGTGACAAGGTCCGGAAAAAAGGTCTGGTAGCTGGCAGCGAGTGCATCATAGTTTGCTTCCAGTGCTGCAAAAGGTACGTCGGCAGTTACTTCCAGGTAACGGCTTCTTCTGACAATGCCGCTGAAAGTTTTGTAAATACCATCCTTGTGTTGGTAACCCAACAGCCAGTTTTGTTCACTCATATACCTGAATACTTCCTGAAAACCAATGGGTAACAGGTAATATCGTTCCTTTAGTGTAGTATATACTTCCTGTGCAAAGGCGGCCAGTGTATTGCCGGGGAACCGGGTTGTATCGTTGGCCAGGAAATGATCGTAGACAATGTCGATGAATACGGCGCTGTACTTGCCACAGCCGGGTTGAAAGAATCTCTTCGCTTCCAGTGTGACAGGATGTGTATCCGTGAAAGAATCTATAAGCCTATGCAACCGAATGCCCTGCTGTAGACCTGTATCATAATCCTGCCAGTGCTTTCCTTTCACAAAGTCGGCAATCATATTACCGATAGTGATGGAAGGCTGGTGATATGATAAATATGCATGAGCGAGAAAATTCATATAGCGAAGATAGATTTTATTTTCCTTGTCCAGTTTAACAAAAGCTTAACGGTGACGCCTGCAACTTTCCTTCTTCCAGTGCAACTCTTCTATGGTAACGCTTGTATATCGTGTCCGGTAAAGGAATATCGCCCCAACATTACAGGAGATTGCGCACATCTTATCCAGTGACTCTCCATTTGTAACAAAAGCCTTGACCTACCAGCCAGGAACCATGTACCTTTGACTCATCAAACAAAATAAAGTTTCCGCCATGAAACAATTCAGTTCAAAAATCAGTAACCACATTGCACCTGTGGGTGTAAGGCCTTTTGGCCATTTCAAAAAGCTGTTGCTCCTGGTAGCAATTGCTTTATTTACCTCGATCTACTCTTTTGCAGGTACCGGCGCCAATGAGCTGGAAGCATCCAGTACATTGAAAACCGCTCTGAATAAGGAGTTTACCGGAGCATCCGCCATCAAATGGTACAGTGATGACAACAAGACCTTTATGGCTAAGTTCATGCTGAATGAGCGTAACGTAACGGCTTATTTTGATGGAGAAGGTCATCTGCTGGCTACGCGTCGTTATGTTGACGCAGCCAACCTCCCGCTGTCTGTTGCTTCAAAACTGGCGCAGCGTTATCCAAACGAAGCTATCCGTTGGGTAGTAGAGTTCCAGAGTGATGGTAATACAGCGTATTATGTAACACTGGAAGGTAACAATACCTGGAAGGTGATCAAAGCAAGTGCTAACGGCGACCTGAGCGTACACCAGCGCCTGAAAAAAGCATAACCTGCTTTTAAGTTAAAGAAGACTATTGTTAATTTTTGGAAACCGGGGTATTTATTACCCCGGTTTTTGTTTTTACAGGCACTAGCAAAATTTTTATAGTCATTAGCAAAATGATAACCTGCTCCCCTGTTGCGCCTGAATTGAAATCTTTTCAAAATCCTTACCTTTGCCCCTCTGTTTCAAGATTTAAACTTATTCAACAACGGAAATGAACAAAGGTCCAATTTCTCAATTTATCCAGCACCACTATCGCCACTTCAATGCGGCTGCACTGGTGGATGCTGCTAAAGGATATGAAGCTCACTTACTGGAAGGGGGCAAAATGCTGGTATCTCTGGCGGGTGCGATGAGTACTGCCGAGTTGGGTATCTCCTTCGCGGAAATGATCCGTCAGGGGAAAGTGGACATCATCTCCTGCACCGGCGCGAATCTGGAAGAGGATATCATGAACCTCGTAGCGCACACGCACTATAAGAGAGTTCCTCATTACCGTGACCTGAGCCCTCAGGAAGAGTGGGACCTGCTGCAGGATGGTTTCAACCGTGTAACTGACACCTGTATCCCTGAAGAAGAAGCTTTCCGCCGCATACAGGAACATATCCACAAGATCTGGAAAGATGCGGAAGATAAAGGTGAACGTTACTTCCCGCACGAATATATGTACAAGCTGCTGCTGAGTGGTGTGATGAAAGAACACTACGAGATCGATCCAAAGAATAGCTGGATGCTTGCTGCTGCTGAAAAGAATATTCCTATCGTAGTACCAGGATGGGAAGATAGCACCATGGGTAATATCTTCGCTTCTTACTGCATTAAGGGTGAACTGAAGCCTTCTACTATGAAGAGCGGTATTGAATACATGATCTGGCTGGCTGACTGGTATAAACACAACTCCGGTGGTAAAGGTGTAGGTTTCTTCCAGATTGGTGGTGGTATCGCTGGTGACTTCCCAATCTGTGTGGTACCAATGATGTACCAGGATCTGGAATGGCATGATGTTCCTTTCTGGGGTTACTTCTGCCAGATTTCTGATTCTACTACCTCTTATGGTTCTTATTCAGGTGCAGTACCTAATGAGAAGATCACATGGGGTAAACTGGATATCAATACACCGAAATTTATCGTGGAATCTGATGCTACGATCGTAGCACCGCTGATATTCTCTTATTTGCTGGGTTGGTAATTACTACCTTGAAAAATAGTTAAAGGGCCCGACATCATTATGTCGGGCCCTCTTTGCTTTTAGACAGAAAAGCGTATATTGTACCCTTATAACTTCCAATGCATGAAAAACATTATTCCACTACTCACGGTGGCAGCCGCTGTTAGCTTAAGCGCCTGCCAGTCTGGTACAAAATCCAATAATAATTCAGTAGACAGTATGCAGACCACTAAAGACAGCCTTTCAATCGAAGGGAAGATACCTGCTGCACGTTTCGACAGCACGGTAGACGGTAAACAGACAAAATTGTATTACCTGAAAAGTAAAGGTAATGTGCAGGTTGCCATTACAAACTATGGCGGTAAAATCGTAAGTCTGCTGGCGCCTGATAAATCGGGCAAGCTGGAAGATGTAGAACTGGGGTATGACAACATCTCCCGCTATGTTAGCACCAAAGAAAGATACTATGGTGGTATCGTAGGCCGCTACGGTAATCGTATTGCAAAGGGAAAGTTCAAACTGGATGGCAAAGAATATACACTGGCAACCAACAATAACCAAAATCACCTGCATGGTGGTAAAAAAGGTTTCAACGATGTGGTTTGGGATGCTGAGCAAACTGCCCCTAACTCACTGAAACTCCACTACGTATCAAAAGATGGTGAAGAAGGTTATCCTGGTAACCTGGATATCACCCTCACTTACACGCTGACTGACAGTAATGAACTGAAAATCGATTATTCAGCTACTACAGATAAAGCAACTGTTGTTAACTTAACTAACCACTCTTTCTTTAACCTGCATGGTGCTGGTAATGGTGATATCAATGATCTGATCCTGACCATCAATGCAGATAAGTTTACTCCTGTAGATAGCACGCTGATTCCTACTGGTAAATTAGAAGCAGTAAAAGGTACGCCAATGGATTTCACAACTCCGACCAAGATTGGAGAGAGAGTAGATGCAGACTTTGAGCAGCTGAAATTTGGTCGTGGTTATGATCATAACTATGTACTTAACAAGAAAGGTAATGAGTTGTCTCTGGCAGCGAAGGTAGAAGATCCTACCAGTGGCCGTACTTTAGAAGTATGGACAACTGAGCCAGGTGTACAGTTCTATGGTGGTAACTTCTTAGATGGTACCGATAAGGGTAAGGATGATAAGACATATGTACATCGTGGAGCTTTCTGTCTGGAAACACAGCATTTTCCTGATTCTCCGAATCAGCCGGCGTTTCCAAGCGTGGTGTTGAAACCAGGTGCTACTTATACTTCTGAGTGTATTTACAAATTTGGAGTTAAATAAATATTTTCCCGCCCCCCAGCCCTGGGGGGCGTTTTTTTTAGAAGAATAATTCGGAGGCGATACCATCTGCAAATAGCCGGCCTGCTGGTGTTAGCATTAGCTTCTCTCCTTCCTGACGCATCCAGCCTTTATACAAATACTTAGCAACCTCTTTTTGAATTTTTTCTTTTTTGTCATTTCCGAATCTGTCGGCAATGGTGGTTAGATCACATCCTGCTGAAGTTCTTAACGATGTCATTAAGTATTCATTCAACATCATTACGGGTGTCAATTCCTCTTTTTCAAAGTTCAATTTCCCGTGTTCCAGACTTTTTATATACAATGCATTATTAGCCACATTCCATTGTCTTGACTTTGTGTCAAAACTATGAGCTGAAGGACCTAAACCCAGATAGGGCGCCCCTTGCCAATAGCTGCTATTGTGCCGTGAATGCCATCCTTTTAAGGCAAAGTTTGAAATCTCGTATTGCTCATATCCACCATCTTCTGTCCATTTCAATAATTGCTCAAAATGTCTGGCTGCTTTATCTGCATCTATGGCAGGTATCTTCTTCTTTTTGATAAAATGATCTAATGCGGTACCTGCTTCCACCGTCAGTGCATAACAGGAAAGATGAGGAACTTTCAAATCCACTGCCTGCTGTACATTGTACTCCCACCCTGCATCAGTCAGGGTTGGGCCGCCGTAAATCAGGTCAATTGTCATGTTCTCAAATCCTGCATCCTGCGCGTGGAGAATACACTCTTTTGCCTGCTTAGCATTGTGTGCGCGATGCATCCATTTCAGGTCTTCCTCGTGAAAGGACTGAATACCAATACTCAGTCTGTTGACGCCCGCATTTTGCAGCATATGCAGCTTTTCAGGAGTCAGATCATCCGGATTGGCTTCCAGCGTCACTTCGGCACCAGTATTGACAGTAAAGTTTTTATGAATTGCTTCTAATAAGCGGAGCAGGTCTTTTTCAGGTAACAAACTTGGCGTACCGCCTCCAAAGTAGATTGTATTAATAGGTTCGCCAGACAGATATGCTGTTTGTAACTCAATTTCCTTTAATAAGGCTGTTACTACTGCTGGCTCCTGCGCCAATGAAGTAGAGAAATGAAAATTGCAATAGTAACAAGCCTGCTTGCAAAAAGGAATATGCAAATAAATACCCGCCATTCTGCAAAGGTGGGTATTTATCCGCGATTTTAGCGCACAGGAATTTCGCCTTTATGCTGCCAGTAATTTATGAGCACGGCAATGATAAACCCGGTGAACACCATCACCATGCTGAACATAAAGATATGTCCCATGCCAAAAGTGCTCTCCACAAGGCCTACCAGTGGGCCGGTAATGCCCAGAGAAAGGTCAATAAATAAGCCATAGCCACCCAAAGCCGCCCCTTTGTTGGATGCAGGCACCAGTTTCACCGCCTCTACTCCCAGTGCAGGGAATACCAGCGAAAAACCAAACCCGGCAATACAAGCGCCTACCAGTGCGATATGCGGGCTATATGCCTGCCAGAGAATGGCCAAACCAATGGCTTCTGTGAGCAGACAAAAGATCGCCGTCTTCATACCACCATATCGGTTGATGTAATCTTCGAAGAACAGACGACCCAGTATAAAGCTGATACTGAAGGTAGACAGGCACATTACAGCACCCTGCCATCCCAGTTGAGAATAATACAAAGTGATGAAAGTAGAAATGGTACCAAAACCTAAACCTCCCAGCGCCAGGCACACACCAAACGGTGTCACCGTTTTGAATACATCCATGAAAGGTTGTCTTGGGGCGGTAGATGTAGATTTCAAAGGTGTTTTACCCCTGGCATAATAATATCCCACGATACCACATATCATAATCAGACCAGCCATAGTGCTCATTCCAAAATTGTGGTGGAGTATAGCACCAAAAGGAGCGCCGATGGCCAATGCGCCATAGCTACCAATACCATTATAAGAGATCGCCTTGCTGGTATGTTCATCTCCTACAGCGAGGATGGCCCAGTTAATAGGACTCGCGCCAATCATCCCTTCAGCAAAACCAGTCGTAAGGCGGGTCACAATGAGCAAAGAAAGACTCAGCGCAGGAATACCTTTTAAGAAATAAGCGACAACCAGGAGCGCTCCGCTCACGCCAAAACCAATCATCCCCATTATCACAGCGGGTTTAGGTCCTTGTTTGTCAACGATGCTACCAGCATACCCTCTGAAAAGGAAAGTCGTAATGTATTGAAGACTGATCACTACACCTGCAGTCATTGTACTAAAACCCAGGTCGTGATAAATAAAGAATGGTAATACCGCCAGTGCAAGACCAATGGTAAAGTATCCAATAAAGGTAAAAGCAACGAATTCCGCTATGGTCGAACGGACTCTCGACAACGAAACACCAGCATTTTGTGCTGCTTGCATATTTAATTATTTAATTAACAATAGGAGTGTAAGTAGTACAGGCTAAAAGAGCATTACACTCAGGTGTATTCATCTGCAAAGTTCCTGTAGTATTCTTTGGCGAAAATGGTATATGTAGGATATATTATTGTAAATTTAATAGATGAAGCGGAGACAGTTTGAGCCACTTGAAATAGACGAAATGGATACAGACGTCTACCATTTGCCGGTGCATAGCCATACTTATTACGAAATGATTTATGTATATAAGGGTGATGGCATCCACCAGCATAACAATAACAGAATTCCATATGAGGTGGGAGACCTGTTTTTGATCTCTCCTGAGGATGAGCATTATTTTGAAATCGGCCAGCGGAGCCGGTTTATTTTTATAAAATTTACAGACAGTTATTTCAGTGGACGAAGTTATCTTTCCCTGTCTGCTTCTCCTGAAAAGATCATGCGCCTTACCCTTCTCAAGGAAATGAAGCCGGTAATGGATGAGGCTGGGAAAGTGGTGCTGCGTAATACGATCGATAACCTGCTCATTTATTGGAAACAGGAGAAGGATATATCGAACTCACCGTTGATGTACTTCCAGGTATTGTCGGTTTTCGGGCTGATCAGAGAGGCGATGATTCGTATGAATGTGAGAATCGACCAGGGACAGCCCGACAAAGAGGAAATGATCTCATATATTCATCAGCATATCTACGACCCCTCATTAACTAAGATCAGGCATATCGCCAGCCACTTCAACATAAGCCCTAATTATTTCAGTGCTTATTTCAAGCGAAACTTCGATGTCAGTTACCGGGATTATGTCAACGACTACCGGATTAAGCTAATAGAAAACCGGATAGCTTCGGGTACAGTAACGATGAAGCAGATTGCCTTCGAGTTCGGCTTTACGGATGCCAGTCATTTATCACATTATTTCAAACAGCGCAAAGGGATACAGCCCGGATCATACAGAAAAGATGCAGAGCACCTATAGACGATGGACTTATTTTATATCTTTGCCAGCAATCATATTTCAGCATAAAAAAATATTTGAGGTGCGAAGCTGGTTATTGTTCCTGTTCATATTACCCTGTTTACGGATGGCTGCTCAAGACAGTGCGGCAGTCAGGCCTACGACTCCTGTGGCAACAGAGAGCCTTGTCCGTAAGGATACAGGAATCGTGAAGCCGGTGAAGAAGAAGGTGCCTGTAATAAAAAAAGATAGTGTGGGTGTAAAACCGGCAGCGTCTGCTACCCCTGTGATAGCCGGCACTGACACCCTGCGTACTGATACGATTCCGCAGGTACCGGCCGTACCTTTGCATCAGGAAACGATTTATGAGAAGTATCTAAAGACATTGACCGCCAGCAATATATTTCTGAAACTGAACAAGCCCCACAGGCTGGACCTCAATCCAGTCCGTGCATACAGAGACCTTGACTGGCTGGTATATGTAATGGGAGGAGTCGTTTTATTACTGGGAATAATCCGGTTGAGCTACCTGAAGTATTTCACAGATCTGTTCAGGGCCTTTCTGAACCCAACCCTGAGCCAGCGTCAGCTGAAAGATCAGTTGTCACAGAGCCCTTTCCCCAACTTGCTGCTGAATATATTTTTTGTGATTAGCCTGGCCATGTACTTATATCTGCTCATGTATCGCCAAAACTATATACCCGGCAGTAATGCATGGATGGTGATACCGGCATTGATCGTTTTGGTTGCCCTGGTCTATAGTATAAAATATGTGATGTTGCGTTTTTGTGGCTGGTTATTCGGTAGTGTGGAGCTGGCAGATGCATATATTTTTATTTTGTATCTGATCAACAAAGTATTGGGAATTCTGCTAGTGCCATTCCTCGTTATTCTGGCCTTTTGCAGGCCTGAACTGGCAAAAGCCTTCCTGTACATATCCGTTTTTTTTATAGTAATATTGGTCGCATACAGGTATATCAGGTCCTATTCAGTGGTAAAGCAATACTTATCTTTCAGCAGATTACATTTTTTTCTTTACCTTTGCGCATTCGAAGTAGCGCCGGTATTAATAATTACAAAGGTGCTGCTGGTCTGGTTAACTGGCGGTCATTGATCTCCTATTGTTAACACAAGAGCAAAAAAACGTATGATTAAAGGCGGGCCAAAAAAAGATTTGCAAGCGAAACAGATTCAGTCAATTCTAATTTCCCAACCTAAGCCTGAAACAGAAAAATCACCATACTTTGAACTAGCGAAAAAATTCAATGTGAAGTTGGATTTTTATCCGTTTATAAGGGTGGAGGGACTGTCCGCGAAAGATTTCAGGAAACAGAAGATTGACATACAGCTTTTTACAGCCGTGATATTTACGAGCCGTAATGCTGTAGACCATTTCTTCCGCATTTGCGAAGAAATGAAAATCAAAGTATCGCAGGATTGCAAGTATTTCTGCATTACAGAAGCAATTGCGTTGTATCTCCAAAAATTCATCCTTTACCGCAAGCGTAAGGTATTCTATGGGGCTGATGGTTCTACCAAAAGTCTGCTGGAAGTGATGAATAAGCATCGCGATAACGAGAAATTCCTTTTCCCTAGTTCTGACAGCCAGCGGAAAGACATTGAAGAGTGGCTTAAAGCCAACAAATGTGAATACGCAACTGCTACCCTTTACAAAACCGTTTCGAACGATGTAAAGGAAGTATTGTCTGGCAAAGATTACGACATGATTGTGTTCTTTAGCCCGTACGGAGTGAAGTCGCTATTTGAAAATATGCCGAAGTTTGAGCAGAATGGCACTCATATAGGGGCCTTCGGTCCTACTACTTCTGCTGCGGTAGAAGAGGCCGGTCTCAGATTGGATGTAAAAGCACCTGCGCCACAAGCTCCTTCTATGGTAGCTGCCCTGGAACAATACCTGGCTACTACCAACAAGAAATAAATCTTCCTAATTTCAGGTAGAATTAACTGAGAATAACAGCTTTCTACCTGTTAATCAGGGTAAATAGAAAAATAATCTGTAAAAAAAACAGGAAATTAATATACCTTAAGGGACAGCAATCGCTGTCCCTTCTTATTTTTGGAAAAAGGAATTACTGGAAGACCATAACCGTGAACAAACTATCTAACGAGACGAGCCCGTATCTCCTACAGCATGCGCACAATCCTGTAGAGTGGTACCCCTGGGGCGATGAGGCTTTACAAAGGGCAATAGCAGAAGACAAACCAATATTAGTTAGCATTGGCTATGCCGCTTGTCACTGGTGCCATGTCATGGAACGCGAAAGCTTCGAGGACGAAGCCACTGCGCGGATCATGAACGAACACTTCATTAATATCAAGATAGATAGAGAGGAACGACCAGACCTGGACCATATTTATATGGACGCCCTGCAGGCTATGACCGGATCTGGCGGCTGGCCCCTGAATATGTTCCTGACCCCGGAGCGACTGCCATTCTATGGAGGTACCTACTTCCCTCCCATGAAAGCTTACAACCGCCCCTCCTGGCAGGAACTGCTGCTGGCCCTGTCTGATGCGTTCAAAAACAGAAGGGAAGACATTGAGACACAGGCTATTAACATGCGTGATCACCTGGTACAGGCCAGCAAGTTTGGTAGCACAATCAACCTGCTTCCCAAAGAAGAACAATTCACTCGCAACCAATGTGATATTATTTTCAACAACATAATGCAACAGGCTGATAAGGAATGGGGAGGATTTGGAAATGCTCCAAAGTTCCCCGGCACTTTTATCATTCAGTACCTGCTGCGCTACTATCATAGTTTCGGAGAACAGGCGGCCCTGGATCAGGCGCTGCTGTCGCTGGACAAAATGATACAGGGCGGTATCTATGACCAGGCCGGTGGCGGTTTTGCCCGCTATAGCACCGATGCCAAATGGTTGGCGCCGCACTTTGAGAAGATGCTTTATGACAATGCATTGCTGGTAGATGTGATGAGTGAAGCTTACCAGGTAACAGGCAATCCGTTGTATTCCATTACAATAGCAGAAACACTGACTTTTGTACAGCGGGAAATGACGGATGCGGGTGGTGCTTTTTACGCCGCGCTGGATGCAGATTCGGAAGGGGTGGAAGGTAAGTTTTATACCTGGAGCAAGGCAGAGATAGATGAAATATTAGGATTAGATGCAGACGCATTTTGTCGCTTTTACGATATCAGTGAAGAGGGAAACTGGGAAGAGACCAACATACTATGGATTAAACAGTCGCTGTCGGCCTTTGCTGCTGAAAATCAGGTGGATGAGACAGCGCTGAGCGAACAGCTGGCCATTGGCCTTGCCAAATTGATGGAGGTAAGAAGCCAACGTATAAGGCCGGGATTGGACGATAAGCTCCTATTAGGCTGGAATGCCCTGATGATACATGCCTGCTGTAAAGCCTTTGCTGCAACAGGAGAAGAAAGTTACAGGGACATGGCTCTGAAGGCGATAGATTTTTGCTGGACACATTTCCGGAAGGATGGAGAGGACTCCTTTTATCATACCTATAAAAATGGACAGGCAAAATATCCGGCATTTCTGGATGACTATGCCTGGTTGATCAGGGCGTTGATTGCCCTGCAGGAGGTAACCGGAGACAAAACGTGGCTGGACAAGGCTTTTTCCCTAACAAGTTTTGTCTTGCAGCATTTTTCTGACGAAACCGGTGTATATTGCTTTTATACTGTTGAGAGTCAATCTGATGTGATTGTCAGAAAGAAGGAAGTATACGACGGAGCTACGCCAAGTGGCAATGCAGTAATGGCAGCCAACTTATGGTACCTGAGTATTGTATTCGACCAAAAAGAATGGGCGGAAAGATCCTTAAAAATGCAGGCGGGTCAGGCACAAACTACGGTGAGGTATCCTACGTCATTGGGGGTATGGTCTGGACTGCTGTTGCAAAGGGTACAAGGCGTGAAAGAAATTGCGATTGTAGGGCCGGATTATAAGTTGAGAATGGAGGATACTAATAAGCGTTATATTCCGTTTAAGGTACTGTTGGGAGCAACGCATGATGATCCTGAAAAACCCTTACTGTCACACAGGGAGCGGGCGGATGAGACGCTGATCTATGTTTGCGAAGATTATCATTGCATTAAACCTGTGAATTATATAGACGAAATTATTAATTTGAAATAATATTTATGTATCTTGCATGACCATATCTCTGTAAAAAGGAAACGGTAAAAAGGATTTTTCGTCAGATATAATAAAATGTTAAAAAATACGTTTAATTTAATTGTCATCGGTCCTATGAGCGAATGAAAAAGTTGGCTAAAAACTAACTACGGATTAAAATTAATCGTTACATTTGTTATCTTACTTAAGATTCAAACGGGTGAGTGATGGGCAAAAGGTGCTGATTCTGAGAACACGACCTGATCGGGCAAGATATTAAAGAAACCAACAAGCGAGCAACCAGTTATATCTGGAGTTGTCTATAAATCAGCAGCTTTAGAGTCATTTAAAATTCAAAAAATGTGAATGGCTGGTTGGCTTATCGGTCTAACCGGGAGATTCCGGGAAGACTTCGGCCATGTTTCAGAACTTAGCGACGGCAAGCAGTCTCATTTCGGCCAATGGAACTGCGTCGCTGTATCGAAATAAATGATTTTCAATGAAAGCTACCCTTATGAAGCTTAATTTTTCAAGTGGTCTGTTAGCAGTATTGCTGGTTAGCCTGCTAGCCAGCTGCGGTGGTAGTAAAACCCCCAAAAATGCACAAGGACAGCTGATTGGAGTTAGTCCCAGACCGAAGTATTTCCCTCCTGTACCCTATGGAATGGTGTATGTACCGTCAGGTACCTTTCATATGGGCCCCAGCGATGAGGATCTGAACTATGCGTACACTGCTCGTAACAAGTCTATTTCCATTTCCGGCTTCTATATGGATGCTACGGAAATTACAAATAACGAGTATCGTCAGTTCGTACAATGGGTGACAGACTCTATCGCGCACATTCTGCTTAGCCATGTAAAGAGTGATGGTGGACAGGATGTGATCGACTGGAAGCAGAAGATCAATTACAAAGATAAAGGCACCATTGATAAGCTGGAGCAAATGACATATGCTCCGGAGGATCGCCTGTACGGTCGTAAGGAATTCGACGTACATAAACTGGTGTATCATATAGAAACTTTCAACTGGGAGCAGGCAAAGCTGCGTGAGAACGCAAACAAGCCACGTTCTAAGTTCATTGTAAAGAAAGATGTAGCTGTATATCCTGACACCCTGTGTTGGATCAGAGACTTCTCTTATGCTTACAATGAGCCTATGACGAGAATGTACTTCTGGCACCCGGCATTTGATAATTATCCGGTAGTAGGCGTGACCTGGCACCAGGCAAACGCATTCGCTGAATGGCGTAGTAAGTTCTGGGAAGACTATCGTATCTCTAAGAATCTGTTTACTGAAGATAAATTCCAGTTACCTTCCGAGGCACAGTGGGAATATGCTGCACGTGGTGGTAGAGAGCAATCTCCTTATCCATGGGGTGGTTATTATATCCGCAACAAGAAGGGCTGTCTGCTGGCGAACTTTAAACCAGGTCGTGGTAACTATCCTGAAGATGGTGGTTTCTACACTGTAAGAGCAGACGCTTATTGGCCTAACGACTACGGACTGTACAACATGTCTGGTAACGTAGCGGAATGGACACAGGATATCTTCTATGAGAATGCCTACTCCTTCACATCTGACATGAACCCATACCTCCGTATGGACGTAACGGATGATGCGCCACCAAAAATGAAGCGTAAAGCTGTAAGAGGCGGTAGCTGGAAAGACATCGGATATTTCCTTCAAACAGGTACCCGCTCTTACGAGTATCAGGATAGTGCTAAATCTTACATTGGTTTCCGTTGTACGATTGCATTCCTGAGCCGTTCTAAAAATGATTTTGGTCACCATTAATCTGGCAAGTATTCAATAGTATAATCAGCATTACGGATAGATGGGCAGGACACAGGCACAGATCGAAGCTGTACCGGGATTTATTCCGGTTGCCTTTGGGACAGGCATGTAGTGTATGTTAAACAACTTAAAATATGTTCAACATGAGAAACCGTATGATGTACATAGTGAAACCGCAAATCATCGATGAGCAACAACTATTCCATAACAACAATTTAACCTTTAACACTTTAACCAGTAAATTTTGACCTATGGCTATGAATCCTACTACATCGAAATGGCTTAATTTCTTTGTTTGTATCGCGGCATCAGTAGTAATTATCGGAGCGTTGTTCAAACTGCAACACTGGCCAGGCGCGGATATCGCCCTGATCGTTGGTTTGAGCACTGAGGCATTAATCTTCTTTGTATATGCATTCGTACCAGATAGTGGTGGCGGAGATCACGGCGGCGAAACTCACGTTTCTGTTGTTGCCGGTGGTAGCCCTGCTCTGGCTGGCCTGGACAAGATGCTGGAAGAAGCTGACATCACTCCTGTATCATTACAACGCCTGAGCGAGAACTTCCAGAAATTAGGTACCACCGTCGATAAGATGAGGGACATTAGCGACGTCGTTGCGGCTACAGGCGACTACACCCAGAAAACAAGGGAAGCTGCCAGCGCAATTACAAACGTTGCTCACGCTTACACTACAGCAGCATCGGCTGTTGCTTCTTTCAACAGTGCTTCTGAGTCTACCAGAAACTTCCATGAGCAAATGCAGGGTATGACCAAGAATCTGGCTTCTCTGAATGCTATCTATGAACTGGAACTCCAGGACACTAACAATCACCTGAAAGCAATGAACAATTTCTACGGAAATCTGCTCAAAGTTTCTTCAGCTATGACCAGCAGCGTAGATGACGCGCGTAAAACTCAGGATCAAATCTCCCAGCTCGCTAAAAATCTGAGCAATCTGAACACCGTTTACGGTAACATGCTCAGCGCTATGCATGGTGCAGGTAGATAAGGTACGCTTATAGTTTTGGAATTAACAACAGACAATCATTTAATCTGAAAACAAACTATGGCACTACCTAAAGATCCCAGGCAGAAGATGATCAATATCATGTACTTGGTCTTGACGGCCATGCTTGCATTGAACGTTTCTGCTGAGATATTGAACGCATTTAATATAGTAAACAACTCAATTATTACATCGAATAAGTCGATTACCGACAAGAATGAAAACACCTACCTCACTTTCGAAGATCAGATGAAATCTGATCCAGGTAAAGTAGGTCCTCTGAAAACAAAAGCTGAAGAAGTAAAAAAACTGTCTGAGGCAATGTATGTATATCTCGATACGTTAAAGAACACGATCATCAGAGAATCAGGTGGACTGGACGAATATGGTGACATCAAATCTAAATCTGACCTGGACGCTCCAACACGCGTCATGGAAAATCGCAAACAAGGACCTGAACTGGAAAAACGTCTGAAAGAACTGCGTGCGCAGCTGCTGACTTATGTTGATCCTAAGGATACTGCCGCTTTTGCCAAATCCTTACCACTGAAAATAGTTGTAGGTGAGTCTCACGGCGGCCACGGACCAAAAAAGAAGGACTGGACCAGCTATCACTTTGAAATGGTGCCAACTATCGCAGCTGTTACCATTTTGAGTAAGTTCCAGAACGACGTTAAAAACTCTGAGTCACTGATCATCGATGATCTGTTGGCCCAGATTAGCAAAAACATCATTCGTTTCGACAAGATCAGACCACTGGTTTCCCTGAATTCCAAGAATCTGATGGAAGGTCAAACGCTGACAGCTCAGATCGCAGTTGGTGCTTACAGCAGCACTGTGAATCCAGACATCGTGGTGAATGGTCAAAACATTACTGCGGTAGACGGTTTGGGTACTTATACTATGCCAGTTTCCGGTATCGGTGAAAAAACTATCTCTGGTACTGTAACGATCAAGAAACCAGATGGCACTGCTGAGACCCTGCCTTTCAATGAGCCTTATAGCGTAGGAGCTTCTACTACTTCTATCTCTGCTGATAAAATGAACGTACTGTACATTGGTTTATCAAACCCAATCTCAGTATCTGCAGGTGGAGTACCAGGTGAAGCAGTTAGCGCTAGCATCTCTGCGGGTTCTATGACGAAGAAAGCTACTGGTGAATATGCCGTAGTTGTAAGCTCCCCAGGTAAAGCAGTTATCTCTGTAAGTGCTAATATCGATGGTAAACAAAAAACTTTAGGTTCCAAAGAGTTTCGTATCAAATACATCCCTGATCCAGTGCTGAAAGTAGGTCTGAGCAAAGGCCCTTCTATGAAAGCTGCTGAGTTCAAAGTACAGGGCGGTCTGCGTGCTGATCTGGAAGACTTCGTATTCGACGGTGTAAAATACGATGTAGTTAGTTACCGTATCGGTATCCAACCTCGTTCCGGCGATTATGTTGAAGGTGAGGCAAATTCCGCTTACTTCCCTAGCTCTGTAATGGGTGCTATCCGTAGCCTGAAACCAGGTGACCAGGTTTACTTCGACAACGTTCGTGTAAAGGGTCCGGATGGTAAAGTAAGAGATATGAGCAATATCAATTTCAAGATAAACTAATATTATTTCTATGCGAGCAGTCATCCTTAACAAAATTGGTTGGTGTTCCCTTATGCTGGTACTCCTGCTGGCATCTCAGGCTGATGCACAACGTCGGGGAGGTAGTACACGTCGTAAATCGGCGACCCCTGATGCAGCTACCCAAGATGCTAACGTAGTAAATCCTGCTACAGGTAACAGCGTTGCGCCGCCACCGCCCCCTCCACCACCCCCAGGAACATCACTGCGCCCGGATGGTTTCGGTATGGCGGTAGATACACCGCGCAAATCACAGCGTACCGATGGTATCTCTGAAAAGAACTTCATCAAGGACCGTACGCCTATTGCCTATGATCACATTCGCTCAGATGACGAATTCTGGGAAAAGAGGATCTGG
Organism: [Flexibacter] sp. ATCC 35208; assembly: GCF_001975825.1. Classification (GTDB taxonomy): domain Bacteria; phylum Bacteroidota; class Bacteroidia; order Chitinophagales; family Chitinophagaceae; genus Chitinophaga. The sequence continues at coordinate 110,799 of NZ_MTKN01000017.1, forward strand.
CAGGTGATAGATACCCGCGAAAAGATGAATCTTCCTTTTCAATATAATGTTGAGGATGAAAATGGTACAAGCCAGCTGTTCATTAATATCCTGCTCGATGCTATCAAGAGCAAGCAGGTAGAAGCCTTCAGCGCTATCGATGACAGGTTCACTACCCCTATCGCTTACGGTGAGATCCAGAATAAACTGAGCGGTGAAGAAAAAACCATCCGTAGTATCGACCCTGTAACAGGTGAAGAGAAGATGGTAACTACCCGTGATGAATTCGATCCTCGTACTGTAGTTCAGTATAAGATCAAAGAAATCTGGGTATTCGACAAAGAAGCGTCCCAACTGAAAGTTCGTATCCTCGGTATCGCTCCAATGGTATCCCGTATGAACGAAGATGGTTCCTTCCGCGCGGCTATCCCGCTGTTCTGGGTGTACTATCCTGATATGCGTCCTATCCTGGCTAAATACGATGTATACAACCAGAATAACGATGCGGCTACCATGAGTTGGGAAGATCTGTTTGAAATGCGTTTCTTCACCAGCTATGTGACCAAAGAAAACAATACTTATAACCGTGAGATTAAAGATTATATCAAAGACGGTACTATGAGATTGTTGGAAGGTCAGGCTGTTAAGGATAAGATCTTCAACAAAGAACAGGATATGTGGCAGTATTAATAGCTGCTCGCAGATAAAGATTAAAAGAAAAAAGGGATCGCATTGCGCGATCCCTTTTTTCTTGCTAAAAGAGAGCGGGAATCGATTCGCAATTCCCGCTCTCTTTTAGGTTTATGGATGGAAATAAGTGTAAATCAATTTCGCTTTCGCCGCCCCTACTTCCTTCACCAGATCATCCTCCGCCAGCAACTTAATCTTTGCCACTGACCTGAACGTTTTCAACAACTGCGTTGCCGTGTTCTCCCCTATCCCCTTTATTCCTTCCAGCTCATTTTTAAACGTTCCTTTACTTCGCTTATTCCTGTGAAAAGTAATGCCAAATCTATGCACTTCATCACGTACTCTTCTTATCAGTTTCAGGCTCTCACTATCATAAGGCAATTTGATACTATCCTTATCGCCCGGAAAGAAAATCTCTTCTTCATTTTTAGCCAGCCCCACTACCGTCATACTACCCACCAGGTCCAATGCCCTGATACTTTCCATTGCTGACCCTAATTGTCCCTTACCACCATCTATGATCACCAGCTGTGGTAATGGCTGCTGCTCTGCCAATAAGCGGCTATAACGGCGAAATACGACCTCCTTCATCGAAGCAAAGTCATTGATCCCTTCTACCGTTTTCACATTGAAATGACGATAGTCTTTTTTAGACGCTACACCATCTTTGAATACTACACAGGCAGATACCGGATATGCACCCTGAAAGTTCGAGTTATCGAAACACTCAATATGCGTGGGTAAATCAACCAGTTCAAGATCTGCCTGCAACTGATACAACACCTTTTTCTTCTCCATATCACTCTTGCCTTCCAGGTGCAGGATCTTTTTACGATGCAACTCTTCTTTGAAGTAATTAACATTCTTCTCAGAGAGTTCCAGTAGTTTCTTCTTATCGCCTCCTTTGGGTACAGTGACTATTACATTCTCTTCCGGATATTCTATTTCAATGGGCACAATGATCTCTCTTGTTACACTCTTGAAAGCATCTCTCAGATAGTTGATCGCATATGCCAACACCTCCTCATTTTCTTCTTCCAGTTTTTTCTCCAGTGTCACTGTTTTTGTATCCGCAATTGTTCCATTCAACACACGGAGGTAATTCACATATGCATGGTTTCCTTCACTGATGATAGAGAAGACATCTACATGGCCCACCTTTGTATTTACAATGGTGGATTTGGATTGATAATCCTGTAGTTTTTCAATCTTCTTTCTCATAATCTCTGCCTTCTCAAATTCCATGTTCATAGCATGCTCCTGCATCTGTGTGCGAAACAGTTGCAATATTGGAGAGAGGTTGCCTCTCAGTATGTTCTTTACCTGCGACAAGCCTTCTCTGTAATCGTCTTCTGTCTGCAAGCCTTCGCAAGGACCTTTACAGTTGCCCAGATGATATTCAAGACATACTTTGTATTTACCCTTTGCAATATTCTGTGGAGAAAGATTCAGTGTACAGGTACGTAATGGAATGTTGTACCTGATCACTTCCATCAGTTCTTTGACTCTCCACACGGAAGTATAAGGCCCCAGGTATTCCGATCCATCCTTAATCACATTCCGGGTAAATAACACCCTTGGAAAGGACTCATGTTTGATCACGAGATAAGGATATGTTTTATCGTCCTTGAGGTTGATATTGAACTTAGGCTGGAACTGTTTAATCAGTGAGTTTTCCAGCAGAAAAGCATCCTGTTCAGAGCCAACGATGGTAAACTCAATATGATGAATATGTTCGACCAGTTTCCTGGTCTTAAAGCTATCGTGATTCTTTGCAAAATAAGAGCTCACCCGTTTCCGCAGGCTTTTCGCTTTGCCCACGTACAGGAGCTCGCCACCTTCATTATAGTATTTATAAATACCGGGTTGAAGGGGAATGGTATGTGATATCTGTGAAAACTCCGCTGCTGTCATCTGATCAATAAAGTCATTAAAGGTGCATCATCGCAATCTTAATATCCAGTTCTTTTTCGGGCAGGAAAGCGATATGCTGTCTTGTCGTGATCCGGATATGATGATTGTGCTGATACTCGAGGTTTTGTTCGTATTCATAAACGAGGTTGCGTACATGTCTGTTCAGTTGTACGGCAGTGATATGTTGTGCATTGTCCAATTCAATAATAATTTCCTGGGGCAGGGTCGCATCATCTTTTGCCTTGTACATCAGGGAACGCTTGCCGGTGAACTGATCTGCCAGCAAAATGGTATCGTAGGCACCCTGCAAACTTGGTTTGTGGAGGTCTACATCCATAAATGGTGCGAGCATATTATGTAGTTGCAGGGAATCGGGTGCGGTGATAGTGACACTATCATGCTTTGTATTCAATGAAACTGTTTTGAATAACCCGGGTTTTTGTAGTTCCAGTCCGTTGAGCTCATCCTGAAAGAAGCCTTTTAGGTCCCTGTATCCGCTGCCAGTTGGAGAAGGGGTGGAAGAGCCGGTTTTGCAGGATGTAAAGAGTATAGTGCCAGTCAGTAATGTCCAGAAAAATTTCATGCAGCAAAGGTAGCGAAGTATGAGGAATTGAAAGGAACAGCAAACTGAACTGCTGCTAAAGTAAGCGGTAAAAAATAATGCGCCGTAAAGACGGCGCATCTGATGCATGAGCAAATCTGTCGAGAGCACTAAAAACGTAAAACGGTTTACCTACGTGAATAGTTACAGGTAATGGGGAAAAATAAAAAGGCCGTTCTGTACTCACAGAACGGCCTTTTTGTATTGTCAGTGCATCAATTAAACAAGGACATTACCACTCATTTCCTTAGGGATAGGTAATCCCATCAGGGTCAGGATGGTAGGTGCTACGTCACCCAGTTTACCAGGTTTTACTTCACCTTTGAAATCATTGCTGATGATGAAGTAAGGTACAAGATTCAGAGTGTGAGCGGTATTGGGTGTACCGTCGCCGTTTACCATGAAGTCAGCATTTCCGTGGTCAGCAGTCAGGAACACGGTATAATCGTTCGCCAGCGCAGCTGCAACTACCTTGCTTACGCAGGTATCTACAGTTTCTACTGCTTTGATAGCGGCTTCCCAGATACCGGTATGCCCCACCATGTCAGCATTAGCGAAATTGAGGGCGATGAAGTCAGCTGATTTCTGGTTGATTTCAGCTACGATGGTATCGGTTACTTCGAATGCGCTCATTTCTGGCTGCAGGTCGTAAGTAGCTACTTTAGGAGAAGATACGATCAGACGGCGTTCGCCACTAAATTCTTTTTCGCGGCCACCGGAGAAGAAGAAAGATACGTGTGGGTATTTTTCAGTTTCTGCAATACGGATCTGGGTACGGCTGTTTTGTTCCAGCACTTCACCCAGGGTATTGGTCAGGTTATCGTTTTCGAAGATCACGTGCACGCCTTTGTATGTTTTATCATACTCAGTCATGGTGGTGTAGAACAGGTTCAGTGGTTTCATATCGAAATCAGGGAAAGCCTGTTGAGTGAGCACCTGGGTGATTTCACGACAACGGTCAGTACGGAAGTTGAAGCAGAGAACGGCATCACCGTCCTGGATGGTGGTCACTGGTTTACCAGCAGCGTCAGTGATGATCACTGGTTTGATAAATTCGTCAGTTACACCCGCTTCGTAAGAAGCTTTTACAGCTGCCAGTACATCGGTAGCAGGGGTACCTGTACCATTTACCAGGGCATCGTAAGCCAGTTTTACGCGTTCCCAGCGTTTATCGCGGTCCATAGCGTAGTAGCGACCTGTGATGCTGGCTACCTGACCGGTAGTTTGTGCCAGGTGAGGCAGCAGGTCAGAGAAGTAGCCGAGGCCACCTTTAGGATCTGTATCGCGGCCATCGGTGAAGGCGTGGATATATACTTTGGTCAGGCCTTTTTCCTTCGCGATCTGGGTCAGGGCTTTCAGATGGGTAATATGAGAGTGTACACCACCGTCGCTCACCAGACCAATCAGGTGAAGGGCTTTATCTTTGTCTTTAGCGTAGTTGAAAGTTTCCTGCAACACAGCGTTAGATGCCAGTTCTCCAGTGCGGACAGCTACATTGATACGCTGGAGTTCCTGGTATACAATACGGCCAGCACCAAGGTTCAGGTGACCTACTTCTGAGTTGCCCATTTGTCCGTCCGGTAAGCCTACCTGTTCGCCACAAGTAACGAGCGTACTGTGTGGGTACTTTGAATAAAGACTGCTCACGAAAGGTGTCTTGGCATTTGCTATTGCGTCAGCGGAAGGAACCTGTCCTTGTCCCCATCCATCCATGATAACGAGCATGGCTTTTTTCTTTTCCATATATCCGGTTGAGATTTTAAAGCAGTAAGGTCGTAAAGTTAACAAGCATACTTCAATTCCACTAGTAATTTGATCATTTGGCAGCAAAATTCATATCAGCCCCTTCTGAATTTGGATGTCATAACACGCACTTAAGTTTTAATCTAAATTTATATATTTTTAAATTTGCATTAATTACCAATTGGATGATACAACGATAATTGTATTTTCCGCGTCAACCCGCAGTTTGGCATAGTTTTAGCCCATTTCACATTGATGATGAAAACTTTACTATCTACTAAAATACTGGCAATGAAAAAGATAATGTATGTGCTGGGAGTGGTGCTGTTAGCAGGCATTGTCACTGCATTTACAATGTCAGCATCGGCTTTAAATCCCGCTGCTGCAGGACCTTTTGAAGATGTAGTCAGCTCCATCAAATCGGGCGATGCTGGTTCACTCTCCCGCTATCTTGATAATACTGTTGAAATCAACATCTCAGGTAAATCCAGCTCTTATAGCAAGTCACAGGCTGAAATAATATTGAAAGACTTTTTTTCAAAGAATCAGGTCAAGTCCTTCGAACTGATCCATCAGGGAGAAGGCGGTGGAGGATCCCGCTTCGGTATCGGTAATATGGGTACCTCCGGCGGTTCATATCGTACGTCCTTTTTCTTACAAAAAAAGGGAGGCTCAATGGTACTCAACGAGCTTCGTTTTGAAAACAAGTAATGATTGTTAAGATTGATATTGTTTAGTCCGGAGTACATCTCCGGACTTTTTTTGTTTGAAAGCGTGATTTAAAATTCTCTTACTTTCGTTGTCTCAAAGCAATAGTATGTTACAGGAACCAGCATTAACAAACCTTATCCGCAACGCACTGGCAGAAGATATCGGAGACGGAGACCACTCTACCCTCGCATGTATACCGGCAAATGCCAGAGGTGGTGCCAGGTTGAAGATAAAAGAGAATGGCATTTTAGCAGGAATGGAGGTAGCCACTACCATTTTCCACCTGCTGGACCCTGAAACCGTATTTACTCCCCTGAAGAAAGATGGTGAAGTAATGACCTCCGGCGAAACAGCCTTTGAAGTGCATGCTTCCGTACATACCCTGCTCATGGCCGAAAGACTGGTACTGAACTGCATGCAGCGCATGAGCGGCATTGCCACTCTTACCAATCAATACGTACAGCGCCTGAGTGGCTACCATACCAAACTGCTGGATACCCGCAAGACGACGCCTAACTTCCGCCTATTGGAAAAGGAAGCGGTTAAAATCGGTGGGGGTGTTAATCACAGAATGGGACTGTATGATATGGTAATGCTGAAAGATAACCATATTGATTTTGCAGGTGGCATCACTGCCGCTGTAAACAGAACGGTTGCTTACCTCGAAGAGAACGGATTACCTTTGCAGATAGAAGTGGAAACCCGTAATCTTGATGATGTAAAAGAAGCACTGACCGTTGGAAAGATACATCGCATTATGCTGGACAATTTTACACCAGCACAATTGCACCAGGCATTATTACTGATAGATGGGAAATATGAAACAGAGGCTTCAGGAGGCATTAACCTTGATACGATCGAAGAGTACGCAAAGACGGGAGTGGATTTCGTATCGGCAGGAGCGGTCATTCACCATGCGGTGAGTCTTGACCTGAGTCTGAAAGCAATTTAAAACAGAAATATCCCTAGCGTTGAGAAAGATATTATTTATCATCAACCGGAAAGCCGGTACTGACAGAGAGAAGCGACTAGAAGGCGTGATCCGGCGGTACCTGACACCTAAGGCCTTTCAAGTAGAAATTAAACACCTGGAATACCTGGGACATGGTGCTGACCTCTCCCGCGAAGCTGCATCCCACGGTGTAGATACAGTGGTAGCAGTAGGTGGAGATGGCTCCATCAATGAAATCGCACAGGGATTGGTAGGAACTGATACCGCACTCGCTGTGATACCGCTGGGCAGTGGTAATGGCCTGGCCAGGGCGCTGAAGATTCCGCTAAAAGTGCCTTTGGCATTGGAACTGATCGCCAATGGGAAGCGCAAACCTATTGACATCGGTTATGCCAACGAACACTTATTTCTTAGCAATGCCGGCGTTGGCTTTGATGCCCTCATTGCCGACCAGTTCAGAAATACGAAGAAGAGAGGATTGTGGGGCTATGCCAAGCTGGTGATCAGCAGTTTCAACAAGTACAAAGGGCCTTCCTATAAAATTGATATCGACGGGCAGCAATTGGAGCAAAGAGCATTTATGTTCACAGTAGCTAATGGTAACCAGTTTGGATATGAGTTCAAATTGGCGCCAAACGCAAGTGTCTTCGATGGCAACCTGGATATTTGTGTGGTGCCACCTATGCCTTTCTTTGGATTAGTACCTTTGGGTTTCTTTTCACTGATTGGCAATATCGACAAGACCAGTTACATGAACCATTACATGGGTAAGCAAATCCTGGTCAGGAGCCCGGAGCTGGCCTATTTGCAGGTAGATGGAGATGCAGTACCCCTTACCAGTCAGGGGGAGGTACTCTTCAGGATAGAACCCGCTTCCCTGCAGGTGATTGTTGCATAATTTAAAATTAGAAGTATGTCCAAAAAGAGAAATAGCGGCGGCGGGATCGTTTATTCCACAGATCCCAATTTTGCACCAGATAATGATAATGAACAGGAAGACGTGAACACCCTCCCTCCTGCTCAGCAGCAGTTACGTGTAAAGCTGGATACGAAGCAGCGTGCAGGAAAAGTAGTGACACTGGTAGATGGATTCGTAGGGAAAGATGAAGACCTGCAAAAACTGGGCAAAGACCTTAAAACAAAATGCGGTACCGGTGGCAGTGCAAAAGATGGGCAGATCCTGATCCAGGGTGATTACAAAGAGAAAGTGATCAAATGGTTGCAGGACTGGGGGTATAAGGCCAAATAACTTATTTCATTCTGTAAGTAAGTGGCGTATGCCCGGTCTGACTTTTGAAAAAGTGTATAAAGTTCGCATGCTCTTCAAAGCCACGTCTGGTAGCACTGATAAAAGTTCGGCAGGGATTTGCTGAGCGCGGGTGAACAGCGAATGTACTTTTTGCAGGAGCTTTGAGGATGGTGTTCAACCTACAATAAAATTAGCGAAAGATCGCCATCTGAACCCTGCAATAAAAAGCCCCTTACTTTACTTTTAATGGTAGTGAATAAGTTATAAACAGTTAGAAATTAAAATTATATGTTTCCCCGTTGCATTTTTTAATTTGATAAATTAACAAAATTTTCACAATTTAGCCCTACCCTTTATCAACCAAAATCTTGTTTTCATCTGGCTTTTTGATGAACTGCTATGAAACAACAACCAACTACCCGCTCTGCAGTAAACAAGATATTATAACGGATTACGTGACCCCGTCATCCAACCTATATTCTTAAACATGACCGCGGCACGTAATCCGTATCATTTTAAGTGTTCGCAACAAACAAAACCGGACATATCACTTAGGAAAAATAAATTCGATCTCCCCAAATCCGAGCGTTAAAATATTTCCTGCTTTTTCAAGGCATAATTTTCCATCTGGCAGTACATCCCTGATGATGCCTTCGAAAATCTCCCCATCCTTACGATATAGGCCGGGTTTGTTCATACGCACCAGTTTGCTCTTATATTCTTCCAGCAAATCATTATAATAAGCAGGATGTAATTGTTCAAATCTCTTGTGCAGAAACGTACACAGATCCTGTGCTAACTCCACTGAATCCCAATTCTTCCCGGTTATTTGTTTGAGTGACACCGGATTCGGTAAATGTGACGGGAAAGAAGCCTGATTGATGTTGAACCCGATACCTGTTATGGCATATTGCCATGTATTGCCACGCAGTACATTTTCGATCAAAATGCCTGCTGCCTTTCTGTCACGCCAATAAATATCATTACTCCATTTAATAGCTGTCTCATCACCAGCATATTTTGCAAAGAAATCAGCAGCGCCGAGCGCTACTGCCGCGCTCAGCAAAAACTGCCTGGAAAGTGGTAGCATAGTGGGTTGTAGCGCTATCGTCAAAGCGATGTTTTCACCTTTGTGCGATGACCATTGCTTTCCACGCTGTCCTTTTCCCGCAGTTTGTTCCATTGCAAACCAGGCTGTACCGGATGTCACCAGGCCTGTATTTACCTGCTCCATGGCATAGTTATTGGTGCTGTCTACTGAATCTAAGATATAAAAAGGCTGTCCTGTCATTGGAAAGAAATGGATTGGTTTATTTTTGAAAAGGCAAAGTAAATCATTTTATCTTTTCCTTAACAGTCATAAAAACGGCCTCGTGCCAAGCTGCCGAAAGCCATAGCAAGTCAGTGGTTCTTAAGCATTAACACCCGGCAAACGTTCGGTCATCACCTTGAGGTACCTTCGTTTTATTCCGGCGTTATTTCAGGCTTGTTTAGTAATTTTGACAATTAAAGTTTATTTTTAACCAAAAGAGATTTTATTGGCACCCTTAACCGTTCTGAGTACGAGAAAGAAAGCGCTTACGCGCCTGAGTAGAGAAAGCGAGATTTTTTCCACCATCATCAAGGCCATCCAGGAAAAAAAGGGAGAAAACATAGTTTCCCTGGATCTGCGCCAGATTCCTGAAGCTGTGGCTGATTTCTTTGTTATATGTGAGGCTAACTCCAACACACAGGTGCGGGCTATTGCTGACTTCGTGGAAGATCAGGTGCAAAAGCATACAGGAGAAACCCCTTACAAACATGAGGGCTTTACCGCACAACAATGGATTCTTGTAGATTATGTGAATGTTGTGGTGCATGTATTCCAACCGGAAACCAGACAATTTTATGGTCTGGAAGATATGTGGAGTGATGCCGAACGAATGGAGCATAATGAGACTAACTAATAACTTTTAACTATTACCCGACATCCGTAAAGGAGCGAAAGATTATGGAAAGAGGCAACAACTTCAACAAGGGGTCAGACAAATCGCCTAAAAAAGGACCAAAGTTCAATATATACTGGGTCTATGCCTTTATAGGTATTGCCCTGCTGGCAATGAACTGGTTTCCCTTTAACCCACCGCCCAGGGATATAAGCTGGCAGGAATTCCAGCTGGATTACCTAAAACCAGGTGATGTAGATAAGCTGGTGGTTGTAAATAAGAAATCAGTAGAGGTTTACATAAAGAGAGACCGTCTTAATGAACCCAAATTTGACAAAGTATCTAAAGGCAACCTGGGGCGTGTAAACCAGGGTCCTCATTACCGTTTTACTATCGGTAGTGAAGAAAGCTTCAAGACTGATATGGACAAGGCACAGGCCAATACCCCACTGGAAGACCAGGTGAAAGTCACCTACGAAGACAGACAGGGTTGGTTTGAACCATTCATTCAATTACTGTTACCATTGGTACTGCTTATTGGCCTCTGGATCCTGCTGATGCGTAAAATGGGTGGACCTGCCGGTGGCAGTGGAGGCCCAGGCGGCATCTTCAATATCGGAAAGTCTAAAGCAACCCTCTTCGACAAAGGTACCCGTGTCAACATCACCTTTAGTGATGTAGCCGGTCTCGACGAAGCGAAGGTGGAAGTAATGGAAATCGTAGACTTCCTGAAGAATCCGAAAAAATACACCGCCCTCGGTGGTAAAATACCAAAGGGTGCACTACTGGTAGGCCCTCCGGGTACTGGTAAGACCCTGCTGGCCAAAGCAATGGCCGGTGAAGCACAGGTACCATTCTTCTCTATGTCCGGTTCTGACTTCGTAGAACTGTTCGTGGGTGTGGGTGCCAGCCGTGTACGTGACCTGTTCAAACAGGCCCGTGAAAAAGCACCATGTATCATCTTCATCGATGAAATTGATGCGATCGGTCGTGCCAGAGGTAAGAACGTAATGATGAGCAACGATGAGCGTGAAAACACCCTCAACCAGCTGCTGGTAGAAATGGATGGTTTCGGTACCGACAGTGGTATCATCATCCTCGCTGCCACCAACCGTCCGGATGTACTGGATAGTGCGCTGCTGCGTCCAGGTCGTTTTGATCGTCAGATCTCTATCGATAAGCCGGATCTGGCTGGTCGTGAAGCGATCTTCGATGTGCATCTGAAACCAATCAAGACTTCTCCAATCCTCGATATCAAGAAACTGGCTTCCATGACTCCGGGTTTTGCCGGCGCCGATATTGCCAACGTATGTAACGAAGCAGCCCTGATCGCTGCCCGTAAAGGCAAGACGGAAGTAGAAATGGATGACTTTAACGATGCCGTTGACAGGGTAATCGGTGGTTTGGAAAAGAAAAACAAGATCATCTCTCCTGAAGAAAAAGAGATTATCGCATACCATGAAGCTGGTCACGCTATTTGTGGCTGGTACCTGGAGCATGCTAATCCGCTGGTGAAAGTAACAATCGTTCCCCGTGGTGTAGCTGCACTTGGATATGCACAGTACTTACCGAAAGAACAATACCTCTATAACACCGAACAGCTGATGGACGATATCTGTATGACCTTGGGTGGCCGCGCAGTAGAAGACATCGTATTCGGTAAAGTATCAACCGGTGCCCAGAATGACCTGCAGGTGATCACCCGTATGGCCTATGCAATGGTAACCGTGTATGGTATGAACGATAAAGTTGGTAACGTATCCTTCTACGATCCGAACAGTGATCAGTCTTTCACCAAGCCTTACTCTGAAGAGACAGCAAAAATGATTGACGAAGAAGTACGTGCCCTGATCGAAAAAGCTTACCAGCGTACCAAAGCGCTATTGTCTGATAAGATCGACAATGTAAGAGTGCTGGCTGGTGAACTGCTTAAAAAAGAAGTATTATACCAGGCAGATCTGGAAAGACTGATCGGCAGACGTCCTTACGATGTACACAGAGAACACCTGGCAGCCAACAAAGGTCTGACTACTGACGGTGTGCATCCTAGTGATCTGATCAATCCTTCACCAGCTACTGCTAATGCGTAAGTTGATATGAAAGTATCTCCTGCCAAGGAAAATATTCTCAAAAGAGTAAGAAATGCATTAAGCCAGTCGGTACAGTTGCCCTTCCCTAACTCGGAGGGCAACAACTCCGTATTCGTGAAGGAACATGAAGGACTGGAAATGAAATTTGCAGAAGAATTTGCCCGCTTGCAGGGCAAATTCGTTTTTTGTACCAGTAAGGCCGAACTGCTGGAAAACCTGCAGGCACTGGCCGCCACCAGGGAATGGTCAGATATCATCTGCCAGACCCCGTCACTGATCAAAGATCTGCAGCTGAATCAACTGTCAGGCCTCAACAAAGGTGATATGCACTCTGCCAGCGCAGCCATTACTGACTGCGAAATGCTGGTGGCCCGCACAGGTACTATCGTACTTAGCGCAGCACAGCCTTCAGGAAGAGCACTATCAGTATATACACCCGTACATTTGGTGATCGCATATACTCATCAGCTGGTGTTTGACCTGAAAGATGCCATCGTAAGAATGAAAGAGAAATATCAGGGAGACCTTCCCTCCTCTATTCACTTTGCCTCTGGTCCAAGCCGCACGGCAGACATTGAGAAAACACTGGTAGTAGGTATACATGGTCCGAAAGAAGTGTATGTATTTCTGGTAGATGAATAAGTCAATTATCAGTTAACAATATTCGTACAGCGCGTGACCTCGTCATGCGCTGTTCTTTTAAATAATCAAGCAAGTGACACGGTTATTGTTTTTTATTTCCATCATCGTCATGTGCGCCTCCTGTGGTAGTGGAGGAGGTGGTAACTTTAAAGATTCTACCACCACCCTCGTCATTACGGATACCTGTGCCGTTATTTTCCATCCCGCAGGCGATAAGCTGACCTACCTGAAAAATACGTTCAGTAAGAACTCGTTTGCTGCTATGGAACAATCCAACAATGCAGCCCTGGTAGCAGACAGTGCTTACCTCGCTAAACTGGGTGTAAAGATCATCAGCACCTCTAAGCTGAAACTGAAGTTTCATAAGAAGAACGGCGAAGATGTAGACATTAACCTCATGCATGAAAAATATGCCTGGGAAGTCTTCCTGTTCGACAGCTACAATGATCCGGTAAAGGCAGATATCACCGATATCGAAACCGCCGTACAGGAAGCTGGTATCAGGTAATCACAATTTTTCTTCATCTTTGCACGCGCAATTAAAAGGCTCATGCATCATCACATTCAACTTCCGGCTGGCAAACGTGTTTATTTCGCTTCAGACTTTCACCTGGGTGCACCAGATATGGTACGCAGCAGGGATCGGGAGCGTAAGATCGTAGCATGGTTGAATGAAGTGTCTAAGGATGCTGGCCATATCTTTCTCGTAGGCGATATCTTCGATTTCTGGTTTGAGTACAAGGAGGTGATTCCTAAAGGCTATACCCGCCTGTTGGGGAAGCTGGCAGAACTGCGTGACAACGGTATTGGCATCTCAGTATTCATTGGAAATCATGATATGTGGATGAATGGCTATTTCGAAGATGAACTGGATATTCCGGTATATTACGAACCACAGACTTACGACATTGCTGGCAAGCAATTTTACATTGGTCATGGAGATGGTTTAGGCCCCGGCGATCATGGTTACAAGATGCTAAAAAAGGTGTTCCGTAATCCTGTGTGCCGTTGGTTATTTTCCCTTATTCATCCATCATGGGGTATTGGACTCGCTAACTACTTCAGCCGTAAAAGCCGCGCGGCTACCGGCGGAGAGCATGAAGAAAAATTCCTTGGAGAAGAGAATGAGTGGCTGGCAGTATACAGCAAAGACATTTTAAAAACGACCCACTACGACTACTTTATATACGGTCATCGTCACCTGCCTTTAGATCTGGAGGTAGGCCCCAACAGTCACTATATCAACCTGGGTGACTGGCTGCGTTACTTCACGTATGCGGAGTTCGATGGTACGACCACTACCCTGAAGTATGTTAATCAAGAATCTCGTGCAAAATAGGTGGAGAATTCATCTCCTGGAAGTCAGGCATATGTAGCTTGAAGAAGTCCAGGTAAGCATACAGCAATCGTCTCCTTTTATCTTTATTCATCACTATTTCACCCAGTTGTTCCCATGCCTGGCATTGGAATAGCCTGTCTGTAATTTCACTATTCGCAGCATCCAGATAGTTGTTATGGTGTGGAGGCAGATCTGTAAATGAGCCTTCCTGTAAATCGAGGAACGGGGCATATTCAGAATACCTTCCATTCAGGCGGAAACCCAGTTGTTCTGCCAGTTTCAAAGTAAAATACAAAGGTATATTTGCTGCAACATTCAATGGTGCCTGATCGAGTGCCGCCAGTGCAGTTTCGGCAAAGTAATAAAGCTCCAGGTGTTGTTCCGGTTGCTTCAGACTTTTTTGTAATAGTTCTATGAGATAGAGCGCAACAGTATTCTTTACGATATTGAAGTGCAGAGAAGTGCAGATATAGCCCAGCTTAAATTCAGAAATACGCTGAATGGTTTTCTGCTCATAATGATACACCACAAGTTCAAGTATATTACCTGGCTGAAACAGGTTGCCTTTGGCTGCAGGCTTCGAAGAGCGAACGCCATTGACCATATAAGACTGGATACCGAACAGCTCTGTGAAGATGGTCACAATGGCGCTGGTTTCGCCATACTTAACCGTTCTGAGGACTATACCACGTGTTTTGTGTAACATTACAGTGCAAAAATAGGCTAATTAATAAACACTATCTTCGTTACAAGATGTTCTCCCGTCGTAGCACTGGAAGCAAATACAAGGTAAACGCCTGTCTGAGGTCGGTGACCTGTATAATCCAGCCCACTCCATAGTGCAAGACCACCTTTGGACCTCGTTTGATATACAACTCTGCCGTTGATATCGGTAATCTTCACTAATGTATTTTCAGTTAAACCATTGATGGCAATATTGCCGCTGTAGTCATGTGGCACAGGGTTCGGAAATACCAGTACGGAATCTTTGCTCATGGTTTTGCCTTCGGTGGCAGTGCCTCTGTACGACATCAAACCCTGATCGGTAGCAAAATACACCTCGCCGGTAGTAGGATGGATAGTGATACTATAAATTTGGTTGCCGGGTAGAGGACTATTGCTGGCAGTAAAGTTTTCTTCGATGTTGGTGCCGTCTTCGCTCACAAGCCATACACCGTTGTGCGTACCGACCCATTTACGGTTGGCGCCATCTACGGCAATAGCCGTCACCTGTTCATCCTGGAAAAGGTAGCCGGCAAAATTGTCCTGCTGAATAATCGGCCAGACGGCATCGCAGGTGCTACATCCTATCACGCCGATACCGGTGCCTGTTCCCACCCAGAGACTACCATTCTTATCTTTTGCTATACAGTATACATCGTTGGATGGCAGGTTGCCCTGACCACTCCCCTGTCTGAATTGTTTCCATTCGTTAGTGAGTGTGTTGTATACAAAAAGGCCGTTGCTCTGTGGAGATACGATCCATATTTGCCCGGCTTCGTCAGCGACCAGTTGGCTGATGGCATTGCCACTTTGTGCATAAGTACTGCGAAAAGTAAGGTAGGTACCATCTGGTTTTTTACATACCAGGTTGTAGGTAGCGCCATAAACGGCTATCCAGAGATTGCCGGAGGCATCGTTGGTAAGACCACTGATTTTTTGTCCTTGCAGGGCATAGGTACGGGTACCGTCGGCGGCTATATGTATCAGACCTCCCCCAAAGGAGCCGGCATACATCCCATCTCCTGTAGGATCTGGAGCCATGGTGATAATGTCATGAAGGTTATCGGTATATTGATGCCATTCCCCGCTGCTATTATAAGTATAGTAAACGCCGGCGTTATTATTAGCTACCCAGCTATCAGAAACGCCACCAGCAGGGGCGTATAGGGTATTGTTGTAAAACAGCAGCTGCCCTGTAAGTATACTGGCCGGGCCATTGAGGCTGATGGCAGAGAACTCCTGACCATCATATTGCAGCAACCCGTACAGGGAGTCGGCCACCCAGGTATACTGGTTATTCCCCGTCGTTTGGCGGATCG
The DNA here is from genome assembly GCF_001975825.1 of [Flexibacter] sp. ATCC 35208. Lineage (GTDB taxonomy): Bacteria > Bacteroidota > Bacteroidia > Chitinophagales > Chitinophagaceae > Chitinophaga. The sequence continues at coordinate 126,676 of NZ_MTKN01000017.1, forward strand.
CTTTTAATAACGCATTTTGAATGGGGGTGCCGGCATTCCCGTCTTTTCCTATATATACAATACTGGTATCATTGGAAACGGTAAGGTAGTCACCCTGTACAGCGATGTTTGTAGCACCTGAGTAGTAGGGTATCCATGCTCCGTTATTCAAAACATAAAGGCTTTGATGCTGCTGACAGATCAACTGCCCATTATAAGAAACTATATTATCCACTGTATCTGTCAACTGCCCTACCATAGACCAGTTTCTGTAATCGGCAGGGTTACTGCCAGTCAATGGAGCAGTCTTCACCCCTGCAGATGTAGCGGCATACAATTGATTATTCAGCATGGTAAAACCATATACAGAACCGATGGCATACGTCGCCGCTATTTCGGGTACTGTCGTATTCACCACCACTACCCCCAATCCAGTGCACAGGTAGGTATTAGTACCACCTGCATAAATACGGTAGATCGTCTTATCCTCAGCGGTTTGTTTGCGTTGTAAATCGGGCAGGTTATAGCTGTTGCTTCCACTCAAAAGGTCGAGGTTGCTGTTGCGGTAAGCGATCAGTACCCCGTTTTCATTGCTACAGATGGTGCTGATGCCAATATCGTGGAGACCATTCACTTTACTATACCTGGTAATGTCCTGTTCGGCGCCAGTGGTCAGGGAAAACAACCCGGAACTGGTGGCGTAATATACCTTGTCTCCTTGCATGGCTACAGAGATAGCTGGCAGGGAGGGTAACCATGACTGCCATCGTCCGATAAGGGTTTGTGCTGATAGCAGCAGCGGACCGAGGCACAAAAGATACAGGGAGAGCAGAAACCGGTACATGCATCAAAAATAGTTATATGTTGTTACTTTATGACAATTACTGTTATATAGGCTGAGTGCCCCATTTTTTTAGACAACTTTGATTACCTTTACGACCTACTAAATTCAACGATGCTTATGTGGCAACGCTTAGCGGGTTTCGTACTAAAATTCAGGCTCCCACTGCTGATAGCATTATTAGCAGCTACCGCAGTAATGGGATATTTCGCCAGCAAGGTCCAGTTATCTTATGAGTCAAACAAAGCCATTCCTACTGACAATCCGAAGTACCAGGAATACCTGGAATTCACAAAACTCTTTGGTCAGGATGGAAACATGGTCGTATTGGGCGTTCAGACTGACAGTTTCTTTAATGCCGGATTTTTCAGAGACTACGTAAAGCTCAATGAAGACCTCAAGAAGGTGCCTTATGTAGAGAATGTACTGAGTGTACCAGTTGCCATCAATCTGTTGAAGAACGACAGTACGCACAAACTTGTCGCACAGCCTTTATTCAAAGGTAATATTCAGGACCAGGTGGTGCTGGATAGTCTGAGTAATGTATTTCATAACCTTCCTTTTTACAAAGGGCTGTTGTACAATCCTGATACACACGCTTATCTCATGATGATCAGTGTGAACAAGCAGGTGATGGCTACAGCCGGTCGTTCTAAGGTGGTAAATGACATTATGACGCTGGGCGATGATTTCGGCGCCAGACATCATACACAGGTACGTATGAGTGGGCTGCCACTGATCCGCACAATCGTGGCGGTGATGGTAGCAAAAGAGATGAAGATGTTCCTGATCCTGTCATTTGTATTGACAGCATTTATCCTCTTTGTATTCTTTCGTTCATTAGGGTCTGTGCTTATGTCAATGATTGTAGTAGCGATGGGTGTGGTTTGGTCAGTAGCAACGATTGTATTGTTAGGCTACAAGATCACATTGCTTACAGCCCTGATCCCACCGTTGATAGTGGTGATAGGGATACCGAACTGTGTATACTTCCTCAATAAATATCATACAGAATTCGCAAAGGATCAGAACAAGACCAGGGCCCTGGTGCACATGATTCAGCGTATGGGTATCGTGACCTTGTTTACGAACCTGACAGCTGCCATTGGTTTCGGTGTGTTTTGCTTTACCAAGAGTTCCTTGCTGAAAGAATTTGGTATCGTAGCAGGTCTGAATATCATGTTGATCTTTGTGATCTCATTTATCTTCCTGCCATCGGTATTGAGCTATTTGCCAGCACCTAAGGTGAAGCATACCAGTTACATGAATAACCGCTTCTTCCGCGCATTTCTTGATGGGCTGAATGCATTGGTATTCAAATACAGACCTGTGGTATACATTGGTACAGCAGTGATGGTGATCGTAGCTGTTACCGGTATGCTTCGTCTGAAATCAGAAGGCTTTATGCTGGACGATGTACCGAAGGAAGACAGGTTGTATACCGATCTCAAATTCTTTGAGCACAATTTCAAGGGTATAATGCCGCTGGAAATAGCTGTAGATACCAAAAAGAAGAATGGTGTAATCAACCTGCAAACGCTGGATAAACTGGATCAGTTGTCTAAACTGGTAACATCACAACCAGACTTTGCACAGCCACTATCGGTAGTGCAGGGTATTAAGTTTGCAAAGCAGGCTTATTACAATGGCGACAGTACTAACTACGCAGTACCTAACTCATTTGATATCGGTTTCCTGGCGCCTTACCTGCGTATGAAGAATACAGGTAATGCTAGCAAGGAAGCAGCAATGTTTACAAAACTGGTTTCCAACTTTATGGATAGCAGCCGTCAGGTAGCAAGGGTGAGTGTAAATATGGCTGACGTAGGTTCCCGTCGTTTACCAATCCTCCTGGATTCACTGAAACCAAGAGTCAATGAAATATTCGATACAGCGCATTACCAGGTGACATATACAGGTAGCACGGTGATCTTCCTGGAAGGTAGTCGTTTCATCATCGATGGATTGATGGAGAGTATTCTGCTGGCCTTTATACTCATCATCTTCTGTATGCTGTATCTGTTCCGTTCATTCAAGATGCTGATCATCTCCCTGATTCCGAATATCATTCCGCTGGCACTGACAGCAGGTGTGATGGGTTGGGCTGGTGTACCGCTCAAGCCATCTACGGTACTGGTGTTCAGTGTGGCGCTGGGTATAGCGATTGATGTAACGATTCGTTTCCTGGTGAACTTCAAGCAGGAGTTACCCCATCATAATCTGGATATCTCTGCGACAGTAAAACAGACTATTCATGAAACAGGTTTGAGTATAGTATACACTTCCCTGATCCTGTTTGCAGGTTTCATGATCTTTGCTTTCTCTCAGTTTGGAGGTACCAAGGCATTGGGTTGGTTGACATCACTGACATTGATACTGGCGATGATTACGAATTTAACAATTTTGCCTGCTTTGTTGTTATGGATGGAGAAAGGGTTGATAAAGAAGGCGCAGAAGAAACAGTTGTGGAATACACTGGATGATGAAGAGGATGTAGATATGTCTAAACTTGGTTTAAAAGACCGCGAGCAAGGCGAAAAATAGCGGCTAAAAAATATCCAAATTAGCTAAAAGCTCAATGCCAGCGCGCTGGCATTGAGCTTTTTAGTTTCAAATAATCTAGTGCGGGGCACTCATCCCCCCCTTTTAGCCGTTTGTATAAAAGGGTGTATTATACCCATTAAAAAATAAGAGGTTTATGATGCCATTCTAACCACTTTTAGTTCATGAAAAACAAATACTTAAAGGGCGCTCATTTATCTGAGCGTAAATTTAAGGAGATACTACGGCTATTTGCCGAGGATCTCACGGCCACTCAGATTGCCAGCATAAGTGGAGTAAGTCGGGTTACTGTTAACAGTTATCTTAAGAAAATCAGACAACAGATAGCCCGGCATTGTGAATCTTTATTGCCAACCGACCCCTTACGTTCAACTACTACTGAACGGAAAGCAGTCCCAGCCACTCAAGACTCAGACTCCCCAGTTCCCGTAAAAACAGATGTCAGCCGGAATATCAAGCCAGTTGTCTTTGGTATCTATCGCGCATCTGACCGTCTGCATACTGAGATTTTGCCCGATGTAAGCCGTTCCATGATTCATTCTGTAGTCAGGAGTAACCGATCAATATTGGAGACCCAGGCTGCAGCAGACAAGATCCGGCGTTTCAGCAATGTCGCTGATCTGGGGCAATACAGGCTTTACAATCTTGAAAATGAGGGAACCAACAATGCCTCCGAGGATGTAGATGCATTCTGGGGGCTAACCAAGCATCGTCTGGCCAAATTCAAGGGTCTGAACCGCAGCACGGTATATCTTCACCTGAAGGAATGTGAGTTCCGGTACAACAACAGGAATGAGGATATCTATGAAACGCTGTTGGAATTGTTGAAGACACAACCACTTAGCCTGTCGTAAGGGAAAGTGGACAATTCGGGGAGGGAGCGCTGCCAGCCTTTATAAGAGGGCCGGCCAGCGGTATGTATATGTGGAATGCTGATCAATTTCCCCTTTAAACTGTTATTAGACGTACATTTTTATTTAAATCTGGTTTAACCCGGATTTAGATTTTGGTTGATGAGCGCGCAGGCGGTAATCATACCGCTTGCCCTTTAATGTTTTATTTAATATGACTTTATCAAGATAAAAAAATAGGGTTTCTATAACATTATTTTGACAATATGTTGAAACTTAACTTAGACAAGTAACCCCTTGAAACCCTCTATATTATTCTGTTATTACAATTATATGACAAAAACTACCCGGGATAACATGAAAATTGTATATGGGTTTTAACATTTTATTAAGTATCTTGCCGACCTATTAAATAATAATAAAGTAACATTACAACAACAGAAATCTAAGCCAAAATCAATTGTAGATGTAAGAAGCTGCTGAGACGGATATGTATTGTGCATACAACCCAATATTATGACAACATAATCACGTGAGGTGCTTACTGAACAAAACTTGTGAACTGTATTTTGGTGCCCGGAAATATTGCATGGAGACGTGTAGTAAACTGTTAATTTTATTGGTTTTGCTTAAAGATGATCTAACAAAGTCAGGACTTATTATTATTTGGTTACACAGAATTAGGGGTCGCTTGTATTCTATTTAAACAGCATTGACAGTAACGGGGGAGAACGTGGAGACGTTAAAATGAACAAGAGAATTACCTGTTTGCTTATGAATTCTATACTGCTTTGTTATGCGCTGTAGTGGCGTGGGAAATGGTTTTTGCATTTTTATGAATTGAATATTGCTTATTGCTTATGAGGAATACTGATATAATTGTTAACAAGTTCATTTTATCAAATCAATTATCTTTTATGAAGAAAGGATTACTCCTATGGCTGTTCGTGGCCATGAGCGTGTTGCACACGTTCGCACAAACACGAACAATTACGGGAAAGGTAACTGATACCAAAGACGGGTCTCCCTTACCTGGAGTGTCAGTTATAGTGAAGGGAACTGGCAAAGGTACAGTTACAAGTGCCGATGGTAGTTATAAAATTGATGCAGGTGCAAACGATGCGCTGATATTCTCCTTCATAGGATATGTTAACCAGGAAAAAGCCGTAGGCGGTGCAGCAAACATTTCTGTAGCCCTCGGTACAGATAATAAACAACTGAATGAGGTTGTGGTAACCGCACTGGGTGTTTCTAAACAAATGAAATCCCTGGGTTATAGCGTTCAGAAGATCGGTTCTGATGAGCTGATCAACTCTAACGAGCACAACGTAATCCAGGCGCTGGCTTCCAAGGCTGCCGGTGTACAGGTAATAGGTTCCGGTGGTACACCGGGTGCATCTACCAAGATCATCATCCGTGGTAACGCTACTTTCAACCTGGATAACCAGCCACTGATCGTTATCGATGGTGTGCCTATGGATAACAGTACAAACTCTACTGCTGCAAGAAACTACCCTTACAACTCTAACCTGCAGGGTGTAAACAACTCTAACCGTGCGTTGGATATCAACCCTGACGATATCGCGACCGTAACCGTACTGAAAGGCCCTGCTGCGGCAGCCTTGTATGGTGCAAACGCTGCTTCCGGTGCGATCATCTATACTACTAAAAGAGGTCGTTCTGGCGCTACCAGGGTAAATTACAGCTTCAATGCTGGTTTTGATAAAGTAAGCCAACTTCCTGACGAACAACATATTTATAGCCAGGGTGCTGCTGGTACTACTCCAGTATACGACCCAGGAGGTCTCGCTACCAGTTCTCCACAAAGCTGGGGCCCATTAATCAGTTCTGTAAGCGGTGCTAAATCATACGACAATACTAAAAACTTCTTTAAGACTGGTCAGAACTTCACACACGATGTATCTGTAACCGGTGGTAACGAGAATAGTTCTTTCCGTTTGTCCCTGAACCGTGTGGACCAGCAAGGTGTGATCCCTACTACTGATCTGCAGAGAACTACTGTACGTGTAAACGCGGACTCTAAAATCTCTGACAGGTTGACAATGGCAGTATCTGCTTCTTATGTACTGACTGAAGGCACTAAAGCACAGAATGGTTCTAACACTTCCGGTGCAATGTTGGGCTTGATGAGAGCTCCTGCATCCTGGAATTTGATGGACTACCAGTTCTCTGATGGTTCCAGCAAAAATTACTACCTCTACTACGACAACCCATTATGGAGTCTGTATAACAACCCTTACAAAGATAAAACTGACCGCTTCTACGGTAACCTGAATACAACCTTCAAAATCACTGATTGGTTGTCAATAAGCAACCGTACTGGTGTTGATATGTACACCCAGTTCAGCAAACAGGTATTTGCAATCGGATCTGTTCAGATCAGTGATTACCTGGGTCAGATCGAAGAAAATACCTTCACCAGCAGAGATCTGTATTCAGATCTGATTCTGAGTGGTCATAAGACTTTTGATAAACTGGATGTAACTGCTAACTTAGGTGGTAACGTTTTACAGCAACAGGGGCAGAATGATTATAGTAAAGGTACTCAGCTCTCTATTCCTAATTACTATAACCTGAATAACGCTTCTACGCTGTATGCTGATAACTCTACTACAATCAAGAGAACATCTGCATTATATTATGATCTGGAATTTGGTTACAAAGGCCAGTTCTTCCTGACTACTACCGGGCGTAACGAGTGGTCTTCCACTTTCGGTAAATCTAAAAACAACTTCTTCTACCCTTCAGTAAGTGGTAGCTGGGTATTTTCTGAGATTGTACCTGTTAATAACGTAATCACATACGGTAAAATCCGTGCTGCGATAGCTGCCGGTGGTAAGAGCCCTGCTGTTTACTCTGCAAATACAGTGTATACCAGCCCAACCTTCGCGGATGGTTTTACTGATGGTAACTACTTCCCTTTCATGGGTCAGAACGGTATGAGCCTGAGTAGCACACTGGGTAACATCGGTCTGAAACCAGAAAGAAGTGTGGAAAAAGAATTCGGTCTGGATTTCAAATTATTCTCCCGTGTGAATGTGGAATTGACTTATTATAATAAGACATCCACCGACATCCTCGTATACAGACCAATCGCAGGTTCTTCTGGTTTCCAGTACATTCTCGATAACGCTGGTAAAATGCGGAACAAGGGAGTTGAAGTAATGGCATCTGCTGATGTGGTGAAACTGAAAGACTTCACCTGGAATGTGCAGATCAACTTCGCTAGAAACAAAAATACTGTATTGGCATTGGCTGAAGGTGTTGATGAAAATAGTGTTGAATCTGCCTTCACTTCTATCGGTTCTTATGCTATCGTAGGTCAGCCTTATGGCGCACTGTACGGTTCTAAATGGGCACGTAATGAAGATGGTCAGATCATCATTAAAGCAAATGGTTTACCTCAGGTAGCAACCGCTAGTGGTAACCTCGGTAACCCTTTCCCAGACTGGACTGGTGGTGGAAGAACTACCTTCACTTACAAGAACTTCACCCTGTCTGCTCTGTTTGATGTAAGACATGGTGGTAAGCTCTGGAATGGTACCTATGCAAGAATGAACAACCTGGGTAGAACAGCTGAATCTGCAGACCGCGAAAGAACCTATGTAATTCCAGGTGTGGTATTAGGTGCTGACGGTAAATATACTGCAAATACAACAGCAGTTTCTGCACAGAACTACTTCCGTGTTTATAAAGGTGACGCATCTGGTTATGCCGTTGAAAACGCTGTTGAAGATGGATCATGGGTTCGTCTGCGTGAGGTGAACCTGGGTTATAAATACAAGTTCGGAAACGCTAGCCCTATTAAATCTGTAGAACTGACACTAACTGGTCGTAACCTGTGGTTACATACCAAATATAAAGGTGTAGATCCTGAAACCAGCTTAACTGGTGCCGGCTCTAACCTGACTGGTTTTGATTACTTCAACAACCCAGGTACTAAAACTTATGCAGTTGGTCTGAGAGTTGGGTTCTAAGGTGTGCATTAAAAGGTATTATTGAAAATAATTACAACGACTAAGTCATGAAAAAAGTCTTAATATTCTTAGCATTACCGCTGTTATTCATGGCGGAAAGCTGCTCAAAGTTCACAGAAGGTTATGGTGAAAGCCCTAATAACCCAACAGTTGCAACTCCGCCGCTGATCCTGTCAGCAGCAGAACTGGGCCTTTACAGCACCTACACAGGTACCCTGTCAAGAATCTCTGCTACCCTGACTCAACAAACTGGTGGTGTATCTAACCAGATGCTGGAAATCGATGAGTACCAGCTGCTGAATACTGCTAATACAAACGACTGGAACAACCTATATAACAATGTTGTTCAGCCCGCAAATGACCTGATCGAAAATTACGGCGCTACCAACGAACAGTATGCTGCTGTAATGAAAATCATGAAGGCAATGGCACTGGGTGTCGCTACTGATATATGGGGAGATGTACCTGCTACCGAAGCTGGTTTGGGTAATATTACCGGTAACACTACTCCTAAATTCGATACACAGGAAGATGTCTATGCTTACCTTCAGACGCTGCTGAGCGAAGCAATCACTACCCTGAATGCTACCGATGGTACTAACAACTACACAATGGGTTCTGACGACTTCATCTTCGGAGGCGATCTGACTAAATGGGTAAATACTGCGCACATCCTGCAGGCTCGTTTCGCTAACCGTTTGAGCAAAGGTGATGCTACTGGTTCTGCAACTACTGCACTGGGTTACCTTTCAAGCGTAACTGATGCTGGTGATGCCATGGCTGTTTATGGAACTGTTACCGCTGAACAAAACCAGTGGTATGCATTCAATACAGATAGAGCGAACTATATCAAAATGGGTAAATTCCTGGTTGATATGTTGCAAGCTGACAGCGATCCTCGCTTGCCTTACTATGCAGATACAACAGCCGCTGGTATTTATGAAGGTGCTGCTCCTTCTTCCGAAAATACCACAGCTTCCAACGTAGGTTCTTACATCGCTGGTGCTGGTTCACCAATTCCTTTGGTGACTTACTCCGAAGCCCTGTTCATCAAGGCTGATGCTAGCTTCCGTCTGGGTAACCTGGGCGATGCTGCTACCTACTACAACCAGGCTGTGATCAAGGCTGTAACCCAGGTGACTGGTTCCGCTCCTGATGCTACTTACATCGCTGCTCACGCTTCTGCTACAGCTGCGACCATCACAGAAGAACAAATTGCCACCCAGAAATATATCGCACTGTTCACACAGATCGAAACATGGGCTGAATGGCGCAGAACTGGTTACCCAACGCTGACTCCAAACGCAGACAACGTAACCGGTACTAACGCAATTCCAAGAAGACTGCCTACTGAAAATAACGAACTGCTTTACAACAAAGCAAACGCTGTCAACCATGATGACATCTTCGAGGCAGTATGGTGGGATGCATTGTAATCCTTTCAACTCTTAATATCAAAAAGGCGTGTATCTCTAAGATGCACGCCTTTTTTAATTGTTATTTCTCCCCCGATTTTTTTATATTAGTACAGACTAATAATCCAAACTCAAAATAGCTAAGAACCAAAATCTGAACACAACGATCCATCATTTTTAAAAGCCAAAGAATACCTATTTGTAGCCATCATCGTGCCCATGTGGCGTGCAGTTCCCTTATGTATGCACCTATCATAACCCACTTTGATCTTTTAAATTAACTCCCTCATGAAAACATCTGTACTCCTATGGCTATTACTAGCCATCAGCGTGGTGTCCACGCATGCCCAAACCCGTACCGTCAAAGGAAAAGTAACCGATGCCCGCGATGGTCAACCTATCCCACTTGCCACCATCAGAATAGCAGGAACAAATAAAGGAACTACCACCGATCAGCAAGGTAATTTCTCTATCAGTCTGGAGCCTGGCCAATCTCTTCAGGTATCGTCTGTCGGCTATTCATCCGTTACTGTCGCAATGACCGGTCAGACAAATGTATCTGTAACCCTGGGGACGGACCAAAACGTATTGAGCGAATACATCGCTACTGGTTACACAAATACCAACAGAAGAACCCGAACCAGCGCTGTTGGTGAAGTCACTGCCGAAGACCTTGAGAACAAAAACTACGTTGATATTAATCAGGCATTACAGGGCCAAACGCCAGGTGTTTTCGTTGGCGGCAACTCAGGTATGCCCGGCGCTATTCAAACTGTCAGAATCAGGGGAATAGGCTCTATTAGCGCCGGTTCCTCTCCACTCTATGTTATGGATGGTGTGATCATCGATGGTAGAGACCTGAATGCCGCAGGTTCACTGGGAGTTCAAAGCAATGACCTGCTGGCAAATCTGAACCCCAATGATGTGGAAACTATCACCGTGCTGAAAGACGCATCCGCTACTGCCCTCTATGGGTCCAGAGGCGCTAACGGCGTCATTGTGATTACCACCAAAAAAGGTAAATCCGGTGTTTCTACAATCGGCATCAATGCACAATATGGTAAAACAGAAATGACCAGAGGCCACGCTGAATTAATGACACCTGCCGAAGCCCTGCACTACGACAGAGATCTGCTGGCCATCAATGGCACATCTCAGGCAGATATTGATGCACAGTTTCCCATGTCGCTACTCGACAACGCCTTTGACTGGGGCAAAGCCGGCTGGCGAAGAGGTACTAACCATGTACTCGGTGTTACCAGTTCCGGTGGTACCGAAAAAGCGAAATACTACGCCTCCGGCGGATATGAAAAGGTTGATGGTCCAATGATCGGCACAGGTATGAAACGCTATTCTGTAATGTCCAACGTGACTTCCAAAGTGAATAACCAGATCGACCTGGCACTCAACCTGAACCTGTCCTATACTGACTATAATTCTGCAGGTGGAGGAAATTTCTATTCCAGCCCTATTTTAGGCGCTTTTTTCGTCTCTCCCTTCCAGAGTCCTTACAAGCCAGACGGAAGTATGTATACGGGCAACGAAACGGAGTTTAAAGCGGTTTCCAAGAATAACTTCCTCTACTCCTATTCCCGCAACTCAAATAAGCTGAATAATTTCAGAGGTCTGGGTGGCCTGACAGTATCTTATACATTTACTGACTGGCTAAAGATCTCCGAAAAGGTAAATATGGACCTGGTATATGGATATGCACATCTGTTCACTGATCCTACTACCCACGATGGTTATAACAGTGCAGAACCCCTGAAGAGTGGTGATATCTTCGACCAGTTAGTGCGCAATACAACGTTGACCAATCAGCTCTCTGCCTCGGGTAGCATTCCGCTTGCAAAAGATCATTCCCTCAACTATATCGCGGTGATGGAATACGATCGCTTTAACAACATCAGCTTTGGTGCAGAAGGTATCGGTCTTGTATCCGGTAACCTGAAAGTACTGGATGTGACCTCTACACCTCAGGATGTGAATGGTAACGGTACTGACTATACATTTGTGTCTTACTTAGGACAACTCAACTATAATTACAAAGGTCGTTATACACTCAATGCCACCTATCGTAATGATGGCTCTTCCCGTTTTGGCGTAAACAAACGCTTTGGTAATTTCTACTCTGTCGGCGCTTCCTGGATACTGATAGATGAACCTTTCATGCAATCGCAGAAAATCTTGTCCGATCTGCGTTTGCGAGGTAGTTATGGGCTCACCGGTAATGCCGACTTTGACAACTTTGTCGCTACTGCATTGTATGCATATAATACATCTTACAATGGTGCACCTGGCAATGCACCAAGCACCATTGGTAACAAAGACCTGACCTGGGAAAAGAATAAATCATCTGACATCGGCCTGGAAGCAGCTGTGCTGAATAACAGACTCAAACTGACGTTCGATGTATACAAGCGTATCACAAATGGTTTGTTGATGAATACACCTGTATCGAGTACCAGTGGCTTCACACAGCAACAGGCGAATGTGGGCAGGGTACAGAACAAAGGAATTGAAGCTATGCTGACCAACACGAATATAAAATTCAATGGATTTGAGTGGCAGACAGAACTCAACTTCTCTATGAACAGAAATAAGATCCTTGAATTGTATGGCGGACAGGATATCACAGGTTCTATTTCAATACAGCGTGTCGGTTATCATGTAACCAGTTGGTACATGGCCAGGTGGGCAGGTGTTGATCCTGAAAATGGGAACCCATTATGGTACACTATCGATAACAAAACAACCAGTAGCCTGAATGCTGCAAACAAAGTAGTGGCGGGCAATGCAGAACCAAGATATATAGGTTCACTGACTAACAGATTCTCCTATAAAGGTATTGGATTATCATTTATGTTTTACGGTCTGACAGGCAATAAAGTGCTGAACCAGACAAGGGCAGTATCAGATGCAGATGGTGTATACTTTGGTTACAATTATAGCAAACAACAAGGACAAAATTACTGGCGTCAACCGGGTGATATTGCAGAACGACCTAAGCCTAAAAAAGGAGGTAATAACTCTGCAAGTTCCGTTACGTCCAACAGGTTTTTAGAAGACGGTAAGTTCCTTCGACTCAAGGATGTAACGCTCTCTTATAATCTGCCTGCAAGATGGTTAAAACATGCAAAAATTACAAAGGCATATGTATTTGCAACAGGTACCAATTTAATTACATGGACAGGCTATACCGGCTGGGATCCGGAGCAGGATATTACTGCCAATGAAACGTTCAGATATCCTCCTTCAAAGACCGTAAGTCTGGGTTTAAATGTAAACTTCTAAACTGCTGAAACATGAGAAACTCTATCATTTATATATTCCTTTTACTATCTTTTACTGCCTGCAATGATAAGCTCACATTATCGCCAGCAGTACAACTGCCTACTGAAGATGCACTTACTGATATTGCCGGGGTAAATGCCGGTATCAGCGGTATGTATGCAGGTATGCGTTCCGTGAATTATTATGGACGAAATTTTTTAGTGATACCTGAATTGGCTGCTGATAATGTATACTTGTCTGCGACTAACAGTAATCGCTTTCCTTCTACATTTCGTGTCACCTGGCTCACATCTGACGGGGATATCACAAACCTCTGGAATCAGACATATACTGTCATGCTGAGAGCAAATAATATCATCAACAGTATTCCTGCATTAAAAGATGGTACAGATGCAGAAAAGAATAGTGCATTAGGTCAGGCGTTGTTTGTCAGAGCACTCACACATTTTGATTTGCTGCGGGTTTTTGCACAGCCGTATGCTATTGGTGGTGGTAGTGCACCGGGCATTCCTGTTATGACTAAATTTGAAGTAGGCTCTCCTGCCAGAAATACTGAGGATGAAGTGTATACACAGATCATCGATGATCTTACACAAGCGAAATCATTACTGGAAAGTGATGCCGGTAATCCATATAACGCAAACGCATATTCGGTATCTGCATTGCTCGCAAGAGTATACCTCTATAAAGGTGATAATGCAAATGCTGTAACGGAATCATCTATAGTAATTAATTCAGGTGAATATGCAATAGTCACCGCAAAAGATTTACCAGATTTCTACAACACACCTGGTACAAGTGAAGATATTTTCACACTCAGGGTATTGTCTACTGAATCATTAGGTTCTGATGATGTAGGTAGAATATATCTGAAACCCGGTTATGGAGACATTCGGGTGTCACCAGATATCGTAAAAGTATTTGATACTGATGATGCACGCTACACATCATTTATAATGCCATTTAGTGGAAGCCCTACTGAATATGAAAATGAGAAATTCTATGGTCAGGATGGGATTTCAGGATTGTGTAGTCCTAAGATATTACGTATCTCAGAGCAATACCTGATACGTGCAGAAGCAAATGCAAAGCTGGGTAATTATGCAGCTGCTATTGAAGATGTAAATGCTATTCGTGCTAATAGAAAACTACCTGATCTCGTTAATATTCCTGATGCAGATGTACTTGCAAATGTACTGTTAGAGAGAAGGAAAGAATTAATGTTCGAAGGGCATCGTTACTTCGATCTGTTGAGGAACAAACAGGATATTGTAAGAACATTTTGTGGGGATGCAGTGGAGTTAAATACACCTGCCTGTACGTATCCTGCTACCTCACCAACAGTGATCCCACCGATACCTCAAAGAGAAATAGATGTAAACAAAAACATACAACAAAACGCCGGGTACTAAGAGCCCTACATTTCAGCTGCACAACAAACCCGCATTTGCCGGCCGCAGGCCCCAACCCCAAACATGAAACGCTTTTGCCGTAGGCAAAAGCGTTTCATGTTTGATATTAAATCCCAGTTATTTTATCACTTCTTTCAACTTCGCTTCCAGCGCCTCTCCTCTCAATCCAATTCCCAAAATCTTCCCGCCCGGATCCAGCAACATATTCGTCGGAATAGAATTAATTCCATACAAAGGTACTACCGCAGACTCCCAGAATTTCAGATCACTTACATGCGTCCATGTTAAACCATCTTTCTGAATCGCCTCTACCCATGCTTCCTTCTTTTTATCCAAAGACACACCCAGTACAGTAAAGTTTTTATCCTTATAAGCATTAAACGCCTTCACTACATTCGGATTTTCCATACGACAAGGCTGACACCAGCTCGCCCAGAAATCAACCAACACAAACTTACCTTTGAAAGAACTCAGACTTACCATCTTCCCAGAAGGATCTGGCAAAGAGAAATCAGGTGCTACCTGACCCACCTGCAATGCAGTCATATTCGCATCTACTTCACCAGCCTGTTGTTTCAGCATCTGCTCCAGTTTACCAGTTAATCCAACTACCAATGAGTTAGTAGGGAAATGGCTCTTCACTTCAGCAATTTCTTTTCCGCTGCTCATCAAAGACTGTGGATTGATCATGCTCAGTGCAAACGCAGCAACAGCAGGGTTTTTGGAAGTAGTAGCTGCATGCATTACAAAATCAGTTACTTCTTTTTCTTTTGCTTCCAGTACGCTGGATTTTGCCTGTATCACGCTATCACCGGCACCGCTCTTCGCCATGCTATCCAGTGCCATACTTTCTTCTGTCAGTGAACGGCTTTTAGAGCTTACATCATTGAGCAGCTGTTGCAGTTCAGAAGAAGCTTCAGCATTTTCAAATTTTACCAGTTCCAGGTTATTCAGATCACCAGTCACAGTCATGGTACCTGCATCCAGTGCCAGCAGAATGAAGTGCTGTTCATCTTCGCCAAAGCGAATACGGTACAGTCCCTGTTCTGGCAGCATACCTTTCAGGGTAAACTTGCCACTGGCATCTGTCAGTGTCACAGAATCCACTATTTTCAAGGTATCCATAGACAGTTCTTCCAGTACAACAGTACCTAAAGGCGCATTATCAATTTTGCCATTGATCACGAAATTCCCTTTCTCGGTTTGCTGGTGACAACCCGCCAGTACAAAACCGAAGGCTATCGCCCATAATGCTAATTTCTTCATATAGATCAGTTGTTATTTAAGTTTTTCAGCCAGCAGCTGGTTGGTCAGTTTTGGATCGGCTTTGCCTTTGGATGCTTTCATGACTTCACCCACAAACAGGGCCATCAGGCCTTTCTTCCCTTTGCGGAATTCTGCCACCTTATCAGGGTATTTATTTAATACCTCATCAATGATGGGGGAAATATTATCTGCATTATTATCCTGCAACAGGTTGAGACGGGTAGCTATTTCCAGCGGTGCAGTGGCCGGTTCCAGCAACAGTTCCGGGAATATGCGGGAGGAGGCGATAGAGAAGCTCACTTTACCATCTTCCACCAGCTGAATAAGGGCAGCCAGCGCCTTTGCAGGCAGCGGAAAGACCGTCATGTCAATGCCCTTTTCATTGAGGGTGGATTTCACTGGTCCCAGCAGCCAGTTAGCTACTGCTTTGTGTTTTGGAATCTGCGTTACCACCTGTTCAAAGTAGTCAGCAGTGGCTTTGTCGTCACAAATTACTTTGGCATCGTAATCAGAGAGTCCATATTGCTGTACATACTTGTGCACCAGTGCTTCAGGCAGCTCAGGTAGTGATGCCCGAATGCTTTCGAGGAATTCGTCGGTAAAAAAGAAGGGGGCGAGGTCCGGCTCAGGGAAGTAACGATAGTCATTCGCTTCTTCCTTGGAGCGCAGGGAGTAAGAACCACCACTGCCAGCGTCGAAACCGCGGGTTTCCTGTACGATTGTGCCTCCACTCTCTACGAGGGTGATCTGGCGTTTTATTTCACCTTCTACCGCGCGTTTTACATTGCGGATAGAGTTCAGGTTTTTTACTTCTACTTTAGTGCCGAGTTTGGTCTCGCCTTTCAGACGGATAGAGATGTTGGCATCACAGCGCATGCTACCTTCCTCCATGTTACCATCGCACACATCTACCCACCGTACCAGGCGGCGGAGCACCGTAAGGAATGCATATACCTCATCGCTGCTGTGCAGGTCCGGTTCAGTCACAATTTCCAGCAGGGGTACACCAGCACGGTTTAAATCGACCATGGTAAAGTCCGGATCCTGGTCATGCATAGATTTTCCGGCATCTTCCTCCATATGGATGCGGTTCAGCTGTACAGCTCTTTCACCATCGGCAGTAGGGATCACGACGCGGCCACCTACACAGATAGGCGCCGTATGCTGAGATACCTGGTAGCCTTTCGGCAGGTCAGGATAAAAATAGTTCTTGCGGGCAAAGTAGTTTTCCTTTTCGATGTGGCATTCACAGGCCAGACCCAGCCTAATGGCATATTCCACGGCCCTTTTGTTTAGTTTAGGCAGGGTACCCGGGTGCCCCAGGGTAATTGGGCTGATATGCGTATTGGGAGCGCCTCCGAAAGCAGCACTGTCACCACAGAATAGTTTACTCTCTGTTTGCAGTTGGGCGTGTACTTCCAGGCCTATCACTACCTCATATTTGTCAAAATCGATGCTTGCGCTCATATTGAAGTTGTTTAGTCT